>NZ_JAMDGS010000012.1:0-418176 GCF_028657055.1 Pseudomonas aphyarum
GCTAATCACCCTTCGCTTCGGTGTGGCGCGCATTCTACGGAGCGACCCAACCTCTGGCAAGCACTTTTTTAATTAATTTTCTTAGCCCTTCCAAAGGCTTAGAGAAGGGTTGGCCTATGACCCGGCGAAGACAATAATGCCCCCCTTTGTATAAAGGAGAGACTCACCCCATGTGGTTCAAAAACCTGCTTATCTATCGCCTGACCCAAGACCTGCCTGTCGATGCCGAGGCGCTGGAAACTGCACTGGCCACCAAACTGGCGCGTCCATGTGCAAGCCAGGAGTTGACCACCTACGGTTTCGTCGCGCCGTTCGGCAAGGGCGAAGATGCTCCACTGGTGCACGTCAGCGGTGACTTCCTGTTGATCTCCGCCCGTAAAGAAGAACGCATCCTGCCGGGCAGCGTCGTGCGCGATGCGGTCAAGGAAAAGGTCGAAGAGATCGAAGCCGAGCAGATGCGCAAGGTCTATAAGAAGGAACGCGATCAGATCAAGGATGAAATCATCCAGGCTTTCCTGCCGCGCGCGTTTATCCGCCGCTCGTCGACCTTCGCCGCCATCGCGCCGAAACAGGGTCTGATCCTGGTCAACTCGGCCAGCCCGAAACGCGCCGAAGACCTGCTCTCCACCCTGCGTGAAGTGATCGGCACCCTGCCGGTTCGCCCGTTGACCGTGAAAACCGCGCCGACCGCCGTGATGACCGAATGGGTCACCACCCAGCAAGCCGCCCCGGACTTCTTCGTGCTGGACGAGTGCGAACTGCGCGACACCCACGAAGACGGCGGCATCGTGCGTTGCAAGCGTCAGGACCTGACCAGCGAAGAAATCCAGCTGCACCTGAGCACCGGCAAGGTGGTGACTCAACTGTCGCTGGCCTGGCAGGACAAACTGTCGTTCATGCTCGACGACAAGATGACCGTCAAGCGCCTGAAGTTCGAAGATCTGCTGCAGGATCAGGCGGAGCAGGACGGCGGCGACGAAGCCCTCGGCCAACTGGACGCCAGCTTCACCCTGATGATGCTGACGTTCGGCGACTTCCTGCCGGCGCTGGTTGAAGCACTGGGCGGCGAAGAGACTCCGCAGGGCATCTAAGCCTCTGCGCAGTCTTTGGGTTATCTTCAAACGCCACCGCTTCGGTGGCGTTTTCACATAATAAGGAACAGGCCATGCGCGCACTGGCTGCACTGAGTCGTTTTGTCGGCAACACCTTCGCTTACTGGGTTCTGATTTTCGCGGTGATCGCGTTCCTGCAACCGGCCTGGTTCCTCGGCCTCAAAGGCGCGATCGTGCCGCTGCTCGGGCTGGTGATGTTCGGCATGGGCCTGACCCTCAAACTCGACGACTTCGCTGCCGTCGCCCGCCATCCGTGGCGTGTGGCGCTGGGCGTGGTCGCGCATTTCGTGATCATGCCGGGAATGGCGTGGTTGCTGTGCCAGATCTTTCATCTGCCGCCGGAAATCGCCGTCGGCGTGATTCTGGTCGGTTGCTGCCCGAGCGGCACCTCATCGAATGTCATGACCTGGCTGGCCCGTGGCGACCTGGCGCTGTCGGTGGCCATCGCCGCCGTCACCACTCTCCTCGCCCCGCTGCTGACGCCCGCACTAATCTGGCTGCTGGCCTCGGCCTGGTTGCCGGTTTCGTTCATGGAGTTGTTCTGGTCGATCCTGCAAGTGGTGTTGCTGCCGATCATCCTCGGCGTGGTCGCGCAACGTGTGCTCGGTGACAAGGTGCGCCACGCGGTGGAAGTGTTGCCGCTGGTGTCGGTGGTCAGCATCGTGATCATCGTTGCCGCCGTGGTTGCCGCCAGTCAGGCGAAAATCGCCGAATCCGGCCTGCTGATCATGGCCGTGGTGATGCTGCACAACAGCTTCGGTTATCTGCTGGGGTATTTCACCGGGCGCCTGTTCGGCCTGCCGCTGCCGCAGCGCAAATCCCTGGCGCTGGAAGTCGGCATGCAGAACTCGGGGTTGGGGGCTGCGCTGGCCAGTGCGCATTTCTCGCCGCTGGCGGCGGTGCCGAGCGCGCTGTTCAGTGTGTGGCACAACATTTCCGGGGCGCTGCTTTCGACGTACTTCCGGCGGATGAGCGAAAAAGAAGACCGTGAGACGCTGGCACAACAAGCGGCCGACTGATCCCGGATCAATGCGCGGCGCACATTTTTAGGTAGTATGTGCGCCACGCGGGGACGACCCTGCGGCTCAATCGAGTTTTCAATCTGGGGACGGCCCCGTCAATCGATGGAGGTCTTTCATGTCCTGGATCATTCTGTTTTTCGCCGGCCTGTTCGAAGTCGGCTGGGCCGTCGGCCTGAAATACACCGATGGTTTCACCCGTCCGCTGCCGACCGTTCTCACCGTTGCCGCCATGGCAGTCAGCTTGGGCTTGCTGGGTCTGGCGATGAAGGAATTGCCGCTGGGCACGGCCTATGCGATCTGGACTGGCGTCGGCGCCGTGGGCACGGTGATTGCCGGGATCATCCTGTTTGGCGAGTCGATGGCGTTGATTCGCCTGGCCAGTGTGGCGTTGATCGTCACCGGATTGATCGGGCTCAAGGTCAGCGCCTGAGCCGTTGCCGCCATCCGTCAGGGATGGCGGCTTTCTTAACAACTACCTGACAGTCCCGCGCAACTCTCTCACCAACGCCTGCAACTCCGCTGGCTGCGCCGCTTCAACGGCAACCGGCGAACCCGCCACCAGCGTCACCCGCGACCACAACCGGTGAAAGAAACCTTTATCGGGATCGCGACTGAAGAAACTCCCCCACAAGCCCTGCAACGCCAGCGGAATCACCGGCACCGGTGTCTCTTCGAGAATCCGCGTCAGCCCGCCCTTGAACTCGTTGATCTCGCCATCGGCGGTCAACTTGCCTTCCGGGAAGATGCAAACAAGCTCACCGTCCTTCAGATACTGGGCAATCCGGGTGAAGGCCTTTTCGTAGATCTGGATGTCTTCCTGACGTCCGGCGATAGGAATAGTCCCCGCCGTGCGGAAGATAAAGTTCAGCACCGGCAGGTTGTAGATCTTGTAGTACATGACAAAGCGAATCGGCCGACGCACCGCGCCACCAATCAGCAACGCATCGACGAACGACACGTGGTTGCACACCAGCAACGCCGCGCCATCATCGGGAATCGCTTCAAGGTTGCGATGCTCGACGCGGTACATGGAATGGCTCAGCAGCCAGATCATGAAACGCATGCTGAACTCGGGGACGATCTTGAAGATGTAGGCGTTGACGCCGATGTTCAGCAGCGACACCACCAGGAACAGCTGCGGAATCGACAGCTTGACCACGCTCAGCAATACGATGGTGACAATCGCCGAAATCACCATGAACAGCGCGTTGAGAATGTTGTTGGCGGCAATCACCCGCGCCCGTTCGTTCTCGGCGGTGCGCGACTGGATCAATGCGTACAGCGGCACGATGTAGAAACCGCCGAAGACCCCGAGGCCCAGCACATCGATCAACATCGCCCAGGCATGGCCGAAACTCAGCACTTCGGTCCAGCTATGGCCAACAGCGCTTTCCGGAATCCCACCGGAATGCCACCACAGCAACAGCCCGAAAACGGTCAGGCCGAACGAGCCAAACGGCACCAGGCCGATCTCGACTTTGCGCCCGGAAAGTTTCTCGCACAGCATAGAACCCAGCGCGATACCGACCGAAAACACCGTGAGGATCAGGGTGACCACGGTTTCGTCGCCGTGCATCCATTCCTTGGCGTAAGCCGGGATCTGCGTCAGATAAATCGCCCCGACGAACCAGAACCACGAATTGCCGACAATCGAGCGCGACACCGCAGGCGTCTGCCCCAGGCCGAGTTTCAAGGTCGCCCACGACTGACTGAAAATGTTCCAGTTCAGGCGCATTTCCGGGGTCGCCGCCGCGGCGCGGGGAATGCTGCGACTGGCCAGATAACCCAGCACGGCGATGCCGACAATCGCGGCGGACACCACCGGCGCGTAATTGGCCGACGACATCATCACCCCGGCACCGATGGTACCGGCAAGAATTGCCAGGAACGTGCCCATTTCCACCAGCCCGTTGCCACCGACCAGTTCGTCTTCCCGCAATGCCTGCGGCAGGATCGAATATTTCACCGGCCCGAACAGCGCCGAGTGCGTGCCCATGGCGAACAGCGCCACCAGCATCAATGACAGGTGATCGAACAGGAAGCCGACAGATCCCACGGCCATGATGGCGATTTCTGCCAGTTTGATCAGACGGATCAGTGCATCCTTGGCGAATTTTTCCCCGAACTGTCCGGCCAACGCCGAAAACAGAAAGAACGGCAGAATAAACAGCAGCGCACACAGGTTGACCCAGATGGAGCGGTCACCTTCGATGGTCAGCCGATAGAGAATGGCGAGGATCAGCGACTGCTTGAATACGTTGTCGTTGAACGCGCCCAGCGACTGGGTGATGAAGAACGGCAGGAAGCGCCGGGTGCGCAGCAGGTTGAACTGTGAGGGGTGACTCATCTTCCGTGTGACCCTGTTGTTTTTGGAAAGAGAAGGTAGCGAGTGGACTGGCTACGCTTATAAGAATCTCGAACCGCGATCCAGGCCACACATTACCTAATCTTTGCAGGTTATTTCTTCAAACCTGCAATGCACGGTGAAACAAACAGCTCGCCGCGCCACGCACCTTGCAGCGTGCGTTTGCCGACGATCAGCCACATCACCGCCAGCAACGTCACCAGCACACAACCGACCACACTGAAGAACGTCAGGTGCAACGTGCTGCCCAGTTTCAGGGTGGCCAGCGAATAAACGCCCAGCGGGAAGGTGAAGCCCCACCAGCCGAGGTTGAACGGAATGCCGTCACGCAGGTAACGCAAAGTGATCAGCAGCGCCATCAACATCCACCACAAACCGAAGCCCCACAGCGTGATCCCGGCGACCAGCCCCAGGCCCGAAGCCATTTCGCCGATGCCCGGCAGGCTATTGGCCGCGAAGATCGCCGGGGCATCGCCGCCCAGCAACAACATGCCCAGCGCACCAGTGCCGATCGGCCCCAGGGCCAGCCAGCTCGACGCCGCCATGTTTTCATGAGGCAGTTTGTGCAAGGCCATGCGCAGCAAGAGGATGGTCAGAATGCTGAACGCCACTGGCAGAGAAAAGGCCCAGAGCACGTAACTGGTCACCAGCACCACCAGTTGCGAGTGGGCATCGGCCAGGTGCGGCGCCAGCAGTCCACCGCTGGCGGCCGCCACTTCTGCGGCCACCACCGGCAACAGCCAGACGGCAGTCATCTGATCGATGCTGTGTTCCTGACGGGTAAACATCATGTAGGGAATCAGCACACCGCAGGCCAGCGACATCGCCACGTCCAGCCACCACAACACCTCGGCAAGCTGAATCACCTCGTCGCCCCAGCGCGGCAGACCGAACAACAGAAAGCCGTTGATGATGGTCGCCAGCCCCATGGGAATGGTGCCGAAGAACATCGAAACCGTGGAATGCCCGAAGATCCGCCGCGCCTCGTCGAAGAACAGAATCCAGCGGGCGGCGTAGGCAGCGGTAAACAGCACGAACAACAAAATGTTGAACAACCACAGCCCTTCGGCCACGGCGTGCAACCCGGGGATGGCGATAGGCAATTGCGCCAGCGCCAACGCCAGCACGCCGGTACCCATGGTCGCGGCGAACCAGTTCGGTGTGAATTGACGGATCACTTCACGGGGGTGCTGAAGCTGGCTGAATGGCTTGATGCCGGGTTTGGCGCTGTTGGGGCAAATCATCATGAACTCCTGTCCTCAGGTGAGGTTGAGTTCATGGTAGAACCGAATCGAATATCTATATAACGGGTAATATCTCTAAGTGTTATCCATTTTTTAGATATTCAATTCCTTTCCAAATTTCCAGGTCAGTCTTTGCGCTTCGTCAGACCCGATACGACTGCCACAAACAACAAGCTAAAAACCCAGCCCGATAAAATCTCTATCCACATGACAAACCTGACTATTCGTTTGCCACTCAACACAAAGCTGAAAAACTCGCAAAATACATTTGATTTGGGTGTCGCAATCAACGGTGCCCAATCATTTTCCTGATGCAAATCCACAAGAGGAAGCAAAAGATCCAGTGAAAATGCTACCGGACTAAATCCGGTGTACTCCTCCCGCAATTCAGGGCAAAGGTACCAATTACCTTCTCCTTTGAGCTCCTCTGGAACGCTCTTCGCCAAACGATAAGGATTAGCGAGTTGCCAGGCTGCCTCACGATCAGGGCGACAAGTCAAATAGGCGTCATTCTGAAAGACTATCGGATTGCTTGGAGCGAACAGCCCATGAGAAGCTGCTCCCCAATAGATAACGCTACACACCAACCAGACGCACGCAAACCAACCCAGCAGCAAATGAGGTCGATAGCCAAATCCAGTGAGCTTTCCATACCAGTAGTGCAGATCGAGTACTAGCCGAGAGAATAGCTTTTGACGCCACGGCCTCCAGTCTTTAGGCATTTGACCAATGAGACCAAATTTACGAAGACGCTCCTCATATGCAATCCCAACTTCCCTCGCTTCTTCTGCATGCCCCATTTCCTCAAAAATTTTTTTCAACTGACGCCAAGGTTGTGGTTGAAAGCGAATTACACCACCTTCACTTTCATAACTATTAACTTCACAATCCAACCATTTAACACGCCTAGAAGCGCTTGTGTCCGCACGCACATTAAAAAATTCATACACGAACCCATTGAGGCAAACCTTTTCACCCCAAAACTTAACATCATCATCTAAGATAAATACACTCGCCCCCTCAACTGAAATAAATTTTAGCGGCACCTTTAAATTACGGAGACAAAAAACACCTTTAACATTTGCACGATCAAGCGCAATCTTTGTAAAATCGCCACCTTCCAGTGTTAGATCTCCTCCTACATGAGCCCCTGGAAACGCGACACTTCCAATTGCGCGGCTACCTGCATTTAAAAAAACATCCCCCTTAACATGAATTCCATCAGCTGAAATGGCGAAATCCTTAAGCCCATCAAAGGTTCCAGAGTCGCAATTTAATTGGCCGTTTATCGTCGTTCCGAGCAAGCGCACTGTGCCTTTTGCGGAAAAACCATTATTGAAAAATACATGCCCGTGTATAATTGCGCCATCTAGTGAAATTGCGTTGCCTTCAGAAACTTCTATATCAGCAGAGTCACAATTGAACTGGCCATGGATATGAGAGTCCACGAAGCTAATGGTTCCCAAAGCTTTAAATTTTTCAGAGAGTACTACATCCCCCCTAATAGTGGCACCTTCCGCAGAAATAGCATAATCCTGACCTGCCACTACACGTCCGCCATTCAGATAAAGCGCACCATCAATCTGAGCGCCATCGAGACAAAGTTGACCACTGGAAACAATTCGCGCCAATGACAACTTTCCACTCACAATCATATGGCTCGCTTCCAGCCCTACAACTGAACACTGAGTCAAATAGATTGATGTTTTAAACGCAGCATCCACAAATACAATCAATGCCGAAAACGTGCTGAACTCCACTTTCAAGGGCATTGAAATTTCAACGCCCTCCAGACTCAATTTACCCTTAATATAAGCTCCTTCAAACTGAATACCGTGCTCGTGAACAGGAGTCTGATCGTCTCCCCCCAAAAGTAAAAAACGCAGAAAATCTGCGCGAATGGTATTGTCGTTAGTAGGTTTATCCGGGCGCCCCTTTCCAATTATCGCCTTCCTACCAAGCCTGCATTTTTCAACTAACAACTTCTCCGCTGGCGTTAAATCAGAAAAATCCCCAAGTGACCGCCCGTAAGGCTTCAGGGGGGCTTTTGACTCCATAATTTCAATTCCTTTTTAAATATAGTGACTTTGATGCAGAGAATAATGACCGAGGCAAACAATCATATTAAGGGGCCGATAGTCGCCACTCAAAGTATATTTTTTCCATCCAAAGACAAGTGGATATTTAGACGCTGCCTTCACTCTCGATCACCAGAATCCGCGCCGCGCCTTGCGGATGAGCAACATGCTCGGTGCCGACGGATGCGTAGAAGATGTCCCCGACATCAATCTGCACCTGCTTTTCCTCGCCTGCTTCGCGGTAATGCATGAGCACCTGACCGTCGAGCACCACGAAGACTTCTTCCCCGTCATTGACGTGCCATTTGTAGGGCTGATCAGTCCAGTGCAATCGCGTGGTGATGCCGTTCATATTGGCGATGTCGAGCGCGCCCCAGGCGCGCTCGGCGGTGAAGGTCTTGCTGCGGATAATCTTCATGCGTCGATCCGTGAGAAAAAGGGGCTGGCCAAGGCTAACCGAATCCGCAGGCTTATGGCGCGCCGCAGGTCCTGGCCGCTTGCGCGCGGAAACTCATCAGCAGCGCACCGACCGCCAGCACAATCAGCACCGCGCCATACACATCGGTGGTGGCCAGCAGGCCCACGCTGTGGGTGAAGTGCCCGGCCAGCAACGCCGGCAGGCAGAACGCCAGGTAACTCAGCACATAAAATGCCGACATCAAACCGGCGCGCTCATGAGGCAATGCCAGCGGCACCAGACTGCGCACCGCACCGAGAAAACCGGAGCCAAAGCCACAACCGGCCACCAGTGTGCCGAAGAAAAACAGCGACAGACTGGCACTGTGCACGCCCAACAGAATCAGCACGATACCGGCCGGCAACAGGCTCGCCCCGAGTTGCAGCGCCCGGGAGGCAGGACGATTGCGCAACGTGAAGATCATCAGCGCACCGGTCACGGTCAACGCCGCTACGGTCGCGCCGCCGATCAGGTTGGAAGTGGAGCCAGTAGCCGTGCGCACCAGCGACGGTGCCAGCGAGGCGTAGAAACCGCCGAGCGCCCAGGTCGCGGTGTTCAACGGCGACACTCGCCACAGCGTCGAACGCGCCTGAACCGGCACATGCAGGGTCGGCCGCAACGAGGCCCATGCCCCGGCCTGCGGTGAAACGCTTTCCGGCAGGCGCCAGACATAAATGCCCTGCAACACAAACAACGCGAGCAGCAACCAATAGGTCAACTGCAACGGCGCCGGAGCGAACTCGGCCAGCAAGCCGCAGCCCATGCCGCCCAACGCCATGCCCAGCAACGGAGCAACACTGTTGATCAACGGCCCTTGCTGGCGATCAGTGTCCAGCAGCGTCGCGCTCAACACGGCGGTGGCCATGCCGGTGGCGAAACCTTGCAACACTCGCGCGCCGATCAGCCAGCCCACGCTGTCGGCGTAGATAAACAGCAGCATCGCCAGCGCATTGAGCGTCACGGCGGTGAAGATCACCGGTTTGCGTCCCAGGTGATCGGACAGCGAGCCGACCGTCAGTAACGCGGCCAACAGACTCAGCGCGTAGACGCCGAAAATCAGGGTCAGTACCGCGGCCGAAAAATGCAGTTGATCCTGATACAGGTGATACAACGGCGTCGGCGCAGTGGAAGCGGCGAGAAAACTCAGTAAGGTGATCGCCAGAAACCACAGGCTGGAACGGTTGGAAGCAAGGCTGGTCATGGGCACACTCCGCAAAAGCTAATTTTTTGCTTTTGCGGAGTGTGCTCTCGGCTTGCGCTTAAAGCAAATTCTTTGTGTTAAGGTCTGCCGCATGGCTATTAAAGAAGGTTTACGCCCCGGCGGTCGCAGTGCCCGGGTGCAGGAGTCGATTCATTCGGCAGTCCGCGCGCTTCTGCAAGAACAGGAGCGCTCGACGGTGACCGTCCCGCAAATCGCGGCGCGCGCGGGCGTGACGCCGTCGACGATTTACCGGCGCTGGGGAGATCTGGCGGCCTTACTGGCCGACGTCGCCCTCGCCCGCATGCGCCCCGACAGCGAGCCGGCGGAAACCGGCAGCCTGCGCAGCGATATCCGCGCGTGGGCGGAACAATATCTCGACGAAATGAGCTCGGAACCCGGACGCAACATGATGCGCGACGTGCAGGCGAGCGCGACGCCGGGCTATTGCGTAACGATCATCGGCGCGCAATTGCAGACCATCATCGAGCGCCACCCCGAGGAAACGACGCCGAGCGTGGATCGTCTGATCAATCTGGTGGTGTCCCCGGTGGTGTTCCGCATTCTGTTTTCGGCAGCGCCGCTGGAAGTCGAAGAACTGCACCGCTTGATCGACATCGCGCTCAAACCGGACTGACCACAGAACTGCCCGGTTCTGTTCCTGCGACACCCCGCCACGCCACGACCTTGGTCGACACTGACTAACCGCCGCGCCCGTGCGAGACTGTCTGACCGGGCGCAAGTCCGGTCGTTTTCTGTCGGGAGTGTTCCATGTCGTTGTCCACCGGGCTGATCGCCGCCGTCGCCCTGGCCTATATGGCCATCATGTTCGCCATCGCCTTCTACGGCGACCGTCGCAGCACACCGCTGCCGCCGCGGGTGCGCGCCTGGGTGTACAGCCTGTCGCTGGCGGTCTACTGCACCAGTTGGACTTTTTTCGGCGCGGTCGGTCAGGCCGCCGAACAATTGTGGTCGTTCCTGCCGATCTACCTGGGGCCGATCCTGTTGCTGCTCGGTGCGCCGTGGGTGCTGCAGAAAATGGTGATGATCAGCAAACAGGAGAACATCACCTCCATCGCCGACTTCATCGCCGCCCGTTACGGTAAATCCCAGTCGTTGGCGGTGGTGGTCGCACTGATCTGTCTGGTCGGCGTCCTCCCCTATATCGCCTTGCAACTCAAAGGCATCGTCCTCGGCGTGAACCTGCTGATCGGCGCTGGCGCCGACGCCATGGGCACTCGCGCCCAGGACACCGCGCTGATCGTGTCGCTGGTGCTGGCGCTGTTTACCATCGTTTTCGGTACGCGCAACCTCGATGCCACCGAGCACCACCGGGGCATGGTGCTGGCGATTGCTTTCGAGTCGCTGGTCAAACTGTTCGCCTTCCTTGCCGTCGGCGCCTTCGTCACCTACGGGCTGTATGACGGCTTCGACGACCTGTTCAATCAGGCGATGCTCGCCCCGCGCCTTGAGGAATACTGGAAAGAAACCATCAACTGGCCATCGATGGTCGTGCAGACCGGCGTGGCAATGATGGCGATCATCTGCCTGCCCCGGCAGTTCCACGTGACGGTAGTCGAGAACATCGACCCGCAGGATCTGCGTCTGGCCAAATGGGTGTTCCCCGCCTACCTCGCACTGGCCGCGTTGTTTGTAGTCCCTATCGCCCTGGCCGGTCAGATGATGCTGCCCAGCTCGGTCATCCCCGACTCTTTCGTTATCAGCCTGCCATTGGCCCAGGCCCACCCGGCGCTGGCGATGCTGGCGTTTATCGGCGGCGCATCGGCGGCCACCGGCATGGTGATCGTGGCGAGTGTGGCGCTGTCGACCATGGTCTCCAACGACATGCTGCTGCCGTGGCTGCTGCGCCGCAACAACGCCGAGCGCCCGTTCGAAGTGTTCCGCCAGTGGATGCTCTCGGTACGCCGGGTCAGCATCGTGGTGATCCTTTTGCTGGCCTATGTCAGCTACCGTTTGCTCGGCTCGACCGCGAGTCTGGCGACCATCGGCCAGATCGCTTTCGCGGCAGTCACCCAACTGGCCCCGGCGATGCTCGGCGCGCTGTACTGGAAACAGGCCAACCGCCGCGGCGTGTTCGCCGGTCTCGCCGCCGGCACGTTTCTGTGGTTCTACACCCTGATTCTGCCGATCGCTGCGCGCAGCCTCGGCTGGTCGCTGGACAGTTTCCCCGGCCTCGCCTGGCTGCACAGCAACCCGCTGAACCTGCCGATTACCCCGCTGACCCAAGGCGTGGTGCTCTCGCTGGCGGGCAACTTCACCCTGTTCGCCTGGGTCTCGGTACTGTCGCGTACACGGGTGTCGGAACACTGGCAGGCCGGACGTTTTATCGGTCAGGAAATCAGCGCACGGCCGAGCGCACGCTCGATGCTGGCGGTGCAGATCGACGATTTGCTGCAACTGGCGGCACGCTTTGTCGGTGAAGAGCGCGCGCGGCAGAGCTTCATCCGCTTTGCCTACCGTCAGGGCAAAGGCTTCAACCCGAACCAGAACGCCGACGGCGAATGGATCGCCCACACCGAACGATTGCTGGCGGGCGTCCTTGGCGCCTCTTCGACGCGAGCTGTCGTAAAAGCCGCCATCGAAGGTCGGGAAATGCAGCTGGAGGACGTGGTCCGGATCGCCGACGAAGCCTCGGAAGTGCTGCAGTTCAACCGCGCACTGCTGCAAGGCGCCATCGAAAACATTACCCAGGGCATCAGCGTGGTCGACCAGTCGCTGAGACTGGTGGCCTGGAACCGTCGCTATCTGGAGCTGTTCAACTATCCGGACGGCTTGATCAGCGTTGGCCGACCGATTGCCGACATCATTCGCCACAACGCCGAACGTGGTTTGTGCGGCCCCGGCGAAGCGGAAGTCCACGTCGCCCGGCGCCTGCACTGGATGCGTCAGGGCCGGGCTCACACTTCCGAGCGATTGTTCCCCAACGGCCGGGTAATCGAGCTGATTGGCAACCCGATGCCCGGCGGCGGTTTCGTCATGAGTTTCACCGACATCACCGCGTTCCGCGAAGCCGAGCAGGCGCTGACCGAGGCCAACGAAGGGCTGGAGCAACGGGTCAGCGAGCGGACTCAGGAACTGTCGCAACTCAACGTCGCGCTGACCGAAGCCAAGGGCAATGCCGAAGCGGCCAACCAGTCGAAAACCCGTTTCCTCGCCGCCGTCAGTCACGACCTGATGCAGCCGTTGAACGCGGCGCGGCTGTTCTCCGCCGCCCTCTCCCACCAGGACGACGGCCTGAGCGGCGAAGCGCAGAAACTGGTGCAGCATCTGGACAGTTCGCTGCGTTCGGCCGAAGACCTGATCAGCGACCTGCTGGACATCTCCCGCCTGGAAAACGGCAAGATCAACCCGGATCGCAAGCCGTTCGCGGTCAATGAGCTGTTCGATATTCTCGGAGCGGAGTTCAAGGCGCTGGCCCAGGAACAGGGCTTGAGTTTCCGGGTACGTGGAAGTCAGTTGCGCATCGACAGCGACATCAAGCTGCTGCGACGCATTCTGCAGAATTTCCTCACCAACGCTTTCCGCTACGCCAAGGGCCCGGTACTGCTGGGCGTGCGTCGGCGAAAAGGCGAAATCTGTCTGGAAGTGTGGGATCGCGGGCCGGGGATTCCGGAGGACAAACAGCAAGTGATCTTCGAGGAATTCAAACGCCTCGACAGCCACCAGACCCGCGCCGAAAAAGGTCTGGGCCTGGGCCTGGCGATCGCCGATGGCCTGTGCCGCGTGCTCGGCCACACCTTGCGCGTGCGCTCATGGCCGGGCCGCGGCAGCGTGTTCAGTGTCCGCGTGCCGTTGGCCAAAGCGCAGACCGTGCAGGCGCCGGCGGCGGTGGAAATCAATGGCAAATTGCACAGCGGCGCGCAGGTGCTGTGCATCGATAACGAAGACAGCATTCTGATCGGCATGAACAGCCTGCTCACGCGCTGGGGCTGTCAGGTGTGGACCGCGCGCAACCGCGAAGAATGCGCGGCGCTGCTCGACGACGGCGTACGCCCACAATTGGCCTTGGTCGACTATCACCTGGATCACGGCGAAACCGGCACCGATCTGATGGCCTGGTTGCGCACAAGGCTGGGTGAGCCGGTGCCGGGCGTAGTGATCAGCGCCGACGGGCATCCGGAAACGGTGGCGCAGGTGCACGCGGCTGGACTGGATTACCTGGCCAAACCGGTGAAACCGGCGGCGTTGCGGGCGTTGTTGAGTCGCTATTTGCCGCTCTAGAAAAGCAGCTTATTCAGGCAGTTCGACCAGACCATCGGCGTCGGTCATTGCGCGTTCCAACAGATCCGCAGGGAGGCTTTTGCTGGCCCGCGCGCCGAGCAGCTTGAGCTGTTCACTGCGGCTGACCAGGTTGCCCCGCCCTTCTGTCAGCTTGTTTCGCGCTGCACTGTAGGCTTTGTCCAACTGTTGCAGACGATTGCCGACTTCATCCAGATCCTGAATGAACAACACGAACTTGTCGTACAGCCAGCCGGCGCGCTCGGCGATTTCCCGGGCGTTCTGGCTCTGGCGCTCCTGCTTCCACAGGCTGTCGATGACTCGCAGCGTCGCCAGCAACGTGGTCGGGCTGACGATCACGATGTTGCGGTCGAAGGCTTCCTGGAACAGCGTCGGCTCGGCCTGCAACGCGGCCGAAAACGCCGCTTCGATAGGCACGAACAGCAAGACGAAATCGAGGCTGTGCAAACCCTCCAGACGCTTGTAATCCTTGCCGGCCAGGCCTTTGACGTGACTGCGCAGGGACAGCACGTGCTGCTTCATGGCGATCTGGCCGATGGCATCGTCGTCCGCCGCGACGTACTGCTGATACGCGGTGAGGCTGACCTTGGAGTCGACTACCACCTGCTTGTCGCCCGGCAGATAAATGATCACGTCCGGCTGGAAACGCTCGCCGTCCGGGCCCTTGAGGTTGACCTGAGTCTGGTACTCGCGGCCCTTTTCCAGCCCGGCGTGCTCAAGCACACGCTCGAGAATCAACTCGCCCCAGTTGCCCTGGGTTTTCTGGCCCTTCAGGGCGCGAGTCAGGTTGGTCGCTTCGTCGCTGAGGCGCAGGTTCAGTTGCTGCAAACGCTCCAGTTCCTTGGCCAGCGAGAAGCGCTCGCGGGCTTCGGCCTGGTAGCTTTCCTCGACGCGTTTTTCGAACGACTGGATGCGCTCCTTCAACGGGTCGAGCAATTGGCCGAGACGCTGCTGGCTGGTTTCGGCGAAGCGTTGTTCGCGCTCATCGAAGATTTTGCCGGCCAGTTCGGCGAACTGGGCGCGCAACTCGTCGCGGGAGCCTTGCAGGTCATCCAGGCGTTGTTGATGGCTTTCCTGTTGCTCGCGCAATTCGGCATTCAGCGAAGCCGCCTGGGCGTCCAGGCGCCGCAATTCGGCTTCCTTGTTGGCGCGTTCGAGGTTCCAGGCATGGGCAGCATCACGGGCGTCATCGCGCTCGATCTGCAACAGCTCGACTTCCCGGCGCACGGCCGCGAGATCTGCTTGTTTGGAAGCGTTGGCCTGGCCGAGGTCGGCGATTTCATCGCGGCAGGCTTCAAGTTGTGCAGTGAGGCCATCCTGAGCCAGTTGCGCCATGGCCAGTCGCTCTTCGAGCAACGCGACTTCAGACTGGTTCTGACTGGCCCGGCGTTGCAGTTGCCAGGCCAGTGCCAGCAGCGGCACGGCTGCGCCTGCCAGCCCCAGCAGAATGCTGGTCAAGTCCATCGCCATAGTGTTTCCCGCCGATCCGATAAAGCCTGAAGGTTAACCAAGGCGCCAGGTCTTGGACAGCTCAGTCTTCGATCAGGCCTAGCTCCTGTTGTGCGCGTCGGTCGCCAGCGCGGGCGGCTTGGCGCAGCAGGTCCTGGCCGATCCGGCGATCCCGGGCATTGCCGCACTCGCGGCACATCAACTGGCCAAGGCGACTTTGCGCGGCGACCACCCCTTCCCGGGCTGGTTGCTTGAGCAGGCGGCCGGCGAGGTGCTTGGCGTTCTGGCTGTCGCCTAGGCGCGGGCTGTCCAGCAGCCATTCGGCCACGCGCACGGAAAATCGCTTGGGAGCGGTAACACGAGGAGGTTGGGAGGTAGCAGATTCTGGAGCTGTACGAAACTTCATAAAGCACTGTGGGACAGATCGGAAGGCGCGCCACTCTACTCTTTTTTTCGCACAGGTAAAGTCGAAAAAAACCCGGCACGCCCGTGCTAGAGCAAGCGCTCGGGACAATCCACAGAAGCTGTGGATAACTCAGTGGACAACCGTCCTCCAGTCGCCGCAAAGCCTTGTGGAATGGGGCTCGCAGTCAAACTGACGATTTTTTCACCAGTTAAAAAAAGCGATGTTTTTCATTGACTTAAACTTTCGATGCAGGCAGCCATCGGGGTCAGGATCGTTGTGACAGCGCCGTTACAGTCTGCGCAACTAATGTGCACAAGTACCTGTTACGCGGTTATATCGATGCGCCTTTTCGGGTCGTTTTGGCATTCGGGGCTGGGGATAAGCTCCTGCACCGAGCTTCAGTGGCGGTCATTTCGTGGCGACCGACGGTCATGATGTGAGCCAGATCAGGGCAGACGCTGGATCTGGGCAATGTCCCCGGATTTTTTTTGATCAACGGGTTTGCCTTCCGGGGATCGTTCCGTTAGTATCCGCGGCGTTAGTACCAAGCTGAAAGTCAATTCCGGTCGAACACACCCCACGGTCAGCCTTCTCTCACAGAAGCCTCCACCGACAAAAGCGGGACCGACCCCTCGATGGTTTCCAGGTAAATCTTGCGACAACACAGCCTTTGAATCGAATGCAAAGGGTGTTGCGAAGACTACTTACTCTGACCGAACCAACCTGCAAATTGATCAGGATCTTCACCCCGGGCCCAGAACCTCTGCCCTCGATGTGTTGCCTGTCCTCCTAAGTACCTACCTGCCAGCCCAAGCGCGCCAACTTTTATAGCGCTCGAACTGGCTGCCTTGTTCCAGTCGGGTTCTTCGTTCGACCAATGGTGGTTGGCGTTACTGGAACGTTTTAACGTTGCACGGTTCTTATCCGTGTCATTTGTAGGAACACCTAATAACTATGTCGACTCAAATCCAGACTCAGGATGCCATTCGCACCCTAACCAACGCTTTTGCTCCAATGAACTGCCTGATCATGGCCGCTCGCAAAGGCTGCTTCAGCTTCACCGTGGTCAATGAACACGGGATCGCCCGCCACAGCGAGCGTCTGTACCCCGATCAATACTCCAGCGCCGAACCGCTGCAGGCCGTGATTGATCGCACCCGTCAGGCATTGATCGCCTGAGAGGCCGAAATGGCTGCAAAAGCAAAAGCCCCGCTGAAAATGCGGGGCTTTTTATTGCCCGATGTTTCACTTTTGCCACTTTCTGCTTAAGCACCAACCGATATAACGGTTATAACGCCTCGCCGGAAATATTTTAAAAACAGGCCTTTACGTCGCGAATATGACACTACACTTCAACTCAAGCGGCGTGATCCGCTTCCGGCGAGCCTGAGTCGATCCACAGCTGCCAAGCTCCCCTTCAGGTCTCGCCGCCCGATAACAAGATCCGAGGGTTTTATGGGTATCGCTGCCAGCGAACTGTGCCGCTACGTGATCCGTCCTACGCTGATCTACCTGGGACGTCACTGCGCAACTGCCGAATCCCTGTTGCTGGGCATTGCCGCCAGCCAGTCCGCCCTCGGTTCCGCCCTGCATGACCGCCGTGGCCACGGCCTGTACCGGATTGCCGAACACCGCCACCAGGCCCTCTGGGATCATTACCTGGCGCTGGATCCGGAACGCGCCAGCCTGGTTCGCGGCCTTGCCAGCCAGCATGCTTTCCTCAGCGGCCCGCACCTCGAACTGACCGTCAACCTGCGTTACGCCACGGCCATTGCATGGCTGCTGGTGGAAGAACAAAACCCCATCCTCCCCGAGCCGGACGATCTGCTGGGCATGGCGCGCATCTGGCGTCAGACCTTCCAGCCTCAAGGTCGTCTGCGCGATTTCACTTGCGCCTGGCAAACCTGTGTTTCACCGCTGAATCAGGTCGCCTGCTGACCCACCGGTTTCGCAACATCGCCCAACGAGCAGCGAATCTGGTCTGATTGTCCTACAAAACCGCTCTAACTCAAGGCATACGGACTATAGCGCTGAGACGAAAATGTTGGTAATTTTCGCCCCGGTGATCACCAGGAGTTCTAATAATGAAAAAAGTCATGCTCAAAACCACCCTTAGCCTTGCCGTAACCGTGGCATCCACCCAGATCTTCGCAGCTGGCTTTGCCATCAACGAACACAGCATCAGCGGGATGGGGACTGGGTACGCCGGGCGATCTTCTTCTGCCGACGACGCAAGCACTGTTTACGGCAACCCTGCCGGCATGTCGCGCATCACGCGCGAACAAGTCACTGGCGGTGTTGCATTCCTCGACGCAAAAACCGATATCAGCGATGGCAGCTCCAGCCCGAACGGCGGCAGCAACAAAGGCGATATGGTGCCCTTCACCTCTGTTCCTATGGGCTACTACGTCAAGCCGATCGACGAGCATTGGGCATTCGGCCTGGGTGTGTACGTACCCTTCGGCCTGATTACCGACTATGAGAACGGCTTCGCCGGCCGTTACTTCGGCAGCAAGTCCGAAGTACAGGTCATCACCTTCCAGCCGACCGTCAGCTACAAGTTCAACGACGTCGTGTCGATCGGTTTCGGTCCGACCATCAACCGTATCGACGGCACCTTGGAATCCAACCTGTCGGTCACTCAGGCCGCACCGGATGGCAAGGTCAAGATCAAGGGTGACGACACCGCACTGGGCTACAACGTCGGCGTGCTGGTTCAAGCCACCGACACCACTCGCCTGGGTCTGACTTACCACTCGAAAGTCGACTACAAGCTCGAAGGCAACACCAAGGTCAACTACGGCGCACTGGCCGCAGTCGGTCTGGGTGCCAATCAGAAGTACGACGCTTCGCTGAAGATCACCACACCTGAATCCGTGGACCTCTCGGTCACCCAGGCGATCAACGACCGCTGGAACGTCTATGCCGGTACCACCTGGACCCGCTGGAGCCAGCTGGAAAAGATCACCGTCAAGAACTCCGGCGTACAGCCGCTGCTGGCTGGCCAGTTCGGCGAGATCACCGAAGAACAGAACTGGCATGACACCTGGGCTTACGCCATCGGTACGTCCTACCAGTTGAACAAGGAATGGGTACTGCGTACCGGTCTGACGTTCGACCAGTCGCCGACCAACAACGTCGACCGTTCGCCACGCATCCCGACCGGCGACCGGACCATCTTCAGCATCGGTGCCGGCTGGAGCCCGACTGAAGACCTGACCATCGACGTTGCCTACTCGTACCTGAAGGAAGAGAAGGTCAACATCCGCAACGAAAACGATCGTGGCCAGAGCTACAACTCGCAGTATGAAAACTCGGCAAACGGCTTCGGTGTCGGCGCAACCTACCGCTTCTGATGCTGTACGGCGAGGCTGAGCTCTTTACCATTTGAGGCCTCGCCCATTAAAAAGCCCCGCTCTCTTCACAGAGGCGGGGCTTTTTGATGGGCGCCGATCAGGGTTTCAGCGGCTGGGAGGCAATGGCTTTCTCGATGGCTGCGAGAAATTCCGGATCATCCGGTTTGGTCAGGCTGGAGAAGTTGGCAATTACCTTGCCCTGGCGGTCGATGACGTATTTGTAGAAATTCCACTTCGGTGCACTGCTCTGCTTGGCCAACACCTGGAACATGTGAGTGGCATCGTCACCCCGCACCTTTTGAGGTTCGGTCATGGTGAACGTCACGCCATAGTTGGCGTAGCAGACCTTGGCGGTCTCGGCGCTGTCCTTGGACTCCTGCTTGAAGTCATTGGAGGGCACGCCGAGCATTTCCAGGCCCTGGGCCTTGTAGCGCTGATTGAGCGCCTCCAGCCCTTCGAACTGCGGCGCGAAACCACAGAAGCTGGCCGTGTTGATCACCACCAGCGGTTTGTCGGCGTAGCGCTGACACAGGTCGATGGATTCCTTGGCCCGCAACTTGGGCAACGAACCTTGCAACAGATCCGGACAGTCCGCGGCCTGGGCCAGTCCGGTCAACGCCATCAGCAACGCGGGAACAGCACACCAGCGCTTGAGCATGTCGGGCAT
The DNA here is from genome assembly GCF_028657055.1 of Pseudomonas aphyarum. NCBI lineage: Bacteria > Pseudomonadati > Pseudomonadota > Gammaproteobacteria > Pseudomonadales > Pseudomonadaceae > Pseudomonas > Pseudomonas aphyarum. The sequence goes on from NZ_JAMDGS010000012.1 coordinate 19,615, forward strand.
CCTTGAGCAATCGTCAGACCCCGACGTTACTCGCCCTCCCGCCGGTCTAGCAAGCACCCATGCCCAACTGCATCAGCGCCAGCCCGCCCTGATGCCAGCCCCACCACACCAGCGCCAGCAACGCGGCGCCGAGTGCGGTGACGACGATCTGCGGCCAGAAACGGTTCATGCAGCGCTCGCACGCGGTTGCAGGCGCTCGACCGGACGCTCGCGCACCGGCCAGTTCAGCGCGGCCGCCAGCAGACTCAAGAGAACCGCCACTTGCCAGATCAAGTCATAACTCCCGGTCCGGTCATACACCACCCCGCCCAGCCAGCCGCCAAGGAACGAACCCAACTGATGGAACAGGAACACAATACCGCCGAGCATGGACAGGTTTCGCACGCCAAACAAGGTCGCCACCGTACCGTTGGTCAACGGTACCGTCGACAGCCACAGGAAGCCCATCGCCATGCCGAACAGATAGGCCGAGGTCGTCGTCACCGGCAGCCACAGGAACAACACGATCACCACGGCGCGCAGCAGATACAGCCCGGTCAGCAGACGTGGTTTGGACATCCGCCCGCCGAGCCAGCCGGCGGTGTAAGTGCCGAAAATATTGAACAGACCGATCAACGCCAGCACCGTGGTGCCAACACTGGCCGGCAGATGCTGATCGACCAGATACGCCGGCAGGTGCACGCCAATGAACACCACCTGAAATCCGCAGACGAAGAAGCCGAACGCCAGCAGCCAGAACCCGGAATGCGAACACGCCTCGCGCAGCGCTTCGGACAGGGTTTGTTCATGGCCGAGCACCGGCAGCGGTTTGTCCTTGAGCATGCTAACCAGCGGCACGATCAGCGCCACCAGCAGGCCCAGCACCAGCAAGGCCGCCGACCAGCCGAGCCAGCCAATCAGCCCGAGGGTGCCCGGCAGCATGGCGAACTGGCCGAAAGAACCGGCGGCGCTGGCGATGCCCATGCCCATGCTGCGTTTCTCCGGCGGCACAGCGCGGCCGACCACGCCGAGGATCACCGAGAACGAGGTGCCGGACAGACCGATGCCAATCAGCAAGCCGGCGCTCAGGGACAGGCCCAGCGCCGTTTCCGACAGGCCCATGAACACCAGGCCCAAGGCGTAGAGCACGCCACCGATCAACACCACTTTTGCCGCGCCGAAGCGGTCGGCCAGTGCGCCGGTAAACGGTTGCGCCAAGCCCCAGATCAGGTTCTGCAAGGCGATGGCGAAGGCGAATACCTCACGGCCCCAGCCGAACTGGGCACTCATCGGCGACAGAAACAGCCCGAAACCGTGCCGCACGCCCAACGACAACGCCAGAATCAGCGCACTCCCCAGCAACACCCAACCGCACGTACGCCACATCGAACTCATTGTTATTCTCCAGTCGCGGGTATATACCCGCTTAGATTCGGAAAAAACCGGCCCTCAGGCCAGTTCATCCAACAGCCGCAGCAAGGTTTCACGCTTCTCGGCACCCAGTCGGTCGATCAACCGCTGTTGCGCCGCTTCCCAGGCCGGCAGGGCTGCTGCCAGGCGTTGCGCACCGGTTTCGGTGAGCCGGACGATGCGGTTGCGCATGTCCTCGCCCTCGGCCAGCGCCACCAGGCCCTCGCCTTCCAGCACCCGCAGATTGCGCCCGAGGGTGCTGCGGTCCAGGCCCATCGCTTCGGCCAGTTCGGAAATGCTCGGCTGATCCAGCCGCTGCAAATTGCACAGCAAAGAATACTGGGCAACGTTGATCCCGAAGCCGTCGAGAGCGCCGTCGTAATGCCTGCTGACGCCGCGCGCGGCGCGTCGCAGGTTGGTGCACAAACACTGAGAAGGAAGCATGATGCGTGTATATACCCGCGACTGTGTTAAATCAAGTTACAGATCAACGTTACTTATCAAAACAAGGCCAGCCCGACCAGCACTGACATCTCCAGCAATTCCAGCAACGCACCGGCCGTATCACCGGTGGTTCCGCCCAGTCGCCGCACCATCAAATGCCGTAGCCAGATGAACACGACAACCGCCAGCAGCAACGCCACGACGGCGTTGAACCCGGCGATCACCACACACGCCGCTGCACTCACCGTCAGCACCTGCCAACCCGTCTTGCGTGGCAGATGATCGGCCAGTGCCTGCCCTAATCCACCGGCCCGGACATAGGTCGTGGTGAGGAACAGTGCGAGCAGCGCTGCCCGGCCGATCAGCGGCACGATGATCAATGCCATGCCCTGCTGCTGTTCGATCAAGGCCAGCAACGCGGTGAACTTGAGCAGCAACACCAGCACCAGCGTCACCACCGCGATCGGCCCGCTGCGCGGATCCTTCATGATCGTCAGCGTGCGCTCGCGATCACCGAAACCGCCAAGCCATGCATCGGCGCTGTCCGCCAACCCATCGAGGTGCAACGCGCCGCTGAGCAGCACCCACACTGTCAGCAACAGCGCCGCGTGCAACAGCAATGGCGCGCCGGCCAACGCAATGTTCAGCGCCCACAGAATCACGCCGAACAGCAAACCCACCAGCGGATAAAACAGCAGCGAGCGCCCGAGCTGCTCAGGCGCCGGCATGCCCGGCAGACGAATCGGCAGGCTGCTGAGAAATTGCAGGGCGATCCACAGGGGCAGCATGTCAGCCCACTTCCCTGAGCGAGCCGTCTGCTTCGACGATCAGCGAAAACAGCGCGCCGTGACCGACTTCGACATTCAGTAGTTGTTCGCGAGGCAAACCACGGGCCCGCGCCAGCAACAGACGCATCACGCCGCCATGGCTGACCAGCAACACCCGCTCCCCCGCGTGCGCCGCGTGCAGTCGCATCACCGCCGCCAGCACCCGCGCAGAAAAATCGCTGACCGGCTCCCCCTGCGGCGGGGTAAACCCATACGGATCAGCCCAGAACAGCCCGAGCGCTTCGGCATCGGTTTCCATCAGCGCCGCTGCGCTCTGCCCTTCCCAGGCACCGAAATGCAGCTCCTGCAGATTTTTGTCCAGCGATACCGGCAGATCCCGCTGCGCGCTCAACTCTTCAGCAAACCGCGCGCAACGCTGCAACGGCGAACTGACCAGCCGATCCCACGGCCCCTGCCCGCTCACCGCCTCGCGCATCTGCGCCCAGCCTTTTTCGGTCAGCGCATCGTCGAGGCTGCCGCGCAGGCCGCCGCCGAGTTCGGTTTCACCGTGGCGCAACAGATCCAGACGCAAGGTCATGCCGGGCGATCCGCCACCGCCGCTTCGGCGAAGGTCGCCATCTGCCCGTGCAGGTCGCAGGCCAGACGCAACAACGGCACCGCCAGCGCCGCGCCACTGCCCTCGCCCAGGCGCAGGCCCAGCTCGAGCAACGGTTCAGCGCCGAGGGTTTCCAGCACATGTCGATGACCCGGCTCGGCCCCGCGATGACCGAACAGCAGCCACTCACGGCAGGCCGGATTCAGGCGCACCGCCACCAGTGCGGCGACCGTGCAGATAAAACCGTCCACCAGCACCGCCACACCTTCCTGAGCACACGCCAGATACGCGCCGACCAAAGCCGCAATCTCGAAGCCGCCGAGATTGAACAGGGTCTGCAACGCGTCGCCACGCTGCGCCGCATGCAGTGCCAGCGCCCGCTCGATTACCTGCGCCTTGTGGCTGACGCCCTCGGCATTCAACCCGGTGCCGGGACCGGTCAGATGCGCCACCGGGCAATCGAGCAGCGCACAGGCCAGCGCACTGGCGGCCGTGGTATTGCCGATGCCCATTTCACCGCCGATGAACAATTGCGCGCCCGCCGCTTTCGCGCGCAGTACGCTGTCGCGGCCGCCCTGCAAGGCGAGTTCGCCCTGGGTCTGAGTCATCGCCGAGCCCTTGGCGAAATTCGCCGTGCCCGGGCCGATGTTCAGGTGACGCACGCCCGGCAGGTTCAACGACGACGTCACCGTGCCCAGATCCACCACTTCCAGCTGCGCGCCAAGTTGCCGCGCCAGCACGCTGATCGCCGCGCCGCCGCTGACGAAATTCAGCAGCATCTGCCCGGTGACTTCCTGCGGGAACGCGGAAACCCCTTCGGCGACAACGCCATGGTCGCCAGCAAAAATCGCGATCCAGACTTGATCCAGCTTCGGCTTGATCTGGCCCTGCAATCCCGCCAGTTGCACCGCCACCGATTCAAGCCGCCCAAGCGAGCCAGCGGGCTTGGTCAATTGCTGCTGACGCGCCGCCGCGTTTTCAACGGCGTCCGTATCCACCGGTTTGCACGGGTTCAGCCACCAGGCTTGGGTCATAACGCAGGTCCTTTCAGAGTCAGGGGCAGGCCGGCGACCGTCAGGACGACTCGCTGACAACGCTCAGCCAGAGCTTGATGCAGCCAACCGGCTTCATCGACGTAGCGGCGAGTCAATTCGCCCAGCGGCACGACACCCATTCCGGTCTCGTTGCTGACAAAAATGATTTCACCCGGCAGCGACGCCAGGCATTCGAGCAGGGCTTCGCGTTCGGCGGCGAGGCGCTCGGCGTCATCGAGCATCAGCAGATTGGTCAGCCACAGCGTCAGGCAATCCACCAGCAGGCAACGCTCGGGACCGGCGTTTTCGCGCAGGACACGGGCCAGTTCCAGCGGCTCTTCGATCAGCCCCCATTCGGCGGGACGACGGGCGCGATGATGGGCGACGCGCTCATTCATCTCGCCGTCCAGCGGCTGGCTGGTGGCGATGTATGTCACGGCCAGTGCGCTGTCAGTGGCGAGCTTTTCGGCCAAACGACTTTTGCCGGAGCGGGCGCCGCCAAGGATCAACTGGAGCATGGGGAGATTCCACAGAGTTCACGTAACAGCCCGGTATCCAGGTGCTTCTCCACCAGATCCGCCAGCCGCTCGATATCGCGTTCGCGCAGGCCGTGGTAATCCACCTCCTGCACATCGTTCAGACCGGCCCAGCGCAACAGCGCGGCACTGGCCGCCGGCGATTCGAACAGGCCATGCAGGTAGGTGCCGAAAATCTGCCCATCGAGACTTTGCGCGCCGTCACAACGACCGTCGTCCAGATGCACAGCGGCGTTTTCCAGCGCAGCACCCGTCGTCACGCCGGCATGAATTTCATAACCGCTGACCTCGGCATCTTCCAGCGCCAGACGTCCGCGCACATTGCGCAATTGCTTCTCGGCTTCGAGCTGTGTTTCGAACGCCAGCAGCCCCAGACCGGCGCTGGAGCCCGGCGCGCCTTCCAGGCCCAGCGGATCGTGAACCTGCTCGCCGAGCATTTGCAGGCCGCCGCAGATCCCCAGCAGCTTGCCGCCGTAACGCAGGTGACGGCGGATGGCGGTCTCCCAGCCATTAGCGCGCAGATACGCCAAATCACTGCGCACGCTTTTCGAGCCCGGAAGAATGATCAGATCGGCCGGCGGAATCGCTTGTCCCGGACCGATGAATTGCAGATCTACCTGCGGATGCAGGCGCAGTGGATCGAAATCGGTGTGGTTGCTGATACGCGGCAGCACCGGCACTACAACTTTCAGGACTTGCTCGGCCTTGTCGGTCTGGCGCTGGTCGATGCCGTCCTCGGCTTCCAGATGCAGATCCATCACGTACGGCAGCACGCCCACCACCGGTTTGCCGGTGCGCTGTTCCAGCCAGTCGAGACCCGGTTGCAGCAAGGCGATGTCGCCGCGAAAACGGTTGATGATGAAGCCTTTGACCCGTGCCTGTTCGCTCGGCGACAGCAATTCCAGCGTGCCCACCAGATGAGCAAACACGCCGCCACGATTGATGTCGGCGATCAGCAGCACCGGACAATCCACCGCTTCGGCGAAGCCCATGTTGGCGATGTCGCCGGCGCGCAGATTGATCTCTGCCGGCGAGCCCGCGCCTTCGACCATCACCAGCGGATACGCGGCGCTCAAGCGCTCGTGGGAAGCGAGCACGGCCTGCATGGCGATGGCTTTGTAGTCGTGATAGGCGACGGCGTTCATGCTGGTGACCGCGCGGCCGTGGATGATGACCTGGGCGCCGGTGTCGCTGTTGGGCTTGAGCAGCACCGGGTTCATGTCGGTGTGCGGCTCGAGAAACGCCGCCTGCGCCTGCACCGCTTGCGCGCGACCGATCTCGCCGCCGTCGGCAGTTACCGCACTGTTGAGCGCCATGTTCTGCGGTTTGAACGGCACCACCGCTAAACCCTGACGGGTGGCCCAGCGGCACAGCGCCGTCACCAGCGTGCTTTTGCCGGCGTCGGAGGTGGTGCCCTGCACCATTAAAGTGGTCATGCTGGTTTGGTTTCCATAGAGCGTTGCAGGGCGAATGCTTGCAGGGCGTGCTCAAGGCGCGCCTCGTCGGCGGCATCGGCGGGCAGCCCGAAACGCAGACTGCTGTTGTGCGCAAACAGACGCAGAAGAATTCCGCGACGAGCCATGAATTCGTGCAGCGCGGCGGCCTGTTCGGTGATCAGCCACTGAAACAGCGCGCAGCCGCCCTGCGGTTTGAAACCGGAACGTTCGAGCAGCGCAGCCAGCCGTTCGCTGGCCTCGTCGCTGCGGATGCGCTGACGGGTGTGGCCTTCGGTGTCACGCAGACAGGCCTGGCCGAGTACTCGGGTCGGCCCGCTGACTGCCCAGGGCCCGACCTGTTCGGCCAGCAGCCTGAGCAACTTGCGCTCGGCCAGCACGAAGCCCAGCCGCACACCGGCCAGACCGAAAAACTTGCCGAACGAGCGCAACACGATCATCCCCACTTGATGCGCATGCGGGGCGAGGCTCAGCTGCGGCGTGTTGTCCATGAACGCTTCGTCGACCACCAGCCAGCCACCGCGCTGAGCCAGCCGCGCGTGCCAGTCGAGCAGGCGCGCCGGGGTCAGGTTCAGGCCCGTTGGATTGTTCGGATTGACCACCACCAGCACGTCGAGGCTGTCGAGAAAGAAGTCGACTTCCTGCTCCAGCACCTCGCGCACGATATAGCCGCTGCGGCGCCAGGCTTCGGCATGCTCGGCGTAACACGGCGACAAAACGCCGACCTTGCCGGCCCGACGCAATCGCGGCAGCAACTGGATGGCCATCTGCGAACCGGCCACCGGCAGCACCTGGCTGGCACCGTAATAATCGCAGGCGGCCTGCTCCAGACCGTCATCGTTTTCCGGCAAGCGCGCCCACGCCCGCAGCGGAATCTCCGGGACCGGAAACGGCCACGGCGCAAGACCCGTGGACAGGTCGAGCCAGTCTTCTTCCGCGATGCCGTATTCGAGCGCCGCCCTGCGCAACCGGCCACCGTGCTCAAGCATAGAATTCAGCCCCCACGCAGAGAATCAGCAGCCATAACCATACCCCGCGCTGGACCAATTGCCAGCCGCGATCAATGGAATCGGCATCCGCCGGTACGCCCTCGCCCAGTTGCGGACGCTCGTGCAGCTCGCCGTGGTAAATCGCCGGGCCACCCAGCTCGACGCCCAAGGCACCTGCGCCGGCTGCCATCACCGGGCCGGCGTTCGGGCTGTCCCATTTCGGCGCCTGAGTGCGCCAGCATTTCAGCGCCAGTCGGGTCTTGCCCAGCAGCGCGTAGGTCAACGCCACCAGCCGCGCAGGAATATAGTTGAGGACGTCGTCGATTTTTGCCGCCGCCCAGCCGAAACGCTCGAACCGCTCGTTGCGATAGCCCCACATTGCATCGAGCGTATTGCTCAGGCGATAGAGCACCACGCCCGGCGCACCGGCCACGGCAAACCAGAACAGCGCGGCGAACACCGCATCGCTGCCGTTCTCCAGCACCGACTCGGTGGCGGCGCGGGCGACGGCGGTGCTGTCCAGCTCATCGGTCTGACGGCTGACCAGATAACCCACACGCTTGCGCGCCTCTTCCAGATCATCGGCGCGCAAGGCCTTGGCCACCGGCTCGACGTGCTCACCCAGGCTGCGCATGCCGAGAGCGCAATACAGCGCAAGAATCTCGACGATCCAGCCCACGTAAGGCGCCCAGGAAAACGCCGTGGCCAGCAGGGTCAGCGGCAGCACCGCGATCACCCACGCGGTGACGCCATGGCTGCGCCAGCCGCGACCAGCGCTATTGAAACGTTGCTCGATGCGCCCGGCGAAATTGCCGAACGCCACCAGCGGATGCCAGCGTTTCGGTTCACCCAGCAGCGCATCCAGCGCAACCGCGGCGACACTCAACAACGCCACACTCATTGACTCACTCCCCAAAAATTTTCATACAACAGCTCATTGAGCGGACGCGCCTGCGCCCACCCTTCGAGTACCAGCATCGGCGCCGGATAGAATTCCTTGACCGGCCCCAGGCAAAGCACCGCCAGCGGCTTGGCCCCGGCCGGCAGTTTCAGCAGATCGGCCAGCGCCTGCGGCTCGAACAGCGACACCCAGCCCATGCCCAGGCCTTCGGCACGCGCGGCGAGCCACAGGTTCTGGATTGCGCAGGACAGCGACGCCATGTCCATTTCCGGCAGCGTGCGACGGCCGAAAATATGCCGCTCGCGATCATCCATCAACGCCGCGACCAACACTTCGGCGCAATCGTTGATGCCTTCGACCTTGAGCTTCATGAACTCGTCGCTGCGTTCGCCGAGGGCTTCGGCAGTGCGCACACGTTCTTCTTCAACAAGGTTCTGGATCTGGCCACGTAGCGCGCGGTCGCTGATACGGATGAAGCGCCACGGCTGCATCAGGCCGACGCTCGGCGCCTGATGCGCGGCTTCAAGCAAACGGCGCAACAGTTCAGGCTCGACCGTGCCGCCGCTGAAGTGGCGCATGTCGCGGCGTTCGGCGATGGCGCGGTAGACCGCTTCGCGCTCGGCGTCAGTGAAGGCGTTGTCGGTCATGGCACCAACAGCGCGGCGATCGCCGACGGATTCGACGGGAAATAGAAGTGAACGTACGAGGCGGTCATACGCCCTTCCCGGTAAACCGCTTCCGCGCCGCGCCCGCCGTTGGGGCTGTGGCCACGGGCAATCGGCGTCAGTTCGGTGGTGGTCAGGGAATGGTGATAGGTGTGGCCGCGCAACAGACCTTCCGGCAGGTCGACCTCTTGCAGCGCCAGTGCGGCGAGGCGCTTTTGCATCACGGCATCGCCATTCAACAGACCCACCAAATCAGCGCGGGTGCCTTCGACATCGGTCAACGAGTCGAGCAGATACAACATGCCGCCACATTCGGCGAGCAGCGGTTTGCCGGCCGCATGATGCGCGCGGATCGCTTTGAGCATGTCGGCGTTCTGCGACAAGGCAACGTGGTGCAATTCCGGATAACCGCCGGGCAGGTACAAGCTGTCGGCGTCGGGCAATTGCGCATCGCGGATCGGCGAGAAGAAACTCAATTCCGCGCCCATCGCCCGCAACAGATCGAGACTGGCGCCGTAAGTAAAAGCGAAAGCTTCGTCGCGGGCGACGGCGATTCGTACGCCGTCGAGTAGCTTTTCGGTCTTGACGATTTCAGGCGCGGCGAATTCCACGGCCGGTGGCAGCGCTACCTCGCAAGTGCCGGCCAGCGCTTCGGCGGCGGCGTCGAGGCGCACATCGAGATCATTGAGTTCGCTGGCCTGCACCAGACCGAGATGGCGGCTCGGCAGTTCGATTCCGGTTTCCCGGGACAACGCGCCGTACCAGCGCAGGCCTTCGGTGAGGCTGCCTTCGAGCAACTGCGCGTGGCGCACGGTGCCGACGCGGTTGGCCAGCACGCCGGCGAACGGCAAGTCCGGCTGATAGCGCGCCAGGCCTAGCGCCAGTGCGCCGAAGGTCTGAGCCATGGCCGTGCCGTCGATCACGCCGAGCACCGGCACGCCGAAATGCCGGGCCAGATCGGCGCTCGACGGCGTGCCATCGAACAGGCCCATCACGCCTTCGATCAGGATCAGATCGGCTTCAGCGGCGGCTTCCCACAACAGGCGACGACTTTCCTGTTCGCCGACCATCCACATGTCCAGTTGATAGACCGGCGCACCGCTGGCGCGCTCGAGGATCATCGGGTCGAGAAAGTCCGGACCGCATTTGAATACGCGAACCTTGCGCCCCTGATTGCGATGCAGACGGGCCAGTGCGGCGGTGACGGTGGTCTTGCCCTGACCGGAAGCCGGCGCGGCGATCAGTACCGCCGGGCAGTGACGTGGTTGATTCAAAGTTCGACGCCTTTCTGCGCTTTGATACCGGCCTGGAAGGCGTGCTTGATCATGCCCATTTCGGTGACGGTGTCGCCCATCTCGATCATTTCCGGCTTGGCGGCGCGACCGGTGACGATCACATGCTGCATCGGCGGACGGGCCTGCAGATCGCTGAGTACCTGATCCAGATCGAGATAACCATGCTTGAGGGCGATGTTCAGTTCATCGAGCACCACCAGACCGATCGACGGATCGCGCAACAGCTCGCGGGAGACTTCCCATGCAGCCTCGGCGGCGGCGATGTCGCGCTGGCGGTCCTGGGTTTCCCAGGTGAAGCCCTCGCCCATCACATGAAAGCGCACTTGCTCGGGGAAGCGGCGAAAGAACAGCTCTTCGCCGGTGCTGTTGCGGCCCTTGATGAACTGCACCACGCCGCACTGCATGCCGTGGCCCATGGCGCGAGCGAGCATGCCGAACGCCGAGCTGCTTTTGCCTTTGCCGTTGCCGGTCAGCACCAGCACCAGGCCGCATTCGTCTGGCGAATTGGCGATGCGTTCATCGATCACGGCTTTTTTGCGCTGCATGCGCGCCAGGTGGCGCTCGTCGCGTTCGGGGGAATCAGTCATGGGGGAGCTCTCCGTTGAGGCTGGATAACGGCGGGCAGGCACAAGAATAGACGGCAACAAGCCTGGCATCGCCCACCGTGATGCCGCTGGATGGATCAGGCCGGTCTCCGGGCTCATGAGCGGCGTGTGCCTGGCTGCGCGCCTTCCCGCTTTACGCAGTGGCATCAGACGCAGCTTTTACTCATTTACCGTTGCGGGGGCAGCGCCGGGATCGTGAGGGCTCTTCGCTTGAAGACCCGCCTCACCGGCTTCCCTGTTTCACTCTGTCGACATGCGCCACAGAGCACCTGAAACAAGCCGCGAAGGTTAGAGGGTTGGGGGTGGAGCGTCAATTGAAGAGGGGCTTGTGCGGCGAATAACTGCCGCCGATCAATTAACTGACGCCAATCTTGTGCCACACTGTCATGAGTGATATCAAAGAGCCATGCTTTTTGACTGCAGAGAGCACATCACAATAACAAGGGAGAGCACCATGCAAGGCATGATCATCAGCAATCCGCGGCTGGAATTCCTGCGCCCGGTGCTGGAACGCTGGTTTGACTGTATCGACCACTACAACGCCGTGCGCGGCGACAACGACACGCCCTACTGGCATGACGAAAAAGCTAACCTCGGCCTGCTGTCCGCCGCCGCATGGATGGCCGAACTGGTCACCCTGCGCGACACCGCCACCCGCAAACAAAACGAAGAAGGCGAGCGTAATGCCCGTGCCGACCTGTTTATCGCTGGCGCCGAAGATCGCGCCTTCATTCAGGCCACCCAACGCTGGCCACGCGTCACCAGCCTGAATCTGACGCAGGCCCTGGCAGATATCACCAGCGATGCCAAGCGCATCAGCTACGCCAGCGACCTGAAACTCGGCTGCCTGTTCGTCGCCCCGCAAAAGGCCCAGCACAGCGCCAGCCCGGAAGAGTTACAGGACATGGTCGACGACCTGCAAAAGGAACACACCTGCGCCGTCGCCTGGTATTTTCCCTACGCCTATCGCAAATTGCGCAGCGAAGCCGGTAACTATCATCCCGGCATTGCCGTGCTGTTCAAGGAAGCCCGCGGCTGAGGGTTGAACCATCGGGCTTGTGCGCTTCTCTATGATTAAGAATGCATTCATAGGGAAGATCAGCAATGCGCAAGCCCCAGCTCGTTTTCGTCATCGTGCTCGCCGGAGGGCTCGCCGCCTGTGGTGAATCCTCCAGCCTGCAAGTCTCCGACGGCACCGGCCCATCACCCCGATTGCCCGAACCGAACAAGACCCTGATCCCGACGGTGAACATCGCCCCGGCCATCGGCTGGCCGGCCGGCGCGAAACCGACGGCAGCGGCAGGTACGCAGGTGGCGGCGTTTGCCGAGAATCTCGATCACCCGCGCTGGCTGTACGTGCTGCCCAATGGCGACGTGCTGGTGGCGGAAACCAACGCTCCGCCAAAACCCGATGACGGCAAGGGCATTCGCGGCTGGGTGATGAAGAAAGTCATGGGCCGCGCGGGCGCCGGCGTTCCCAGCCCGAACCGCATCACCCTACTGCGCGATGCCGATCACGATGGCGTGGCCGAAACCCGCACGGTGTTCCTGCAGAACCTCAACTCGCCGTTCGGCATGACTCTGGTCGGCAACGATCTGTACGTGGCCGATACCGATCGCCTGCTGCGTTTTAACTACGAACCCGGCGCGACCGAAATCAAGAGCCAGCCAATCAAGGTCGTCGACCTGCCGGGCGGCACGCTCAACCATCACTGGACCAAGAACGTCATCGCCAGCAAGGACGGCAGCAAGCTGTACGTCACCGTCGGCTCGAACAGCAACGTCGGCGAAAACGGCCTCGATCAGGAAGAAGGCCGTGCGGCGATCTGGGAAGTGGATCGCGCCACCGGCAACCACCGGATCTTCGCCTCGGGCATCCGCAACCCCAACGGCCTGGCCTGGGAGCCGCAAAGCGGTGCGCTGTGGACTGCCGTCAACGAGCGCGACGAAATCGGCAGCGACCTGGTGCCGGACTACATCACTTCGGTCAAGGACGGTGGCTTCTATGGCTGGCCGTTCAGCTACTACGGCCAGCACATCGACGTGCGCGTGGAACCACAGCGGCCGGACATGGTGGCCAAGGCCATCGCTCCCGACTACGCCGTTGGCCCGCACACTGCGTCACTGGGCCTGACCTTCGCTGAAGGCAATCGCCTGCCGGCGCAGTTCAAGGAAGGCGCATTCATCGGCCAGCACGGCTCGTGGAACCGCAAGCCGCACAGTGGCTACAAGGTGATCTTTGTGCCGTTTGCTGCTGGCAAACCGAGCGGCACGCCAGTGGACGTGCTGACCGGATTCCTCGACAAGGACGAGAACGCTTTGGGTCGCCCGGTCGGCGTGGTGATCGACCAGCAAGGTGGATTGCTGGTAGCCGATGACGTGGGGAACAAGGTGTGGCGGGTGTCAGCGAGCCGCTAGTGTGTTGCAGGCATAAAAAAACCCGTGGGAGCCATTCAGCTCCCACGGGTTTTTATGTATCTGGATTACGGGTTATGCGCCAGATGCTCTGGCTGCAGAACGCGCTTGGCGCTCAGATAAGCCTTCTGCCAATACGCTTTCGAGAGGCTGTCCAGCTTCACCGTGCCACCGGTGGCCGGCGCATGAACGAAGCGCCCTTCCCCGACGTAGATCCCCGCATGGCTGACCTGAGAGCCGCCATTGGTGGCGAAGAAGATCAGGTCGCCGGTTTGCAGCCCTTCCTTGCCGACATTCGGCGCCTGCATGACGATCATCTCGCGGGTCGAACGCGGCAGGCTGATGCCCGCGGCGTCGCGGTAGACGAAACCGATCAGACCGCTGCAATCGAAGCCCGAATCCGGCGTATTGCCGCCCCAGCGATAAGGCGTGCCCACCAGCCCGAGCGCGCGGAACAGCACGTCTTCAGCAGCGGGTGAAAAGGCCTGGGAGGATCCGAACACGATCGGAGCACGAACCACCGGCGCAGGCGGCGGAGTGCGGCTGGCGCAGCCGCTGAGCAGCGCTGCGAAGAACATCAAGGCAAAGCGGGCCGACATCGTCATATGCAGAACATCCTGATCTGGCTGAGGCTTTGACTGCCGATTCGACAGAAAACAAAACCGCCTGCGTTGGGACGCAGGCGGTTTGCCATCAATATAGATCAGGATTCTAGCGGCTACGCGGCAAACTTCAAGTAAGACTTTAACTTCACCTTGTAAAGTTTAGGTCTATTGCTTCGGAAGGGCCGCTTTGTCGCCACGAGCGTGGCGACAATCGAGTGATTACTTGCGAGCGGTAACCACGGTTGGAGCGTTCGCCAAAGCACGTTTGGCTTCGATGAAGGTCTTGCTCCAGTAGCTGTCGCCCAGGCTGTCGATGCGAACACCGCCGCTGCGACGAGAGCTGGAATGGATGAACTGGTTGTCGCCCAGGTAGATCCCGGCGTGGCTTACACGACCGCGACGACCATTGGTGGCGAAGAACAGCAGGTCGCCCGGCTCAAGGTTGCTGCGCGAAACCAGCGGCGCATCAACGTTGATCATTTCGCGGGTGGAGCGCGGCAGGTTCATGCCGGCTTCTTCGCGGAACAGGTAGCCGATGAAACCGCTGCAATCGAAACCGGCTTCAGAGGTACCGCCGAAACGGTAACGGGTACCGATCAGGGACATGCCGCGTTCGAGGATGCTGTCGGCCAGAACCGGAAGCTGGTAAGGCTTCTTGCCATTGAAGTCGGCGAGTTCTTTTTCGGTGTCCAGCTCTTCCTGGTAAATAACGGAAGACTGGGCGGTGGCAGAATTTTTAGCCTGTTGTTGCTGCTCTTGATTAACAGGTGAATGAGCAGCGCAACCGAACAACAGGGTGACGAGTGCGAGAGGCACGAGGGGTGCGAAGCGCTTTAGCATGGGCACGACCGTGGCTGATAGTTGTAAAGAAGCCGAGACTATGCCCGCTATCAGCCTCATTTGCAAATTCAATCGATCTTTTTGTGACTTCTCGGTTTCTCGTTAACATCTAAGCGCTTAAGCCTATTTGAATCGAGACGCAGCCTGTGCAACCCACAGGAAAGCGGGTTTTCTGGCGCCTGAAATATACCGAAACCGGCTGAAAGCCCCGGTTTTACCAGCCCAGGGTTTCTTTCAGGAAGGGAATGGTCAGCTTTCGCTGAGCCTGCAAAGAGGCCTGATCGAGTTGCTCCAGCAGATCGAAAAGCGCGCTCATGCTGCGGGTACCGCGAGTCAAAATAAAATGCCCGACCTCGTCGGTCAGGTGCAGGCCACGACGGGATGCGCGCAATTGCAGGGCACGCAATTTGTCTTCATCGGAGAGAGGACGCATCTGGAAGATCAGCGCCAGGGTCAGGCGCGATTTAAGGTCGGCGAGTTTGATCGGCAGTTCACGCGGCGAAGTGGACGCCGCAATCAGCAGACGCCGGCCGCTGTCACGCAGACGGTTGAACAGATGAAACATCGCCTCTTCCCAGTCCGCCTTGCCGGCAATCACCTGCAAGTCATCCAGGCAGACCAGTTCGTACTGTTCGAGGTTGTCGAGGATTTCGATGCCGCGATCCATCAACTCGGCCAGCGGCAAGTACACCGCCGGTTCCCCCATCTGTTCGAAGCGCAGGCATGCGGCCTGCAACAGATGCGTACGCCCTACCCCGTGCTTGCCCCACAGATAGATCAGGCTTTCGGTCCAGCCGGCGTCGGCTTCGCATAGACGCTCGACATAGCCGAGTGCAGCGGCATTGGCGCCTGGGTAGTAGTTGATGAAGGTGGCGTCGTCACGCAGACGCACACCTAGGGGCAGCTGAATCGGTTTCATGCTGACTGAACAGTTCCCAAGGAACCGTTAGTGGCCTCTGTGTAAAGTGAGCGAAGTTTATACCCGTGAAGCGGAGCGCACAATGCGACAGACCCCAAGCAAAATCAAAGGTTTGCGTTAACGTGCTGGTTTTATGACAGTTTCTTTGGCGCCATGGCCTGCATGAGACGGGCCAACCCGGCGATCCACCGGGCAGCCCGCACGTCACGATTACAACTCCGGCTCATCCACCCCGCTATAGATGTCGGAATCCTTGTACAGATCGTGGACATGCCGCACCAGCACCATGATCACCGCCGCCACCGGCAATGCCAGCAGCACCCCGGTGAAGCCGAACAGCTCGCCACCGGCCAGAATCGCGAAGATCACCGCCACCGGGTGCAGACCGATCCGGTCCCCCACCAGCAACGGCGTCAGCACCATGCCTTCCAGTGCCTGGCCGACCATGAACACCGCGACGATCCCGATCATCGGATACAGATCGCCACCAAACTGGAACAACCCGGCAATCAGCGCCGCGCCGATGCCGATCACGAACCCCATGTACGGCACGATCGCCGCCAGCCCCGCAATCAGACCGATCAACAGGCCCAGCTCCAGCCCGACAATCATCAGACCGGCCGCATAGATCACGCCCAGCGCCAACATCACCAGCAACTGCCCGCGCACGAACGCGCCCAGCACTTCATGACACTCACCCGCCAGCGCCACCACACGCTCTTCGCGATCACGCGGCAACAGGCCACGGATCTTGGCCATCATCACGTCCCAGTCGCGCAGCAGGTAAAAGCTCACCACCGGGATCAGCACCAGATTCGCCAGCCAGCCGATCAGCGCCAGGCTTGAGGCCGTCGCCTGACTCAGCACCACACCGACAATGTCGGTGGTCTGGCCCATGTGTTCGCTGATCGCGGCTTTGACCTTGTCGAACTTCCAGAAGCCGTCCGACAGTCCCAGCTTCGATTGCGCCCATGGCACGGCGGTGTGCTGCAACCAGTCGAGCATTTGCGGCGCCAGTTCATAGAGCCGCAGCAATTGCTTGGCGAGCATCGGCACCAGCACCAGCAACAGCGCGGTGACGATCAGAGTGAACAAGGCGAACACCGTGATCACACCCCAGGTGCGGGACAGCCCCAGGCGCTCCAGTCGATCAACAAGCGGATCGAACAGATACGCGAGCAGCAGCGCCACCAGAAACGGCGTGAGGATCGGATGCAGCAACCAGACAAACGCGCAAAGCAGGAGCACCCCACCGAGCCAGAACCAACGCCGCGTATCGGCCATGTAACACTCCATTGCTTATATATAAGAAAGAAAACCTACCAGCGGAACCGCAACGACGGAGCCACCGGTGTCGGCGTCGGCGCAACGACTGGCGGCGCCCCGACGACCGCAGGCTGAGGCGCAGCCACCGGAGCCGGCGCCTCGGCCGGCAGTTCCTGCAGCTTCGCCAGCGACAACTGCGCTCGCAACTGATCGGCACTGCCATTGACCCTATACAGGATGCGATCGGCATCGACACTCTGCAGACGCACGCCAAACGGTTCGAGTAACCGCAGCAGCGCCGCGTAGTGCTCCAGATTCATGCCCTGCACTTCCAGGGTCTGCTGGCCGGACGCACCCGGTTTGGCCACAAAGCGTGGTGCCAGACGTTCAGTCACCGCCAGCATCACCGCATCGGCCACGGCGGCCTGATCCGCGCCCTGCACGTTGCCCGCCTCTTTTTTATCGCCCAGCCACAATTGCCATTTGGCCTGCCATTGCCCGCTTTCTTCGCGAGCATGCACGGCGAGCAAGGCGTCAGCGTTGTAGCGCTCGGAAGCGTTGCGCAACGGCGCCGGGTCGGCCCCTTCAAGCGCCGGCGCCGTTGCGACCAATTGCTCGCTCAAGTCCGCCAACGGCAGGCGCAACGGCAATCCACGGTGCTGGGCCGCGCGGCGCAACGGTGCGGCACTGGCCTGACCGTCACCCACCAGACTTGAGCCCTCGGTCGAATCATTCAGCCACCAGCTCAGGATCGAAGGCCGGTTGCCCCCCCACAGCGCCAGCCCGGCGCGGCGCAACGCCTGCTCGGTGGTGCCCGGATCGAAATCGACTTTCAGCACTTCCGGCGGTCCGGCATCGAAACCGAACTGACTGATGATCTGCTGCGGATCCTTGCGAACCGGCGCCAGCCCCGGGTTCTGCGGGGCTTTCGGGTCACCGGTCAGGCGCAGCACCAGCGTATCCAGCGCGGCCTGGGTCGCGCGATCGCGCTCCTCTGGCGACTGGCCAGTGACCGGTTCGCGCACCTGATAAAGACCTTTGAGATTTTCGGCCTGGCTCGCCAGGCTGATCAGAGACAAGCCACCCACTAACAGCCATTTACAAAAACGCATGGAGAATTCCCGTCGACAAGAGCGGCTGGAACAGGCCGCGTGCACCGTTCTGGCAAGCCTGTGACCACAGGCCGTCGCAAAACATTCACACGCGGTCGGTAAGTTTTTGCACAGTCCTAACGATAGACGGTTCCTTATACAGGCACCCGTGATGTCGCCCACAGCGTCAATTGCAAAAATTTTCGGCCGATATGCCCCTGCCCGTCGGCGTGAGGATGGCCGCTGCCCCTCAAGCCTGATAAAATCGCGCGCCTTCGCAGACCGGCAACAGCCGGGCACCCCGAACTTCGCGTGAGGCAATCGCCCCTGTCGGATTCGGCGTTCCCGCTGAACTCGGTCGTTACCCCTGAATCCCCTCCCCTAAAGGCCTGGATCATGAGCAAGCAACCCTCCCTGAGCTACAAGGACGCCGGTGTAGACATCGACGCCGGTGAAGCATTGGTCGAACGCATCAAGAGCGTCGCCAAGCGCACTGCGCGCCCGGAAGTCATGGGCGGCCTGGGCGGTTTCGGCGCCCTCTGCGAGATCCCGGCCGGTTACAAACAGCCGGTGCTGGTTTCCGGTACTGACGGCGTCGGCACCAAGCTGCGCCTGGCGCTGAACCTGAACAAGCACGACAGCATCGGCCAGGACCTGGTCGCCATGTGCGTCAACGATCTGGTGGTGTGTGGCGCAGAGCCGCTGTTCTTCCTCGACTACTACGCCACCGGCAAGCTGAACGTCGACGTTGCTGCCACCGTGGTTACCGGTATCGGTGCAGGCTGCGAACTGGCTGGCTGCTCGCTGGTCGGCGGCGAAACCGCTGAAATGCCTGGCATGTACGAAGGCGAAGACTACGACCTGGCCGGCTTCTGCGTCGGCGTCGTGGAAAAAGCCGACATCATCGACGGCTCGAAAG
Source organism: Pseudomonas aphyarum (assembly GCF_028657055.1). Classification (NCBI taxonomy): domain Bacteria; kingdom Pseudomonadati; phylum Pseudomonadota; class Gammaproteobacteria; order Pseudomonadales; family Pseudomonadaceae; genus Pseudomonas; species Pseudomonas aphyarum. Next base: position 38,365 of record NZ_JAMDGS010000012.1, read on the forward strand.
TCGCCACCGGTGATGCCCTGATCGCCCTGCCGTCGTCCGGCCCGCACTCCAACGGCTACTCGCTGATCCGCAAGATCATCGAAGTGTCCGGTGCCGACATCGAAACCGTTCAGCTCGACGGCAAGCCGCTGACCGAACTGCTGATGGCCCCGACCCGCATCTACGTGAAGCCGCTGCTCAAGCTGATCAAGGACACCGGCGCCGTCAAGGCCATGGCCCACATCACCGGTGGCGGCCTGCTCGACAACATCCCGCGCGTTCTGCCAAAAGGCGCTCAGGCCGTGGTTGACGTGGCCAGCTGGAACCGCCCGGCCGTCTTCGACTGGCTGCAAGAGAAAGGCAACGTCGACGAAACCGAAATGCACCGCGTGCTGAACTGCGGCGTGGGCATGGTGATCTGCGTGGCTCAGGAGCACGTTGAAGTTGCCCTGAACACCCTGCGTGACGCCGGCGAGCAGCCTTGGGTCATCGGTCAGATCGCTGTCGCTGCCGAAGGCGCGGCTCAGGTCGAACTGAAGAACCTCAAGGCTCACTGATGTCCCAGACCTGTGATGTCGTGGTGCTGTTGTCCGGCACCGGCAGTAACTTGCAGGCCCTGATCGACAGCACGCGGACCGGCGACAGCCCGGTCCGCATCGCTGCGGTGATTTCCAACCGCGCCGACGCCTACGGCCTGCAACGCGCCAGTGACGCGGGTATCGCCACCCGCTCGCTGGATCACAAGGGATTCGAGGGCCGCGAGGCCTTCGATACCGCGCTGATCGAACTGATCGACGAATTCAACCCCAAACTCGTGGTACTGGCCGGCTTCATGCGCATTCTCAGCGCTGACTTCGTCCGTCACTACCAGGGTCGCCTGCTCAACATCCACCCGTCGCTGCTACCCAAATACAAAGGGTTACACACGCATCAGCGCGCGCTGGAAGCCGGCGACGCCGAACACGGCTGCTCCGTGCACTTCGTCACCGAGGAACTCGATGGCGGACCACTGGTCGTACAGGCAGTAATACCGGTAGAGTTGCACGATTCGCCGCAAAGTCTGGCGCAACGGGTTCACGTTCAGGAACACCTGATCTACCCGCTGGCCGTACGCTGGTTCGCCGAAGGACGGCTGAGCCTCGGCGAGCAAGGTGCTTTACTGGATGGCCAGTTACTCGGGGCCAGCGGTCACTTGATTCGAAACTAGGAGATTTTATGCGTCGCGCCCTGCTCTTCGCTTGCGCTCTGCTTGCCCTGCCTTTTGCCCAGGCAGCAGACCTTCAACCGTTCTCCGCCAGCTACACCGCCGACTGGAAGCAGCTGCCCATGAGCGGCACTGCCGAACGCAGCCTGACCAAACAGGCCAACGGCGTCTGGAAGCTCAGCTTCAAGGCTTCGATGATGATTGCCAGCCTGTCCGAGGAAAGCACCCTGACCCTGGACAAGGACACCCTGCTGCCACAGTCCTACCACTTCGAACGCGGTGGTCTGGGCAAGGCGAAAAAGGCTGATCTGGACTTCGACTGGGCCAACAAGCTGGTGACCGGCACCGACCGCGGCGACGCGGTAAAAATCCCGCTCAACCGCGGCATGGTCGACAAATCCACCTATCAACTGGCGCTGCAGCATGACGTGGCCGCCGGCAAGAAAAGCATGAGCTATCAGGTGGTCGATGATGGCGAAGTCGATACCTACGACTTCCGCGTGCTGGGTTCGGAGAAAGTCGAAACCAAGGCTGGCCAGATCGATGCGATCAAGGTCGAGCGCGTTCGCGATCCGACACAAAGCAAGCGCATCACCGTCCTGTGGTTCGCCAAGGATTGGGATTACCTGCTGGTTCGTCTGCAACAGGTCGAAACCGACGGCAAGGAGTACAACATCATGCTCCTCGACGGCACGGTCAACGGCAAGACAGTCAAAGGCAGCTGATCCGACGCAACATCAAAAAGCCCCGCAAATGCGGGGCTTTTTTTCGCCTCTCGAACGCTGATCAGACCGAAAATTTGGCGACCATGCTGTTCAAGTCTACCGCCAGCCGCGACAACTCCTGGCTCGCGGCGCTGGTCTGATTGGCCCCGGCAGACGTCTGCATCGCCAGATCACGGATATTCATCAGATTGCGGTCAACCTCCCGCGCCACGGCCGCCTGCTCTTCCGACGCACTGGCGATCACCAGATTGCGCTCGTTGATCAAGGTGAATGCCGAAGCAATTTCCTCCAGTGCCACGCCAGCGGCCTTCGCCAGTTCCAGGGTCGAGCGCGCCCGGACGTTGCTCTGCTGCATCGAGCTGACCGCCGAATCGGTGCCCTGCTGGATGCCGCCGATCATCTGCTCGATTTCCTGCGTCGACTGCTGAGTGCGATGGGCCAGCGCCCGCACTTCGTCCGCCACCACCGCAAAACCCCGCCCGGCATCCCCCGCCCGCGCGGCCTCGATCGCCGCGTTCAGCGCAAGCAGATTGGTCTGTTCGGCAATCGAACGGATCACATCCAGCACCTTGCTGATGCTGTAGACCTTCTGCGCCAGATCCTCTACCTGCGTGGCATTCGCCGTGACATCGTCCGCCAGCAACTCGATGGACGACACGGTCTGCTGCACCTGCTCGCGACCATGCTGGGCAATGCGATCAGACTCACGGGAAGCTTCGGAAGTCGCGACGGCATTGCTCGCCACCTCTTCCACGGCGGCGGTCATCTGATTGACCGCCGTGGCCGCCTGTTCGATTTCCAGGCTCTGCTGGTGCAGCCCTCGCGTCGCGTCTTCGGTGACGCAGCTCAACTCCTCTGACGCCGAGGCCAGTTGACTGGAGGACTCCGAGATTCGGCGGATGGTGTCGCGCAGGTTGTGCTGCATGCTCTTGAGCGCGTGCAGCAGCCGCGCCGGTTCGTCCTTGCCGGAAATGCTGATGTCCCCGGTCAGATCGCCACCGGCCACGACTTCCGCGACATTGAGCGATTGCGACAGCGGCAACACGATACTGCGGGTCAGCAACAACGCCAGCGCGATGGTGATCAGCGCGGTGACGCCGATCATCACACCGACCCAGACCCGGGAATTGGTGAACACCAGCCGTGCGGCCTCAGTGGCGAGGTTGGCGTTGTGCTTGTTCAGCTCGACCAGTTCACGCAGGCTAACCGCAATCTCATCCGCCAGCGGGCTCATCTGCCCGTTGAGAATGGCGGCCGCTTCCTCCACTCGTCCCTGAGCAGATAACGTCATCACCTGCGCCTGAAGCTCCAGGTACTTGTGTTCGGCGACCTTGAAGCGATCGAACAACGCGCGCTCTTCGGGCAATACGATCAGGATGTCGTAACGTTGCTGGGCTTCGCTCAGCACACCGCGCAATTCATTGAGCTTGGCCACATTCTGCTCGAGCGCCTGCGGATCGCGATTGAGTAACAGGCGCATGGTCAGCGCGCGCAAGCGCAACATGTCCTGGCTCATCTCGCCCACTGCCATGACGCTGGGCAGCCAGTTATTGTCGACCTCGTCGGACTGCGCGCGCATGTTCGACATCTGCAGCAGGGCAAACGCCCCAAGGGCGAACACCATCAGCGCCAGCACGCCAAAACCCAGCCCGGCCCGGGGCGCAATATTGAGACTACGGATACTCATTGCTCTGGTTCCTTCCAAAAGCGCTGCATCAACCCTGCAGCTGGTTGCTCTAGAAGGTATCGGCCCTTTGGAAAAATGCGTAAGACCAAAACGTGATATCAAAAGGCCTCGATACTCCGAACCATTGGCATTAACGATTCAGCGCGGGTTTGCCGGACTTGAGCGCTGTTCGCGGCAAGATCGCCAGGAAGTTGTCCCGTGCGACTTTTTTCGCCACCGCCTCCGGCAAGGCATCAAGAAATGGCTTGAAGCCGTGGATTTCCTTACCGAGTTTGTTGAATCGCCCGACCACGTCCGAACCGATCATGAAGCGATCCGGATAGCGCTCCACCAGTTGCACCCACTCCGCTCGCGGCTGGCCATTTTCGTCCAGCAGATAAGGCGTCAGCAGGCTCCACGACAGATCAATGAACAGGTTCGGGTACGCCTCCAGCATTCGCGTCAGGGTCGGCAGCAGAAAATCCAGCTGCGTCTGATGACGATGGATTTCGGCACTGGTGCCGGCATGCGCCCAGATAAACCGGGTGTGCGGATGATTACGCAGCGGCTCTTCGATTTCCTTCAGGTACAGCGGATTTTTCTCACGCTTGGAAGTGATGTTGGAATGCAGCATCACCGGCAGATCGTTTTCGGCGGCCAGGTGATAGACGCGGGTCATCGCTTCGTTGTTGGCGCGCGGCGTGTCGCCGGAGGTGAGCGCCGTGAGGTCGTCGTGACGGGTGAAGACCTCGCCGATGCCCTGCCACAAGCCGGGGTACAGATCGAGCATGCGCTGGATGTGCGCGGCGGAGTTCTTGTCGTTGGGGTTGAAGCCTGAAAGAAACGGGTGAAAGTACTGGCGTTGCTCGGGTGTCAGCTTCTGCACCGCGTCGGCGACGATCACGTCAGTCGCGCTGTACCAATAGGCATCGGCGTCATCGCCGGCGTAGTAACGCGGACGCTTCGGCTCGTCTTCGTGCCATTTCTTCGCCACGGGAATGCCGGAAATCATCACGTGTTCGATGGAATTCTCCTTCATGGCCGTCAGCAATTTCGGCATGCCGGCGGTTTCCTGGAAAAAATCCACGTAATGCAGGTGCGCGTCACTGTAGGTGTAATCCCGGGCACTGGCGACGCCGGTAAAAACCATCAGGCAGGCAAGACTCAAACGAAACACGGACACAAGCATTCTCCGGCAGACAGGCATAGCCTAGACCCTCGCCGGGCAACGAGGGTTCACCCGGCAAGAAAGTGGAACGCGCCTGTGTGGGAATGCTCTATACCTGCAAGGTCTTTTTTGATCGAATCCCTTTTCCTACAGCTTGCGAGGTTCACATGACCGTTACCGTCAATACCGTGTCCGCCGAAGGTTTTCGCCACACCGTACAGATCGATGAGCATGAGCTGTTTGCCGATGTCCCGACGACTGCCGGCGGCGAAGGCTCGGCTCCGGAGCCGCACGATTACTTCGACGCCGCCCTCGGCGCCTGCAAGGCTCTGACTTTGAAGCTGTACGCGAAGAAAAAGGACATCCCGCTGACCGGTGTCGGCGTTGAGGTCAAACGCGACAACAGCCAGGAACAGAAAGGCAAATACGCCCTGCACGTGACCCTCACCCTCAAGGGCGTGCTCACCGATGCCCAGCGCGAAGAACTGCTGCGCGTCGCCGACCGCTGCCCGATCCACAAGCTGATGACCACCAGCGAAGTCACCATCGAAACCCACGCACCAGTCGGCTTCGACAGCCAGTAATCACCCCGACGACACCGGCGGGTTATGCTCCACGCATCACCCGCCAAGCCTGGAATGGAACATGGACACCCAACCCCTGATCATCCGCCCTCGCGCCGAAGACGTCGAAGGTCAGCCGATTCTGCGTCCGCTGCCGTCAGCCAAATGCCGCAGTGTCGGGCCTTTCGTGTTTTTCGACCACATGCTCGAAACGGTTTATCCGGCGGGCAAAGGCATGAATATCCGACAGCACCCGCACATCGGTCTGTCGACCCTCACGTATTTGTTCGACGGGCAGATCCAGCACAAGGACAGCCTGGGTTCGGATCAGGTGGTCAGCGCCGGCGATGTCAGCTGGATGACCGCCGGCACGGCGATCGCTCACGTCGAGCGCACGCCCGAACCGCTGTGGGAACAAAGCTTCAAGATGCACGGCCTGCAAATCTGGCTCGCCTCGCCCAAGGATCATGAACAAGGCCCGGGGCATTACAGCCATCATCCGGCCTCGACCTTGCCGGTCAGCGATAATCTCGGCGTGCAGATCCGCATGATCGCCGGGTCAGGCTTTTGCCTGGAATCACCGGTGCCAGTGCTTTCTCCTACGCTGTATGCCGAATTGAAGATGCAAACCGCGACCACGCTGCTGATCCCGACCGAACATGCAGAGCGGGCGCTGTACGTGTTGAGTGGTGATGTGCAATTGAATGGCGAAGCGGTCGAACCCCATGCGCTGGTAGTGTTGCCGGCCGGGGAAGAGATGAGCCTGTTTGCCGAGAGCGATAGCCACGCGGTGCTGCTCGGTGGTGCGCCACTGGACGGGCCACGGCGGATCAACTGGAATTTTGTCGCGAGCGATCCGTCGGCGATCGATGAGGCGCGGCGCAAGTGGGCGGCCGGGGACTGGCCGACGGTGCCGGGGGAAGTCGAGCGGATCGAGCTACCACGCTAGACCGCGCCATGCCGGCTTGCCCTCACCCCAGCCCTCTCCCGGGGGGAGAGGGGGCCGACCGTGGTGTCTTGCGTCATACATCGACCTGAAAGACCGAGTCGATTATGGATTCGGTGATTCACTTTCAGGTCGATGCAACTCTCGAGAAACTCACGGTCAGTCCCCTCTCCCTCTGGGAGAGGGTTAGGGTGAGGGGTTTTTCGCTTCTCGCTTTTGGCTTTTCGCTTTTCAGCCCTTGAACACTTCTTCCAGCAAATCATGCATCGACTTGAACGCCCGCGCTGCGGTCTTCGCGTCGTACATCATCTTGCCCGGCACATTGGCGTGCGGATCGGTGAACGAGTGCACCGCGCCGCCGTAGCTCAGCAACTGCCAGTCCACACCGGCGGCGTTCATCTCGTCCTCGAATGCCGGCAACTGCTCTTTCGGCACCAGCGGGTCGGAAGCACCGTGCAGTACCAGCACTGAGCCCCTGATGTTCTTCGCGTCCGCCGGGTTCGGTGAATCCAGCGTGCCGTGGAACGACACCGCCGCTTTCACCGCCGCACCGGTGCGGGCCAGATCCAGTGCACAGCAGCCACCGAAGCAGAAACCGAACACCGCCAGTTTCGAGGTATCGACCGCCGCCTCGCCCTGCTTCTGCAATTGTTCGAACGCGGCCTGCATACGCTTGCGTAGCTGCGCACGATCATTCTTCAGCGGCATCATTGCCGCACCGGCCTGATCGGCATTCTGCGGACGCACGGCCTGGCCGTACACGTCAGCGATCAGCACCACATAACCCTTGGCCGCCACCGATTTGGCGATTTCTTCAGCGCCAGCGCTGACACCCATCCAGTTCGGCGCCATCAACAGACCCGGACGCGCGCCTTTGTGCTCGGCGTCGAACGCCAGGCGACCTTCATAAGGCTGGCCGTCAATCTGATAGACCACGGAACGTACAGTGACTTGGCTCATTTCTGACTCCTGATTGGTTGAACACCAGAATGAAAAAACCCGCCGAAGCGGGTTTTTCTACAGTTTGATCAAGCGGACAGCTCGACCAGCAGCTTGTTAAGGCGGCTCACATAAGCAGCCGGGTCTTTCAAGCTGTCGCCAGCCGCCAGTGCGGCCTGATCGAAGAGGATGTGCGACAGGTCGCCAAAACGCTCTTCGCTGGTTTCGTTGTCGAGCTTCGCGATCAGCGGGTGGCTCGGGTTGAATTCGAAGATCGGCTTCGAATCCGGCACCTTCTGCCCGCTGGCCTCGAGGATCTGACGCATTTGCAGACCCAGATCCTGCTCGCCGATGGCCAGAATGGCCGGCGAATCGGTCAGGCGATGGGAAACGCGGACTTCGGCAACGGACTCGCCCAGCGCGGTTTTGAGACGCTCAACCAGACCTTCCTTCGACTTGGCGACTTCTTCTGCGGCCTTCTTGTCCTCTTCCGAGTCCAGGTTGCCCAGATCCAGGTCACCGCGCGCGACGTCGACAAAGCTCTTGCCGTCGAACTCGCTGAGGTAGCTCATCAGCCACTCGTCGATACGGTCGGTCAACAGCAGCACTTCGATGCCTTTCTTGCGGAAGACTTCCAGGTGCGGGCTGTTCTTGACCTGCGCGTAGGTTTCGCCGGTGAGGTAGTAGATCTTGTCCTGACCTTCCTTGGCGCGCGCCAGGTAGTCGGCCAGACCGACGATCTGCTCGCCGTCGTCGCCATTGGTCGATGCAAAACGCAGCAGACCGGCAATTTTTTCCTTGTTGGCGAAATCTTCTGCCGGGCCTTCTTTCATGACCTGACCGAAGTTTTTCCAGAAGCCCTTGTATTGCTCAGGCTCGTTCTTCGCCAGTTTTTCCAGCATGTCCAGCACACGCTTGGTCAGCGCCGACTTCATCGAGTCGATGATCGGGTCTTTCTGCAGGATTTCCCGCGACACGTTCAGCGACAGGTCGTTGGAGTCGACCACGCCCTTGATGAAGCGCAGATACAGCGGCAGGAACGACTCGGCCTGATCCATCACGAACACGCGCTGCACGTACAATTTCAGGCCTTTCGGCGCTTCACGCTGGTACAGATCGAACGGTGCGCGGGCCGGCACGTACAGCAGCGAGCTGTACTCGAGCTTGCCTTCGACCTTGTTGTGGCTCCACGACAGCGGATTTTCGAAGTCGTGGGCGATGTGTTTGTAGAACTCCTGGTATTCCTCGTCCTTCACCTCGGTGCGAGGACGGGTCCACAGGGCGCTGGCGCGGTTGACGGTTTCCCATTCTTGCGCAGGCGTCTCTTCGCCTTCGGCAGCGGCCACTTCTTTCGGCAGCTCGATCGGCAGCGCGATGTGGTCGGAGTACTTCTTGATGATGTTGCGCAGACGCCAGCCATCGGCGAACTCGTCTTCACCGGATTTCAGGTGCAGGACGATGCGGGTGCCGCGCTCTGGCTTGTCGATGGTGGCGACTTCGAATTCGCCCTCGCCTTTCGACGACCAGTGCACGCCTTCGCTGGCAGCGGTGCCGGCGCGACGGCTGTACACGTCAACTTTGTCAGCGACGATGAAGGCCGAGTAGAAACCCACACCGAACTGACCGATCAGGTGCGAATCCTTCTTCTGATCGCCGGACAGGTTTTTCATGAAATCGGCGGTGCCGGATTTGGCGATGGTCCCCAGGTGGGTGATCACATCGTCGCGGTTCATGCCGATGCCGTTGTCTTCGAGGGTGACGGTCTTGGCGTCCTTGTCGAAGCTCACACGGATTTTCAGTTCAGCGCCACCTTCGAGCAACTCAGGCTTGGCCAGGGCTTCGAAGCGCAATTTGTCGACGGCGTCGGAGGCGTTCGAGATCAATTCGCGAAGGAAGATTTCCTTGTTGGAATACAGCGAATGGATCATGAGGTGCAGCAGTTGCTTCACCTCGGTCTGGAAGCCCAGGGTTTCCTTTTGAGTTTCCACACTCATGGTCATCAAACTCCAATCAGATGGCATTGGCCGCGACCCAAATGGTCTGCGGCGGGTTGTTCACTGAGTTGGGGGCGGTGTTCAGGATTTCAAGGGCTCGTCGATTTTGAAGTGGGCGCGCGCCGTGGCAATCGGCTCGCTCTCGGTGCTTTGCCAGGCCGTGACCGCGACGTTGGCCACCCGCCGGCCCTGACGACAGACCTGGCACCTGGCCCAGGTATCGCGAAACTGCCCGGCCCGCAGGTAATCGAGGGAAAAGTCGATGATCTTCGGCACGCCGGGCGCACCGGTAAAAATCAACAGATGCAGGGCGGCGGACAACTCCATGAATCCGGCAATCACCCCGCCGTGGATCGCCGGCAATAAAGGGTTACCAATGTTGTCCTTGTTGGCCGGCAGCTTGAACAGCAAGTCATCACCGACGCGCGAACACTCGACGCCGATGAGTCCGGCGTAGGGGATCAGTTTCAGCAGCGGCGCGTAGTCACCCTTCTCGTGCGCCTCTTGCAGTTGCTGCTTGAAATCATCGCTCATGGGTTTTCTCCCTTGATCGCGCCACCAAAGCCTTTGGTGCCTTTAAGGCCCTTGCCCATGCGCATGAAGGTGCCGACGACATGGGCAATCGGTTGCTCGGGATCATCCTGATAGGCGAAGCCGCGAGCGAAGATCACATCGGTAGTGACTCGATAGCATTGGGCGAAGCCATACACGTCTTTATGCGGTTCGGCGGCGTGCATGTAGTCGATGCGCAGATCGAGGGTCGGGCAGACTTCGAATTCCGGCAGGACGCACAGGGTCGACATGCCGCACGCGGTGTCCATCAATGACGTGATTGCCCCGCCGTGGATGACGCCGGTCAGCGGGTTGCCAACGATTTGCTCACTGTACGGCAGCACCACCGTCAGGCCTTCACTACTTGCGTTGTGCACCTTCAATCCCAGCACCTGGCAGTGGCGCAAGGCCGAGAGAAACCGTGTCGCACGCTCAAAAACGGGGTTTTCGGCCATTTGATAATTACTCTTGTTATTCGCTATTCCCGGTAGTGGAAAGAACAGCAAAAGTTCCATTGCAAAACAAACTTATATATCTGAAAGAAATGAGGAACTTAAGCCTTGGGCCTGAGCTCTTAAGGCCAGTAGTTATTTTCCATAAGGAGAAACACCCCATGCGTAAGACTTTAGCTATTGCCTTGATGTTGACCGCTTCCCTCGGTCTCGCTGCCTGCGATAAAAAATCCGAGGACAAAGCTCAAGATGCCAACCAACATGCTGAACAAGCTCAGCAAGACATGAACAAAGCTCAGGATAAAGTGAACGACGCAGCGAAAGAAAACGCCGAAGCTGCCAAAGCTCAGGCCGAATCGAACGCTGCAGCGCAAGAAGAAGCCGCCAAGAAGCAATAAGCCGCTTCTGGCTGGCAAAAAAGAAAACCCGCCAAGTGCGGGTTTTCTTTTGCCGGTCATTTTTTGCCAATGCGGTCTTAGAGCAAGACAGTTCTAAAAGTCGGACTAATCATCAGCAACAAAGAACACACTAAGCCAACCAGCCAGACCAGACTGCGCAGCGTGGGAATATCCGCCAGGTAAAACCACAGATAAAAGATCCGTGAGATCACGAAGATGATCGCCAAGGTATCGATCAGCCATCCCGCCGTCTGCGTGGTATGCGCCATCAGCACGCCAACGGCAAACAGGATGAACGCTTCGATGCTGTTCTGATGTGCCGCCAGCGCCCGGGCTCCGTAACCGGTGAGTTGCGCCTGTTGCTGACGCGGCAGGTGGTTGTTGTAACCGCCCTGCTCTTTCATGGCCTTGCCGACCGGCATACGCGCCACGTAGATCAACAATGCACTGATAAACACACACCAGAACGGAATACTCATCAAGCGGCCTCTTTGTTCGCTTCGGGCAATGGCGCCTCTGTAGGGGTATAGACCATTACATCGAGCACGTCGGAATGAAACTCCCGGCGATACAACACCAGCACCACGCCGGCGCTCATCAACATGAACAGCCACGGGCTGACGAACCACGCCAGCATGCTCATCCCGAAGTAATAGGAACGCAGACCGAAGTTGAACTGGTTGGCCGCCATCGAAATCACTCGAGCCGCCCGCGAGGCGAACGCCTTGCGCTCTTGCTCCGAGACTTGCCGCTCACCGATCATCGGGGCCGAGCCGACCAGAATGGCGGCGAAGTTGTATTGGCGCATGCACCAGCTGAAGGTGAAGAAGGCATAGACGAACACCAGCGCCAGGCACAGCAACTTGATCTCCGACATGCCCTGCGAGGCTTGCTGCACCATCGGAATGTCCGCCAACAGCGACACCGCGCGCTCGGACGCGCCAAGCACGGTCAGAATGCCCGCCAGGATAATCAGCGTGCTGGAGGCGAAGAACGAGGCGTTGCGCTCAAGGTTGCCGATCACGCTGGCGTCGGCAATACGGTTGTCACGCAGCAGCATGCGGCGCATCCAGTCTTCACGGTACAGATGCAGCACGCTGGCCAGGCACGCGGTGTCACGGGCCTTCCAGGTGGCATAACGGGTGTAACCGCCCCAGCAGATGACAAACCAGAGCGCGGCCAGCAGGTGGATCAGGTTGGCTTGGATGAACGACATGCAATTCCCTGTGATGAAGATTTCGGCTCCCCTTCGACGTTAGTCGAGGGAAAAAGACACTGCCTGAAGCCCATAAAAAATGCCCCGTATCGATTGATACGGGGCATTTCTGTTTAATCGCTCGGGAGCCGCTTGTGGCGGCCCGGCAATCTTAGGCGAGTGCTTCGGCGCGCTTGCCCAGCAGGCGGTCGCAAACCACAGCAACCACCAGGGTCATCACGCACGGCACCAGCCACGCCAGACCTTGCTCGCTCAGCGGCAGGTGGGCCAGTTGCGATGGCAACCAGTCAGCCAGACCGGCGCCTTTCAACGCATCGATGGTGCCGAACACGAACGACACCAGCATCACCGGGCCCATGATGCGGCTCTGCTCATGCCAGAACGCGGCACAGAAGCTCAGGGCCACCAGCACGATGCACGGCGGGTAGATCGCGGTCAGCACCGGGATCGAGAACGCGATCAGCTTGGTCAGGCCCAGGTTGGACACCAGCAGCGAGAACGCCGCCAGGATGATCACCAGGGTCTTGTACGACAGCGGCAGTACGCGGCTGAAATATTCAGCACAGGCGCAGGTCAGGCCAACCGCAGTCACCAGGCAAGCCAGGGAAATCAACACAGCGAGGAAGCCACTGCCCAGCGAACCGAAGGTGTGTTGCACGTAGGCGTGCAGCACCGCGGCGCCGTTGGTCGCGCCCGCCGCCACTTCATGGCTGCCGGAACCCAGACGGAACAGGCTGACATACACCAGCGCCAGACCGACACCGGCAATCAGCCCGGCGATGATCGCGTAGCGGGTGATCAGCGCCGGCGACTCGACGCCACGGGAGCGGATCGCGTTGACGATGACGATGCCGAACACCAGCGCGCCCAGGGTATCCATGGTCAGGTAACCATTGATGAAACCTTGGGAAAACGGTGCTGCGACATATTCCGGAGTAGCCACGCCGATATCACCGGCCGGCAGCGCGAACGCGGCGATGCCAAGCACGGCCAGGGCGATGATCTTCAGCGGTGCGAGGAAGCGACCGACGGTATCCAGCAGACGCCCAGGGTAGAGCGAAATGAAGAACACCAGCAGGAAGTACACCGAACTGTAGAGGAACAGTGCCAGCGGACTCTCGCCGGTCAGTGGCGCCAGACCTACTTCAAAGGAAACGGTCGCGGTACGCGGGGTGGCGAACAGCGGGCCGACTGCCAGGTAGCAAGCCGCTGCCAGCACGCCGCCCGCGATCTTGCCGATCGGGCTGCTCAGGGCGTCCATCGCGCCACCGACCTTGGCCAGTGCAACCACGGTGACCACCGGCAGGCCGACCGCCGTGATCAGGAAGCCCAGCGCCGCCATCCAGACGTTGGGTCCGGACTGCAAACCGACGATAGGCGGGAAGATGATGTTGCCGGCCCCGACGAACAGGGCGAATGTCATAAAGCCAAGTGCCAGGATGTCCTGACCTTTCAAAACTTTCATTAAGGAAATACCACACTACTGAATCGGAATTTAGAGGGGGATTTCCCTGTGGGGTTAGGGAAATGCTGTCAATCCGTATAAGACTGACCCGTTTAGAGCGTTGCATGCCTTGTGGGCGGCAGACGCAAAAATGGCTGCTAGCCTAACGAATTTGCCTGACAAACGCACTGTTAGAGGGCGAACTATCCGATACGCGACGTTTCCGTGTCGCGTTTTTGCATGTTATTGGGTGAGTGCTTATAAATTGCCATCGTCCACCCGAACCCCAGAAACGACAAAGGCCACCCGAAGGTGGCCTTTGTTGCTGGAGCAGAGAAGTCAGCCGAAGCTTACTTCTTCACTTCCCAGCCAGTCAGCTCGGCCAGGGCCTTGCCGATGTCTGCCAGCGAACGCACGGTTTTCACGCCTGCGTCTTGCAGCGCAGCGAATTTCTCGTCTGCAGTGCCTTTGCCGCCGGAGATGATTGCGCCAGCATGGCCCATGCGCTTGCCCGGAGGAGCAGTCACACCAGCGATGTAGGAAACAACCGGCTTGGTCACGTTAGCCTTGATGTAGGCAGCCGCTTCTTCTTCAGCCGAACCGCCGATCTCGCCGATCATTACGATCGCTTCGGTCTTCGGGTCTTCCTGGAACAGCTTCAGGATGTCGATGAAGTTCGAACCCGGGATCGGGTCACCACCGATGCCGACGCAAGTCGACTGACCGAAACCGGCGTCAGTAGTCTGCTTCACAGCTTCGTAGGTCAGGGTGCCGGAACGGGAAACGATACCGACCTTGCCTGGCAAGTGAATGTGACCTGGCATGATGCCGATCTTGCATTCGCCTGGGGTGATCACGCCTGGGCAGTTAGGGCCGATCAGGGTAACACCCAGCTCGTCGCACTTAACTTTGGCGTCCAGCATGTCCAGGGTAGGAATGCCTTCGGTGATGCAGACGATCAGCTTAATGCCGCCGAAAGCTGCTTCCAGGATCGAGTCCTTGCAGAAAGGAGCCGGAACGTAGATGACGCTGGCGGTGGCGCCAGTGGCTTCTACAGCTTCTTTCACGGTGTTGAACACAGGCAGGTTCAGGTGAGTGGTGCCACCTTTGCCTGGAGTCACGCCGCCAACCATTTTGGTGCCGTAGGCAATGGCTTGTTCGGAGTGGAAAGTACCCTGTGCACCGGTGAAGCCCTGGCAGATTACTTTGGTGTCTTTATTGATCAGGACGCTCATTACTTGCCCTCCGCAGCTTTAACGACTTGTTGAGCAGCGTCGGTCAGGCTGGTAGCAGCGATGATGTTCAAACCGCTTTCTGCCAGTACTTTAGCGCCCAGTTCAGCGTTGTTGCCTTCAAGACGAACAACAACCGGGATTTTCACGCCGACTTCTTTCACTGCACCGATGATGCCTTCGGCAATCATGTCGCAACGAACGATGCCGCCGAAGATGTTAACCAGTACTGCGGCGACATTGCTGTCGGACAGAATGATTTTGAAAGCTTCGGTTACGCGTTCTTTGGTAGCACCACCGCCTACGTCGAGGAAGTTGGCTGGCTTGCCGCCGTGCAGGTTGACGATGTCCATGGTACCCATGGCCAGGCCGGCACCGTTCACCATGCAGCCGATGTTGCCTTCCAGCGCTACGTAGTTCAGTTCGAACTTGGCAGCGTGCGCTTCGCGCGGATCGTCCTGCGACGGATCGTGGAAAGTCTTCAGCTTAGGCTGACGGTACATTGCGTTGGCGTCGATGTTGATCTTGGCGTCCAGGCAGTGCAGATCGCCGTCAGCCTTGATCACCAGCGGGTTCACTTCCAGCAGAGCCAGGTCGTGATCCTTGAACAGCTTGGCCAGACCTACGAAGATCTTGGCGAACTGAGCAACCTGCTTGCCTTCCAGACCCAGCTGGAATGCCAGCTCGCGACCCTGGAATGGCTGAGCGCCAACCAGTGGATCGATAGTGGCTTTCAGAATTTTTTCTGGAGTGTCGTGAGCGATTTTCTCGATGTCCACGCCACCTTCGGTGGAAGCCATGAACACGATGCGACGGCTCGAACGGTCAACGACAGCGCCCAGGTACAGCTCTTTAGCGATATCAGTGCACGATTCAACCAGGATCTTGGTGACTGGCTGGCCGTTGGCGTCAGTCTGGTAAGTCACCAGACGCTTGCCCAGCCACTGCTGTGCGAAGGCTTTGGCGTCTTCTTTGCTGCGAACCAGCTTGACGCCGCCCGCTTTACCGCGACCACCGGCGTGAACCTGGGCTTTGACAACCCACTCGTTGCCGCCGATTTTGTCGCAAGCTTCTGCTGCTGCTTCCGGGGTGTCTACTGCGAAACCAGTGGAAACTGGCAGGCCGTATTCAGCGAACAGCTGCTTACCCTGATACTCGTGAAGATTCATGCTTTTTACCGTCTTCGTTAGGTACTGCGCATTCGGCGCTGCGCTCTTTATGAGTGCCGCGCCACCTGTGACTGCTGCTTGCGTAGCCTTTCCGGATACCCGGTGCAGCTACGCAAGGCTGCGTCCAGCGGACATTCCGCGGTGAGTCTTGCACGCAAGGCTCACGACGGGCCGTACCGCCGTGGTTTCTTATTGTGTGTCTTAACGCTTCTTGCGGTTGGCAATGTGGATGGCGCCGCCATTCACTGCCAAAGCTGCTTCGTGCAAGGCTTCAGACAGGGTCGGATGGGAGAAAACCATCATGCCCAGGTCTTCAGCGCTGGTGCCGAATTCCATACCGATCGCGCCCTGCTGAACCAGTTCTGCAGCGCTCGGGCCAATCACGTGCACGCCCAATACGCGGTCAGTCTTGGCATCGGCGATGACCTTGACGAAACCACCGGTATCGTTGGCGGCCATGGCACGGCCGGATGCTGCGAACGGGAAGGTGCCGACGTTAACTTCAACGCCTTCAGCTTTCAAGGCCTGCTCGGTTTTACCAACCCATGCGATTTCCGGGTGAGTATAAATAACCGAAGGGATCAGGTCATAGTTCATCTGGGCCTTGTGGCCCTTGATGCGCTCGACAACCATGATGCCCTCTTCCGAGGCCTTGTGAGCCAGCATCATGCCGCGAACCACGTCACCGATGGCGTAAACGCCCGGTACGGTGGTGGCGCAGTGATCGTCAACGTGCACGAAACCGCGCTCGTCCAGGGTCACGCCGCTGTCGGCAGCCAGCAGATCAGTGGTCACCGGACGGCGACCAACGGCTACGATCAGCTTGTCGAAAGTGATGGTCTGTTCGCCGTTGGCATCGGTGTAGTTCACAACGACTTCGTCGCCGTTTACTTTCGAGCCGGTTACGCGAGCGCCCAGTTTGATGTCCAGACCCTGTTTGGTCAGGGTTTTCAGCGCTTCCTTGGAAACAGCGGTGTCCGCTGCCATCAGGAAGGTGTCCAGTGCTTCCAGAACAACCACTTCGGAGCCCAGACGCGACCAGACCGAACCCAGTTCCAGACCGATCACGCCAGCGCCGATCACGCCCAGACGCTTAGGTACGGTCTGGAATTCCAGAGCACCGGTCGAATCAACGATGACTTTCTGATCGACCGGAGCCGGTGGAATGTCGATCGGACGCGAGCCTGGAGCCAGGATGACGTTTTCGGCTTCGATAACTTCAACCGAGCCGTCCGGCTTGGTGACTTCGACTTTCTTGCCGGCCAGCAGTTTGCCGTGGCCCTGGATCGAAGTAACGCCGTTGGCCTTGAACAGGGTGGCAACACCGCCGGTCAGGTTCTTGACGATGCCAGCCTTGCGGCCAACCATCGCAGCGACGTCCATTTTGACTTCGCCGGTCGAGATACCGTGGACGTTGAAGCTTTCTTTCGCTTCCTTGTATTTCCAGGAGCTGTCCAGCAGCGCCTTGGAAGGAATGCAGCCTACGTTCAGGCAGGTGCCGCCCAGGGCTTGCTTGCCTTCAGCATCGGTGTACTTCTCGATGCAGGCAGTGCTCAGGCCGAGTTGCGCGGCCTTGATAGCTGCCACGTAGCCGCCAGGGCCCGCACCGATCACTACTACGTCAAATTTCTGCGACATTCAAAAAATCCTCTTTAGCGAAAAGCTTCAAGCCGCGCGCTGCAAGCCAGGCTGCGTTTTCCCGCAGCTTGAAGCTTGCAGCGCGTGACTGCTTCTATCAGATATCCAGCAACAGACGAGCCGGATCTTCCAGCAGGTTCTTGATGGTCACCAGGAAGGTTACAGCTTCTTTGCCATCGATCAGACGGTGATCGTAGGACAGTGCCAGGTACATCATCGGACGGATCACGACCTGACCGTTGATGGCCATCGGACGCTGGATGATGTTGTGCATGCCCAGAATCGCTGCCTGCGGCGGGTTGACGATCGGGGTCGACATCATCGAACCGAAGGTACCACCGTTGGTGATGGTGAAGGTACCGCCGGTCATTTCGTCCATCGACAGTTTGCCGTCACGGGCTTTCTTGCCGAAGGTGGCGATGCCGCCTTCGATTTCAGCCAGGCTCATGTGTTCGGCGTTACGCAGAACCGGAACCACCAGGCCACGGTCGCTGGAAACAGCGACACCAACGTCGGCGTAACCGTGGTAAACGATGTCGTTGCCGTCGATCGAAGCGTTGACCGCCGGGAAGCGTTTCAGCGCTTCGGTGGCAGCCTTCACGAAGAACGACATGAAGCCCAGGCGTACGCCGTTGTGGGACTTCTCGAACAGATCCTTGTACTTCGAACGCAGGGCCATGACTTCGGTCATGTCGACTTCGTTGAAAGTGGTCAGCATCGCCATGTTCGATTGAGCTTCAACCAGACGCTTGGCAACGGTGGCACGAACGCGGGTCATCGGAACGCGCTTCTCGATGCGGTCGCCAGCGGCGAACACAGGAGCAGCAGCGGCCGGAGCAGCGGCCTTGGCAGGCGCGGCAGCCGGAGCGGCTTTCTTGGCAGCAACGGCTGCAACCACGTCTTCCTTGGTCACGCGACCGCCTTTGCCGGTGCCGGCAACGGAAGCGATGTTGATGCCGTTTTCTTCAGCCAGCTTGCGCGCGGCAGGAGCTGCGATCGGGTCGTCTTCGCCATCGGCGGCTGGAGCAGCGGCAGCAGCGGCCGGAGCAGCAGCGGCAGCCGGAGCGGCGGCAGCAGCGCCGCCTTCAACGATGGAGCCCAGGACTTCGTCGGACAGGACGGTTTCGCCCTCGCCCTTGACGATTGCGCCCAGCACGCCGTCAGCGGTAGCCAGCACTTCCAGTACGACTTTGTCGGTTTCGATGTCGACGATCAGTTCGTCACGCTTGACGGCGTCGCCCGGTTGTTTGTGCCAGGTGGCAACGGTGCCATCGGCAACCGATTCCGGGAAAGTGGGGGCTTTGATCTCGATAGCCATTATCTGTGGTTCCTTAAATTCGGTTTCAGGTGCGCGAAGGCGTTAAACGGTAAACGCGGCTTGCAGCAGTTGTTCCTGCTGCTCGGCGTGCATCGATGCGTAACCACATGCAGGTGCAGCAGAAGCCTCACGGCCCGCGTACTCGAGTACGAGAGATTTGTTGAGGTTGCTGATGCTGCGACGCAGGTGGTGCTGGCTGCAGTACCAGGCGCCCTGGTTCATCGGCTCTTCCTGACACCACACGGCCGCTTTGGCGTTGGTGTAAGGAGCCAGGACTTCTTTCAAGTCGTCCTCAGGGAACGGATACAGCTGCTCGATACGCACGATGGCGATATCTTCGCGGCCTTCGGCACGACGTTTTTCCAGCAGGTCGTAGTAGACCTTGCCGCTGCACAGAACAACGCGCTCGACCTTTTTCGGGTCCAGTGCATCGATTTCCGGGATAACGGTCTGGAACGAACCTTCGGCCAGATCTTCCAGGGTCGAGATGGCCAGCTTGTGGCGCAGCAGCGACTTTGGAGTCAGAACGACCAATGGCTTGCGCAGCGGGCGAATCACCTGACGGCGCAGCAAGTGGTAGATCTGGGCCGGGGTGGTCGGCATGCACACCTGAATGTTGTGCTCGGCGCACAGCTGCAGGTAACGCTCAAGACGTGCCGAGCTGTGCTCAGGGCCCTGACCTTCGTAACCGTGTGGCAGCAGCATGGTCAGACCGCAGAGACGGCCCCACTTGTGCTCGCCGCTGGTGATGAACTGGTCGATAACGACCTGTGCACCGTTGGCGAAGTCGCCGAACTGGGCTTCCCAGATCACCAGCGCGTTCGGCGTGGTGGTCGAGTAACCGTATTCGAACGCCAGTACGGCTTCTTCCGACAGGAACGAGTCGTACAGGTCGAAGCGTGGCTGACCTTCATACAGATGCTTGAGCGGAATGTAGGTACCAGCATCTTTCTGGTTGTGCAGCACAGCGTGACGGTGCGAGAACGTACCGCGGCCGATGTCCTGACCGGTCATGCGGATCGGGTGACCTTCGAACGCCAGGGTCGCGTACGCCATGGTTTCGGCGTAACCCCAGTTGATCGGCAGGCCGCCGGCTTGCATCTTCTGACGGTCTTCGTAGATCTTCGCAACCTGACGCTGAACCACGAAGCCTTCCGGAATTTCCAGCAGCTTGGCGGACAGTTCCTGCAGGGTCTTGAGGTCGAAACGAGTGTCGTGACGCGCAGTCCAGGCGTGGCCCAGATACGGACGCCAGTCCACGAACAGCTCTTTGTTCGGCTCTTTGACCAGCGATTTCACTACGTGCAGACCGTTGTCCAGCGCGTTGCGGTATTCGTCGACTTTCGCCTGAACACGCTCTGCGTCCAGCACACCGCCCTGAGTCAGACGATCAGCGTACAGCTCACGGGTGGTGCGCTGCTTGGTGATCTGCTGATACATCAGAGGCTGGGTGCCGCTTGGCTCGTCGGCCTCGTTGTGGCCGCGACGACGGTAGCAGACCAGGTCGATCACCACGTCACGCTTGAACTGCATGCGGTAGTCGATGGCCAGCTGGGTCACGAACAATACGGCTTCCGGATCATCACCATTCACATGGAGGATCGGCGCCTGGATCATTTTCGCAACGTCGGTGGCGTACTCGGTGGAACGCGAGTCCAGCGGGTTGCTGATGGTGAAACCGACCTGGTTGTTGATCACGATGTGCACGGTACCGCCGGTCTTGAAACCGCGGGTCTGCGACATCTGGAAGGTTTCCATCACCACGCCTTGACCGGCGAATGCCGCGTCACCGTGGATGGAGATCGGCAGAACCTTCTCACCGGTAGGGTCGTTGCGACGATCCTGACGGGCGCGAACCGAACCCTCGACCACCGGGGAAACGATTTCCAGGTGGGATGGGTTGAACGCCATGGCCAGGTGAACTTCACCGCCGGTGGTCATTACGTTGGACGAGAAGCCCTGGTGGTATTTAACGTCACCGGAACCCAGCTCGACCTTCTTCTTGCCTTCGAATTCGTCGAACAGCTCGCGCGGGTTCTTGCCGAAGGTGTTGACCAGAACGTTCAGACGGCCACGGTGGGCCATGCCGATGACGACTTCCTTGGTGCCGTAGGAACCGGAACGCTGGATCAGTTCGTCGAGCATCGGAATCAGGCTTTCGCCGCCTTCCAGACCGAAACGCTTGGTGCCCGGGTATTTGGTGCCCAGGTATTTTTCCAGGCCTTCACCGGCAGTCACGCGCTCGAGCAGGTGGCTCTTGATGTCCGCGGAATATTCCGGACGGCCACGCACGCTTTCCAGACGCTGCTGGAACCACTGGCGCTGCTCGGAATCGGTGATGTGCGTAAATTCAGCGCCGATGGTGCGGCAATATGTCTGCTGCAACGCTTCGTGAATTTCGCGTAGGCTCGCTTCCTCTTTGCCGATGAACAGGTCGCCGGCACGGAAGGTCGTATCAAGATCGGCATTGGTCAAGCCGTAGTGATTGATTGACAGGTCTGCAGGTGCAGGACGCTGCCACAGCCCCAGCGGGTCAAGCTGGGCTGCCTGGTGGCCACGCATACGGTAGGCCTGGATCAATCGCAGCACTTCAACTTGCTTCTTCTCGTGCTCACTGCTCACGCTGCCGGCGGAAACCGGTTGGGCGCGGCGCTGGTTCTTTGCCAGCAGCACGAAATGATCGCGAATTGTGGAGTGCGAAACATCTGTGGCAGAGCTGCCGTCGGCAGGCAGCTTCTGAAAGTAGGTGCGCCACTCTTCTGGCACAGCGTTAGGGTCGTGCAGGTAGAGCTCGTAGAGCTCTTCCACATAGGCAGCGTTTCCACCTGAAAGGTAGGCGCTGTTCCACATGCGCTGCATCACGCTTTCTTGCATGCTTGGTCACCCTCGGTTAGGGGAACACCATCGGTGTCGACACCGAGCAAGCTTGCAGAAGTCCGAATGCAGCGACCAAAACAAGCCACTTAGGATCACACTGATAGTCCGGGTACCAGCCCGGATGCCCCTGCTTGTCTCATTTCTTCAAAATAAGAGCCGCAGCTTATGGCTGCTGCTCTGGTTATAGCCATGGCGCGGGTTGAAGCCCGCGCCTAAGCCCTCTACGGGTACAGCGGTTACAGCAGCTGAATCACACGCCGCTCGAAAGCAGCATGTTACGGATGTGACCGATGGCCTTAGTCGGGTTCAGGCCTTTCGGACATACGTTGACGCAGTTCATGATGCCCCGGCAGCGGAAGACGCTGAACGGGTCATCGAGGGACGCCAGACGCTCGGACGTCTTGGTGTCACGGCTGTCTGCCAGGAAGCGGTACGCTTGCAGCAGGGCAGCCGGACCCAGGAACTTGTCCGGGTTCCACCAGAAGGACGGGCAAGAGGTCGAGCAGCAAGCGCACAGGATGCACTCGTACAGACCGTCGAGCTTTTCACGCTCTTCAGGGGACTGCAGACGCTCGATGGCCGGAGCCGGCGTGTCGTTCTGCAGGAATGGCTTAACCTTCTCGTATTGCTTGTAGAAGATGCTCATATCGACAACCAGGTCACGGATAACCGGCAAACCTGGCAGCGGACGAACGATCAGCTTGTTACCTTTTACGACAGCGGACAGCGGCGTGATGCACGCCAGGCCGTTCTTGCCGTTGATGTTCATGCCGTCGGAGCCGCAGACGCCTTCACGGCAGGAGCGACGATAGGAGAAACCTTCGTCCTGCTCTTTGATCAGGGCCAGCACGTCCAGCACCATCAGGTCTTTACCACCGGTATCAACCTGGAATTCCTGCATGAACGGCGCAGCGTCCTGATCAGGGTTGTAACGATAAACACTGACTTGCAACATGGCGGTCACCCTTAATAAGTCCGGACTTTAGGTTCGAAAGTCGGAACAGTCTTCGGCGAGAAGTTCACGGCACGCTTGGTGACGCGCTTGTCACCCGGGAAGTACAGGGTGTGGCACAGCCAGTTTTCGTCGTCACGATCTTCGAAGTCTTCACGGGCGTGAGCACCGCGGGACTCTTTACGTACTTCGGCAGCGATGGCGGTAGCTTCAGCCACTTCCAGCAGGTTTTGCAGTTCCAGCGCTTCGATACGTGCAGTGTTGAACGCCTGCGACTTGTCGTTGATCTTCACATTCGCGATGCGCTTGCGCAGATCAGCCAGCTGGGCAATACCTTTCTGCATGTATTCGCCGGTACGGAATACACCGAAGTAGTTCTGCATGCAGCTTTGCAGCTCGCGACGCAGGGTAGCGACGTCTTCGCCGTCGGTACGGTTGTTCAGGGCGTTCAGACGTGCCAGGGCAGCTTCGATGTCGGCTTCGGTAGCGTCGTCGTATTCGATGCCGTCGGTCAGCGCCTTCTCCAGGTGCAGGCCGGCAGCGCGGCCGAATACCACCAGGTCGAGCAGCGAGTTGCCGCCCAGACGGTTGGCACCGTGAACCGATACGCAAGCCACTTCACCTACCGCGAACAGACCAGGAATGATCTGATCCACGCCTTCGGCGTCCTGGGTGATCGCCTGGCCGTGAATGTTGGTGGCAACGCCGCCCATCATGTAGTGGCAAGTCGGAACAACCGGAACCGGAGCAACCACCGGGTCAACGTGTGCGAAAGTCTTCGACAGTTCGCAGATGCCTGGCAGACGGCTGTGCAGCACTTCCTCGCCCAGGTGGTCGAGTTTGAGCATTACGTGGTCGCCATTCGGACCGCAACCGTTGCCGGCGATGATTTCTTTAACCATCGAACGGGCAACAACGTCACGACCAGCCAGGTCTTTGGCGTTCGGAGCATAACGCTCCATGAAACGCTCGCCGTGCTTGTTGATCAGGTAACCACCTTCACCACGGCAACCTTCGGTAACCAGTACACCGGCGCCGGCGATGCCGGTCGGGTGGAACTGCCACATTTCGATGTCTTGTACCGGCACGCCAGCACGCAGAGCCATGCCGACGCCGTCACCGGTGTTGATCAGGGCGTTGGTGGTGGATGCATAGATACGACCTGCACCGCCGGTAGCCAGTACGGTGGCTTTGGCGCGAATGTAGGTGGTTTCGCCGGTTTCGATGCAGATTGCGATCACACCGACGAATTCGCCTTCCTGGTTTTTCACCAGATCGACAGCGTAGTACTCGTTCAGGAACGTGGTACCGGCTTTCAGGTTGCCCTGATAAAGGGTGTGCAGCAGCGCGTGACCGGTACGGTCGGAAGCGGCGCAGGTACGGGCAGCCTGCCCGCCTTTACCGTAATCCTTCGACTGACCGCCGAACGGACGCTGGTAGATACGGCCTTGCTCGGTACGCGAGAACGGCAGACCCATGTGGTCCAGCTCGAAAACGGCGGCCGGGCCTTCCTGACACATGTATTCGATAGCGTCCTGGTCACCGATGTAGTCGGAACCCTTGACGGTATCGTACATGTGCCAGCGCCAGTCATCGTTCGGGTCGGCCGAAGCGATGGCGCAGGTGATGCCGCCCTGTGCGGACACAGTGTGCGAACGGGTCGGGAAAACCTTGGTGATCACGGCAGTCTTGTGACCGCCCTGTGCCAGTTGCAGCGCTGCGCGCATGCCGGCACCGCCGCCACCAATAATGATGGCGTCGAAAGAAATCGTTGGAATGTTAGCCATGAATCAGATACCCCAGAGAATCTGCACACCCCAGACGAAGTAAGCGAACATCGCGACGCCGCATACTGCCTGGAAAAGGAAACGTACTGCAGTCGCGGACTTGCCCAGCGCCATTGGCGTCAGGTAGTCGGTCGCGATGGTCCACATGCCGACCCAGGCGTGAGCGCCCAGGGCAACCAGTGCCAGCAGACTGAAGATACGCATTCCGTTGTGGGCGAACAGGCCATGCCATTGGTCGTAGCCAATGCCCGGGTTCGCGACGAGGTAGCCGATCAGGAAGATGAAATAAGCCGCGAGAACGACCGCAGACACGCGCTGTGCCATCCAGTCATAGAGGCCCGAACGCGAAAGGTTTGTAACGCTGGTTACCATATCCAAACTCCTGCCAGAACGATCAGCACCACGGAAACGGCGATGATCAGTTTCGAGCCCAGGCGGCCGCCTTCCAGCGTCTCACCGATGCCCATGTCCATGATCAAGTGGCGCACACCGGCAACCAGGTGATACAGAAGAGCGGACAGGAGGCCCCATGCTACGAACTTGGCCAGCGGGCTGGTCAAGCATGCCTTCACCTCGACATAACCTTCCTCGGAACCCAGGGATTTGCCCAATGCATAAAGCATGATGCCAAGGCCCAGGAAGAGGATGATGCCGGAAACACGGTGAAGAAACGACGTAACGCCGGTGATGGGGAGTTTGATGGTCCTTAGGTCTAGGTTTACAGGTCGTTGGCTTTTCACGGCTTTTTTTTCACACTGAAGAGCCCCTAACAATCAGGGCAAAGTTGTTGGGGAGTGCACTGGTCAGGTAACCACCACCCAGGGATGCGACCCCCAATGAAAGCAAGCCCAAAAGCCCTTGGCGGTCGGTCGCCGAGTATAGACAGTTAGGCTACTAATGACAACGCAATCGCCTACCCCCAATAGCGGATTGCACAAGTCGTATAAAAGGCGTAAATGGCAGGCAATTTCGAGGAAAAAGTACGGTTAAAGCCTTCTGGAGCAAGACTTTAGGCAAATTGACATTCGAATTTATCTCACTATAGTGGTGCGGGCCCTGCGTGGGGGGTCTGTCTGATGATTTCAAGCATAAATAGGAGGCCACATGGCTGACAAAAAAGCGCAGTTGATCATCGAGGGCGCAGCCCCCGTCGAGCTGCCCATTTTAACCGGCACCGTTGGTCCCGATGTTATCGATGTTCGGGGCCTGACGGCCACGGGCCGCTTCACTTTCGACCCCGGTTTCATGTCGACCGCTTCCTGCGAATCGAAGATCACCTATATCGACGGCGACAACGGCATCCTGCTGCACCGCGGCTACCCGATCGAACAGCTGGCTGAAAAGTCGGACTACCTGGAAACCTGCTACCTGCTGCTGAACGGCGAACTGCCGACTGCAGAGCAAAAGGCCCAGTTCGTCGGCACCGTGAAGAACCACACCATGGTTCACGAGCAGCTGAAAACCTTCTTCAACGGCTTCCGCCGTGACGCCCACCCGATGGCCGTCATGTGTGGTGTAGTCGGCGCCCTCTCGGCCTTCTACCACGACTCCCTCGACATCAATAACCCGCAGCATCGCGAAATCTCCGCGATCCGCCTGGTTGCCAAGATGCCGACCCTGGCCGCGATGGTTTACAAGTACTCCATGGGCCAACCCATGATGTACCCGCGCAACGACCTGTCGTACGCGGAAAACTTCCTGCACATGATGTTCAACACCCCGTGCGAGATCAAACCGATCAGCCCGGTACTCGCCAAGGCCATGGACCGGATCTTCATCCTCCACGCCGACCACGAGCAGAACGCTTCGACCTCCACCGTGCGTCTGGCGGGCTCCTCGGGTGCCAACCCGTTCGCCTGTATCGCCGCCGGCATCGCCGCACTGTGGGGCCCTGCCCACGGCGGTGCGAACGAAGCCGTGCTGACCATGCTCGATGAAATCGGCGATGTTTCGAACATCGACAAGTTCATCGCCAAGGCCAAGGACAAGAACGATCCGTTCAAGTTGATGGGCTTCGGTCACCGCGTCTACAAGAACCGCGACCCTCGCGCGACCGTCATGAAGCAGACCTGCGACGAAGTGTTGAAGGAACTGGGCATCCAGAACGATCCGCAACTCGAACTGGCCATGCGCCTGGAAGAGATCGCTCTGACCGATCCGTACTTCATCGAGCGCTCGCTATACCCGAACGTCGACTTCTACTCGGGGATCATCCTCAAGGCGATCGGCATTCCTACCAGCATGTTCACTGTGATTTTCGCCCTGGCACGTACTGTCGGCTGGATCTCGCACTGGAAGGAAATGCTCTCCAGCCCGTACAAGATTGGCCGTCCGCGCCAGCTGTACACTGGCTACGAGTCGCGGGATATCACCAAATTGGAAGACCGCAAATAAGAGCTGTCTTGCGATAGCGTCTTAAGTTGTATCGAAAACGGCCTCCATGAGAATGGGGGCCGTTTTTTTGTTTTTGCGTTTTTTTGATCGGGTGTATATCCGTTGCTGCGGTAACGGCTTCTTATGGTTTCGCTCTTACAGCGAGTCCCTTTTTCAAACGCCAAAAAGGAACCAAAAGGCTTTTGCCCCGGCGTACGGCACTTCGCCTAGGCTCAGTGTTCCCTCGCTACGGTGTCCATCAGGGGGCATCGCCTACGGTTTGCTTCGCTGCACCTCCTCTCGATGTATGCGGCTTCGCCGCACGGCGCTGCGCGCCTACCCCCTGATGGACACCTCCGCTCGGCCTGCCGAAGGGGCAAAAATCAAAAGCCAAAGCAAAAGCCAGATCAAGAGCCCCCCCCCCTCACCCTAGCCCTCTCCCGGAGGGAGAGGGAACTGATCGAGGTGTATGGCAGAGGTGCGCCGACATGCAATACCGAGTCGAACTCAGGCTTTGAAAAGCACAAAAATCGGCCCCCTCTCCTCGGGGAGAGGGCTGGGGTGAGGGGTAAACCCACCACAAAACCAAAGTCGAACACGCCCTGCTCCCCCCACTCAAAACGATGAGCGTTAGCTCGAGTACCGCTTTTGATCGCAGGGCCCGTCGGCAGGCTGAGTGGAGGGATTGATCCGGGGGTGGGAGCGCAGCGACCGTGCGGCGAAGCCGCATGCATCGAGAGGAGGTGCAGCGAAGCAAACCGTAGGCGATGCCCCCGGATCAATCCCGGAGCGAAGGGACACCGAGCCAAAGCGAGGTGCCGTACGTCAGGGTAGAGACCTTTTGGTTACTTTTGGGGCGTTTGCCAAAAGTGACCCGCCGTAAGGGCGGAACCCCAAGAAGCCGTTACCGCAGCAACGGATATACACACAAACCAAAACCACCCCAAAGAAAGTCCGATAACCGCCCACAAAAAATGCCCCAATCTCTCGACCAGGGCATTTTCCCATTCAACTCAACCTACACAAAAAACCTCAGTGCGAAACCGCCCCACTAGCCCCCAACCCCGTCTGCGAACGCACAAACTGCGGGAAGAACGCCGCACGCTCGTTCTCAGCCGCCGCCGATTTATCGGTAACGGAGAAGAACCAGATCCCGATAAACGCAATGATCATCGAGAACAACGCAGGATACTCGTAAGGGAAAATCGCCTTCTCATGATGCAGAATCTGCACCCAGATGGTCGGGCCAAGAATCATCAGACCCACCGCACTCACCAGCCCCAGCCAGCCGCCAATCATCGCGCCACGGGTGGTCAGCTTCTTCCAGTACATCGAAAGCAGCAGCACCGGGAAGTTGCAGCTCGCCGCGATGGAGAACGCCAGACCCACCATGAACGCAATGTTCTGGCTTTCGAACAGGATGCCCAGGCCGATGGCCAGAACGCCCAGTGCGATGGTGGTGATCTTCGAAACGCGGATCTCATCCTTCTCGTTGGCCTTGCCCTTCTTGATCACGCTGGCGTACAGGTCGTGAGACACCGCCGAAGCACCGGCCAGGGTCAGGCCGGCCACTACTGCCAGAATGGTCGCGAACGCCACCGCCGAGATGAAGCCGAGGAACACGCTGCCGCCCACGGCGTTGGCCAGGTGCACCGCCGCCATGTTGTTGCCGCCGAGCAGAGCGCCCGCTGCATCTTTGAAGGCCGGGTTGGTGCTGACCAGCAGGATCGCGCCGAAGCCGATGATGAAGGTCAGGATGTAGAAGTAGCCAATGAAACCGGTCGCGTACAGCACGCTCTTACGGGCTTCTTTCGCGTCGCTGACAGTGAAGAAGCGCATCAGGATGTGCGGCAGGCCAGCAGTACCGAACATCAGTGCCAGGCCCAGGGAGAATGCCGAGATCGGGTCTTTTACCAGACCGCCCGGGCTCATGATCGCTTCGCCCTTGGCGTGAACCTTGATGGCTTCGGAGAATAGGGTATTGAAGTCGAAGTTGACGTGCTTCATCACCATCAGCGCCATGAAGGAGGCACCGGACAGCAACAGCACCGCCTTGATGATCTGTACCCAGGTGGTCGCCAGCATGCCGCCGAACAGCACGTACATGCACATCAGGATGCCGACCAGAATCACCGCAACGTGGTAGTCGAGACCGAACAGCAGCTGGATCAGCTTGCCGGCACCAACCATTTGCGCGATCAGGTAGAACGCCACCACCACCAGCGAACCGCAGGCAGACAGGGTGCGGATCTGGGTTTGCCCGAGGCGGTAGGACGCCACGTCGGCAAAGGTGTATTTACCCAGGTTGCGAAGACGCTCGGCGATCAGGAACAGAATGATCGGCCAGCCCACCAGGAAGCCGATCGAGTAGATCAGGCCGTCGTAGCCGGAGGTGAACACCAGCGCGGAAATACCCAGGAAGGACGCCGCCGACATGTAGTCACCGGCAATCGCCAGACCGTTCTGGAAACCGGTGATCTTGCCGCCCGCCGCATAGTAGTCGGCCGCCGAGTTGTTGCGCTTGGACGCCCAGTAGGTGATGCACAGGGTCGCGCCAACGAACGCCACGAACATGACGATCGCAGAAACGTTGAGCGGTTGTTTGTGGACTTCGCCGGTCAGGGCGTCAGCGGCCCAGACGGCCGGAGCGAACGCTGCGATGCTCAAAAGAGCCAGTAGACGCCGGATCATTGCTGAGCCTCCTTGAGAATCGCGTTGTTCAGGTCGTCGAACTCGCCATTGGCGCGGCGCACGTAAATGCCGGTCAGGATGAAGGCCGAGATAATCAGCCCGACACCGATCGGGATACCCCAGGTGATGGACGATTCGGGACTGATTTTCGTGCCGAGCACTTGCGGCCCGTACGCGATCAGAAGGATGAAGCCGGAGTAGAGCCCGAGCATGATCGCCGAGAGTATCCAGGCGAACCTTTCTCTTTTCTTGACCAGCTCCTTGAAGCGCGGGCTGTTCTGAATCGAGAGGTAAATGCTGTCGTTCATTGTTTTTATCCTCGCAGCACAGATTTTTATTTTTGGAACATATCCACTGTATGCGGCTGCGAGCCGGGTTCCAGACGACCTTAGTAGTAGAACGCCATGACGTTTTTGCCAATTTCCAGACACGCCGAAAACGCCCATCCCTGCTTATTAATAGTGGGCAAACAAAAAAGGCCGCCCGACTGTCATGTCGGGCGGCCCTGGAAAGCGCAGATTAGACGCTTCGGCTTAAATCACTTGGTCCAGTCGGCAACACGCTCAGGGTGCTTGGCAACCCAATCCTTGGCCGCTGCGTCAGGTTTTGCACCGTCCTGAATCGCCAGCATGACTTCGCCGATTTCGTCTTTCGAAGCCCACTGGAAGTTCTTCAGGAACTTGGCCACTTCCGGCGCCTTGGTCGCCAGTTCCTTGCTGCCGATGCTGTTCACGGTTTCAGCCGCGCCGTACACGCCTTTCGGGTCGTCGAGGAAGCGCAGTTTCCACTTGGCGAACATCCAGTGCGGCACCCAGCCGGTGACGGCGATGGATTCGTTTTTCTTCTCGGCACGGGTCAGTTCGGCAATCATGCCGGCGCCGGAACTGGCCTTGAGTTGATAACCGGTCAGGTCGTAATCCTTGATCGCCTGATCGGTCTTGAGCATCACGCCTGAGCCGGCGTCGATGCCGACGATGCGTTTCTTGAAGGAGTCGTCGGTTTTCAGGTCTTCGATGGTCTTGGCCTTGACGTACTCCGGCACGATCAGACCGATTTTCGCGTCCTTGAAGTTCGGGCCGTAATCGACGACCTGATCCTTGTTCTTGGTCCAGTAGTCGCCGTGGGTCACTGGCAGCCAGGCCGAGAGCATGGCGTCGAGTTTGCCGGTGGCCACGCCCTGCCACATGATGCCGGTGGCGACGGCTTGCAGTTTCACGTCGTAGCCGAGTTTCTGCTTGATCACTTCGGCCGCCACGTGGGTGGTCGCGACGCTGTCGGACCAGCCGTCAACGTAACCGATGTTCAGGGTCTTGGTTTCAGCACTGGCGAGTGTGGAGCCCATCGCAAGCACCAGAGCGGCACCTGCGCCTAAAAGTCGTCGCATCTTCATCGTTACTTCCCCGAAATGCTGCGCCCGACGGATGCCGGGCATCGTCAACGTATTGTTATGGTGCACAGCGCCCCCATCACGCCTGACCGCAAACTGGTTCGAACATCAGCGGAGTACTGATGGCTCCGATCATCAACCTGACGCCCGATAAGACCTGCTCTGTCAGCGACCTCAAGACAACGAGAAACGACATCAGAAAGCCATTAACTGCGTCCGGATATTTGGCGCCAGACAATACGCCCGAACTTTGCATGTCAAAATCGTGCGGGCCACCAACCTGCTTATAAATGCAGGTAACATGCGTCGCTTTGCAGCCACTCGGCCTGACCATGTCCGCGACTTCCCGCTTCCCCTTTCTTCCCTATCTGTTCGCCTGCCTGCTCGGGCTGTTTGCCCTGTGCGGCTTCTGGTACGGCCTCGGCAAACCGGTGATCCTGCCGGACGTCGCCACCCCGACCCACAAGCTGCAATGCGCCTCCTACACCCCGTTCGACAAAGACCAGTCGCCGTTCGACGTGCCGTTCAAACTGCGCCCGGAGCGCATGGACGCCGACCTCGCCCTGCTCGCCACCCGTTTCGAATGCATCCGCACCTACTCCATGACCGGCCTCGAAGCGCTGCCGGATCTGGCGCGCAAGCACGGTTTGAAGTTGATGATCGGTGCGTGGGTCAACAGCAATCCTGTGGACACCGAGAAAGAAGTCGACTTGCTGATCGCTTCGGCCAATGCCAACCCGGACGTGGTCAGCTCGGTGATCGTCGGCAACGAAGCCTTGCTGCGCAAAGAGGTCACCGCGACGCAACTGGTGAAGCTGATCAACAAGGTCAAGAGCCACATCAAGCAGCCGGTGACCTACGCCGATGTCTGGGAGTTCTGGCTCAAGCACCCGGAAGTCGCGCCGGCGGTGGATTTCCTGACCATCCACTTGCTGCCGTACTGGGAAGACGATCCGTCGAACATCGACGCCGCGCTGCATCATGTGGCGGAAGTGCGTCAGGTGTTCGGCAACAAGTTCGCGCCCAAGGACGTGATGATTGGCGAAACCGGCTGGCCGAGCGAAGGTCGCCAGCGCGAGACCGCGCTGCCGAGCCGGGTCAACGAGGCCAAGTTCATTCGTGGTTTTGTCACCCTCGCCGAACAGGAAGGCTGGCGCTACAACCTGATCGAAGCGTTCGACCAGCCGTGGAAGCGCGGCAGCGAAGGCGCGGTCGGCGGTTACTGGGGGCTGTTCGATGCGGATCGCCAGGACAAAGGCGTGCTGGCCGGACCGGTGTCGAACGTGCCGTTCTGGTCGCAGTGGCTGGCGGTCGGCGGGCTGATTTTCCTCGGAACATTGCTGCTGGGCGGTCGGGTTCGTACGACGCGGTCGGCACTGATCCTGCCGCTGCTCGGCGCCCTCGCCGCCTGCTCGATCGGTGCCTGGGGTGATCTGGCGCGGGTGACTACGCGGTTCGCCAGCGAATGGCTGTGGGTCGGGTTGCTGACGGCTCTGAATCTGTTGGTGCTGGCCCATGCCGCGCTGACCTTGAGCGCCCGCAGTGGCTGGCGTGGACAGGCGTTCAACGCTTTCGAGCGACGGGCCGGCTGGCTGGTCGCGGCAGCAGGGTTCGCCGCTGCGGTGATGATGCTGGAGCTGGTGTTCGATCCGCGCTATCGCAGTTTTCCGAGCGTGGCGTTCATTCTGCCGGCACTGGTTTATCTGTGCCGCCCGGTCAACGTGGCCCGGCGGGAGATCGCGCTGCTGACCTTCATCATCGGCGCCGGCATTGCGCCGCAGCTGTTCCGTGAAGGATTGCAGAATCAGCAGGCGTGGGGCTGGGCGCTGGTCAGCGTGTTGATGGTGGCTGCACTTTGGCGCTGCCTGCGGGTTCGCAAAGGCTGATTCACAGGAATGCCCGCGATGACTGACGATCAGGCCTCGCGGGATTCCCGGACCAGTCGCAACCCGGCAATCACCACCGCAAATACCGCCAACGTCGTGTTGTACAGCGCCAGCGCCGGCAACCCGAACACCAGCGCCAGCACCCCCAGCCACCACCCCGCCCGTCCCGGCACGACAAAACCGATCACCGCAGCCGCGACCGCCGCCCAGCCCAGTATCTGGAAATGAATCATCAGGCCCAGGTTCGAGCGCACCGAACATTCCCAGCGGCTCGCCTCATCCACGCAGATGCCCACCCACTGCGCGTCCTCCATGAAGCCATAACGCGCGCCATAACTGGCGGCCAGCCACAACGGCAACAGAACGAGCAGCAGAATCACGGGCAAGCGGCGGGACATGGAACACTCCAATCGATGAAATCGGCGGCCAGCTTAATCTGACGCCGCGCATACGCAAGGGCTAACAACTCTTAACTGGTCATTCATTCCGTGCAAAGTGTATCGTCCGGCTACTATTACTCCGAATTCCGTCAGTTTGGTGCCGTGGCATGGCACTTTGGCGCAAACCCGGTGGTCATAGCCTGCGAACCTCATTCGGCACCTTCCTCTAAGGGATCTAGTCATGCTCCGTTCCTTGCGCTTCGCCGCCCTGTTTGGCGGCCTTATTCTGAGTGCGTCCGCGCTGGCGGTGGATATCGACGCCGCCAGCTATGGCTATCCCCTGACCAATCCGTTCGAGGCGACCATCGCTACCACGCCGCCGGACTTGCGCCCTGAACTGCCACTGGACGACGACATCGATCAGACCGATCGCAGCGTCACCCTGCGCCCCGAGCGCGAATTCATCCTGCCGGACAATTTCTGGCCGGTGAAAAAACTGACTTACCGCATCGCCACCCAGGACAAGGCCGCGCCGCTGATCTTCCTGATCGCCGGCACCGGCGCGCGCTACGACAGCACGCTCAACGAATACCTGAAGAAGCTTTATTACAAGGCCGGCTACCACGTGGTGCAGCTGTCATCGCCGACCAGCTTCGACTTCATGAGCGCCGCCTCGCGTTTCGCCACCCCCGGCGTGACCAAGGAAGACGCCGAAGACATGTACCGGGTGATGCAGGCCGTGCGGGCGCAGAACCCGAAACTGCCGGTCACCGACTATTACCTCAGCGGCTACAGCCTCGGCGCACTGGACGCGGCGTTCGTGGCCCACCTGGATGAAACCCGCCGCAGCTTCAACTTCAAGAAAGTCCTGCTGCTGAATCCACCGGTCAACCTCTACACCTCCATCACCAACCTCGACAAGCTGGTGCAGACCGAGGTCAAGGGCATCAACAACAGCACCACCTTCTATGAACTGGTGCTGAGCAAACTGACCCGCTACTTCCAGCAGAAGGGCTACATCGACCTCAACGATGCACTGCTCTACGACTTCCAGCAGTCCAAGCAGCACCTGAGCAACGAGCAGATGGCGATGCTGATCGGCACTTCGTTCCGCTTCTCGGCGGCCGATATCGCGTTCACTTCGGACCTGATCAACCGTCGCGGCCTGATCACCCCGCCGAAATTCCCGATCACCGAAGGCACCAGCCTCACGCCGTTCCTCAAGCGTGCGCTGCAATGCGACTTCGACTGCTACCTCACCGAACAGGTGATCCCGATGTGGCGTGCCCGCACCGACGGCGGCAGCCTGCTGCAACTGATCGATCAGGTGAGCCTGTACGCATTGAAGGATTACCTGCACGACAGCCCGAAAATCGCCGTCATGCACAACGCCGACGACGTGATCCTCGGCCCGGGCGACCTCGGTTTCCTGCGCAAGACCTTCGGCGATCGCCTGACCGTTTACCCGCTGGGCGGCCATTGCGGCAACCTTAACTACCGCGTCAACAGCGACGCCATGCTGGAGTTCTTCCGTGGCTAAATATCTTCTGCTGATTGCAGCGCTCCTCAGTGCAGGTATGGCCCAGGCCGACAACAGTAAAGCCAATGCACCGGTGGTCATCGACAGCGACGGCTTCAAGGAGCCGCTGTCCAAACTCAAGTTCAATCCGGGGCTGGATCAGCGCGAATTCGAGCGCTCGACCCTCAGCGCGCTGAACGTCTACGACCCGCTGGAAGAGTGGAACCGCCGCGTCTACCACTTCAACTACCGCTTCGACCAATGGGTGTTCCTGCCGGTGGTCGATGGCTATCGCTACATCACCCCGAGCTTCGTGCGCACCGGCGTGAGCAACTTCTTCAACAACATTGGCGACGTGCCGAACCTGGTCAACAGCCTGTTGCAGTTCAAGGGCAAGCGCTCGATGGAAACCACCGCGCGCCTGCTGCTCAACACCACCATCGGCATCGCCGGGCTCTGGGACCCGGCCACGGCCATGGGCCTGCCGCGTCAGAACGAAGACTTCGGCCAGACCCTGGGCTTCTACGGCGTACCGGGCGGTGCTTACTTCGTGCTGCCGATCCTCGGCCCGTCGAACCTGCGCGATACCGCCGGCCTGGCCGTGGACTACACCGCAGAGTCCGCGATCAACTTCCTCAATGTCTCGGAAGTCAGCTCCAACCACCCGGAAGTGTGGGTACTGCGTGGCGTCGACAAGCGCTACCAGACCAGCTTCCGTTACGGTCAGCTGAACTCACCGTTCGAGTACGAGAAGGTGCGCTACGTCTACACCGAGTCGCGCAAGTTGC
This sequence comes from Pseudomonas aphyarum, assembly GCF_028657055.1. Lineage (NCBI taxonomy): Bacteria > Pseudomonadati > Pseudomonadota > Gammaproteobacteria > Pseudomonadales > Pseudomonadaceae > Pseudomonas > Pseudomonas aphyarum. The sequence goes on from NZ_JAMDGS010000012.1 coordinate 73,608, forward strand.
AGATCGCCGAGTAAAAACGCCGGCCACAAAAAAGGCCATTCGATGCGAATCGAATGGCCTTTTTGTTTGCCTCAGGATTTAGCCTTTCAGGGCTTTCCAGACTTTACCGATCACGGACACGCCCGCCAGCACCACCGCACCCGCGATGATCCCCGCCACGCCGTTCAACAGCATCGGCACCACAAACCCGGCGCCACCGGCCGCTGCCCCAACGCTTTCGATCCAGTGATGCACCACTGGCACGCCGTGGGTCAGGATGCCGCCACCGACCAGGAACATCGCCGCCGTGCCGATCACCGACAGGCTTTTCATCATGTACGGCGCAGCGCGCAGGATGCCGTTGCCGATACTTTTGGCCATCTTCCCGGGCTTCTGGGTCAGCCAAAGACCGAGGTCATCGAGTTTGACGATACCGGCCACCAGGCCGTAAACGCCCACGGTCATGACAATGGCGATGCCCGACATCACAATCACTTGCTGGGTCAGTGAAGCATCGGCCACGGTGCCGAGGGTGATGGCGATGATTTCCGCCGAGAGAATGAAGTCGGTGCGGATTGCGCCCTTGATCTTGTCCTTCTCGTACGCCACCAGATCGGTTGCCGGATCAGCCACGGCTTCAACCAACTGGGCGTGCTCAGCCTCGTCTTCAGCCTTGCTGTGCAGGAACTTGTGCGCGAGTTTTTCGAAACCTTCGAAACACAGGTAGGCGCCACCGACCATCAACAGCGGCGTCACCAGCCACGGCACGAACGCACTGATCGCCAGCGCCGACGGCACCAGGATCAGTTTGTTGACGAACGAGCCCTTGGCCACCGCCAAAACGACGGGGATTTCCCGCTCCGCGCGTACCCCGGAGACCTGCTGGGCATTGAGCGCCAAGTCGTCGCCGAGCACGCCGGCGGTCTTCTTGGCAGCCATTTTGGTCATCAACGCAACGTCGTCCAGAACGGTGGCGATGTCGTCGATCAGCACCAGCAAACTGCTTCCTGCCATGAATCTTGTTTCCTTATGTGAATAATGCCGCGCAGCATACCGCGACTGCAGGCCACACGGGGCATTGTTGAGCGCCGCGCGAGGCCGGTGCTACCATGCGCAACCGCCAGAACAGGCAAGGAACCACCGGGTTTATGAGCACAATCCGCGAGCGCAACAAAGAACTGATCCTGCGTGCAGCCAGTGAAGAGTTTGCCGACAAGGGCTTCGCTGCCACCAAAACCAGCGACATCGCCGCCAAGGCAGGACTGCCCAAGCCCAACGTCTATTACTACTTCAAGTCCAAGGAAAACCTCTACCGCGAGGTGCTGGAAAGTATCATCGTGCCGATCCTGCAGGCCTCGACCCCGTTCAACCCGGACGGCGTACCGAGCGAAGTGCTGAGCGGCTACATCCGCTCGAAGATCCGCATCTCCCGCGACCTGCCCTTCGCCTCCAAGGTGTTCGCCAGCGAAATCATGCACGGCGCCCCGCACCTGAGCGCCGACCTGGTCGAGCAACTCAACGGCCAGGCCAAGCACAACATCGACTGCATCCAGACCTGGATCGACCGCGGCCAGATCGCCCCGATCGACCCCAACCACCTGATGTTCAGCATCTGGGCCGCAACCCAGACCTACGCCGACTTCGACTGGCAAATCTCCGCCGTCACCGGCAAGGACAAGCTCGACGAAGCCGACTATGAAGCGGCAGCACAAACCATCATCCGGTTGGTGCTCAAGGGCTGCGAGCCGGACTGAAAGACTGCGGTGACCGCTTCGCTGGCAAATCGAATCGTCGCACCGCAGCTCCCACAAGGTTCTGTGTTGAATACAAGATGATTGATTGACACAAGTCCCTGTGGGAGCTGGCTTGCCAGCGATGAAGGCAACTCGGTTCAACGTTGTTAAAGCCAAACTGCATCCCACAGCGGATAGTCGCCGATCTTACCCACCAGCCCAGCGCGCAAGGGGTTGGCCACGACATATCGAGCCATTTTCACCAAATCATCTTCCCGCCTCAATGCGCGGTCATGGTAGCCCTGCTGCCATAGCGGCCCACTCCTGCCACTGCGCAGATTCACCTCTCGTGTAATAAGGGATTTGGTCTCGCGCATCAGTTTGCGGAGAGAGCAATTTTCCAATTCGACCAACCAGTGAAAATGATCGGGCATGACAACCCACGCCAATGATTTCGCCATTCCGTAGTCCTGTGCGCGACGAAGTTGATGAACAACCAGTCTGCCCAACGCGAAATCGGCAAAGATCGGTTTTCGATCAAGAGTGTTTGAAGTCAGTAAATAGATTTGATTCGGCTCGGCATAGCGGCCGGTTCGCAGACGATGCGAAGCGGGAAGATCAGGCAATCCTTTGCCCCTTTCTGATGAATTCATCAGAAGGCTAGACCTCAATGAGTCGTTTGGCTGGGTCAGTCTGTTATCTGGATGTGTCAGTAAGACCGCTATCGCTGGCAAGCCAGCTCCCACAGGTTTTGTGCCGTTTGCGAAATTTCGACTCAAGGCACGATCCAATGGGAGCTGAGCTGCGACGACTCGCCTTGCCAGCGATGGCGTCAGTTCAATCGCCGCAAATCACGCAGCCACCCCCGCATCCGCCCGTAGGTCCAGGGCCTCTACGGCCTTGATTGCCACCTGCTCATCGATGTCCGACAGATCGCCGCTGATGCCGATTGCACCCAGCACGTTCCCCGCCTGATCACGAATCAGCACACCACCCGGTGCCGGCACGACGCTGCCCTGCCCCATGCTGTTGAGCGCGGCGATGAACGCCGGGCGTTGTTGTGCGTCCAGCGCCAGCAGGCGTGAGCCCTTGCCCAGGGCGATGGCGCCCCAGGCTTTGCCGATGGCGATGTTCGGGCGCAACAGGCTGGCGCCGTCTTCGCGTTGCAGGGTGACCAGATGGCCGCCGGTATCCAGTACCGCGATGGTCAGCGGCGCGGCGGAGATGGCCCGCCCTGCGCTGATGGCTTCGTTGACCAGCTTGACTGCGACTTTCAAGGTTAAAGCGCTCATGGTGCCGTCCTCATTTTGTTATTGGGAAAGTCGTTGGGCTGCGCTTTTCTGCCGCAGCCCGATGCAACAAATAGAACACAATGAATTATTTTTTTGTATACAATAATTCTCGAAAAGCGCCTCATGCGACGAAAAGCCACAGCAGAACAGGCTTCCGACGAATGAAACAGGCGCTTGAGAAAATGGATTGACCTGCGCCGTCCGCCGTGAATACACTCTGCGCAAAGCCACTTGTATACAATTACAAAACGTAAAGAGGCACAAAACAATGAGCAAAATGAGAGCAATCGAAGCCGCCGTTCTGGTGATGCGCCGTGAAGGGGTTGATACCGCTTTTGGCATTCCAGGCGCTGCAATCAACCCGCTGTACTCCGCCCTGCAGAAAGTCGGTGGCATCGATCACGTCCTCGCTCGCCACGTTGAAGGCGCCTCGCACATGGCCGAGGGCTACACCCGCACCAAGGCCGGCAACATCGGCGTGTGCATCGGTACTTCCGGCCCTGCCGGTACCGACATGGTCACCGGTCTGTACAGCGCCTCCGCGGACTCGATCCCGATCCTCTGCATCACCGGGCAAGCACCCCGCGCCCGTATGCACAAGGAAGACTTCCAGGCCGTCGACATCACCAGCATCGTCAAGCCGGTGACCAAATGGGCGACCACCGTTCTGGAGCCGGGCCAGGTGCCTTACGCCTTCCAGAAAGCCTTCTACGAAATGCGCTCCGGCCGTCCGGGTCCGGTACTGATCGACCTGCCGTTCGACGTGCAGATGGCTGAAATCGAATTCGACATCGACGCCTACCAGCCACTGCCGCTGGCCAAGCCGAGCGCCACCCGCGTGCAAGTCGAAAAAGCCCTGGCGATGCTGGATCAGGCCGAGCGTCCATTGCTGGTGGCCGGTGGCGGCATCATCAACGCCGATGCCAGCGAACTGCTGGTCGAGTTTGCTGAGCTGACCGGCATTCCAGTGATCCCGACCCTGATGGGCTGGGGCACCATTCCGGACGATCACCCGCTGATGGTCGGCATGGTCGGTCTGCAGACTTCGCACCGTTACGGCAACGCCACGATGCTGAAATCCGACGTGGTACTGGGCGTCGGCAACCGTTGGGCGAACCGTCACACCGGCTCGGTCGACGTTTACACCGAAGGCCGCAAGTTCATTCACGTCGACATCGAACCGACTCAGATCGGCCGCGTGTTCACCCCGGACCTGGGCATCGTTTCCGACGCCGCTGCCGCGCTGACCGTGTTCATCGAAGTCGCCCGTGAATGGCAAGCCGCCGGCAAGCTGAAAAACCGCTCTGCCTGGCTGCAAGACTGCCAGCAGCGCAAAGCCAGCCTGCATCGCAAGACCCACTTCGACAACGTGCCGGTCAAGCCGCAGCGCGTTTACGAAGAAATGAACCAGGTGTTCGGCAAGGACACCTGCTACGTCAGCACCATTGGTCTGTCGCAGATTGCCGGCGCGCAGTTCCTGCACGTCTACAAGCCGCGTCACTGGATCAACTGCGGCCAGGCCGGCCCGTTGGGCTGGACCATTCCGGCAGCGCTGGGCGTGGTGAAGGCCGATCCGAACCGTAAAGTCGTGGCCCTGTCGGGGGACTATGACTTCCAGTTCATGATCGAAGAACTGGCGGTCGGCGCTCAGTTCAAACTGCCGTACATCCACGTCGTGGTGAACAACTCGTACCTGGGGCTGATCCGTCAGGCCCAGCGCGGGTTCGATATGGACTACTGCGTGCAGCTGTCCTTCGATAACCTGAACGCGCCGGAACTCAACGGTTATGGTGTCGACCACGTCGCAGTCGCCGAAGGCCTGGGCTGTAAAGCGCTGCGTGTGTTCGAACCGGCTGACATCGCCCCTGCCCTGCGCAAGGCCGAACAGCTGATCGAAGAGTTCAAGGTGCCGGTGATCGTCGAGATCATTCTGGAGCGTGTGACCAACATCTCCATGGGGACCGAGATCAACGCCGTCAACGAATTCGAAGACCTGGCGCTGGTCGGCAACGATGCGCCTACCGCGATTTCGTTGCTCGACTGATTGCCTTTAGCGCCCTCTCCCTCCGGGAGAGGGCTGGGGTGAGGGAAAGGTTTTGCGATGCTCGCAAAATCGGGATCAGACTCAAGATTCCCCCTCACCCTAACCCTCTCCCCCAGGAGAGGGGACTGATCGTGTTCAGTCTGACCAACCGTGTCAAAACTGTTTTAGGAGACCACCATGCCGCGTTTCGCAGCCAACCTGTCCATGCTGTTCACCGAACAGGATTTCCTTGCCCGTTTCGACGCCGCCGCCAAGGCTGGCTTCAGCGGTGTCGAGTACCTGTTCCCGTACGATTTCAGCTCCGCCGAAATCAAGGCCAAACTCGACGCCAACGGTCTGACCCAAGTGCTGTTCAACCTGCCGGCCGGTGACTGGGCCAAGGGCGAGCGCGGTATCGCGTGCCTGCCAGACCGGGTCGAAGAGTTCCGCGCCGGGGTCGATCTGTCCATCGCTTACGCACAGGTGCTGGGCAACACCCAGGTCAACTGCCTGGCCGGTATCCGTCCGCAGGGCGTGGACGATGCCACCGTTGAAAAGACCTTCGTCGCCAACCTCAAGTACGCCGCCGACAAGCTGCAAGCCGTCGGCATCAAACTGGTGATGGAAGCGATCAACACCCGCGACATCCCGGGTTTCTACCTGAACAACACGGCGCAGGCCCTGTCGATTCGCGAGCAGGTCGGCAGCGCCAACCTGTTCCTGCAATACGACATCTATCACATGCAAATCATGGAAGGCGATCTGGCCCGCACCCTGCAATCGCACCTGGGCGAGATCAACCATGTGCAGCTGGCCGACAACCCGGGCCGCAACGAGCCGGGCACTGGCGAGATCAACTACCGCTTCCTGTTCGAACACCTCGATCGCATCGGTTATCAGGGCTGGGTCGGCTGCGAATACAAACCGCTGACCACCACTGAAGCAGGCCTCGGCTGGCTGAAGACCCACAACGCGATCTGACCCTTATTTGCTTGAGCAAGACAAAAACAAGAGGATTTTCTCATGGCTAAAATCGGATTCATCGGCACCGGCATCATGGGCCACCCAATGGCGGCGAACCTGCAGAAAGCCGGTCACAGCCTGTTCCTGTCGGCGCACCACGACGCCGCTCCTGCCGACCTGGTCGCCGCTGGCGCCGTCGCTTTGGCCAACCCACGCGAAGTGGCGCAGGAAGCTGAATTCATCATCGTCATGGTGCCGGATACCCCGCAGGTCGAAGACGTGCTGTTCCGTGCCGACGGCGTCGCTGCCGGCATCGGCAAAGGCAAGGTGGTGATCGACATGAGCTCGATCTCGCCGACCGCCACCAAGGCTTTCGCAGCGAAGATCAACGAAAAAGGTGCGCAATACCTCGACGCCCCGGTGTCCGGTGGCGAAGTCGGCGCCAAGGCCGCGACCCTGAGCATCATGGTCGGTGGCGACGCCGATGCCTTCGAACGCGCACTGCCGCTGTTCCAGGCCATGGGCAAGAACATCACCCTGGTCGGCGGCAATGGCGACGGTCAGACCGCCAAAGTGGCGAACCAGATCATCGTTGCCCTGAACATTCAGGCTGTCGCTGAAGCCCTGCTGTTCGCTTCGAAGAACGGTGCCGATCCAGCCAAGGTGCGTGAAGCGCTGATGGGCGGTTTCGCCTCCTCGAAGATCCTCGAAGTGCACGGTGACCGCATGATCAAAGGCACCTTCGATCCGGGCTTCCGCATCAGCCTGCACCAGAAGGACCTGAACCTGGCCCTGCAAGGCGCCAAGGAGCTGAACATCAATCTGCCGAACACCGCCAACGCCCAGCAAGTGTTCAGCACCTGTGCGGCCATCGGTGGCAGCAACTGGGACCACTCGGCGCTGATCAAGGGCCTGGAACACATGGCCAACTTCTCGATTCGCGACAAGAAGTAAGCCCTGCCCCGTCGCTCGTTCCCACGTCGAGGCGTCGAACCGCCCGCGTGGGAATGCAGCCCGGGACGCTCCGCGTCCCTGCCGAAGCGGACGCAGAGCGTCCATTGAGGCATTCCCACGCAGAGCGTGGGAACGATCAACTGCACTAACCAAGAACAATAAGAATGGGAGCCCGCCATGTCGGTCGATCCGCAACAACTGCTGCGCGAGCTGTTTGCCACAGCCATCGACGCGGCCCATCCGAACCAGGTCCTCGAAGCGCATCTGCCGGCTGATCGCACAGGTCGTGTGATCGTCATCGGCGCCGGCAAGGCTGCCGCGGCCATGGCGCAAGTGGTCGAGCGCTGCTGGGAAGGTGAAGTCTCGGGCCTTGTGGTGACCCGCTACGGTCACGGCGCCCCGTGCGAGAAAATCGAAGTGGTCGAAGCCGCGCACCCGGTGCCGGACGCTGCCGGTCTGGCCGTGGCCAAACGCGTGCTGGAACTGGTCAGCAACCTGACCGAAGACGACCGCGTGATCTTCCTGTTGTCCGGTGGCGGCTCTGCCCTGCTGGCGCTGCCGGCCGAAGGCATCACCCTGGCCGACAAACAGTCGATCAACAAAGCCCTGCTCAAATCCGGCGCGACCATCGGCGAGATGAACTGCGTGCGCAAGCACCTCTCGGCGATCAAGGGCGGACGCCTGGGCAAGGCCTGCTGGCCGGCGACTGTTTATACCTATGCGATTTCCGATGTACCGGGCGACCTCGCCACGGTCATCGCTTCCGGCCCGACCGTGGCCGACCCGAGCACCAGCGCCGAAGCGCTGGCCATCATCAAGCGCTACGGCATCGAGATTCCGGCGTCCGTGCGCACCTGGCTGCAAAGCCCGGAATCGGAAACCGTCAAACCCGGCGATCCGAGCCTGGCCCGCAGTCACTTCCAGTTGATCGCCCGCCCTCAGCAATCGCTGGATGCCGCTGCTGTGAAATGCCGTCAGGCCGGTTTCAGCACGCTGATCCTCGGCGACCTGGAAGGCGAATCCCGCGAAGTGGCGAAAGTCCACGCCGGCATCGCGCGCCAGATCATCCATCACGGCCAGCCACTGGCGGCGCCGTGCGTGATTCTCTCCGGTGGCGAAACCACGGTGACCGTGCGCGGCAATGGCCGTGGCGGACGCAACGCCGAATTCCTCCTCAGCCTCACCGACAGCCTCAAGGGCCAGCCCGGCGTCTATGCCCTGGCCGGTGACACCGACGGCATCGACGGCTCGGAAGACAACGCCGGCGCAATCATGACCCCGGACAGCTACGCCCGCGCCGCCGCCCTGGGCCTGAGCGCCAGCGACGAGCTGGATAACAACAACGGCTATGGCTACTTCGAGGCGCTCGATGCGCTGATCGTCACCGAGCCGACCCGCACCAACGTCAACGACTTCCGCGCCATCCTGATCCTCGAGAGCTCTAAATCATGACGCCTGATAAAAAGGTCAAAATCCTCGCCACCCTCGGGCCTGCCGTCGACGGCATCGAAGACATCCGCGAGCTGGTCGAGGCCGGGGTCAATATCTTCCGCCTCAACTTCAGCCACGGCGATCACGCCGACCACGCCAAGCGCTATCAGTGGATCCGCGAAGTCGAGCGCCAGCTCAACTACCCGCTCGGCATCCTGATGGACCTGCAAGGGCCGAAACTGCGGGTCGGCAAGTTCGCGGACGGCAAGGTTCAATTGCATCGCGGTCAGGCCTTCCGCCTCGATCTGGACGCAACACCGGGCGACGAACGCCGGGTGAATCTGCCGCATCCGGAGATCATCGCGGCGCTGGAAGCCGGGATGGATCTGCTGCTCGATGACGGCAAACTGCGCCTGCGGGTCGTGACCAAATACACCGATGCGATCGACACCACCGTGCTCAATGGCGGCGAACTGTCGGATCGCAAAGGCGTGAACGTGCCGCAAGCGGTGCTCGACCTGAGCCCGCTGACCGCCAAGGATCGTCGCGACCTGAGCTTCGGTCTGGAGCTGGGTGTGGACTGGGTCGCGCTGTCGTTCGTGCAGCGTCCGCAAGACATCATCGAGGCCCGCGCGCTGATCGGCGACAAGGCGTTCCTGATGGCGAAAATCGAGAAGCCGTCGGCCGTCGAGCAACTGCGCGAAATCGCCGAACTGAGCGATGCGATCATGGTTGCCCGCGGCGACCTCGGCGTGGAAGTGCCGGCTGAAAGCGTGCCGCAGATCCAGAAAAACATCATCACCACCTGCCGCCAGCTCGGCAAACCGGTAGTGGTGGCCACACAGATGCTCGAGTCGATGCGCTTCTCTCCGGCGCCGACCCGCGCTGAAGTCACCGACGTTGCCAACGCCGTGGCCGAAGGCGCCGATGCGGTGATGCTGTCGGCAGAAACCGCGTCCGGCGAGTACCCGCTGGAAGCCGTGCAGATGATGAGCAAGATCATCCGCCAGGTGGAAAACGGTCCGGACTACCAGACCCAACTCGACGTCAGTCGCCCGAAAGCCGAAGCGACCGTGTCCGATGCGATCAGCTGTGCGATTCGCCGCATCAGCAACGTGCTGCCGGTGGCGGTGCTGGTCAATTACAGCGAGTCCGGCGCATCGAGTCTGCGTGCCGCGCGGGAGCGGCCGAAAGCGCCGATCCTCAACCTGACGCCGAACCTGCAGACCGCCCGCCGGTTGAGCGTGGCGTGGGGCATTCATTCGGTGGTCAACGATCGGCTGCGTCAGGTGGATGAGGTGTGCTCGACCGCGCTGGAAATCGCTCAGGCTCAAGGAATGGCCGAGCGTGGCGATACGTTGCTGATCACCGCGGGTGTGCCGTTTGGCCAGCCGGGGTCGACTAATTCGCTGCGGATCGAAACATTGATTTAAGCAACACCTGTGTGGCGAGGGAGCGTGCTCCCGCCGCCCGGCATGACGGTTTCCACAAGAGACACCGCATTCACCGGGCACGAGCTCCCTCGCCACCGCTTCACGCAAGACCTTTTGATTTTCCTACTGCCCAGATTCTCCAGACATGCCTGCCAATCATTTCAACACCCACTGCCCTGACTGGGCCGAGGCTTTGCTCAACGGTTTCAGTCAAATCTTCCTCCAGCGCCATCCGCTGTGTGGACTCCTGTGCCTTTTGGCCATTTTATTCACCGCGCCAGTGCTGTTCGCCGGCGCGCTGCTCGGCGCGGTCGCTGGTTTGCTCACCGCGCAACGGCGCAACTACGCCAAGGCGGATCGCCAGGCCGGACTGTTCAGCTACAACGGCGTACTGGTCGGTCTGTTGCTGAGCCTGTATTTCCCTTGGTCGCCGATGCTGCCGCCGTTGATTCTGGCGGCCGGTGGCCTGAGCGCGATGATCACGCAGCAGTGGCTCAAACGCGCTCGCCTCACCGAGTACCTGCCGGCCTACACCGCGCCATTCGTGTTGCTGAGCTGGGTGTTCCTGTGTTTCGCCGAGCCTTCGACGCCGGCTCCGGCGCTTGAACTGAACACCGTGAACCTGCTTGGTGCCGCCCTGAAAGGCTTCGGCCAAGTGATGTTCCTCGACCATCCGTTGGCCGGTGGATTGATCGCTGCCGGCTTGCTGATCGCCGATCGCCGGGCCTTTGCCTGGGCGCTGCTGGCTTCGGTGATTGGCCTGGGTTCCAGCCTGTTGCACCACGACAGCCAGGTCGCGCTGCTGGGTCTGGGGGGTTACAACGCCGTCCTCGCCGCCCTCGCCTTCAGTGCGCAGCGCCAGCAACCTTGGCTGCCGCTGTTCGGCATCGGCCTGGCGCTGCTGCTGACGCCGCTGTTCAGTGCCCTGGGTCTTGCGACTCTCACGGCACCGTTCATTCTTGCCTGCTGGCTGCTGCGCACCGGCATTCGCCTGATGCGCCAACCGGAGATCAATGTCACGCCTTGCGCTAACGGGGAGAATCAACCTAGGCTGCGCTGATTGATGGCCAAGGCGATATGCATGAACGGCAACAACACGTGGCGTGATCGCCTGTACGTGATCATTTTCCAGACCGATACGGTGGCCGGCCGCCGTTTCGACAAGACCCTGCTGCTGATCATTCTCGCCAGTCTGGTGATCGTGATCCTCGACAGCATCGATGAAGTCCACCAGAACTACGCCAATGTGCTGGCGTACATCGAATGGGGCTTCACGATCATCTTCCTCGGCGAGTACCTGCTGCGCCTGTACTGCTCGCCCAGACCGTTGCGCTACGCCTTCAGTTTCTACGGGCTGGTGGACTTGCTGGCGATCGTGCCTGGCATCCTCGCGCTGTATTACAGCGATGCCCAGTACCTGCTGATCATCCGGGTGATCCGGATGCTGCGGATCTTCCGCGTACTCAAACTCGGGCCGTACCTGAAACAGGCGCATTACCTGCTCGATGCCCTGCGCGGCAGCAAGCAGAAAATCCTCGTGTTCCTGCTCAGCGTCTGCACCCTGGTCACCGTGTTCGGCACCTTGATGTACGTGGTCGAAGGCCCGGAACATGGCTTCACCAGCATTCCCAAAGGCATCTATTGGGCTATCGTGACGCTGACCACCGTGGGTTATGGCGACATCGTGCCGAGGACCGTACTGGGCCAGGTGATTTCGTCGCTGGTGATGGTCACCGGTTATTCGATCATCGCCGTGCCGACCGGGATTTTCACCGCTGAACTGGCCACCGCCATGCGCGGCGGTCAGCTGCAACACGACTGCCCCGTGTGCAAGAAAAGCAGCCATGAACACGAAGCGTCGTTCTGCTCCCGTTGCGGCAATGCGCTGTTCAAGAAAATGGAATAAGCAAAGTTCTTTTTAATCTTTAAACGACTATGCGCGCCCCGCTATAGTCGCTGGCAAATGGCCTCATCTTTGTAAAAAAACACCCCTACAGAACAAGGAATGCGCAGTGAAAAAACTCTTTGGCGCCTCACTTCTCGCCGCTGGTCTTGCCTTCGGCAGCGTGGCTCAGGCCGCACCGACCCTGCTCAACGTTTCCTACGACGTGATGCGCGATTTCTACAAGGACTACAACGCTGCGTTCCAGAAACACTGGCAAGCCGAGCACAAGGAAGACATCACCGTGCAGATGTCTTTCGGCGGTTCGAGCAAGCAAGCCCGTTCGGTGATCGATGGCCTGCCGGCTGACGTCATCACCATGAACATGGCCACCGACATCAACGCCCTGGCCGACAACGGCCAACTGGTGCCTAAGGACTGGGTTACCCGCCTGCCGAACAACAGTGCGCCGTTCACCTCGGCCACCGTGTTCATCGTGCGCAAGGGCAACCCGAAAGCCCTGAAAGACTGGCCTGACCTGCTCAAGGACGGCGTGCAAGTGATCGTGCCGAACCCAAAAACCTCAGGTAACGGCCGCTACACCTACCTGTCGGCCTGGGGCTACGTGCTGAAAAACGGCGGTGACGAGAACAAGGCCAAAGACTTCGTCGGCAAGCTGTTCAAGCAGGCACCGGTGCTGGATACCGGTGGCCGCGCCGCCACCACCACGTTCATGACCAACCAGATCGGCGACGTGCTGGTGACCTTCGAGAACGAAGCCGAAATGATCGCCCGCGAGTTCGGCCGCGACCAGTTCGAAGTCATCTACCCAAGCGTCTCCGCCGAAGCCGAGCCACCGGTGTCGGTGGTCGACAAAGTGGTCGAGAAGAAAGGCTCCCGCGCCGCTGCCGAGGAATACCTGAAGTTCCTGTGGTCGCCGGAAGGTCAGGAAATCGCGGCCGCCAACTACCTGCGTCCACGTGACCCGGCGGTGCTGGCCAAATACACCGACCGCTTCCCGAAAGTCGACTTCCTGTCGGTCGAGAAGACCTTCGGCGACTGGCGCACCGTGCAGAAGACCCACTTCAACGATGGCGGGATCTTCGACCAGATTTATAGCGGGCAGTAAGGTTTAGGCTGGCGTGAAAAAGGCGACCCTCAGTGGTCGCCTTTTTTTGTGGCCGCTTTACCCTCACCCCAGCCCTCCCGAAACGTCGGACCGCCCGGAGGGAGAGGGGGCCTACCGAGGTGTCTGGCGAGTTACATCGACCTGAAAGACCTTATCGATTACGGATTCACCACAGCACGCTCAGGTCGGCGTACCTCTCATGCATCCCCCAATCAGTCCCCTCTCCCTCCGGGCGGTCCGACGTTTCGGGAGGGCTAGGGTGAGGGGCTTTTACATCGGTGGCTTCACGCCATCCTTGCCCGCCGAGATCGATTGCGCGGTCAGCGTGCCGTCCGCGCTCTGGGTCACGAAGGTGACGATCTTCACGCCAACCTTGAGCAAACTGCGATCGCCCGGCGTCAGGTTGACGATCGGCACGTCCTCCGGCACCAGGATCTTCTGCTGGCCGCCCTTGTAGTTGACGGTCAGCACCCGGCCGTTGCTCACCACCAGATCGCCGACGCTGCCATTGGTCATGCTGCTGCCCTTGGCCAGGTCGAACGGCCGATGGCCATCGCCGCTGCCGGCCAGCTCCGGCGGGAACACGTGAACCTCCAGCGCCTTGAGCGTGCCATCCTCCTGGGGAATGGCGGCCGAGCCAATGTAGCTGCCGGGCTTGATGTCTTCGATGTTGGCCAGGGTGACCGCGCGGACCTTGGTGTCCGGGGTCAACTGAACCACCACGTTCTCACCGCTGGTGACGTGAACCTTGAGCGAGTCAGGACTGACCCCGGTGATCTCGCCGCGCACCCCCATGCGCATGCCGGGCGCTTCGGCGGCCTGTGCGGCAGTGGCGCCGAGCAGACTGATCAGGGCAATGGTTGTGGTGTGGCGAAGCAACTGACGAAACATCGCAATCCTCCGTTGATGAACGCTGAAACCCGGTCACAACATAAGCACGCTATCGAACAAGATGTAAGTGAATGTATCATCGTCGCTCAACGGTCGGACGCAAGGTTCGCCGATGAACAATGGATTGTTCGGCGCCACCTATTCCGCAACGGAATAACTGATATCGATCAGAAGCCTCTACTGCCGGCTCGGCCCGTCCCTTAGCCTCACCGCATTCCTTTTCGCTGGATCGAGAAACCCTATGACCGCCACAACTCACGCAATGACCCGAGGCATGGTGCTGCTGTTCGCTTTCTGCTGCGGCGCCATCGTTGCCAACATCTACTACGCCCAGCCGATCATCGGCCTGATCGCGCCGGACATCGGCCTGACCGACACCATGGCCAGTTTCATCGTGTCGCTGACCCAGATCGGCTATGCGCTGGGCCTGTTCTTTCTGGTGCCGCTGGCGGACCTGCTGGAAAACCGCCGCCTGATGATCATCACCACCGTGGTGGCGATTGCCAGCCTGCTCGGCGCGGCGTTTACCGATCAACCGAATGTGTTCCTGCTGATTTCGTTGCTGGTGGGCTTCAGCTCGGTGTCGGTGCAGGTGCTGATTCCACTGGCGGCGCATCTGGCACCGGAGGAATCCCGTGGCCGAGTGGTCGGCGGGATCATGGGCGGTTTGCTGCTGGGGATTCTGCTGGCGCGGCCGGTGTCGAGCGTGGTCGCCGACCATCTCGGCTGGCGGGCGATGTTCATGATCGCCGCAGCCTTGATGGCAGCGATCAGCGTGGTATTGGCACTGACCGTACCCAAGCGTCAGCCAGATCACAGTGCTTCTTACGGCCAACTGCTCGGCTCGTTGTGGACGCTGCTGCGCAAGCAACCGGTGCTGCGTCAACGGGCGTTTTACCAGGCCTGCATGTTCGCCACGTTCAGCCTGTTCTGGACCGCCGTGCCGCTGGAACTGGCGCGCAACCACGGCCTGTCCCAGAGTGAAATCGCGATCTTCGCCCTGGTCGGCGCCATCGGTGCCATCGCCGCCCCGATCAGCGGACGCCTGGCCGACGCCGGCCACACCCGCATCGCCTCGCTGCTGGCCATGCTGTTTGCCAGCCTGAGCTTCCTGCCGACTTTCATCCACCCGGCCTACAGCGTGATCGGCCTGGCCGTGACCGGCGTGGTGCTCGACTTCTGCGTGCAGATGAACATGGTGCTCGGCCAGCGCGCGGTCTACTCCCTCGACGCCAAAAGCCGCGGCCGCCTCAACGCGCTGTACATGACCAGCATCTTCGTCGGCGGCGCCTTCGGCTCGTCGGTGGCCAGTGCGGTATACGAGCATGGCGGCTGGTTGTGGATCGTGATTGTTGGCAGCGCGTTCCCGCTGCTGGCGCTGGTGCGGTTTTTGAGTGCTTCGCAAAAACCTGTTCTGGCAACGGCCTAGAGTCTGAAAAGCACTGCCGGATCGCTGATCCGACAGTGCTCAAGGCTCAATGCCGGACCAGTTTTTCCATGGCGGCATCCGCCAAGAAAGAGGAGCGGCTTTTGACATTGTGCTCACGCACGTAGCGGTCGATCCGCTGGATGACATAACCGGGCAATGTCACATTGACCTTTTCGGTCTTGCCCATGTACGGCGAGATGTCCAGCTCGAGCATGCCCCAACCCATGTCCGCGAACTCCGGGTTGTTGCGGTGGGTGGCCGCAGAAGTCGGCATCGGAATCGAATCACCATCCGCCGCGATCTCCTGCAGCATGATGTGGGCAATCTCGACGGCTGCGTTGTAGGCATCCTCAAACGTATCCCCGGCGGTTACTGCGCCGGGAATATCGGGGATCTGAATCCCGATGGCAGTGTTCTCGTCACCCCACTCGATGCAGATTGGGTATTGCATTGTGAAATAACCTCGACCATTAAAGTAACTCTAGAGATACCTTTAGTAGCCTGCACAAGCCTGTGACACAACGTTGGTTGTTTTGCAGGATGTTTTGACCCCTTTAGCTGTAAGGCAAAACCGCGTACGAAGACTCAGAACCTTTTAACAAGACTGCACAGGACCGCCGATGGACCGCCTCGCCGCCATGGAAACCTTCGTCTACGTCGTGGAAACCGGCTCGTTTTCCGCCGCCGCCCGGCGGTTGAATGTCGGTCAGCCCGCCGTGTCGAAAACCATTGCCCAGCTCGAAACCAGGCTGGCGGTGCGCCTGCTGTTGCGCTCGACCCGGGGCCTGACGCCGACCGAGGCCGGGTTGGCATTTTTCGAGCGGGCCAAGCGTGCGCTTGAGGAAGCCGACGAAGCCGACAACGCTGCCCGTGGCGTGGCCGGCGGTCTGAGCGGCAACCTGCGCATCAGCACCGCCGTCACCTTCGGCCGGATGCACGTGGTGCCGCACCTGGGGCGGTTCCTCGATCAGCACCCGCAACTCAATGTCGATCTGTTGCTCGACGACCAGAACATCAACCTGGTGGAAGAAGGCATCGACATCGCCTTGCGCCTGGGCCCACTCAACGACTCCGGCCTGACGGTCCGCAAGATCGCCGAATGCCGGCGCGTTGTTTTGGGTACTCCGGCCTACTTCGCCAGCCACAGTGAGCCCACCTGCCCTGCCGAACTCGCTCAACACCGCGCCGTCATCTACAACCGTGGCGGTGGCGCCACTTGGCATTTCACCAAGGCTGATGAAGAACGGTCGACGACCGTCAACGGCCGCCTGCGCGTCAGCGCTGCCGAAGGTTTGCGCGAGGCGGTGCTGGCTCATCAAGGCCTGGCACTGGGCTCGGAATGGATGTTCGCGCCGGAACTGGCCAGCGGTGCAGTCAAGACCGTCATGAACGACTGGACCTTGCCGAAGCAGGAACTGTGGGCGGTGTTTCCGACGGGACGGATGGCCAGCGTCAAGGCGCGGGCGTTTGTTGAATATGTGCAGGGGTTGTTGGCGAAAGAACCATAAAACCCACACTTGTTTCGTTTATTGCGATTTTCGCTTATTTCGAATAACGTTCCGACATTCCTCATTTCCAAAGCCGGACTCGCCATGTCGACCGTTATTCATCCCTCCATCACCCTCCCCGTAGAACGCGAAGTAAAAGCCGCCATTGAAGGGCAGCGTGCCCTGGCGGCTTACCTCGCGACCCATTTCGAGACTCAGCACATCCAGATTTTCGACGAGCAGAATGAAGCTCATCGCGTCGAACTGCCCACCTCGGCCCTGCGCTTGCTGATCGACATTCTGGCGGAGCTGGCAGCCGGCAACGCGGTTCAGGTCGTACCGGTGCATGCCGAATTGACGACCCAGGAAGCCGCCGACCTCCTCAACGTCTCACGTCCACACCTCATAAAACTGCTGGAAAGCGGCGAGTTGTCCTACCACAAAACAGGCAAGCACCGACGTGTGCGCTTTGCCGATCTGATGGACTATAAGACCCGGCGCACCACCGCCAGCGAGCAGGCAATGGCGCTTCTCGCAGAGCAAGCTCAGGCGTTAAAGACAGGATACGAGTGAGGCATTCTTCTTTTACTGCTGCCTCGCCAATGAAAAGCCGATGCATGCGTCTTGTCCCCCCCCCTTGAGAGACTTCCTCATGTGGCTTGCCCTCTCGGGGCGATTTCGGGCGCGATGGACCCAGGAGATTCACTGCGAATGGAAACGCAATCTGCTGAAGAACCGCCCTGACCTGACGATGGAACAGCTGGATCGTACGTCCGGCCTGATGGATCAAGCGATACCCGACGCCTGTGTCCATGACTATGAAGACCTGATTGCCGGCCTCACCTTGCCCGACTGCGATGATCGTCATGTTCTGGCGGCGGCCATCCGTTGCGGCGCAAGCGTGATAGTGACGTTCAACCAGAAAGACTTTCCCTGCAAAGCGCTGGAGCCTTTCGGCATCGAAGCTCAGCATCCGGACGAGTTCGTCGACAACCTCTTGGGGCTTGATCCGGCAGCAGTGGTTGCAGCGGCCCAAAAACAGCGTCGGCAGCTGAAAATGCCTGCCATGGACGTCGAACCCTTTCTTGATCTACTGCAACGACAAGGCCTGGTTAAGTCGGTTCAGGCACTGAGCGGCTATCACGCGATCCTTTAAAAACTCATCACCCCACACAGCAAAACGGCGATCCAAAGATCGCCGTTTTTCATTACTGCCCGAACTGCTTGCCCAGTCCCGCCGGTACGCCGTGGATGTTGGTTTCTTCCCACGGGCCGTTGGGGCTGATCGAGCGGCTCCAGCCGTTGTTCCAGCGGTAGTAAGTGCGCTGGCGGTAGAAGGTGTTGGTCTGGTCGTCGAGCACGTATACGCCCAGTTTCTGGTCCCAGTGGCTGTTGCCGCCCGGTGGCGGGGCGAAGCTGGCGGAGGTGCGCGGGACCGGTTTGGCGGGTTTGGCCGGGACGCCCGGTTTGCTCGGCGTCGGGGTGGTCGACGGGGTCGGGCTCGGCTGTGACGGCGGGATCGGAGGCAGCCGTGTGGTGGGCTCCGGTCGTTGCACCGCACATGCGCTCAAGCCCAGGGCCAGTGTGAGGACTGTGATTCGGGCGATGGCGTTCATGGCGGTGCGTTCCTGTTGTGTCCGGCTATTTGTCCGGGCTGTCGATGGTCAATGTCTGCGGCGCGGTGGTGCTACTGGCCAGAGGCCCGCTGCGGCCGACCCACTCACCGGCGGTCGGCTGACCGGCACGTGAGATGCGCGCAACCAGTTGGACTTCGGGGAAGTTCGACAGTTTCAATTGCGGCATCATCGCGTCGGCATCGCCCAGTTCGACGGTCACCGGCAGGTCGGCGACGGTCAGGCGCTTGGCTGCCAGCGGTGCCGGTGGGCCCGAGGTAGCGCGGGCAAAAATGAACACGCTGTCACCCGGTTGCACCTTGGCTTTGAGCTCGCTGGCCAGATCCACACGCACTTTCAACAACGCCGCCGCTTTCGCCGCCGGTGCCTGGGCGACCTTGCCGCCGCTGGCTTGCAGTTTTTCGGTGGCGCGGGTGATGCCGCCCTGCAGGGCCTCGCGGGATTTGTCCTGTGGCGGCAGTTGCGCCAGCAGACGGTTCCAGTAGTCGATGGCTTCCTGATAGCGCTCGCCTTCGAACGCGGCGATGCCCAACAGGCCGAGACTGGTGACTTCTTTCGGATCGGCTTTCAGCGCTTCATCGGTCAGGGCCTGGACCTTGTCCGACCATTTCTTGTTGTCGGCGAAGTACTGGGCCTGCGCCCACTGGCCGAGCAGCTCCGGCTGACGACCGGCGAGATTGACGGCGCGCTCGAACATCTTCGCCGCGTCCGCCGGACGATCCTGGGCCATGTAGGTGCGACCGAGGAAATACACGCCTTCAGCCGAATCCGGTTGCGCAGCGACTGCGCGCTCCAGACGCTGAGTCATCTCTTCCATCGACTGCGGCGCCTGGGCGAACTCGCGGGTCAGTTCGACCTTGTCGCTCGCGCCAAAGTGCAGATACAGACCGAGGCCCAACACCGGCACCAGCACCGCTGCCAGCAGCGGCAACGGCTTGCCCAAACGCGAAACCCGCGCCGGCGCCACACCTTCGGTATCGGCCAACAATTCACGGGCTGCTTCGGCACGGCCACTGTCCATTTGCGCAGCATCGAGTACGCCTTCGGCCTGCTGCGATTGCAGTTCGGCGACGCGTTCCTGATACAGGGCGACGTTGAGAGCGGTTCGATCCTCTTCACGCTGGGCGCGACGTTCACGCAGGACGGGGATCAGCAGAAAACTCAGGGCGACCAGAAGCAACAGCCCTGCGGCAAGCCAGAAATCAATCATTCTTGGTTTTTATCCAACAGTTGGTCGAGGCGCTGACGCTCTTCAGGGGACAGCGATTGCGGCGTCTCGGCGCGTTGTCCGCGACGGCGGCGGACGATCACCGCGATGACGACAAAACCGCCCAGCAGCAGTCCAGCAGGACCAAACCACAGCAACGCGGTCTTGGCATTGAGCGCCGGTTTGTAGCGGACGAAATCACCGTAGCGATCGACCATGAAGTCGATGATCTGCTGATTGTCCTTGCCCTCGCCGAGCATGCGGAAAATCTCTTTGCGCAGGTCGGCGGCAATCGGCGCGTTGGAATCGGCGATATCCTGGTTCTGGCATTTCGGGCAGCGCAGTTCCTTGGTCAGTTCGCGAAAACGCTCGCGATCGCCTTCTTTGGCGAACTCGTAGGTGTCGATGGCGGCGTGGGCCACACCGGCCAGGCTCAAGCCCAGCACCATGGCAGCTAAAAAGCGCTTCATGGCTTGGCCTCATCGACCAGCGCCTGATACTTGGCCGCCAGTTTTTCCCGCCAGACCTGCTCGTCGATCACGCCGACGTACTTGTCGCGGATGATGCCCTTGGCGTCGATGAAGAAGGTTTCCGGCGCGCCATAGACACCGAGGTTCAGGCCCAGGGATCCTTCGTCGTCGCGGATGTCCAGTTGATACGGATTGTGGAACTCGGCCAGCCACTTCAACGCATCGGCGTTGGTGTCCTTGTAGTTGATGCCGTAGATCACCACGCCGCGCTCGGCGAGTTTGTTCAGCACCGGATGCTCGACCCGGCAGGAAATGCACCAGGTGCCCCAGACGTTGACCAGTGCCGGCTTGCCGAGAATGTCGGCACGGGTCAGGGTCTTGTCGCCCTGCACCGCCGGCAGGGAAAACTCCGGGAACGGCTTGTTGATCATCGCCGACGGCAGCTCCGCCGGATCCAGGTACAGACCGCGATAAAGGAATACGGCCACCAGCAGGAAAATCGCCAATGGCACCAGCATCAACCAACGTCTCATGCAGCGGCTCCTTCCATGCCCAGCGCTTCACGCACTTTGGCTTTGACCTTCACTCGATAACGCCGATCCAGCGCCGCCAGCAAACCACCGAAACCGGTCAGCAGACCGCCGAACCAGATCCAGCGCACAAACGGTTTGACGTGAACCCGCACCGCCCAGGCGCCATCGCCCAGCGGTTCGCCTAGCGCAACGTAGAGGTCGCGGGTGAAACCGGCGTCGATCCCGGCCTCGGTCATCACCGAGTTCTGCACGGTGTACAGGCGTTTTTCCGGGTGCAGCACGCTGACTTCCTGACCGTTGCGGATCACCCGGACGGTGCCCTTGTCGGAGGTGAAGTTCGGGCCTTCGAAATGCTTGGCGCCTTCGAACACGAACTGATAACCGGCCAGATCCATCGACTCCCCCGGTGCCAGACGCAGGTCACGCTCAGCACTGTTCTGGCTCGACAACACCACGCCCAGCGCGCAGACGGCGATCCCGAGGTGCGCGATCTGCATGCCCCAGTAGCTGCGGGTCAGGGTCGGCAGGCCTTTGATCAGACCTTTGTGGCGAGTCTTGTCGAAGATGTCGCGCACACCGGCCAGCAACACCCAGGCCGCGAGCAGGAACGTCGCGATCACCGCCCAGTTGAAATCGCCGTAAGCGACACCGGCCACCACCGCCAGCGCAACACTGCCCAGCAGCACCGGAGTCAGCATGCTGACAAGCCATTTAACCGGGGTGTCTTTCCAGCGCACGATCACGCCGACCGCCATCACCAGCATCAGCAGCGCCATCAACGGAATGAACAGCGCGTTGAAGTACGGTGGGCCGACCGACAGCTTGGCGCCGCTGATCGCATCGAGAATCAGCGGATACAGCGTGCCGAGCAGGATCATCGACGCCGCCACCACCAGCACCAGGTTGTTACCCAGCAACAGCGTTTCCCGCGACCACAGGTTGAAGCCGACCTGGCTCTTGACCACCGGCGCGCGCAGCGCAAACAGGGTCAGCGAACCACCGACCACAAACAGCAGGAAGATCAGGATAAACACGCCGCGCTCAGGATCGGAGGCAAACGCGTGCACCGAGGTCAACACGCCGGAACGCACAAGGAAAGTGCCGAGCAGGCTCAGGGAGAACGCGGCAATCGCCAGCAACACCGTCCAGCTCTTGAACACGCCACGCTTTTCGGTGACCGCCAGCGAGTGAATCAGCGCCGTGCCCACCAGCCATGGCATGAACGAGGCGTTTTCCACCGGGTCCCAGAACCACCAGCCGCCCCAGCCGAGTTCGTAGTAGGCCCACCACGAACCGAGGGTGATGCCGATGCCGAGGAAGGCCCAGGCGACGATGGTCCACGGACGCGACCAGCGAGCCCACGCCGCATCGAGACGACCGCCGAGCAATGCGGCGATGGCGAACGCGAACGCCACCGAGAAACCGACGTAGCCCATGTAGAGCATCGGTGGATGGACGATCAGACCGATGTCCTGCAGCAATGGGTTGAGGTCACGACCGTCGGCCGGGATCTGCGGCAGGATCCGCGAAAACGGGTTCGACGTCAGAATCAGGAACAGCAGAAAACCAGTGCTGATCATGCCCATCACTGCCAGCACGCGAGCGAGCATCACTTGCGGCAACTGCCGCGAGAACACCGACACCGCGAAGGTCCAGCCGCCGAGGATCAACGCCCACAGCAGAAGCGACCCTTCGTGGGCGCCCCACACCGCGCTGAACTTGTAGTACCACGGCAGCGCGCTGTTGGAGTTCATCGCGACGTAAGCCACGGAGAAATCGTCGGTCATGAACGCATAGGTCAGGCAACCGAAGGCGAACAGCAGAAACGCGAACTGCCCCCACGCTGCCGGCTGGGCCAGGCCCATCCACAAACGGTCGCCGCGCCAGGCACCGAGCAACGGCACGACGGCCTGCACCAGCGCGAAACACAGCGCCAGAATCATCGCCAGATGGCCGAGCTCGGGAATGAAAATGGTGGATGTCATCGATCAACCCTCCTTCGCAGGGGCTGGCGCGGATTGACCGCTGTCCTTCAGGGCTTTGGTCACTTCCGGCGGCATGTATTTCTCGTCGTGCTTGGCCAGCACTTCATCGGCGACCACCACGCCATCGGCGTTGAGCTTGCCGAGCGCGACGATGCCCTGCCCTTCGCGGAACAAGTCCGGCAGGATCCCGCGATAGGTGATGGTCACGGACTTGTTGAAGTCGGTGACCACGAATTTGACGTCCAGCGAATCTGTGGAACGCTGCAGCGAGCCCTTCTCGACCATGCCGCCGGCGCGGATGCGGGTGTCCTGCGGCGCTTCGCCGTTGGCGATCTGAGTCGGGGTGTAAAACAGGTTGATGTTCTGCTGCAGGGCGCTCAGGGCCAGGCCGACGGCAGCGCCGACCCCGACCAGAATTGCCAGGATGATGATCAGACGCTTTTTACGCAGCGGATTCACTTGCCGTTCTCCCGGCGCAGACGACGCGCCTCTTGTTGCAGATAACGCTTGCGGGCCGCGATCGGCGCCGCCACGTTGAGGATCAGTACCGCCAGACAGATGCCGTAGGCCGACCAGACATACAGGCCGTGATGGCCCATGGCGAGGAAGTCGCCGAATGACGCGAAACTCATCGAGCGGCCTCCAGGCTGTTCTGCACTTCTTCTTTCACCCAACTGGCGCGGGCTTCGCGCTTGAGCACTTCAAGGCGCATGCGCAGCAACAGCACGGCGCCGAAGAAACAGTAGAAACCCAGCACCGTCAGCAGCAGCGGCAGCCACATTTCAACGGGCATCGCCGGTTTTTCGGTGAGGGTGAAGGTCGCGCCCTGGTGCAGGGTGTTCCACCACTCCACCGAGTATTTGATGATCGGAATGTTGATCACACCGACGATGGCCAGCACCGCGCAGGCCTTGGCGGCGCTGTCGCGGTTGCTGATGGCGTTGCCCAGCGCAATTACGCCGAAATACAGGAACAGCAGAATCAGCATCGAGGTCAGACGCGCGTCCCAGACCCACCACGAACCCCAGGTCGGCTTGCCCCAGATCGCCCCGGTGACCAGCGCCACGGCGGTCATCCACGCGCCGATCGGTGCGGCGCATTGCAGAGCGACGTCGGCCAGTTTCATCTTCCACACCAGCCCGACCACACCGCACACCGCCAGCATCACGTAGATCGACTGAGCGAGCATCGCGGCGGGCACGTGGATATAGATGATGCGAAAGCTGTTGCCTTGCTGATAGTCCGGCGGCGCGAAGGCCAGGCCCCAGATGACGCCAACGCAGATCAGCAACAACGCTGCGATGCTCAACCACGGCAGGAACTTGCTGCTGATGCCGTAGAACCACTTGGGCGAGCCGAGCTTGTGAAACCAGGTCCAGTTCATACTGTTTCCATCACGGGTGCCGCTCATCGGTGTGAGCAGTCTCAGGGTCTTTGCTGGTTAAATTTTAACCAGACCTCATTATTCGCCGACGCTGATCTTCAGGCCAGCAGCTATTGCAAAGGGTGTCAGGGTTATTGCCAGGGCGGTCAGGCTACCAAGCCACAACAGATAACCAATCGCCGGCATGCCCTGCAACGCCGCCTGCAAGGCGCCACTGCCCAGGATCAACACCGGGATGTACAACGGCAGAATCAGCAGCGCCAGCAACAGGCCACCGCGTTTCAGACCGACCGTCAGTGCCGCGCCCACCGCGCCGAGCAAGCTCAGCACTGGTGTTCCCAGCAGCAACGAAAGCAGCAAAACCGGCAGACACGCAGCCGGCAACCCGAGCATCAACGCCAGTAACGGCGAGAGCAAAACCAGTGCCAGCCCGGAAAAAAGCCAGTGTGCCAGCACCTTGGCCAATACCAGAAGTGGCAGGGGGTGCGGCGAAAGGACCCACTGTTCAAGGGAGCCATCTTCGAAATCACTGCGGAAAAGCCCGTCCAGCGAGAGCAGGACTGACAAAAGTGCCGCCACCCAGACTAACCCCGGGGACAAGTTTTGCAATACTTGAGTTTCCGGTCCGACGGCCAGCGGGAACAACGCGATGACGATGGCGAAGAAAATCAGCGGATTGGCCAGCTCCGCCGGGCGGCGGAACAGCAGTCGGGATTCACGGGCAACCAGCAGGCCGAACACACTCATACCGCCCAATTCCCCAGATCGATGTCGCGATAACCGGCCGGCATCCGGCTCAGCGTGTGGTGCGTGGTGAGCACCACCAGCCCTCCCCGTTCGCAGTGCCCGGCCAGGTGCTCTTCAAGCTGTGCCACGCCCTGCTTGTCCAGCGCAGTGAACGGTTCGTCGAGAATCCACAACGGCGGGCTGTCCAGATACAACCGCGCCAGTGCCACGCGGCGCTGCTGGCCGGCGGACAGGCTGTGGCAGGGAACATCCTCGAAACCGCGCAATCCAACCGCCGCCAGCGCCTGCCAGATCGCGTCGCGTTCGGCGGGTTGATGCAGGGCGCAGAGCCAGGCGAGGTTTTCTTCCGGCGTGAGCAGATCCTTGATCCCGGCGGCATGGCCGATCCACAGCAGGTTGCGCGCCAGCTCGCTGCGTTGCTCGCCCAGCGGCTTGCCGTTGAGCAGCACCTGACCGTCGGTCGGCTGCATCAGACCGGCCAGCAATCGCAGCAGGCTGGTCTTGCCGCTGCCGTTGGGGCCGCTGATCTGCACCATATCGCCACTGGCCAGTCTCAATTCGAGATTGTCGAAGAGCAGTCTGAGATCACGTTCACACGCGAGGGCAACGGTTTGCAGGACAGGACTGGTCAAGGGTTCACGGGCCTTATACGGTTCAAGTCGGCTCTGGCGCGGCCGTTAAAGAGTTGCAGCATAAATGCATTGACGGCTCAATCCAGAGAGCTGCGTCAAACAATTGCTATGTTTTTTGAACGAATGGAAGGACGGGCGGCATTATACATGGCGTCCCCCGCTCCCCCGAGTGCATTTTCCTCAGGTTGTGTCCGCGTATGACAGGCGAAATGAACATCCTCCCGCTCCCGCCCACCACCCCGGCGACCGTTCGCCCGCAGGTGGGTGAGCTGTTGAAGTTGCTGACGCCGGTCGACGGGCTGATTGCCGCCGGCCAGAGCGCCAAGGCCGAGGTGTTGTCGCTCAAGCAGGCGGATCAGACCTTTCAGTTGCTGCTCAAGGTGACGCTGGACAGCGGCCGTCAGACCACCGTGCAGGCGACCAGCAATCTTCCGCTGCCCCAGGGCACCAGCCTGGCGATCACCCAGCCGTCAGCGGGCAATCTGGCGATCACCGTGCAACAGGCCATCGCCAGCAGCGTCGCCACCCTCACCCGCATCGACACCGCGCAACTGCCGGTCGGCACGCTGCTGCAAGGCAAGGTGCTGACGGCTCAGGTCTTGCCGCAGGTAGCGGGCCAACCGACGGTTTACCGCTCGATGGTCAGCCTGCTCAACACCGCGTTGAGCGGCAGCACCCTGAGCATCGACAGCCCGCAACCGTTGCGCATCGGCACCTTGCTGTCGGCGCTGGTGCAGGACTCGCAGACCCTGAAGTTCCTGCCGCTGAGCAATCGCCAGGAACAACTGGCGGTCAGCCAGCAACTGGTCAGTCAGCAAAGCCGTCAGGGCTCGCTCGACGGCTTGCTGAAAATGCTCCAGAACCTGCCCCCCGCCACCGATCAGACGTCCCAGGATTTGCGCGCCGCCGTGGACAAACTGCTCGCCAACCTGCCGGACGTGCAGCAACTGAGCACCCCGAAAGGTCTGGCCCAGGCGCTGGCCAACAGCGGCGTGTTCCTTGAGACCAAACTGCTGACCGGGCAGACCCCAACGCTGGCCCCGGACATGAAAGCCGATCTGCTCAAGCTGATCGCCCAGATCACCCCCGGCCTGCCCGGCAACACCAATCTGAATGCGATCATCGCCGCCAACACTCTGGCTCAGGCATTGCCGAGTTTCGTGCGCAACGCCCTCGGCATGCTCGGTCAGGTCAGCGCGAAACCGGTGCCGAGCAGTTTCCCGCTGCCCGACCGGCTGCTGCAAAGTCTTGAGGGCGAAGGCGATCTGGAACATTTGCTACGCCTCGCCGCAGCCGCCGTGTCGCGCCTGCAAAGTCATCAACTGTCGAGTCTGGAACAGACCGGCGTCACCGACGACGGCCGCCTGCTCAGCACCTGGCAACTGGAAATCCCGATGCGCAATCTGCAGGACATCGTGCCGTTGCAGGTCAAGTTCCAGCGCGAGGAAGCGCCGGAAAAACAGGAAGCCAACGAGCAGCGCCGCGATGAGCGCGAACCGAAACAACAACTGTGGCGCGTCGATCTGGCGTTCGACATGGAACCGCTGGGGCCGATGCAGATTCAGGCGCAATTGATCAGCGGCAGCCTGTCCAGCCAGCTATGGGCCGAGCGGCCGTACACCGCGAGCCTGATCGAAAGCAACCTGACCGCCCTGCGTCAGCGCCTGCTGGATTCCGGGCTGAACGTCGGCGACCTCGACTGCCACCTCGGCACCCCGCCGCAAGGCATCCAAACCCGCCTCGAACACCGCTGGGTCGACGAAACCGCATGAATGACACCACCGCTCCACGCCAGGCCATCGCCCTCAAATACGACGGCAGCCACGCCCCGACTCTTACCGCCAAGGGCGACGAAGAACTGGCCGAAGAAATCCTGCGGATCGCCCGCGACTGTGAAGTGCCGATCTACGAAAACGCCGAACTGGTGAAACTGCTGGCGCGGATGGAACTGGGCGACAGCATCCCCGAAGAGCTTTACCGCACGATCGCCGAGATCATCGCGTTCGCCTGGAACCTCAAGGGCAAGTTCCCGGCGGGACACAACCCGGATGCACCGATGGTCGAGAAAGACGTCACCGAACGCGGCGACGATTACTGAAGGCAAAAAAAACGCAGTCATCGATGACTGCGTTTTTTTCGTTCCGGCTTCAGGCTTTTAGCTGCTTCTATGCAGCTTGCGCATCAACTCCGCCTCAGCCTGGGTCAACCCGCAGGACTGGGTCAGCTCATCGACGCTCGCGCCCATTCCCACCAGTTTCGCCGCTTGAGCGAACGACAGGCTGGAAGGGTCGCGCTGTTCGAGCTGGGCGAGTTTGTCCGGGATCGGACCGACCACCGAGCGCAGCTCGTGCAGGGCTTCGCCCATGCGCACGTTGCCGTTCTGGTAATCGTCGACACGCTTGGCCAGGTCCTTGATGCGCTGATCACGCAGCGCATCGCCCTGCGCCTGTTGCGCAGCGATTACGCGCTGCGCCTTGATGTACGCCAGAAACATCGCCAGCGTGCCTGCCCAGAACAGGAACAGGACAATGACCGCTACCTCGAGAATCAATCAGATGTTCTCCAGTTCCGACCATTCTTCTTCGCTCATCATCTTGTCCAGCTCGACCAGGATCAGCAACTCGTTGTTCTTGTTGCACACGCCCTGGATGAACTTGGCCGACTCTTCGTTACCGACGTTCGGTGCGGTCTCGATTTCCGACTGACGCAGGTAAACCACTTCAGCCACGCTGTCGACCATGATGCCGACCACTTGCTTGTCGGCTTCGATGATGACGATACGGGTGTTGTCGCTGATCTCACCGCTCATCAGGCCGAAGCGCTGACGGGTATCGATCACGGTCACCACATTGCCGCGCAGGTTGATGATGCCCAGCACGTAGCTTGGTGCACCCGGAACCGGAGCGATCTCGGTGTAGCGCAGGACTTCCTGTACGCGCATCACGTTGATGCCGTAGGTTTCGTTGTCCAGCTTGAAGGTCACCCATTGCAGGATCGGATCTTCGGAACCCTTTGCCGCCGTAGCCTTGTCGTTCATACCCTAGCCCCTCGAAATACCGCAATGGCGGTGTGTGTCTCGTGTGCCGGCGGTGAATGCCGGTACATGTCTGTTATGTAAGTGTTATGTCGGTTTGTGGTTCGGCTTACTGCCGGACATGTGCTTTGCCCCACCGCTGGCGATCAACTCGGCCAGAGCGGAGACATCGAGCAAGGCGCACATGTGTTCAATCACCGTGCCGGCGAGCCATGGCCGCTGACCCCGGTGACTTCTCCATTTGATTTCATTCGGGTCCAGGCGCAACGAGCGACTGACCTGATGCACCGCCAGGCCCCACTCGTAACCCTGCACCGAAATCACGTATTGCAGGCCCTGACGGAAGTCATCGCGGTAGCGATCCGGCATGACCCAGCGTGCGGTGTCCAGCACCTTCAGGTTGCCGGCCTGGCTCGGCAGAATCCCGAGGAACCATTCCGGCTGACCAAACAATGGCGTCAGCTCGTGGCCGGCCAGCGAATAGATCGAGCCCAGGCACACCAGCGGCACCGCCAGCGTCAGGCCGGCCACGTCGAACAACAGGCATTCGAAGGCTTCCGAAGCCCAAGCGGGTCGACCGTCGGTTTCCACCGGTGGCGGCGTGTTGCTGGGCGGCAGATGCACTTCCACCAGCGGCGCAACCAGGGTCGGTTCGACCGGGGCTGGCGCAGGTGCTTCAGGTTCTGGCTCTGGTGCTACTGGAACTGGAGGCGTTTGCAGAAGTTGGGTTTGCAGCAGCGGCGCCAGCGTCGATACCACTCGCACCGGCTCAGGCTCTTTGATCAACGTCGCAGGCGCCTTGGCTACTACAGCGGCAGGCGCTGCAATCGGGGCGACCGGCCGGGCGGCCTTTTGCGCATCCCGGGCCTGCTCTTCAAGCACGGCGGCCTGGAATTCATCGAGCGCCGCGGCGGTCTCGACCACCTCGACCGGCGCTGCGACTTCCTGCTCGACCTCGTCCGGCACTTCCTGCAGCAAGCCGTCCAGATAGGACTGCAGCGCCAGTTGCGGCTTCGACGTCAGCTTGATCGGCCGATTCATGCTCAAGCCACCTGCGGAACGAGTTGCTGCGCCAGCAGATGCTTGAGCAGCGCGCGGTAGGCCAGCACGCCACGGCTCTTGCCGTCGAACTGCGAAGGGGTGACACCGGCACGACTGGCGTCGCGCAGACGGGTATCGACCGGGATGTAACCCTGCCAGATCTCGTCGGGAAATTTGTCGCGCAGCACGCGCAAGGTGCCCATCGACGCCTGAGTACGGCGGTCGAACAGGGTCGGCACGATGCTGAACGGCAGCGCCTGTTTGCGCGAGCGGTTGATCATCGCCAGGGTGTTGACCATGCGCTCCAGGCCTTTGACGGCCAGGTGCTCGGTCTGCACCGGGATCACCAGTTGCTGGCTCGCGGCCAGGGCGTTGACCATCAGCACGCCGAGCAACGGCGGGCTGTCGATGATCGCGTAATCGAAGTCCTGCCACAGCTGCGCCAGACTCTTGGCGATCACCAGGCCCAGGCCACTCTGCCCCGGCGACTGACGCTCGAGGGTGGCCAGCGCAGTGCTCGACGGCAACAGGGAAATGCGTTCATCGCTGGTCGACAACAGCAGTTGGCCCGGCAGGCCTTGCGGCACAATGCCCTTGTGCAGAAACAGGTCGTAGTTGCTGTGTTCCAGGCTGTCGGGGTCGTAACCGAAATAGCTGGTCATCGAGCCGTGCGGGTCGAGATCGACCACGACCACGCGCTTGCCCGCCTCTGCCAGCAAACCGGCTAAAGCGATGGAAGAAGTGGTTTTACCAACACCACCCTTTTGATTGGCGACTGCCCAGACTCTCATTCAGATCGTTCCTCCCGGCCGGGATACTCGGCCGAGACATGGTTCAGCGTATTAATGCGGGCGACGGAGAATTGACGGCACTCTCGCGTCCCGGCGTCTTGACCGGGGTCGGTGCAGTTTGTGTGCCAGCACGCTTCAACGCGGCATCCGGTTGCGCATGGGCGGTTCCGGTGCCGGTCAGGCTGCGGCGCACATCGAGATTGCGCGACACCACCAGCACCACACGACGGTTCTTCGCCCGGCCTTCGGCGGTGGCGTTATTGGCCACTGGCTGGAACTCACCGTAGCCCACCGAGGCCATACGGCCAGGGTTTACACCTTGCATCGCCAGCATGCGCACGATGCTCGCCGAACGCGCCGAGGACAGTTCCCAGTTGGTCGGGTACTGCGCGGTGCGGATCGGTTGATCGTCGGTGAAGCCTTCGACGTGGATCGGGTTGTCGAACGGTTTGAGGATCGCTGCGACCTTGTCGATGATGTTGAACGCGATGTCGCTCGGCATCGCATCACCGCTGCCGAACAACAGGCTGGAGTTGAGTTCGATCTCGACCCACAGCTCGTTGCCGCGCACGGTCATCTGGTTCGAGGAAATCAGATCGCCGAACGCGGCGCTGATGTCATCGGCAATGCTTTTCAGCGGATCACTGGCCCCGGCGATGCCGGCGTCAACCTGTTCGGCGTCCTTGACCAGCGGCTTGGCCGGGGTCACGGTCTTCGGTCGTTCTTCACCGATCGGGATCGGCTTGAGCGCGCGGTCGGAGTCGGTGAAAACCCCGATCAGCGCTTCGGAGATGATCTTGTACTTGCCTTCGTTGATCGACGAGATGGAGTACATCACCACGAAAAAGGCAAAGAGCAAGGTGATGAAGTCGGCGTAGGAAACCAGCCAACGTTCATGGTTTACGTGCTCTTCATGCTGGCGACGACGTGCCATGAGGTTAGTCCCTTAATCCATGAAGCCCTGAAGCTTCAACTCGATGGAGCGTGGGTTTTCACCTTCAGCGATCGACAAGATCCCTTCCAACAACATTTCGCGATAACGCGACTGTCGCAACGCGATTGACTTGAGCTTGGCAGCCACCGGCAACAGGATCAGGTTGGCACTGGCCACACCGTAGATGGTGGCGACGAACGCGACCGCAATACCGTTGCCCAGTTGCGACGGATCGGCCAGGTTGCCCATCACGTGGATCAGGCCCATCACCGCACCGATGATGCCGATGGTCGGCGCGTAGCCGCCCATGCTTTCAAACACTTTGGCGGCCTCGATGTCGCGGGCTTCCTGAGTGTAGAAATCCACTTCGAGGATGCTGCGGATGGCTTCCGGCTCGGCGCCGTCGACCAGCAGTTGCAGGCCCTTGCGCGAGTAGGCATCAGGCTCGGCATCCGCCACGCCTTCCAGACCCAGCAGGCCTTCCTTGCGGGCGGTGAGGCTCCAGTTGACTACGCGGTCGATGCCACCGGCCAGGTCCACACGCGGCGGGAAAAAGATCCAGGCCAGAATCTGCATGGCGCGCTTGAACGCGCTCATCGGCGATTGCAAAAGCGCGGCACCGATGGTGCCGCCGAGCACGATCAGCGCCGCCGGGCCGTTGGCCAGCGCGCCGAGGTGACCACCTTCCAGGTAGTTGCCGCCGATGATGGCGACGAACGCCATGATGATCCCGATAAGGCTTAGAACATCCATCAGACGCATGCCTCGACGATGTGCTTGCCGATATCGTCCAGGCTGTACACCGCGTCGGCGAGGTCAGCTTTGACGATGGCCATCGGCATGCCGTAGATCACGCAACTGGCTTCGTCCTGAGCCCAGACCGTGCTGCCGCCCTGCTTGAGCAGGCGTGCACCTTCACGGCCGTCGGCGCCCATGCCGGTCAGTACGACCGCCAGAACTTTGTCACTGTAGGATTTGGCTGCAGAACCGAAGGTGATGTCCACGCACGGCTTGTAGTTCAGACGCTCGTCGCCCGGCAGGATTTTCACCGCGCCACGGCCGTCGATCATCATCTGTTTGCCACCCGGTGCCAGCAGCGCCAGGCCCGGACGCAGGATGTCGCCATCCTCGGCTTCCTTGACGCTGATGCGGCACAGCTTGTCCAGACGCTCGGCGAAGGCCTTGGTGAAGGCTGCCGGCATGTGCTGGATCAGCACGATCGGCGCCGGGAAATTCGCCGGTAACTGCGTCAACACACGTTGCAGGGCTACCGGGCCACCGGTCGACGTACCAATCGCCACGAGCTTGTAGTTCTTGCGTTTCGGGGCCGGCGACGAAGCGCTGGCCGCTGGCGCGCGAGTCGGTGCAGGCGCAGGTGCCGGACGGGCCGGAGCGCTGTGGCTGCCAAAGCTCGACGGCGCCGCGGCCGGAGTCGGCGCAGGTGCAGGTGCAGCGGCAGGTGCCGGCGCACTGTAGGCACTGAAACGACGGTTACTGCGCGAGATGCTGTGGACCTTCTCGCACAGCAGTTGCTTGACCTTCTCCGGGTTGCGGGAGATGTCTTCGAAATTCTTCGGCAGGAAATCCACCGCGCCTGCATCCAGCGCATCCAGGGTGACCCGGGCGCCTTCGTGCGTCAGCGAGGAGAACATCAACACCGGCGTCGGGCAGCGCTGCATGATGTGCCGCACGGCCGTGATGCCATCCATCATCGGCATCTCGTAGTCCATGGTGATCACGTCCGGCTTGAGGGCCAGGGCCTGATCGATCGCCTCTTTACCGTTGGTTGCCGTGCCGACAACCTGGATGCTCGGATCCGCTGAAAGAATTTCCGAGACGCGGCGGCGGAAAAAACCCGAATCGTCCACCACCAGGACTTTGACTGCCATAAACACTCCATTAGGTGCGGCGGGACGTTGTCGCCCCGCCGCCCCGGATTCAAATACGCCGTGCGGCGTAACGCTTGAGCATGCTCGGAACATCGAGAATCAGTGCAATGCGGCCGTCACCGGTAATGGTGGCGCCGGACATGCCCGGAGTTCCCTGGAGCATCTTGCCCAATGGCTTGATGACCACTTCTTCCTGGCCGACCAGTTGATCGACGACGAAGCCGATCCGCTGGGTGCCCACCGAAAGGATCACCACATGGCCTTCGCGCTGCTCTTCGTGAGCGGCGGAGCTGACCAGCCAGCGCTTGAGGTAGAACAATGGCAGCGCCTTGTCCCGCACGATCACCACTTCCTGGCCGTCCACCACGTTGGTGGTCGACAGGTCGAGGTGGAAGATTTCGTTGACGTTCACCAGCGGGAACGCGAACGCCTGGTTGCCGAGCATCACCATCAGGGTCGGCATGATCGCCAGCGTCAGCGGTACCTTGATGACGATCTTCGAGCCCTGGCCCTTGGTCGAGTAGATGTTGATCGAACCGTTGAGCTGGGAAATCTTGGTCTTCACCACGTCCATGCCGACACCGCGGCCGGACACGTCGGAGATCTCGGTCTTGGTCGAGAAACCCGGGGCGAAAATCAGGTTGTAGCACTCGGTGTCGCTCAGGCGATCGGCGGCATCCTTGTCCATCACACCGCGTTTTACGGCGATGGCGCGCAGGACGTTCGGATCCATGCCTTTGCCGTCGTCGGAGATCGACAGCAGGATGTGGTCGCCTTCCTGCTCGGCCGCCAGGATCACCTTGCCACCACGGGCCTTGCCCGAAGCTTCACGCTCTTCCGGCGACTCGATGCCGTGGTCGACCGCGTTGCGCACCAAGTGGACCAGCGGGTCGGCCAGCGCCTCGACGAGGTTCTTGTCGAGGTCGGTCTCTTCGCCCACCAGTTCCAGGTTGATCTCTTTCTTGAGCTGGCGTGCCAGGTCGCGAACCAGACGCGGGAAGCGGCCGAAGACTTTCTTGATCGGCTGCATCCGGGTCTTCATGACGGCGGTCTGCAAGTCGGCGGTGACCACGTCGAGGTTCGACACGGCCTTCTGCATCGACTCGTCGCCGCTGTTCAGGCCCAGGCGCACCAGACGGTTACGCACCAGCACCAGCTCGCCGACCATGTTCATGATTTCGTCGAGACGCGCGGTATCAACGCGAACGGTGGTCTCGGCTTCGCTCGCCGGTTTTTCCGGTGGCGGCGTCGCCGGTGCACGGGCCGGAGCCGGTGCAGCAGCGGCAGCCGGTTTGGCCGGTTCGGCTTTCGGCTCAGGCGCTTTCGCAGCAGGTTTTGCCGCAGCGGCCGGGGCCTTCGCAGCAGGCGTTGCAACCGCCGAAGCATTGCCGGCAGTCACGACAGCACCGGTGGCGACGTCAGTGAACTTGCCTTTGCCATGCAGATCGTCGAGCAGCGATTCGAACTCGTGGTCGGTGATCAGATCGCTACCGGCCGCAGCGGCTGCCGGAGCAGCAGGCGCAGGAACCGAAGCAATCGCCGACTCCAGCGCATCAACAGCAAAGTTGCCCTTGCCGTGCAACTGATCGAGCAAGGCTTCGAATTCGTCGTCGGTAATGTCCGAGCTGTCGCCCGCCGCCGGAGCAGCAGGTGCCGCAGCAGCCGGAGCCACGGCGTCGGCCGCGAACTGGCCTTTGCCATGCAACTGGTCGAGCAGCGACTCGAACTCGGCGTCGGTGATTTCATCACTGGCCGCTTCATCGGAAGCAGGTGCAGCGGCAGCCGCCGGGGCTTCGGCTTCGGCCTTGACGGCGTTCAGCGAGTCCAGCAACTGTTCAAATTCGTTATCGGTGATGTCGCCCGAATCGCCTTCGACGACCAGTTCTTCGATCATCTCGGCAACAGGCGAAGCCGGGGCTTCATCCGCCGATTGCGGTTCGGCCAGACGCGCCAGGGCGGCCAGCAGTTCCGGGGTGGCGGCGGTGATCGGGCTGCGATCGCGGACTTCGCTGAACATGCTGTTCACCGCGTCCAGCGCTTCGAGCACCACGTCCATCAGTTCTGCATCGACGCGTCGTTCACCCTTGCGCAGGATGTCGAACACGTTTTCGGCGATGTGACAGCACTCCACCAGCTCGTTGAGCTGAAGGAAGCCGGCGCCCCCTTTTACAGTGTGGAAACCGCGAAAAATTGCGTTGAGCAGATCTGCGTCATCCGGGCGGCTTTCCAGCTCGACCAGTTGTTCGGACAGTTGCTCAAGAATCTCGCCGGCCTCAACCAGGAAATCCTGAAGGATCTCTTCATCGGCGCCGAAGCTCATTAATGGGGTGCTCCTACAGGTCTAAAAACCCAAAAAAACTCAAAATCCAAGGCTGGATAGCAAATCGTCCACATCGTCCTGACCGGACACAACGTCTTCTCGTTTATCGGCATGAATCTGCGGACCTTCACCCTGCGAGAGATGTTTTTGTGGATCTTTTTCAGCAAGCATCGCCGCACGGTCATGTTCGATGCCCGCAAAGCGGTCCACCTGGCTGGCCATGAGCACAAGCTTGAGCAGGTTGCTTTCGACTTCGGTGACCAATTGGGTCACGCGCTTGATCACTTGACCTGTGAGGTCCTGGTAATCCTGGGCGAGCAGAATGTCGTTCAGATTGCTCGACACGGCGCGGTTGTCCGCGCTGCTGCGTGCCAGAAAACCGTCGACCCGGCGCGCCAGTTCACGGAACTCTTCAGCCCCGACCTCACGGCGCATGAAGCGGCCCCAATCGGCGCTCAAGGCCTGGGCTTCGTCAGCCAGGCC
The DNA here is from genome assembly GCF_028657055.1 of Pseudomonas aphyarum. Classification (NCBI taxonomy): domain Bacteria; kingdom Pseudomonadati; phylum Pseudomonadota; class Gammaproteobacteria; order Pseudomonadales; family Pseudomonadaceae; genus Pseudomonas; species Pseudomonas aphyarum. Next base: position 109,318 of record NZ_JAMDGS010000012.1, read on the forward strand.
ATTGACCACAGGGGTCGCGCTTTCCACCAGATCCATGGTGCGGTTGGCAGCAGCTTCGGTCAGTTTGACCACGTAGCCCAGGCGCTCGGTAGCGTCGGTGATTTGCGACACTTCCTCAGCCTGCGGCATGTGCGGATCGATCTGGAAATTGACGATCGCACTGTGCAGTTCACGCGTGAGCTTGCCCACTTCCTGGTACAGGCCACGGTCACGGGTCTGATTGAGCTCATGGATCAGTTGCACAGCGTCGCCGAACCTGCCCTTTTCAAGGCTTTCGACCAGTTCGACCGCATGTTTTTTCAGGGTCGACTCGAAGTCGCCCTGTGAAGATTCTTTATGCTCCATAGCTCCCCCGCGCGTTCATCAGCCGATGCGTTCGAAAATCTTCTCGATTTTTTCTTTCAACGCCTGGGCCGTGAAAGGTTTGACCACGTAGCCGTTCACGCCGGCCTGGGCCGCTTCGATGATCTGCTCGCGCTTGGCTTCAGCGGTCACCATCAGCACTGGCAAGTGCTTGAGCTTTTCATCGGCGCGCACGTGACGCAGCAGGTCGATACCGGTCATGCCGGGCATGTTCCAGTCGGTCACCAGAAAGTCGATGCTGCCGCTGTTGAGCACCGGAATGGCGGTGACGCCATCGTCGGCTTCAACGGTGTTGGTGAACCCGAGATCACGCAACAGGTTCTTGATGATCCGCCGCATCGTTGAGAAGTCATCAACGATGAGGATTTTCATGTCTTTGTTCAATTCGACCTCCAAGCAGTCTTAAACGCGTCCAGCACCTGGACGCGCCATTTCAATCAATCCGGCAAAACACTCGATGACTGTCTGGAGCACAACAGAGCAAGACCGGTGCCGTTCACCACCGCACCAGCCTCGTTCGCAGTGTCCCCACACTGCCTTCAGCGCGCTCGCCACTCCCCCAAACGCCCCCGCAAGCGGGCCGCGCACTGGCTGTGTAACTGGCTGACCCGCGATTCACTGACGCCAAGGACTTCACCGATCTCCTTGAGGTTCAGCTCTTCGTCGTAGTACAGCGCCAACACCAGTCGCTCACGCTCCGGCAAATTGGCAATCGCGTCCGCCAGCGCGGCCTGGAAACGTTCGTCTTCCAGATCGCGCGACGGCTCCAGATGAGCACTGGCGCCATCCTCGTGCAGCCCTTCGTGTTCGCCGTCCTGCAACAGGTCGTCGAAACTGAACAGCCGGCTGCCCAGGGTGTCGTTCAAAATCCCGTAGTAATCGTCGAGACTCAATTGGAGTTCGGCCGCAACTTCGTGATCTTTAGCGTCACGGCCGGTTTTAGCTTCAATCGAGCGAATCGCGTCGCTGACCATACGGGTATTGCGGTGAACCGAGCGTGGCGCCCAGTCCCCCTTACGGACTTCATCGAGCATCGCACCACGGATCCGGATGCCCGCGTACGTTTCAAAACTGGCGCCCTTGCTGGCGTCGTATTTGGTCGAGACTTCGAGCAGGCCGATCATCCCGGCCTGGATCAGGTCTTCGACCTGCACACTGGCCGGCAGTCGCGCCAGCAAGTGGTAGGCGATGCGTTTGACCAGTGGCGCGTAACGCTCGATCAGCTCGTACTGCGCGTCACGCGCCGACTTTTTGTAAAGGTTCATACCGCTGGCGGTCATAGCACAGGTCCTGCCGTTTGCTGCACGAGGCGCTCGACGAAAAATTCGAGGTGGCCGCGCGGGTTGGCGGGCAGCGGCCAGGTGTCGACCTTCTGTGCGATCGCCTTGAACGCCAGTGCGCACTTGGAACGCGGGAAGGCTTCATAGACCGCACGCTGCTTCTGCACCGCCTTGCGCACGCTTTCGTCGTAGGGCACAGCGCCGACGTATTGTAGGGCGACGTCGAGGAAGCGATCCGTGACCTTGGTCAACTTGGCGAACAGATTGCGACCTTCCTGCGGGCTCTGGGCCATGTTGGCCAGGACGCGGAAGCGGTTCATGCCGTAATCGCGGTTGAGCAGCTTGATCAGCGCGTAGGCGTCGGTGATCGAGGTCGGCTCGTCGCAGACCACCAGCAACACTTCTTGCGCTGCGCGAACGAAACTGACTACCGAGTCACCAATACCCGCAGCGGTGTCGATCACCAGCACGTCGAGATTGTCGCCGATGTCGCTGAACGCCTGAATCAGGCCGGCATGCTGGGCCGGGCTCAGGTGAACCATGCTCTGGGTGCCGGAAGCGGCCGGCACGATGCGGATCCCGCCGGGGCCTTGCAACAGCACGTCGCGCAGCTCGCAGCGGCCTTCGATCACGTCGGCCAGGGTGCGTTTGGGTGTGAGGCCCAGCAGAACGTCGACGTTCGCCAGCCCCAGGTCGGCGTCCAGCAGCATGACCCGACGGCCAAGCTCTGCCAGCGCCAGGGACAAGTTCACTGACACATTAGTCTTGCCGACGCCACCTTTGCCGCCGGTCACCGCGATCACCTGTACGGGATGCATGCTGCCCATGTTATTTCTTTACCTTGTCTTGCATAGACGGAGGCCACATTACTGGCTGCGCGTTCACAACCGGAACAATGCATGGCAGACCATCGATGTAGGTACAAAAACGGTTCATTACCTCAGCCAACCTGCTTGGTCGGACTGTGGTAGATATCAGCGAACATGTCAGCCATGGCTTCTTCGCTGGGTTCTTCCTGCATTTGCACACTGACGGCGCGGCTGACCAGTTGATGACGGCGCGGCAGATGCAGATCATCCGGAATACGCGGCCCATCGGTCAGGTAGGCGACCGGCAGTTCGTGACTGATCGCCAGGCTCAGCACTTCGCCAAGGCTTGCCGTCTCATCCAGTTTAGTCAGGATGCACCCGGCCAGCCCGCAACGCTTGTAACTGTGATAAGCGGCGGTTAGAACCTGTTTCTGGCTGGTGGTTGCCAGCACCAGATAATTTTTCGACCGAATGCCACGACCGGCCAGACTTTCCAGCTGCATGCGCAGGGCCGGATCGCTGGCTTGCAGGCCGGCGGTATCGATCAGCACCACGCGTTTGCGCAGCAGTGGATCCAGCGCCTGCACCAGGGACTGGCCCGGATCGACGTGGGTCACCGAAACGTTAAGGATGCGGCCCAGAGTCTTGAGCTGCTCCTGCGCGCCGATACGGAAACTGTCCATGCTCACCAGCGCGATGTTCTGCGCGCCGTACTTGAGCACGTAGCGGGCGGCCAGTTTGGCGAGGGTGGTGGTTTTGCCCATGCCGGCAGGACCGACCATGGCAATCACACCGCCCTCTTCCAGCGGCTCGACTTCCGGCACGGAAATCATTCGTGCCAGGTGCGCCAGCAGCATGCGCCAGGCCTGACGCGGTTCGTCGATCTCGGTGATCATCGACAGCAGATCGCGGGACAACGGGCCGGACAAACCGATGCGCTGCAGACGACGGTACAGATTGGCCTGGGCCGGACGGCTGCCTTGCAGCTGGTTCCAGGCCAGGGTGCCGAGTTGCACTTCCATCAGTTCGCGCAGGCTGTTGAGCTCGAAACGCATCGAGTCCAGAGCACGCGGGTCAACGCCAGCGGAAACCGCTGCAGGCGCCGGGGCTGGACGGGCCGGCGCTTCGTAGGTCGGTTCGGTCAGCGGCTCGGCAGCGGTCAGCGGCAGGCCGGCCGTCAACGGCAGCCCGGCGAACAACTGGCGATTGGTGTTGCCGTCGGCTTCGCCACGCAGGCTCAGTTCGGCCTGGGCGGTAACGATGCGCGACTGAGTCTTGCGCAGCTCATCCTCGAGTTCCATGTTCGGAACACGCGGGGCCAGCGCCGACAGTTTGTAATCGAGCGCCGCCGTCAGCTCGACGCCGCCGGCGATGCGGCGGTTGCCAATGATGGCGGCATCAGCGCCCAGCTCATCACGAACCAGCTTCATGGCCTGACGCATATCGGCGGCGAAAAAACGCTTAACTTGCATAAACCACTACCTCAGCCGTTGGGCCCTACTGTCGCAACGATGGTCACTTGCTTGTTGTCCGGAATTTCCTGGTAGGCCAGCACATGCAGTCCGGGAACTGCCAGGCGACCAAAGCGCGAGAGCATCGCGCGAACCGGGCCTGCTACCAACAGGATCACCGGCTGACCTTGCATTTCCTGGCGCTGCGCCGCTTCGATCAGCGAACGCTGCAGCTTCTCGGCCATGCTCGGCTCCAGCAGAACGCCCTCTTCCGAGCCTTGTCCTGCCTTCTGCAGACTATTGAGCAATATTTGTTCCAACCTTGGCTCCAGCGTGATAACTGGCAGCTCCGACTCAGTCCCTACAATGCTTTGGACGATGGCGCGGGATACGCCGACCCGCACAGCGGCCACCAAAGCGGCGGTATCTTGACTCTTGGCGGCATTGTTGGCGATGGCTTCGGCAATGCTGCGGATATCGCGCACCGGCACGTGTTCGGCCAGCAACGCCTGCAACACCTTGAGCAACTGCGACAGCGTGACCACGCCCGGCACCAGCTCTTCAGCCAGTTTCGGCGAGCTCTTGGCCAGCAATTGCATCAATTGCTGCACTTCTTCGTGGCCGATCAGCTCGCTGGAGTGCTTGTACAGAATCTGGTTCAAGTGGGTCGCAACCACGGTGCTGGCATCGACCACGGTGTAACCGAGCGATTGCGCCTGGGCACGCTGGCTGACTTCGATCCACACCGCCTCCAGGCCGAAAGCCGGATCTTTGGCGGTAATGCCGTTGAGCGAGCCGTAGACCTGCCCCGGGTTGATCGCCAGTTCGCGATCCGGGTAGATCTCGGCTTCGGCCAGGATCACGCCCATCAGGGTCAGGCGATAGGCGCTTGGCGCCAGGTCGAGGTTGTCGCGGATGTGCACGGTCGGCATCAGGAAGCCCAGATCCTGCGAGAGCTTTTTGCGCACGCCCTTGATCCGTGCCAGCAATTGCCCGCCCTGGTTGCGGTCCACCAACGGAATCAGGCGGTAGCCGACCTCCAGGCCGATCATGTCGATCGGGGTCACGTCGTCCCAGCCCAGCTCCTTGGTTTCCATGGCGCGGGCCGGCGACGGCAGCAGTTCCTGTTGACGCTTGACCTCTTCCAGCGCGACGACCTTGGCCACGTTCTGCTTCTTCCAGAACAGGTAAGCACCACCGGCAGCCAGGGCAGCCATGCTCAGGAACGAGAAGTGCGGCATGCCCGGCACCAGGCCCATGACCGCCATCAGACCGGCAGCCACCGCCAGCGCTTTTGGCGAGGCGAACATCTGGCGATTGATCTGTTTGCCCATGTCTTCCGAGCCGGAAGCACGGGTCACCATGATCGCTGCAGCTGTAGATAACAACAGTGATGGCAATTGCGCCACTAAACCGTCACCGATGGTCAGCAAGGCGTAAACCTTGCCCGCGTCGGCGAAAGTCATGTTGTGCTGGAAGATACCGACGGCCATGCCGCCAATCAGGTTGATGAACAGAATCAGCAGGCCGGCGATGGCGTCACCGCGCACGAACTTGCTGGCACCGTCCATCGAACCGTAAAACTCTGCCTCTTGAGCAACTTCCTGACGACGAGCCTTGGCCTGGGCCTGGTCGATCAGACCGGCGTTGAGGTCGGCGTCGATCGCCATTTGCTTGCCGGGCATCGCATCGAGGGTGAAGCGCGCGCTCACCTCGGAGATCCGGCCGGCACCCTTGGTTACCACGACGAAGTTGATGATCATCAAGATCGCGAAAACCACGATACCAACCACGTAGTTACCGCCGATCACCACCTCACCGAAGGCCTGAATCACCTTACCGGCGGCGGCGTGGCCGTCCTGACCGTGGAGCATCACCACCCGCGTCGACGCCACGTTCAGCGCCAGTCGTAACAGCGTCGCCACCAGCAGGATCGTCGGGAACACCGCGAAATCCAGCGGCCGCAAGGCGTACACGCAGACCAGCAGCACGACGATCGACAGGGCAATGTTGAAGGTGAAGAACACGTCGAGCAGGAACGGCGGCACCGGCAACATCATCATCGCCAGCATGACCAGCAGCAACAGCGGCACACCCAGATTGCCCCGACTGAGGTCGGCAATGTTCGAGCGAGCACTGTTGATTAACTGAGAGCGATCCACCGGTTTTCCCCGTTCCTTTAAAGCAAACTTTTGACGCCCGAAGCAGGCGCACGGCGGCTACTGCAAGAAGCCTTCCAACTTTTGCAGGGGATTGAAACAGAGGGGTTCGGGCGTGGTTTTTTTCTGCTGGGCGGGATGTCGCATTCGCAAGATGCCAGCATAAAGTGCCTTTTAAACCCTGGTGTTTAAAAGACACCTTCAGACACGCCTTACAGGCTACGAATCCTTGCGCCGTTGCCTACAGCTACGCCAGAATCCGCCGGCTTGTGCGCTGTGGGGTCGGGTTCTATCGTGGATCTGTCGCTGACGAATCAGCGATCGGGTTTAGCGACTCGGACTATCTCAGTGCATCAGCGTTCATGGCTTCGTTGCGGGACTCTTCGTCCGCAATTACGTTATGGCGGCTGTATGCGGGAGACCTTTGGGTCTACCGGGGTGCCTGAGACCGGTTCGCTAACCTGCGTACAGCTGCCACCTTCACTTGTTTAGCGACAGGCGAGAGTGGCTCCATAACTCAGGAGCTTCACCATGATCAAACCAACACCCAATCCACCCGAAACCGATCCCGCCTCGCCCTACGAATCCGCCGATTCCAGAAAGCTTCATGAAGCCGCCGACCGCGCCCTCGATCACTATCTCTGCCCGCCCGGCTCCACGCCTCCACCGCGCAAGACCCGCAGAATGTACGCGGTCACGGCGGACTTCAAAAACGAAGAGCTGCTGGCCGATGCCTGCGAAACCCTGGCCTCAGCCAGAACCATCGTCAATGACTTCACCCATCTCATGCCCGCCTCGCAGCGCAGGACGCTGGTGGGTATTGCGCAACTGATCATGCTCGGGGAACTGGCCGTGAATCGGGTGTTGGATAATCTAGAAATACCGCCGTCGTCGAACCCTGTGTGAAGGCTTGAGTGATGTGTCGTGGTTGCTGACGCCTTCGCGGGCAAGCCCGCTCCCACAGGATTAGCGTCGCTCGGGAATATAAGCACACCACAAATCACTGTGGGAGCGGCGGTGCGACGGTTCGACTTGCCCGCGAAGGCGGCCTCACAGGCAACACAGGTCATCAGGCATAAAAAAACCGCCACCGGATTCAACCGGATGGCGGTTTTTTTGTTTGATCACAATCAGGAATCGCGCCGCAGATCCGGCGGGATCGGCAGGTCGTCCTTGAGCGGTTCCGGGAACTTGCCCTTGCCCGCGCGGTGCTGGCGGATCTGGTAGACGTAGGCCAGCACCTGAGCGACCGCCAGGTACAGGCCGCCGGGGATTTCTTCTTCCAGCTCCGTGGAGTAATAGATCGAACGCGCCAGCGCTGGCGATTCGAGGAGCATGACGTTGTTGGCCACGGCGATTTCGCGAATCTTCAACGCCAGGAAATCGCTGCCCTTGGCCAGCAGCATCGGCGCCCCGCCCTTCTCGGCGTCGTACTTGAGCGCCACGGCGTAGTGGGTCGGGTTGGTGATGACCACGTCGGCATCCGGAATCGCCGCCATCATCCGCCGCTGCGACATCTCGCGCTGAACCTGGCGAATGCGTTGCTTGACCTCCGGCCGACCTTCCTGGTCCTTGTGCTCGTCGCGCACTTCCTGCTTGGTCATCTTGAGCTTCTTGATGCTCTCCCAGATCTGCACGGGCACATCGACGGCGGCGATGATGATCAAACCGCACGCCAGCCACAGCGAGCTCCAGCCCACCAGTTGCAAGCTGTGAATGATCGCCCGGTCCAGCGGCTCGTGGGCGATGCGCAGCAGGTCGTCGATGTCCGAATTGAGCACCACCAGCGCCACGCCCAACGTGATGAGAAACTTGGCCAGCGCCTTGAGCAGCTCGACCACGGCCTTCATCGAGAACATCCGCTTGAGGCCCGCCGCCGGGTTCATCCGGCTGAACTTGGGCGCCAGCGAACCGGCAGCGAACAACCAGCCGCCCAGCGCGATCGGCCCGAGGAAAGCCGCCAGCAACAGGGTGATCATGATCGGCTGAATCGCCAGCAATGCCTGCAATCCGGAGCTCATCAGAAACGTCGCCATGGAGCGCTCGTCCATGATCACTTCCCGCGACAGCGTGAAGTTCTGGCGCATCAGCTCCATCAAATCCTGCGCCAGCATCCCGCCAAAGATCAGCAGCGCGGCAGAGCCGGCGAGCATGATCGCCAGCGTGTTGAGCTCCTTGGAGCGCGCAATCTCACCCTTTTCCCGGGAGTCCTTTTTGCGTTTCTCCGTGGGGTCTTCTGTTTTGTCCTGACCGCTTTCGCTCTCAGCCATGACTCAGCGCGCCTTTGCCAGTTCGCGTAAAAACTGCAGGGCCTCGGTGGCCAGCGGTTGATACTGATTGAGAATGTCCGCCAACCCGACCCAGACGATGAACAGGCCGAGCACCAGGGTCAGCGGAAAGCCGATGGAGAAAATGTTGAGCTGCGGCGCGGCCCGGGTCATCACGCCAAACGCGATATTGACCACCAGCAGCGCGGTGACCGCCGGCAACACCAGCAACAAGGCGGCGCCCAGCACCCAGCCGAGTTTGCCGGCCAGCTCCCAGTAATGCGTGGTCATCAGCCCGCCGCCGACCGGCAGCGTGGTGAAGCTTTCGGTGAGCACTTCGAAGACCACCAGGTGCCCGTTCATTGACAGGAACAGCAGGGTCACCAGCATTGTGAAGAACTGCCCGATCACCGCCACCGACACGCCGTTGGTAGGGTCGATCATCGATGCGAAGCCCATGCCCATCTGGATCGCGACGATCTGCCCCGCCACCACGAAGGCCTGAAAGAACAATTGCAAAGAAAACCCCAGCACCGCACCGACCAGAATCTGCTCGGCGATCAGCAGCAAACCGCTGAGGTCCAGAGGGCTGACCGCCGGCATTGCCGGCAAATTGGGCGTGATCACCACGGTGATCGCGAAGGCGAAGTACAGACGGATCCGCCGGGGCACCAGCGTGGTTCCGAAGACCGGCATCACCATCAACATCGAGGCGACGCGAAACATCGGCAGCATGAACGACGCCACCCAGGTGCTGATCTGGGTATCGGTCAACTGAAGCAGCGATTGCATGGCTTAGCCGATGACCATCGGAATGTTTTTGTACAACTGAGTGATGTATTCCATGAACGTCTGCACCAGCCACGGGCCGGCGACGATCAGCGTTACCAGCATCACCAGCAGACGCGGCAGAAAGCTCAGGGTCTGTTCGTTGATCTGGGTGGCGGCCTGGAACATCGACACCAGCAGGCCCACCAGCAGGCTCGGCACCACCAGGATCGCCACCATCATGGTGGTCAGCCACAGGGCTTCGCGAAAGATGTCGACCGCTACTTCTGGCGTCATGGCGATACACCTCCGAAACTGCTGGCCAGGGTGCCGATGATCAGCGCCCAGCCATCCACCAGCACGAACAGCATGATTTTGAACGGCAGGGAAATGATCAGCGGCGACAGCATCATCATACCCATCGCCATCAGCACGCTCGCGACCACCAGGTCGATGATCAGGAACGGGATGAAGATCATGAAACCGATCTGGAACGCGGTCTTCAGTTCAGACGTCACGAACGCCGGCACCAGAATCGTCAGCGGCGCCTGATCCGGCGTCGCGATGTCGGTGCGCTTGGACAGGCGCATGAACAGCTCCAGATCGCTGGAGCGGGTCTGGGCGAGCATGAAGTCCTTGATCGGCACCTGAGCCTTTTCAACTGCCTGCTGAGCGGTCAGTTTTTCCGCGAGGTACGGCTGCAAGGCATCGTTGTTCACGCGATCGAACACCGGCGCCATGATGAACAGCGTCAGGAACAGCGCCATACCGGTGAGGATCTGGTTCGACGGTGTCTGCTGCAGGCCCAGAGCCTGACGCAGGATCGAGAAGACGATGATGATCCGGGTGAAACTGGTCATCAGGATGACGGCGGCCGGAATGAAGCTCAGCGCCGTCATGATCAGCAGGATCTGCAGGCTGACCGAATACTCCTGCGCGCCCTCGGCGTTGGTGCCCAGGGTGATCGCCGGGATCGACAACGGATCGGCGGCGAATGCCAGCGGCGCGGCCAACATCAAGGCCAGGGTCAAGACGATGCGCAACGCACCCATTACTTCTTATCCTTCTGATCCTTGCCGAGGATCTTCAACAGATGCTGGGCAAATTCCGGAGTCGCTTTGTCGGCGGTGCTCGGCACCTCGACCGGCTCTTTGAGCACGTGCAACGCAGTGATGGTTCCGGGGCTGAGGCCGAGCAGAATCTGCTCGTTGCCGACCTGCACCAGCATCAGACGGTCACGCGGCCCGAGCGCGCGGGAACCGATCAGCTCGATCACCTGCCCCTTGCCGGCGGGACCTGCCTGCTGCACCCGGCGCAACAGCCAGGCGAGGAAGAAGATCAACCCCAGCACCAGCAACAAACCCAGCACCAGTTGCGTCAGCTGTCCGGCCACGCCGCTGTTGACGGCCGGCGCAGCCGCCGCTGCCGTGGTCGCCACCGGCTCGGCCGCCAGCACGCTGAACGGCAACGCCAGCGCCAGACCGAACAAAGCCCCCAGAACCTTTTTCACTCAGCGCAGCTTCTTGATGCGTTCGCTCGGGCTGATCACGTCAGTCAGACGGATGCCGAACTTTTCGTTGACCACGACCACTTCACCGTGGGCAATGAGGGTGCCGTTGACCAGCACGTCCAGCGGCTCGCCGGCCAGACGATCAAGCTCGATCACCGAACCCTGGTTGAGTTGCAGCAGGTTGCGGATGTTGATGTCGGTGCTGCCCACTTCCATCGAGATCGACACCGGAATGTCGAGAATCACGTCCAGGTTCGGACCGTCGAGGGTCACCGGGTCGTTGTTCTTCGGCACGCTGCCGAACTCTTCCATCGGCAGACGGTTGGAGCTCGAAGCACCTGCATCGGCGGCCAGCAGCGCGTCGATGTCGGCCTGCCCGGCTTCACCGGTTTCTTCCAGGGCGGCAGCCCATTCATCGGCCAGTGCCTGATCGTCCTGGGTGTTCATATCGTCGTTCATCATTTGTCCTCGGCGGGCAAAAAACCGGTAAAAGAATCAGGGAGTGAGGGCGCCGCTTCAGCGGCGCTCGATTGGCTCGATAACCTGCAACGCAAGGTTGCCTTTGTGCGAGCCCATCTTGACCTTGAAGGCCGGCACGCCGTTGGCGCGCATGATCATGTCTTCCGGCATCTCCACCGGAATCACGTCACCCGGCTGCATGTGCAGGATGTCGCGCAGTTTCAGCTGGCGGCGGGCTACGGTGGCGCCGATCGGCACGTCGACGTCGAGCACGTCCTGGCGCAGAGCGTTGACCCAGCGCTCGTCCTGGTCGTCGAGGTCCGACTGGAAACCGGCGTCGAGCATTTCGCGCACCGGCTCGATCATCGAGTACGGCATGGTCACGTGCAGATCGCCGCCACCGCCGTCGAGTTCGATGTGGAACGTGGAGACCACGATCGCTTCGCTCGGGCCGACGATGTTGGCCATGGCCGGGTTCACTTCCGAGTTGATGTACTCGAAGTTGACTTCCATGATCGCCTGCCAGGCTTCCTTCAAATCGACGAACGCCTGCTCCAGCACCATGCGCACCACGCGCAGTTCGGTCGGGGTGAATTCACGCCCTTCGATCTTGGCGTGACGGCCGTCGCCGCCGAAGAAGTTGTCCACCAGCTTGAACACCAGTTTGGCGTCGAGGATGAACAGCGCGGTGCCGCGCAGGGGTTTGATCTTGACCAGGTTGAGGCTGGTCGGCACGTACAGCGAGTGCACGTATTCGCCGAACTTCATCACCTGTACGCCACCGACGGCAACGTCCGCCGAGCGGCGCAGCATGTTGAACATGCTGATGCGGGTGTAGCGGGCAAAACGCTCGTTGATCATTTCCAGAGTCGGCATGCGTCCACGGACGATGCGATCCTGGCTGGTCAGGTCGTAGCTTTTGACACTGCCGGGTTCGGCAGCGTTATCGGTCTGTACCAGACCATCGTCGACGCCGTGCAACAGCGCGTCGATTTCATCCTGGGACAGCAGATCCTGCACGGCCATGTCGTGTTCCTACTGCAGTACGAAATTAGTGAAAAGCAACTGTTCGATCACCACTTTGCCCAGCTCTTTCTGCGCCACTTCCTGGACGCTGGCTGTGGCCTTCTGGCGCAACATCTCCTGACCGACCGGGGTCGCCAGCGTGGCGAAATCCTGACCGGAGAAGAGCATCACCAGGTTGTTGCGGATCACCGGCATGTGCACTTTGAGCGCTTCCAGATCCGCCTGATTGCGCGCCAGCATGGTGATGCTCACCTGCATGTAGCGCTGACGGCCGTTCTGGTTGTAGTTGGCCACGAAGGCCGGCGCCATCGGCTCGAAAATCGCCGGTTGCTTGCCGACCGGGGCCGCTTCGGCCGCAGCCTCAGGCTTGCTCTGGGCACTGTGCATGAAGAACCAGGTCGCCCCCACGGACGTGCCGATCGCCAGCAACAGACCCAGCACGATCACGATGATCAGCTTGAGTTTGCCTTTGGTTGCGGGGTCTTTTACTGCTGCAGCTTCGCTCTTCGCCATGCCAATAATCCGTCACTAATCGGGTTTTCACAGTCGCACGGCAAGGCAAGAGCAAGTGTTATGCCAGAAGTGTCGGGAGTCGTGGAGACAACGCTGAAGTCAAAAGCAACCCTCACCCCAGCCCTCTCCCAAAGGGAGAGGGAGCCGATCGAGTTGTCTTTTCGTGATATGTCGACCTGAAGCATCGAGTCGATTTGGATTCAGCTCAAAACAATCAGGTTAGCGAGCATCTCAAGCATCCCCCAATCAGTTCCCTCTCCCTCCGGGAGAGGGCTAGGGTGAGGGGCTTTTGATTTGATCAGGCGTAGTAATCGACAGCGCTGGAGCCGATCACGTGAGTGGCGGTGGCCGCCGCTTCAGCCACGGCTGACGGCGTCAACTCTTCTTCAGCCGAATCCAGGCGACCGCCGGCTGCGCTGGTGCGACCGCCCTGCCCCTGCTGCGCCTGTTCCTCACCTTGACCCTGCCAGCCACGGTTCTGGTCGGACACGTTGACGTCGACCTGCCCCATGCCTTGCTGGTTGAACATGTCGCGCAGGCGGTGCATCTGACCGTCGAGGGCTTCACGCACGCTCGGATGAGCACTCATGAAGGTCACCTGGGTCTGCTGGTCCGGGACCATGTTCACCCGGATATCCAGACGCCCCAGCTCGGCCGGCTGCAACTGGATGTCAGCCGCCTTCAGGTTGTTGCTCGACAGATACATGACCCGGTTGACCACTTCTTCGGTCCAGCCGTTCTGATGCATGGCAATCGGCTGGTTCACCGGCACCGCGTTGGCGGTTTTCGGTGTGGCAGCCTGGGTCAGCGCCGCCAGACGGTTGGCGAAATCATCCACGCGGGTGTCGCTGGTGGCGGTCTTCAGGTCTTTGAGGCCGTCATCGATCAGACCGCTGAACGCCTTTTCGCCGCCCTGGCTGGTGCTGTCCTTGTCAGCCTGCACGTCGAGCATGCTGGCCATGCCGGCAGCGAAGTTCTGCGCCGAGGTCAATTCGCCGTCAGCCTGAGCCTGGGCCGGGGTGGCCTTGGGCTGGGACTGACTGGAAGCGGAAATGTGGCCACTCTGCTCCATGGCCATGCGCACCGCGGGCAGCGAATCCAGCGGATCCGCCTCGGGGTCGAACGCCGGGTCAGTGGCCGGCACCGGATCCTTGACCATACCCGGCAATGCCGCCACGGCTGGTTTGTCGGTTTCCGGTTTTGCGGCGGTATCGACGACAGGGGTGGCGGCTACCGGTGTGGTAACGACAGGTTCTACCGCCGCCACCAGCGCCGGATCCACCGGTGCTGTGTCGACAACAGGAGTCGTTGCGGTATCGGCAGTCTCATCATCAGCAGCGGTTTTGTCGTCCGTTGCCGCCGTCGCCGGTTTGTCGGCGGGCAAGGCTTTGCCGCTATCGGCAACCGCCGGCTCCGGGGCGGCAGACTGATCCTTGCCGAGGTCTTTCTTGCCGCTGTTGTCGGCGACCTTGTCACGGGCAGGTTTTGCCGAATTGTCGACGGTCACCGAGGGCTTGTTCGGGCCTTGATCGGCAAATACTTGAGCGAAGCTGGAGGCCTTGTCCCCGGGCTCTGCGGCCACTGCCGATGATTTGGCCGAGGCAGCTTGCGCCTTGGCCTGGGCGGCGGTCTGAAGAAGAATGTTGGGGCTTGCAGGCATGGCACGGTCTCCGCTGCACTGGGATCGTAGGTACAGTTGGGATAGATGACTGCAAGTGCCGGGCCAGTTTCGTCAGAATCCCGACAAAACCGCCCGACGGCAGGATCAGTGCGTCAGCGAGCGCTGTCGCTCGGCGACATAAACGGGCCGCACATCGGCGAATTCGCTATGGATGTCGGCGACCAGTTTGATGATTTCAGAAGGGCTTTTGTCTTTGGCATGCTGTTCCAGCTCCTGGCACAGCACCGCAAGACGGGTCGCGCCCATGTTGCTGCTGCTGCCCTTGAAGCTGTGCGCAACGGAAGACAATGCGTCGGCATCGGCAGTCTGCTGCAACTCGCGCAGGCGATTTTCGGAATCGGCGAGGAAGGTATCCAGCAGTTCCGGATAGCTGTCTTCCATCACTTCCCGCAGCGCGCTCAGCGCCTCGTGGTCCACATGTGTATCAGCCACTTGTTCACTCCTTGATCAAGAATGCGCGGATTATGCCAGAGCCTCCCAGAAAAACTCCACGCGAGCACTGCGACCATCGTCTGACCAACTGGCATTACGCGCCAATTGCCGGATCAGGCTGACTCCGCGCCCCGACAGACGGACACCGTCGAGCGGTCGCTCCATCACGCGCGAGACATCAAACCCCTGGCCGCTGTCTTCGACCCGCACCACCAGACAACCACCCTCGCCTTCCGGCCGCACCTGCAAATGCACGCGCACGTAACCGTCCTGCAAGGCCTCCAGTCGCGCATTGCGCTGCTCATAATAACGGGCGAAACCCGACGCATCGCGCTTGAGGCTCGAATCCAGTCCCAGCACGCCATGCTCCAGCGCGTTGGAATAAAGCTCGGCCAGCACGCTGTACAGTGCGCCACTCTGCGCCCGCAATCCATGCACCTCAAGCAGCAACTGCAACAGATAAGGCAGCGGATTGAAGCGCTTGAGCGTGGCACCGCGAAATTCGAAGCTCACCGACCAGTCCAGCGGACAGGACTGGCCACTGTCGGAATACACCGGCGCCGACGGATTGACCTGCGCCATCTCCAGCAGGCTGACCTCGACCATGCTCACATCGTCCCGGGCCTCACCGCGAAAGTCCTGCAACGCCTGCTCGATTTCCTCGAACAGCCGATCCGGCTGGTGATTGGCGGCGAACACCTGGTGCAAGCGCTCGACACCGAACAACTGATCGTTGGCATCGCAGGTGTCGATAACCCCGTCCGAGAGCAGGAACACCCGATCGCCCACTGCCATCGAGTGAACCTCGGTGCGGTCATCGAAGGTCTGCGGGCTGAGCACACCCAGCGGCAAGTGGCGCGCAGCGAGTGGCTTGCGCTCCCCGGTAGCGAGGCAGTGCAGATAACCGTCGGGCATGCCGCCGTTCCAGACTTCCACCGAGCGCCGCTGAAAACTCAGGCACAACAGCGTCGCGCAACAGAACATGTCCACCGGCAGGATGCGCTTGAGCTTGGCGTTCATTTCCCGCAGGGTCTCGGCCAGACCGTAACCCTTGGCGGTCATGCCATAGAACACCTCGGCCAGCGGCATGGCCCCGACCGCCGCCGGCAAACCATGGCCGGTGAAATCACCAAGCAACACATGCATGTCGCCGGCCGGGGTGTACGCGGCCAACAGCAGGTCGCCGTTGAACAGCGCGTAAGGTGATTGCAGGTAACGGATGTTCGGCGCGCTCAGGCAGCCGGAATGCGCGACCTTGTCGAACACGGCCTTGGCGACCCGCTGCTCATTGAGCAGATAGTCGTGATGCTTGGCGATCAGATCGCGCTGTTGAAGAACCGTGGCCTGCAAACGGCGCAAGCGATCCATCGCCTTGATTTTGGCGGCGAGGATCACCTGGTTGTAGGGCTTCGCCAGAAAGTCGTCACCGCCGGCCTCGAGGCAACGGGCCAGGGCTTCACTTTCCGTCAGCGACGTGAGGAAGATGATCGGCACCAGGTTTTCACCCGCCAGCCTCTTGATCTGGCGTGCGGCTTCGAAGCCGTCCATCACCGGCATCATCGCGTCCATCAACACCAGATGCGGCTTTTGCCGGATAAACGCCTCGACCGCCTCCGCACCGTGGGTGGCCGTCAGCACTTCATGCCCCTGACGACGGACGATGGTCGACAACAACAGCCGGTCAGCGGCGCTGTCTTCGGCGATCAGGATCGTCAGCGGCTCTTGCGGCTGCATGGCCGTCAACTGATGTCGAACAGTTTGTCGAAGTTGGAAATGGCGAGGATTTTCTTCACGTCGGAACTGCTATTGACCACGCGGATTTCCGAGTCGTCACCGCCGACATGATCACGCAGCAGAAGCAGCATGCCGAGCGCCGAACTGTCGAGATAGGTCGCCTCCTTGAGGTCGACAATCACCGATTCGGGCTGCTCTTTTTCGTAGGATTGGCGAAATTCCTGATGCTTGGCGAAATCGAATCGCCCCTTGACCGAAATCGTCAGTTTTTTCTTGTCGGGAGAGACTTCTGTAACGACTGACATGTACTGGCTTCCTTGTCATTGACGAACGTGTACAAGGTTTAGCACTTGGAGGGGCCATGGGCAAGGCGCGATGGCGTCGGGATCTGTGCGAGATCTGCCCGTCAAAACGCCTCGTGGCGCGGCAGACGCTGAGACAACTCGTCCAGCAATTTCTGTTCGCGCTTGTCTTCGGCGCGCTGCGCTTCATCCAGATAACGTTGTACAAGCTTACGCAGACCTTCGACCCGGGCGAATGCCTGCTGCCAGGCATCACGGGCCTTGTCCAGGTTGTTCTGGTGCCATTGCAGGCTCTGACGCTGTTGATCGACAGCAGTGTCGAGTTGCGCCAGGAAGCCCTGAAAACCGAGCAGCCATTGCCCGGACACGCCCGTGCTGCCGCGTACGATCCACTGCTCGGAGTAATCCAGACGAAAGGCATGCAGGTCGGCGAGCTTGCTCTCGGCCACCTTCACCTGACCCTGAAAGTAACCCAGGCGCTGCACGGCGGTTTTCTCGGCCTTCTCGGCCATGTCCACCACCGGCGCCAGACGCGCGGCTCGACTCAGGGCCATGACCGGTTACCCGCCGGCCGCCGGGGCGAAAATCGTGCTGAGGTACGCCTCGCTTTCACCCAGGCTGATGTTGTCGTTGAGACCCTGACGCAGGTATCTGACCAGTTGCGGCTGCAGATTGATGGCAAGGTCAGTCTCGCGGTCACCGCCAGCGACATAGGCGCCGACGCTGATCAGGTCGCGACTCTGTTGGTAGCGCGACCACAACTGCTTGAAGTATTGCGCGCGCTGCATATGCTCCGGCGACACCACCGCCGGCATCACCCGGCTGATCGAGGCTTCAATATCAATGGCCGGGTAATGACCTTCCTCGGCCAGCCGCCGCGACAGCACGATGTGGCCGTCGAGCACACCCCGCGCGGAGTCGGCGATCGGGTCCTGCTGGTCATCGCCCTCGGACAGTACGGTGTAGAACGCGGTGATCGAACCCCCGCCCTTCTCCGCATTACCGGCGCGCTCCACCAGTTTCGGCAGTTTGGCGAATACCGACGGCGGATAACCCTTGGTCGCCGGCGGCTCGCCGATGGCCAGAGCGATTTCCCGCTGGGCCTGGGCGAAACGGGTCAGCGAATCCATCAGCAACAGGACATTCTTGCCCTTGTCGCGGAAATATTCGGCGATCCGCGTGCAGTACATCGCCGCGCGAAGACGCATCAGCGGCGCATCGTCCGCAGGTGATGCAACCACCACGGAACGCTTGAGGCCTTCTTCACCGAGGATGTGCTCGATGAACTCTTTAACTTCTCGACCCCGCTCACCGATCAGGCCGACGACGATGATGTCGGCCTCGGTGAAGCGAGTCATCATGCCGAGCAACACCGACTTACCGACACCGGTACCGGCGAACAGGCCCAGACGCTGGCCGCGACCGACCGTCAACAAACCGTTGATGCAACGGATGCCGACGTCGAGCGGTTCGCTGATCGGGTCACGGTTGAGCGGGTTGATGGTCGGGCCGTCCATCGGCACCCAGTCTTCGGCCTTCATGCCGCCCTTGCCGTCCAGCGCACGTCCGGCGCCGTCGAGCACACGACCGAGCATGCTCATGCCCATCGGCAAACGACCGGTGTCGGCCAACGGCACCACGCGGGCGCCCGGGGCAATGCCGGCCACGCTGCCGACCGGCATCAGGAACACCTTGCTGCCGGAGAAGCCCATGACTTCGGCTTCAACCTGGGACGGGTGATAGGTGTCGTCGTTGATCACCATGCAGCGGGTGCCCATGGCGGCACGCAGGCCTTCGGCTTCAAGCGTCAGGCCGACCATGCGCAGCAGGCGCCCTTCGAGGATCGGCGCACCGGCGATTTCGGTGGCCTCGGCGTAAGTGCTCAGGCGCTTGGCGAAGCTGGTGCGTTCAAGGCGCATCGGGGGCGTCCGCGAGCGGCTCTTCTGCGATCGGAGCCGGCTTCGGTGTTTCCGGCAAGTCGAGGCTCAGATCCGGCGCGGCCGGATGCAAGGCCTGTTCGTGCAACTGGTCGAACAGTTTGGCCATGACCTGGCTGACGCGGGTTTCGATGCTGGCGTCGATTCGGCTGTGGTCGGTCTCGACCCGGCAACCGCCCGGCAGCAGGGATTCGTCCTCGACGATGCGCCAGGTTTCCTCATGACGTTCGCGCAGGGCTTTGACCTGTTCGAAATCCTGCGGATTGACGTACAGCCGCACATTGCCTACGCCCAGCGGCAACAGCTTGAGGGCGTCGCGCATGACGTGTTCGATCTGCGTCGAGTCGATGGCCAGCTCGCGCTGAATCACCTGTTTGGCGATGTGCTGCACGAGGTCGACCAGCGACTTTTCGATCTGGGTGTCTTGCTCGGCAATGGGCTCGAACAGGTGGCCCATCAGTTGCTCAAGGCTGTTGACCTTGGCCGTCAGGACCACTTCGGCTTCCTGGCGCACCTTGAGGGTAGCGCTGTGAAAGCCTTCCTTTTCGCCGATGGCGAAGCCCTCGTTGTAGGCCTCCTGACGGATGCTTTCGAGTTCTTCCAGCGTCAGTGGCTGGACTTCTTCCAGCGGCACTTCTTCCATCTCCGGCGGTTCAGGCTCAGGTTCCGGCTCGGGCTCAGGTTTCGGCGGGTCGAAGCTGGGCAACGCCCAAGATTCGAAACCACGGACGTCCCGGGCACGGATCAGGTCCGTCACATCGTCGTCATGCTTGTCCATGGGCTTAGATCATTTCCTCGCCGCCCTTGCCACCGAGCACGATTTCTCCGGCTTCGGCCATACGGCGGGCGATGGTGAGGATTTCCTTCTGCGCGGTCTCCACGTCGCTGACGCGCACCGGGCCCTTGGCCTCGAGGTCGTCGCGCAGCAGTTCGGCGGCACGCTTGGACATGTTCTTGAAGATCTTCTCTTTGACGCCTTCGTCCGAACCCTTGAGGGCCAGCACCAGCACGTCGGAAGACACTTCGCGCAACAGTGCCTGGATACCGCGGTCGTCGACATCGGCCAGGTTGTTGAACACGAACATGAGGTCTTCGATCTGACCGGACAGATCTTCGTCGACTTCGCGGATCGAGTCCATGAGCTGGCCTTCGATCGAGCTGTCGAGGAAGTTCATGATGTCCGCCGCCCGCTTGATGCCACCCAGGGTGGTGCGCGAGGCGTTCGAGTTGCCGGAGAACTGCTTCTCGAGGATCTGGTTCAATTCTTTCAGCGCGGCCGGCTGTACGGTGTTCAACGACGAGACGCGCAGGATGATGTCCAGACGCACCTTGTGGTCGAAGTTGCCCAGCACTTCACCGGCCTGATCCGGATCGAGGTACGCGACCACGATCGCCTGGATCTGCGGGTGTTCGTAACGGATCACGTCGGCAACGGCGCGCGGCTCCATCCATTTCAGGCTGTCGAGGCCACTGGTGTTGCCGCCCAGCAGAATGCGGTCGATCAGGCCGTTGGCCTTGTCTTCACCCAGGGCCTGGGTGAGCATTTTGCGCACGTAGTCGTCGGAGCCGACGCCCAGGCTGGTCTGATCGCCGACGATGTCGACGAACTCGCTCATGACCTGCTCGACCTGCTCACGGTGGACGTTGCCCATCTGGGCCATGGCCACGCCGACTCGCTGAACCTCTTTGGGGCCCATGTGGCGCAGCACTTGTGCGGCATCGGTCGAACCCAGGGACAGCAGCAGAATCGCGGCTTTATCGACCCGGGACAGTTTGGCGACGGCGGCTCGGTTATCACTCATCTGCGTTAATCCACTCTTTCACGACCTGGGCCACACGACCCGGGTCTTCTGCCACCAGACTCTTGATTGCGTTCAACTGAGCGTCATAACCCTCGCTCGGGCTCGGCAGCAGAATGCTGGTCGGGCCGCCGAGGCTGACGCGATCGTTGGACAGTTCACCATCCAGACCGCCCATGCCACCGAGTTCCATGTCGCCGCCGAGACCGGCCAGCTCCTTGCTTTTGCCGCCACCGGTGATGTTGTTGAGCACCGGACGCAGCACGCCGAACACCAGCACCAGGATGAACAACACACCCAGCACTTGTTTGACGATGTCCCAGAACCATGGCTGGGAGTAGAACGGAATGTCGGCGATCACTTCGCCGCGCTCGGCGGAGAACGGCATGTTGATCACGCTGACGCTGTCGCCACGACTGGCGTCGAAGCCGACGGCGTCCTGCACCAGACGGGTGAAGCGCGCCAATTCGTCGGCGCTCCACGGCGCACGGGTGGTTTCGCCGTTGGCCGGGTTGATCTTGACCTGATCGTCCACCACCACCGACACCGACAGGCGATTCAGGCGACCCTGCTGCTGTTTGGTGTGGCTGATGGAACGGTCGAGTTCGAAGTTCTTGGTGGATTGTTGACGCTTGTCCGCCGGGTACGGCGCGAGCATCGGCTGGCCGGTTGCCGGGTCCATGATCTGCTGACCGTTGGCATCAACCAGCGGCTGACCAGGCTGCACCATGCTCGCCGGGGCGGCTGCGCCACCGGTGGTTTGCGGCGCCGAAGCCGGCGACGGTGGCTGGTTGCTCAGGGCACCCGGCACACCTTGCGGGCCATTGCTGGCGGTGCGTTGTTCGTTGACCGACTGTTCGCTGCGCAGGGCCGGTTGATCCGGGTTGAACTGCTCGGCGGTCGATTCGACAGCACTGAAATCGACGTCGGCCGAGACTTCAGCCTTGTAGCGATCGTTGCCCAGTACCGGTTGCAGAATGTTGTGCACGCGCTGGGTGAGCATGCTTTCCATGCGGCGGCTGTAGTCGAACTGCTTGCCGGCCATGGTCATTTCAGAGTTTTCCGCCTGATCCGACAGCAGGTTGCCCTTCTGGTCGACGACGGTGATCTGCGATTTGCTCAGCTCGGGAACGGAGGTCGCCACCAGATTGATAATGGCAACGACCTGGCCTGGCTCCAGCGAACGACCGGAGTACAGCTCGACCAGTACCGAAGCGCTAGGCTTGCGTTCGTCACGCACGAACACCGAACTTTTCGGGATCGCCAGGTGAACGCGCGCGCCCTTGACGTTGTTCAGGCTGGAAATGGTGCGGGCCAGTTCGCCTTCGAGGCCGCGACGATAACGGGTCGCTTCCATGAACTGGCTGGTGCCCAGACCCTGTTCCTTGTCGAGGATTTCAAAACCGATGTTGCCGTCGCTGGGAGTGACACCAGCGGCCGCGAGCTTGAGCCGCGCACGGGACAGGTCATCGGCCTTGACCAGCAAGGCGCCGGAATTCGGTTCAACGGTGTAGGGAATGTCGGCGGAGGCCAGGGTGTCCATGACCTGCTTGGCGTCCATGCCGGCAAGGCTGCCGTACAGAGGCCGGTAGTCCGGTTGCTGCGACCACAGCACCACGGCAAAGCCAATCGCCACGCTCGCGGCCAGGCCGACCAACAGGCCCACCTGACGCAGCACGGTCATCTCGGAGAGGTTTTCCAGGAAGGACAGGCCGAACAGCGGCGGTTTGCCGTCTATCGGGGTGGCCTTGGCCGGAACGTTATCGGCGACTGCTTCTGCCATGACTCAATCTCGTCCTTAAACCGGCATCTGCATGATGTCTTGATAAGCCTGAACCAGCTTGTTGCGCACCTGGGTCAGAGCCTGAAACGACACGCTGGCTTTTTGCGAGGCAATCATCACGTCCGTCAGATCGACGCCGCTCTTGCCGATTTCAAATGCGTTGGCCAACTGAGTCGACGCCTGCTGGGTATCACTGACTTTGTTGATGGCCTGACCGAGCATGTCGGAAAAGCTGCTGCCTGCCACTTCAGGGGCAGCGGAAGTCGATTTCGGCTTCGACATGGCGTCCATTTGCATGGCCTTCATGTCCATCATCAACCGATTAAATTCAATACCTTGGCTCATGGTCTACTCTCTTGGGCGGCCCGCAATTTTTTGACACTCACTCGGCGGGTACTCAGGTGTTAGCAACAACGGTGCCAGCTCATGGGCACCGCTTTCAGAAAAGCCGTTTCAAACGTTTGCGCCACCCGTCAGGTGGCGAACAGGTAGCCTTCGACATCCATGCCCGCATCGCGCATTTGCGCCAGTTTGTAACGCAGGGTGCGCGGGCTGATGCCGAGTTTTTCCGCGGCTTCCTTGCGCCGACCACGTTCGGTACGCAGGGTATCGATGATCATCTGGAACTCGCGGCGACGCAGGTCATCGCCCAGCGCACCGGCCGAATCCGCCTCGATTTCCACTTCACGAATGACCGGCGCGGCCGGCACTGCCGCCGGCAATGGAGCAAACAGCGCAGGCCCGGAGAGACAGAAATCCTGCGGCTGGATCAACCCGCCCTGCTGCAGAATCAAGGCCCGCTGGACCGCGTTATCCAGCTCGCGCACGTTGCCCGGCCACGGATAACCGATCAGGCACGCTTGCGCCTCGGGCGAGAACTTCGCCATCGCATGCTTCATTTTATTGACGTGCTTGCCCAACAGACGCTCGGCCAGCGGCAGGATATCGGCGGTGCGCTCGCGCAACGGACGCCAGGCCAGCGGAAATACCGACAGACGATAATAGAGGTCTTCACGGAACCGCCCCGCCGCCACTTCACCGGCCAGGTCGCGGTTGGTGGTGGCCACCACGCGAATATCGAGAGTGATCGGCTTGCGTGCGCCGACCCGCTCCACTTCCCGCTCCTGCAACACTCGCAAAAGCTTGGCTTGCAGGCCGAGGGGCATTTCGGAAATCTCATCGAGCAGAATGGTGCCGCCGTCCGCCTGTTCGAACTTGCCGGCCTGGGCCGCGATGGCGCCGGTGAACGAGCCTTTTTCGTGACCGAACAGGGTGGCTTCGAGCATGTTGTCCGGGATCGCCGCACAGTTGATCGCAATGAACGGCTGACTGGCGCGATGGGATTGCTGGTGGATGTAGCGCGCCAGCACTTCCTTGCCGGTGCCGGACTCGCCGGAAATCAGCACGGTGGAATCGCTGCGTGCGACCCGCGCCGCCAGATCCAGCAATTGAGCACTGGCCGGCTCGACCGCGACCGGCCCTTCGGCGTCACTGGTGCCAAGACTGCCCAAGGCGTGGCGCGCCACAAGATCCAGCAGAGCCTTGGGCTCGAACGGCTTGACCAGATAATCTGCCGCGCCCTGGCGCATCGCATCGACCGCGCGCTCGACCGCGCCATGGGCGGTCATCAGCAGCACCGGCAATTGCGGCTGCCGTGCGCGCAGCAGCCCGAGCAATTGATGGCCGTCCATGCCCGGCATGTTGACGTCGCTGACCACCAGACTGAACGCTTCGCGTTCGACGGCGTTCAGCGCCTCTTCGGCCGAACCCACCGCGTGATAGTCGTGACCGGCCAGCAACAGCGTATCGGCCAGCGCCTCGCGCAACGAGCGGTCATCCTCGACCAGCAGAACCTTGATGCCCATGACCTTCACTCAGCTCCCTGTACAGCAGAAAACAACGGCAGGATGACCTGCGCACACGTACCGCGCCCGACCCGCGAACGCAGCTGCAATTCTCCCTGATGCGCACGCGCCACGGCCTTGACCACGGTCAGGCCCAGGCCGGTCCCGGTAACCTTGGTGGTGAAAAACGGCTCGCCCAGCCGCGCCAGCACCACCGCATCAATTCCGCTGCCGCTGTCACTGACACACAAACGCAAGGTGTTGTCGCGGGTGTAGCAATGCACCTTCAGACGCACCTCACCGGCACTCGCCTGAATGGCGTTTTCAATCAGATTGAGCAGCGCCCCGACCAGCGTGTCGCGATTGCACAGCAACTCGCCGACATGGCTGTCGCACTGCCAGCGGATCGGCAGATCCTGCACATGGGTCAGCGCCGCGGCCTGCAACGACTGCATCAAGGCATTCGGCGTGACACGGTCGGTCAGCGGCAGCTCGCCGCGAGCGAACACCAGCATGTCGCGCACCTGATGCTCGAGCTCGTGCAGGCGCTCCTTGAGGCGACCGGCGAAACGCTGCTGGGTGGCGACCGGCAATTCCTGCTCGGTCAAATGACTGGCGTACAGCAACGCGGCGGACAACGGCGTGCGGATCTGATGCGCCAGCGAAGCGACCATCCGCCCCAGGGACGACAGTCGCTCGTGGCGGGCCAGTTGATCCTGCAAATGACGGGTTTCAGTCAGGTCGTTGAGCAGCACCAACTGCCCCGGCTCGGCATCCAGCGAGCGGGTGGCAATCGACAGGCGTCGACCGTTCTTCAAGGAAATTTCGTGGCCGTCGTCTTCACGGGGTGCGAAGCAACGGGCGATGACATGGCGCCACAGCTCGCCTTCCAGCGGCAGGCCGAGCAATTCGATGGCGGCAGGGTTGGCCTCGCACACAATGCCGTGACCGTCGATGACGATGACGCCACCGGGCAACAGATCGAGGAGGTTTTGCAGACGGTTGGCCAGGCGTTCTTTTTCCGCCAGTTCCTGCATGCGCTGGGCGCTGACCACAGCCAGCTCGCCCTTGAGCTCGGTGACCCGGGCTTCGAGCATGCTGTAGGAGTCGGTCAACTGACTGGACATCTGGTTGAACAGGGCGAATGCCTGCTCAAGCCCCTGGCGGCTCGCCTGCTCTACGGACGGCAGTTGCCCCGAGGACTCGGGAACAGAAGACATCTGGGAGGCTTGGGGCATTGTGCTCACTCGCTTGGCTGACCGTCAGTTAAACGGAACGTTGCGAGGGACGTAGCAATACCCGTGCCTAAAAAAAACCGCTTATAAATGAAGCAGTTGAAAAACAGGCGTCAATCATCCGCCTGTTCATCACCTTCACGACGGCTCATGCCGTACTTGCGCATCTTCTCCACCAGCGTGGTGCGGCGAATGCGCAGGCGTTCGGCAGCGCGGGCCACGATGCCGTTGGCGTCGTCCAGCGCCTGCTGGATCAGCCCCTGCTCCAGACCACCGAGGTAGTCCTTCAGGTCGAGACCTTCCGGCGGCAGCATGGCGTTGGCGGTGAAGTCCGGCGTGTGGCCGTTGATCGCCACGCGTTCTTCCAGATCGCTGCGCAGGCTGTCGACCATTTGCTCGTCTTCGTCGTCGACGTAGCGGAATTTCTTCGGCAGCTCGACCACGCCGATCACCCCGTACGGATGCATGATCGCCATGCGCTCCACCAGGTTGGCCAGCTCGCGGACGTTGCCCGGCCAGCCGTGGCGGCACAGGGACATGATCGCAGCAGAGTTGAAGCGGATCGAACCGCGCTTCTCGTGTTCCATGCGCGAGATCAGCTCGTTCATCAGCAGCGGAATGTCTTCGACGCGCTCACGCAGCGGCGCCATCTCGATCGGGAACACGTTCAGGCGATAGTAGAGGTCTTCGCGGAAGGTGCCGATCTCGATCATGCTTTCGAGATTCTTGTGGGTCGCGGCGATGATGCGCACGTCGACGCTCTGGGTCTTGTTGCTGCCCACGCGTTCGAAGGTGCGCTCCTGCAGCACGCGCAGCAGCTTGACCTGCATCGGCAGCGGCATGTCGCCGATTTCGTCGAGGAACAGCGTACCGCCGTTGGCCAGCTCGAAGCGGCCGGCACGGCTGGTGATCGCGCCGGTGAAGGCGCCCTTCTCGTGACCGAACAGTTCGCTTTCCAGCAACTCGGCCGGGATCGCCCCGCAGTTGACCGGTACGAATGGCGCGTCGCGACGCTTGGAGTGGTAATGCAGGTTGCGCGCAACCACTTCCTTGCCGGTCCCGGACTCGCCGAGGATCAATACGCTGGCGTCGGTGTCGGCCACTTGCTGCATCATCTGACGCACGTGCTGGATCGCGCGGCTGGTGCCGACGAGGCTGCGGAACAGGTTGGGTTCGCGATGGCGGCCGCGCTCGCGGGCCTGATCGTACATTTCGCGATACACCTGGGCGCGGTGCAGGGAGTCCAGCAGTTTGCTGTAGCTCGGCGGCATTTCGAGGGTCGAAAGTACCCGGCGGCGTTGGTCTTCGGGCAAGTCCACCGAAGAATTATCGCCCATCAGCAAAACCGGAAGGAACTCATCCCAGGTCGAGAGTGTCTTTAACAGGCCCAAAAGCGCACCAGGAGCATTGACCGTCCCGATCAGTACGCAAATGACCTCACGACTAGACGACAAAGAGCCGACTGCCTGCTGCCAGTCATGGCTTCCGCAGGGTAAATTTTCTTCGCCAAGAAAATTTAAGATCACCGCCAGGTCGCGGCGGCGGACGCTATCGTCATCGATCAGCAGAATTTTGGTTTCACGCCACATGCAATAGCAACTTCCCTAGTCAACTCAATGCCCAAAATGAGGGGCAAGCGAGACGCTTGCAGGACACCTTGTGCCTGTAGACGCCTGAAATCTGAAAACAGCCACTAGTTAAGTCAAAAAACCGTGCACAGTCAAATTTATGGCGCACATGTCTGGATTAACTGAGGGTTAATTAACCAAACAGATGGTAAACCTTTGCCGCGTTCTGCGCTTGGGTGATCTGCGACATCTCGTCGACTATCGCCTGACGCTCACCCATGGCAACTTCAAGCAGCTGCTTGTAGACATGCAGCAACTCCTCAAGGTTGTCGCGCAACGCGACCTCGTCTACCGAAGCCTCACTCAAGACATCTTCCATGCAGGAACGGCAATCAAGATCCAGTTGACCGATCGCCTCCCAGTTGCGCTCGGCCAGGGCTCCGACCAACGCCACGCGGGTTTCTTCGATTCGCTGCAATACAAGACTCATGATGATCTCCTCAGAACTGCGGAGCGGGCGCAGGCGCGATCGCGTCCCAGCCTTCCTTGACGGTGCTCAGCAAGCCGGCAACCTCATCAAGAATGCGTGGATCGCTGCTGATGTTCGCCTCGGCGAGACGCTTCATCATGTAGATATACAGACCGTCCAGATCAGCCAGTGTATCTGCGGAGTTTTCCAGGTCCAGGCCTTCGCGCAGGCCACTGACGATACCGATGGCCTTGCTGATCGACGTGCACTTGGCAGGAATATCCTTGCGCTCGATCGCACCCTTGGCCTGGGCGATTCGGTCCAGGCCGCCTTCCATCAGCATTTGCACCAGACGATGTGGGCTGGCTTCAGATGTCTGAGCGTGGGCACCTACTTTCTGGTATTGCCGAAGGGCTAACATCGGATTCATGTTCTACCTCATTTGCCACAATGACTCGTATGAGCAGTGTATCGCCCGCGAGCCGAAAAACTTTAGACCATAAGACAAAAACCCGGCACACGCTCGAAAGCGTAGCCGGGTTTTTGTCGCTCGTTCATGTTACTTCGCGGATTGCTGAGCGTTCAGCGAGCTGAAGAACGACGTGATGTTGCTCGCCGTGGCCTTCATCTGCCCTACCAGCAAGTCCATGGCGTTGTACTTGGCAGTCAGCGTCTTGGTCAGGTTGGCCACACGCAGGTCCAGCGCCAATTGCTGGGACGTAATGTTGCGCGTGTTGTTGTTCAGGATGGTCAGGCGCTGATCCAGCAGACCGGTGGTGGTCTTGCCATCGGCCGAAGCCTTGAGATAAGGGTCAACCGCCTTGCTCATGCGCGCCAACAGACCGTTGGTGTCGGTGGTGCCGGTGAACATCTCCTGGACCTTGCCGCTCATGCCTGGCGTGGACATGGTCTTGTTGAACGCGACCGTGTCGAACGTCAGGTTACCGGTGTTGCGGTCGGTCATGACACCCAGCTGCGACAGATAGGCCATCGGGCTGCCAGCGGTAGCACTCGGGGCCGTAATCTGTCCGCGGATATCAGCAACCAGTGAACGTGCCAGTGAGTCACCCGTGAACGCCGCCTGAACGGTCAGCTTGCCATCTTCGTCCGGCGTCGCCTTGGACAACGAATCGATGGTGCTTTTCAAGGTGTTGTAGGCATCGACAAACGCCTGAACCGACGTCTGCAAACCCTTGGTGTTACCGTCGACAGTCACTGTGACAGGTGTCGATGGTGGAGTGCCGGCGCTGACCGATGTCAGGTTCATCGTCAGACCACTGATGGCGCCGGTGACCGTGTTGCTCTTGCTGGTCACTGCCAGGCCGTCAATGGTCAGCGACGCATCCTGAGCGAGGCCGTTGACCGCGCCGGAAGCCCCGGCGGCCGGGTTGGTGCCCATCGCCTGGGTGCCGTCGATTTCAAGACCGGCAATGCCGCTGACTTTCATGTCAGAGCCGGCGCCCGTCTTGCTCGAACTGATCACCAGGCGCGAAGCACCGGTGCTGTCGGTCACGATGTTGGCGGAAATACCGTTGACGGCCTGAGCCGAGTTGATCGCATCCCGGGTGCTCTGCAAGGTGGCATTGGCCGGGATCGTGACATTGTAATCAGTGCCATTCTGACTGATTTTCAGGGTACCACTCGGAATGGCACTGGCAGCACCGCCGGCAAAGGATGCACTGGCTATTTTCGAGCCGGTGGCCAGTTTATTCACAACAACGCTGTAAGTACCCGAGACCGCAGTGTTATCTGCAGAAACACCCAAAACGGCCGGAGTGCCCGAAGTCGCCGTGTAACCGGCAAACGCTGGATTGGTCTTGCTGCCCAGGTTGGTCATCGCCGTCTGGAATGCGGTCAGCGCACTCTTCAGCGTGCCGATACCGGAGATCTTCAGCGTGTTGGTTTTGGTAGCGTTATCGATCTGCGTCTGCTTTGGCGACTTGTCGGCATTGACCAGCGCAGTGACGATTGCACCGATATCCAGGCCGGAACCCAGTCCCGAACCCGGTAAAATTGGACTTGCCATGTGCATCTCCCTTGGGGGTTATTGCCAGTCTTTTGACCAATACCTGCGTCTAAAGAACTTCAAACACTATTCATGCCAGCTATCAGACTTTGGCGTCGAACAACACGTGACTCGCGTTGGCCAGACTGTCTGCCAGCTTGAGCGCTTCTGCGGAAGGGATCTGTCGAACGACCTCGCCCGTCTCGCTTGCAATCACCTTGACGATGACCTTCCCGGAATGCTCATCGATCGAGAACTCCAGATTGCGCTTGATCGACTGAACGAACTTCTCGATCTCCTGCACCGCCAGCTTCAGCTTGGTTTCATCTGCTTCCTGGCTCTTTTTCGAGGCAGGAACAGCTTCAACGGTCTGAGGCTTGATCTCCGACGGCTTGTCGGGGACAGTATTGGCTGGCTTGGGAGCCGGATAAGACACGTTAAGCTTGACGCTCATGTCCATGCTCATCACCTCATAACGTAAAAAGCGAGAGAGCACGCAAGCGCACTCCCCCGCTAAAACTCATTCCGAAATTACTGAAGCAGCTTCAGTACAGCGGAAGGCAGTTGGTTGGCTTGAGCCAGAACAGAGGTCGAAGCCTGTTGCAGGGTTTGCTGCTTGGTCAGGTTAGCAGTCTCTGCGGCGAAGTCGGTATCTTGTACGCGACCTTGTGCAGCAGTGGTGTTCTCGGTGATGTTCTGCAAGTTCTGGATGGTGCTGGTCAGACGGTTTTGCGAAGCACCCAGAGCGGCGCGAGTGGCGTTGATGTTCGCAATTGCAGCGTCGATCGCAGTGATCGCGTTGTCGATGTTCGAAGCGGCGGCAGCCGAAGTAGCACCGGTCAGAACAACAGTACCGCTACCTACCGACAGGCTGACGGCGTCGAACTTGCCGCTCAGTACCAGGTCGATGTGGTTGGCGGAGCCAGTGTTGGCGCCAACTTGCAGAGTCACAGTACCAGCCGAACCGTCCAGCAGGTTTTTGCCGTTCAGGTTGGTAGCGGCGGAGATACGGGTGATCTCGTCGGACATCTGAGCGAATTCAGCGTTGGTAGCGGTCTGGTCAGCAGTGCCGTTGGTACCGTTACGTGCTTTAACAGCCAGTTCACGCATACGCTGCAGGATGTCGGTCGAAGCTTGCAGAGCGCCTTCAGCGGTCTGGGCAACGGAGATACCGTCGTTGGCGTTCTGGATCGCCTGAGTGTTACCACGGATCTGCGAGGACATACGGGTAGCGATCTGCAGGCCGGCAGCGTCGTCTTTAGCGCTGTTGATTTTCAGGCCGGAAGACAGGCGCTGCATCGAAGTCGACAGAGCGTCGGAAGCGCGGTTCAGGTTTTTCTGAACGTTCAACGACGTGGTGTTGGTGTTTACTGTTAAAGCCATGACGAATTCCTCGTTGGTTGGGTACTGCGGCTTCCGGCCCTGGCAACCGCCGGGTATGGCCTAGAGAACCTTCGTAATAGTTATCGTCGGGTTTGCAGGTTGCTTGAGGGCTTTTTTGAAAAATTTTGCCATCAACCTGCCACCCCCCGGAAAACAAAGACTTAGCAGCACTTCACCTTCGAAAAAATGACGTCATAAAACCGTCCGTGGCGCAAAGCTGCGGGCCAGCGCCTTCGCCCCTCGTCAGGCGGACGGTTCTTCCAGCAATTGAATCAGCTCGTACTCCATGAAGTCGGCAAGCCCCAACCAGTCCTGACGCTCCTGGCACTCGAGCATTTGCGTGAGCAACTGCGCCCAGGCCTGCTGTGTCTGTGCGCCGGCCGACAGCAAAGACTGCTGTGCGCCCTCGAACACATCGACCATGATCAACGCGGCCTCGACATCACGCCCCAGGCGGAACAGCCCGGCGCACTGGTGGCATTCGCCTGCCCAGCCTTGCAGCGCAGTCATTGCACAAACTCCTGGTTGAACGCCGTACCGGCAATCTGTGCCCCCGCGCGGCTGCTGTTGAAAAACGCCACTTGCGGCTGACTGGCGATGTATCGCTCCAGCACGCACAGATAACCGCGAAAATTGAGCTGGGTACTGACGCGCTGACCATACCCGTCACGCACCCAGTGCCGTGCCTGATTCACCGACGGGCCGAGGTCACCATCACTCCAGCCGGCATGGGTCTTGTTCATCGGGAAGGCAAAATCGGCACCAAACAGCGTGATGCGTGCAGCGCCCATCTTCACCGCCAGGTCCACGGCCGGGTGAATCACGCTGCCGCCCACATGCAGCAGCGCCCTCGGGTACTGCTCACGCAATGCCGCGTAGACCGGACTGGCCGAATAGCCGCCATAACGTTTGCCCTTCCAGGCCCTCAGCACCTCGGGGTCACTCATGGGCAGATACACCAGCGGGATGCCGTCGGATTCCTCGAACGGCAGATGCCGGAAGCTGATGCGCTGATCGATGCTCACCACATAGTCGGGCACGATCCCGTGCTCGCGCAGTGGCCGGTACGCGGTATCGACACAAATGAACAACGGACGCCCGGCCCGCTCGCGGATCGCCGCCAGACGTTCGAAGTGTTGCTCCAGCGTCGGCCCGGTGCCGATCACATAGATATCCCGGCCGGCACAGGTACCAAACAACGTTGCCACATCATCGTCGGCGAGCAACACGGGCAAGCAATCCTGCAGACGCTGTTGAATGAACGGTGACTGCGGATCGAATTCACGGTTGTTGAAGCTCAGGTGCACTTCGCTGACCAGCCGATCACGGATCTTCGCGTTGAAGTCATCGGCCAGCAGCATCTCGGCAGGCAATGCGAAGAACGGCGTGCAGATGTCGGGCAGGTCGCCGGCGTAGAGCAATTCAACCCGCGGATCCTGCAGCCACTCACGCTGATCGATCAATTGCAGCACCAGGGCAAACAGCGCGCCATTGAGGATGTGCACATACAAGCGCTCAAGCCCGGCGCGCTCCAGCAACACCGTGGGCAAATCCCCGAGGCCGGTGCCGTAGACATGCAGTTGCGGCTTGTCCGTTGGCAGGCTGGCGGCCTGTATTTGCGCTTCGCGGACACGGTCATGCCGGCTGGTGAGCTGAATGCCGCCAATGCTCAGGGTCGAGCCCAGCCCTTGCGTCAGCTCGGCCTCGATTGCCGAACTGTCTTCGTTCAGCAATCGTGCGAACAGCGTCGGCCAGCGTCGCTCGACGACTTCAGCGTTGGCTTGGAAAAACTCGCTCATGGCGCCTCGCGCTCCTTTCAGGCAAAAAAATAGCGTTCAAGGTTAACCCTTGAACGCTTTTTTTGTATCCGTCGTTCCTGGCGGATTCAAGGACGATAAATAATCGCCGAACCCCACGACAGACCCACACCAAAACCACTGATCGCGATGCGATTCCAGTCGGAATCCATCACGTGTTTTTCCAGCAGCAGCGGCACACTGGACGACACGGTGTTACCGGTCTCGACCATGTCCTTGATGAACTTCTCCGGCTCGCCTTCGAAGCGCCGCGCCACGGCGTCGACAATCGCCGCACTGCCCTGGTGAATGCAGAAGGCATCGATGTCATCGGCCTTCAGGCCGGAATCGTCGAGCAGTTCGTGCAAGTGCGCCGGCACCTTGAGCAGCGCAAAGTTGAACACCTGACGGCCGTTCATGAAGAACACGCCATCGGTGACTTTCAGGTGCGGTGCGCCGGAACCGTCGGTGCCGAACTTGGCCTTGCCCAGTGCCCAGACCGGATCTTCGCCCATCCAGGTGGCGGTAGCAGCGTCGCCGAACAGCATGGTGGTGTTGCGATCTTCCGGATCAACGATCTTCGAATACGGGTCAGCGGTGATCAGCAGGCCGTTCTTCAGGCCGGCGGCTTCCATGAAGCCCTTGATCGCGTAGATGCCGTAGACGTAACCGGAGCAGCCCAGGGAAATATCGAACGCCGCGACATTGGTCGGCAGGCCGAGCTTGTCCTGGACGATGGCCGCGGTGTGCGGCAGGCCTTCTTCGTCACCGTTCTGGGTAACGACAATCAGTGCATCGATGGATTCACGTTTCAGTTCAGGGTTGCTGGCAAACAGCGCATTGGCCGCTTCAACACACAGATCGGAGGTTTCCTGTTCCGCGTCTTTGCGTGGGAGGAAGGCCGAACCGATCTTGCCGAGGATGAATTCTTCATCCTTCTCGAATTTTGCACCTTGTGCGTAATTGTCCACGCCGGCTACAGGAACGTAGCTCGCAATGCTTTTTATGCCAATCATTACGGCTTCCCAATAATAAACAGCCCAATACCACCGCTCGCAGGATTCGAGGGGCGCCGACAAACAGAAAACGGCCGCCACAACGGGCAGCCACGGGGAGCGCAAAGGGCTATCACTGGAACCGAAAACGGGCCAGGCGCCATCTCCCCGGTCATTACAATACAGTGAAGATGCGCGTTATGACTCGCAGGTCACGCTATTTTGCCGAATCGGTGACAGATCGGGTCATTCGACCAATGACCAGTCCAGCGGCGTACCGCGTTGGATCGGCTGGCGCGCGCGGCGCCCGAGGACGGCATCGGTGTGCTTGGGCGGCAGACCGAGACCGGGACGAATGGCGCGCAGGTTGGCCGCCGTGAAGGGTTCACCGGCCGCCATATCGGCCGTGACGTACAGCGACCGGCGGTAAACCAGCGACTTTTTCTCAGCCTCGGTCACGCCGTAATGCACCTGACCCATGGCCTGCCAAGCGCGTTCGGTCTCGACCACCAGACTGGCCAGCTCAGCCGGCTCCAGCGAAAAACTGGCGTCCACCCCACCGGCCGCACGGTCGAGGGTGAAGTGTTTTTCCACCACGGTCGCGCCCAGCGCCACCGCCGCCACCGATACGCCAACGCCCATCGAATGGTCTGACAGCCCGACCTCACAACCGAACAACTCACGCAGATGCGGGATCGTGCGCACGTTGCTGTTGATCGGCGTCGCCGGGTAGGTGCTGGTGCATTTGAGCAGCACCAGATCCTTGCACCCGGCCTCACGGGCGGCGCGCACGGTTTCGTCGAGTTCGGCGATGCTGGCCATGCCGGTGGAAATGATCAGCGGTTTGCCGGTCGCCGCAACACGGCGGATCAGCGGCAGATCGGTGTTTTCGAAACTGGCGATCTTGTAGGCCGGCACATCGAGGCTTTCGAGAAAGTCCACGGCGCTGTCGTCGAACGGTGTCGAAAACGCGAGCATGCCCAGTTCTTTCGCCCTGGCGAAGATCGGCGCATGCCACTCCCAGGGTGTATGGGCCTTTTCATACAGGTCGTACAGCGAGGTGCCGGCCCACAGACTGTTCGGATCCTTGATGAAGAACTCGCCTTGCGCCAGATCCAGGGTCATGGTTTCGGCGGTGTAGGTTTGCAGTTTCAAGGCATGCGCGCCGGCCTTGGCCGCCGCTTCGACAATCTGCAAGGCGACGTCCAGCGACTGGTTATGGTTGCCGCTCATTTCAGCGATGATGAACGGCGGCGCATCGGCACCGATCCGACGGTTGCCGATCTTGAAACTGCTCATTGACGGGATTCCTTCAAAACCTTGGTGAACGCGCAGGCACTCTGGGTGAACCCGGCGTCACGAAAAACATTCATCGAGGGCTGATTGGCCGGCAAGACCTGGGCGGTGATGGCGGTCATTTGCGGCCAGTGCGCAGCGACAAAGGCTTCACCTTGGGCCAGCAGCGCCCTGCCCCAGCCGAGACCGAAACGCCCCTCGAGCAGATACAGCGAAACCTCGGCCTCAAAGCCGCGCAAATCGTAGCGCAGGACACCAACCGGGCCGTCATCCGCCTCGGCCACCAGCAGCAGCCGCTGAGGATTGCGCAGGCTTGCGTCCAGCCAGTTCACATGTTGCGACCAATCGATTGCCCCGCTGTCCAGCGACCAGCGGCGCACCGTTTCGGCATTGCGTCCGTCGAACAGCAACTGCGCGTCATTCGGCGTCGCCAGACGCAACTTGAGCACCGCGCCGGCCAGTGCCGCCGCCACCCGCAGCGCTCCACGTCCGTCGACCAGTTGCCGTGAACGCTCGGCCAGGCTCTGGCGCAGATAAAAGTTGCCCACGACAAAGCCGATGGCATCGCGCAGTTGCTCGACGCTGACCTGCTCGCGCGCGCCCATGAACACATGTGCCCCGGCCGCCGCCATCACCTCGCCGTTGGCCTGCTGGTTGTTTGACACCGCAATGCAGATCGTCGGCAGGCCCAAGGCCGCGCGCTCCCAACTGGTGCCACCACCAGCGCCGATAAACAGGTCGGCCTCAGTCATGCGTCGATGAAAATCGCTGACAAAACTGTGCAGGCGCCAGTGCGGCCGCGTTTCGGCCAGCGCCTGCATCTCTGCCCAGGCCGGGTTGTCGGCACCGGCGACAAAATCCACTTCAAGCGCCGAAAAATCCGCCAGCGCCAGCATCGCGTGATGAGTCTGGCGCGCCGCGTCGAAGCCGCCGAAGTTCACCAGCACCCGACGTGCCACAGGCTTGATCTCGATGGCCGGGCCACTGAACTCTTCACGCAGCATGGCGAAGCGCGGGCCGAGCAGCGTTCGGCAACCGGCCGGCAGCAGCGGCTGATAGTTTTCGCTGAGCCCGGAGAGGTTCTGATTGAGCAGCAGATCCACGCTGTAGCGTCGGGTCGCCAGATCGTCGACGGCGGCAATCCGTGGCGCGAAGCGACGGGCAGCGGTCTGCCAGTGATGGTCGAGGCCGTAATGGTCGGCGATCACCCAGTCAAATCCGGTCTGCCCTTCCAGCTGCGTCGCCAGTGCCTCGATATCCGCCTGCCACGGCAGCATCGATTCGATGGCCTGCTCCGGGTCTTCACCGGCATAGCGATCCGGCAACGCGAAGGTCTCGAAGCCTTCGCTCAGCAACGCATCAAGCCGGTGCCCCGGCAAACGACGACAGGCGAACGCAACATGACTGCCCTGCGTGCGCAGCACTCGCGCCAGCGTCAGGCACCGTGCGATGTGGCCGCTGCCGATGGTCGGCGAGGCGTCGGCGCGGATCAGCACTCTCATTGCAATTCCCCACCGGCCTTAAGGGCGGCGTAAAGGTACTCGGCGCGCGTCCAGTCTTCGACGGTATCGATGTCCTGCACCAGATACCGGGGCAGGATCACCGGCAGGCTGGCCGGCGAATACAGAATCTCGCCATCCATCCAGGCCTCGCGGCGGCCCCAATAGAACTGGCCGGCATCCTGAAAGGCAGCCGGCAGATCCTGCGAACGGGTATTGCGAAATTCGGGGTACAACGCGGTCAGCGCGCCCTGCCCGTCCAGGGTCAAGGCGCGCTGCACCGGAAAGCCGAAATCGGTGACCGAAAAAGCAAAGGACTTGTCCGGATGCTGCGCCAGCAACTCAAAACCCTGACGCAGAAAGCGCGCCTGCAACAGCGGCGCCGTGGCGTACACACAGCAGGCGTAATCAAAGGCCGGCAGTTGTTGCAAGGCATGCACGATCACCGCCGCAGTGCCGGTGAAATCATCGGCCAGTTCCGCCGGACGCATGAACGGCACGTGAGCACCGTTGGCCCGCGCCACCTCTGCGATCTCTGCGTCGTCGGTGCTGACCACCACCTGCTCGAACAACCCTGAATCCAGCGCCGTGCGAATCGAACGGACAATCATCGGCACGCCGTCGAACGGCTTGAGATTCTTGCGCGGGATGCGTTTGCTGCCCCCGCGGGCCGGGATGATTGCGACGTTGTTCAAGGACGTTTTTCCAGCAGGAACCAGGTGATGTCGTCGACCGGAAATTGCGGATCGCGGTGATAACCGAAGCCGTAGTCCAGCAGTTGCAGATCCGGATACCGATCGAGCATTTCCCCGGCGAAGTCACGCTTGAACAGCTTGCCGCTGTTGCCGCGATAGGACACTTCCACCGGCGAGGGATTGTAGTACTCGGCGATCAGGATGTAGCGCGAACTCAACTCATACAACTGCGCATACGCCGTCACCAACAGCTCAGGCGCCAGATGGATCAGCACGCCCTTGCTCAGGGTCAGGTCGTATTGGCGCTCACGGGGAAAGTCGAACAGCGAACCGTGCCAGATGTTCGCAATCTCCAGCGCACGCGCCTGGGCGCAGGCACTGGCATTGATTTCGACCCCGAACAGCTCGCAGCGCGGCAGCAACTGACGCAGCGCCTGCAAGTTGTTGCCGGCGTTGGTGCCCAGTTCCAGCAGGCTGTCGATCCGCCCGGCCCGGGCCAGCGCCTTGGCGAACAACGCCAGATTGGCCGCCACCAATGGCTGGCCGACGTTGCGGTCAACGTACTGGTTGCCGAATTCGCCCTGCCAGAATTGTTCCTGCTCGCTCAGATCACGCATACCGTTTTCCATCCACCGCCACGGCGGCAATCATTCAGTCAACCGGCGCAATTGCTCGACCACGTAGTCCTGCTGCTGATCGCTCAGCAACGGGAACAGCGGCAGGCTGATCGCTTCGGCGTAATAACGCTCGGCTTCGGGGAAGTCACCCTCGGCGAAACCCAGGTCACGATAGTACGGCTGCAAATGCACCGGAATGTAATGCAGGTTCACGCCGATGCCGGCCGCGCGCAAGCCTTCGAACACCTGACGGTGGCTGAGATTGATGCGATCGGTCTGCAAGCGCACCACATAAAGATGCCAGGCCGATTCGGCCTCCGGCTGGAGGCTCGGCACAGTCACCGGCAAGTACGCCAGCAAGCGGTCGTATCGCGCAGCCAGTTCCCGACGACGGGCGATGAATTCGTCCAGCTTGCTCAGCTGTGACAGGCCCAGCGCCGCTTGCAGATCGGTGATCCGATAATTGAACCCCAGCTCAACCTGTTGGTAATACCACGGCCCGTGGCTGGGCTCGGTCATCTGCTGCGGATCGCGGGTCATGCCGTGGCTGCGCAGGCGTTGCAGGCGCTCGGCCAGTTCCGGGCGATTGGTCAGCACCATGCCGCCTTCGCCGCTGGTGATGATCTTCACCGGGTGGAAGCTGAACACGGTCATCGCGGCAAATTCACCGCAACCCACCGGGCGCCCGGCGTAACTTGCACCGACCGCGTGGGAGGCGTCTTCGATCACCGTGAAGTTGTAGCGCTCGGCCAGTTCGGCAATCCGCCGCATGTCGCAGCTCTGCCCGGAGAACGCCACCGCCACCAGCACTTTGGGCAAGGTGCCGTCGCGTTCGGCGGCATCGAGTTTGCCGGCCAACACCTCGGCATCGAGGTTCCAGGTCAGCGGATCGATGTCCACGAAGTCAACGTCGGCGCCGCAATAACGGCCACAATTGGCCGACGCGAGAAAGGTGTTCGGCGTCGTCCACAAGCGGTCGCCCGCGCCGAGCCCCGCCGCGAGGCAGGCAATGTGCAGCGCCGCCGTGGCATTGCACACCGCCACGGCGAAGTCGGCCTGGCAACGCTCGGCCATCGCCTGTTCAAAGCGCTCGATGGTCGGCCCCTGGGTCAACCAGTCGGACTGCAACACCTCGACGACCGCGTCGATGTCCGTCTGGTCGAGGCTTTGCCGACCGTAGGGAATCATACCGACAGCTTCGCGTGCAGGTCGGCGATCTGCCCCACCGAGAGGAAGTGCGGGTTGGTGTCGGAGCGGTATTCGAAATTTTCACCGACCGGCACGCCACGCTCGCCGAGTTTGTCCTCGGCGAAATCCACGTCGACGCTGGTGAAGCGGATCGACGGCTGGATGGTGTAGTGATCGGCGAATTCCAGGGTCATCCGCGCGTCGTCCAGCGGCACCATCAGTTCGTGCAGTTTCTCGCCCGGACGGATGCCGACGTTCTTGTGCGGCAGATGCTCGGCCATGCCGCGAGCCAGATCGACCACACGGATCGACGGGATCTTCGGCACGAACACTTCACCGCCGTGCATCCGCGCAAAGCTGTCGAGGACAAACTGTACGCCGTGATCGAGAGTGATCCAGAAGCGGGTCATGCGCTCGTCGGTGATCGGCAGTTCTGTCGCGCCATCGGCGATCAGCTTGCTGAAAAACGGCACCACTGACCCGCGCGAGCCCGCCACGTTGCCGTAGCGCACCACGGCAAAACGCGTCTGTTGCTCACCGGCAATGTTGTTGGCGGCGACGAACAATTTGTCCGACAGCAACTTGGTGGCGCCGTACAGGTTGATCGGGCTCGCCGCCTTGTCGGTGGACAGCGCGACGACTTTCTTCACGCCGTTGTCGATGGCGGCGGCGATGATGTTCTCCGCGCCATTGACGTTGGTGCGAATGCACTCGGTCGGGTTGTATTCCGCCGCCGGCACTTGCTTCAACGCCGCGGCGTGCACCACATAATCGATGCCGCGCATGGCCTGACGCAGACGATCGGCGTCGCGCACGTCACCGAGGAAGTAACGCATGCACGGCGCGTTGAACGTCTGCTGCATTTCGTATTGCTTGAGCTCATCCCGGGAGAACACCACCACGCGCTTGGGCTGGTATTGCTCGAGCAGGCGCGCGATGAATTTGCGCCCGAACGAGCCGGTGCCACCGGAGATGAAAATCGATTTACCGTTGAACATGTCTTGAGTCCCGTTTCCTGTGCCCCGAGGCGTCAGCCCAGCCACTGCGCCCAGTTCACCGCAGCACGTTCGTTCAGACCAAAGCCTTTGCCGCTGAGGATCAGGTTCGGGTTACCGGCCGGGTCCTGAGCGAAAACAGACGACCATTTTTCAGCCAGTGCTTCCAGAGCCTGCGGCGCTTGCGGCAGTTGGCCGTCATGCAGCACCTGCACCTGCGGCGTCCACACGGTGAGGTAACCGGCCTGGCTGGCCTTGAGGCACAGGTCGACGTCGCTGAAACCGTCGCCGAAGCTTTCGGTGTCCAGCCCGCCCAGGGCGTCGAACAGCTCTTTGCTCACCATCAGGCACACGTCCGACACGGCCGAGTAGTTCTGATCAACCTGCAGACGATGCATGTAACCTTCGGCGTCGTGCTTCTCGCCAATGAAGGCCGAACCAACGGTGCCTTCCTTGCCGAGAATCAGACCGGCCTGGGAGATTTTCCCGTCGCGGTCGACCAGCTTCGGCCCGACGATACCCACTTCAGGGCGCTGCGCATGATTGAGCAGCGACTCGATCCAGTTCGGGTTGACGACTTCGCTGTCAGCGGCCATCAGCACCAGGTACTCGCCTTGCGCCTGCTGGCTGGCGGCGTTGCACAATGCCGCGTCGCTCAGCGGTTGATCGGCGTGCAGAACGCGGACCTTGGCGTGGTTCAGGGTGCCCAGCCAGTCGTTGACGGCGGCGGACTGATTCGCCCGTGCCGCCAGCAACACTTCATAGCGGGAGTAGCGGGTTCGCAGCAGCACGCCTTCCAGGCAGCGTTGCAGGGCCGGCAGATCATCGCTGGCCGGCAGGATGATCGACACCAGCGGCTGCTCAGTGTGGCGATAATCGATCTGGTAGGTGCCCGGCGTCGACGAGGTGATCTTGGCCTTGTAGCCACGATTGCCCAGGTGACGCAGCAGCGCCTGACGCTCGTCGGCGTTTTCGGCCAGTTCCGAAGTGCGGGTAATCAGCAGCGGCTCGTCGAGGTGCGCAAGGCCGCCCAGACCACCCTGTTCGATGATGCGCAGCAACAGGTCGAATTCCAGCGCCTTGCTGAAGTCGGCCTGGTAACCGCCCGCCTCGATCAGCACTTCACGACGGATCAGCCAGTGCCGTGCCATCAGCGCCGGCAGGCTTTGCAGCAGGTCGAGGTTGAAGCCCGGACGGAACACGTCGACCAGGGCACCGTCGTCGCTGCGCTGGATTTCATCGGTGGCCACCGCGCGGCAACCGTCGGCAGATTGCAGTTCAAGACCGGCACGCAGCAGGCCGCCGGCGGTGAACTCGTCACCGGCCTCGGCCAGCAGCAGCCAGTCGCACGGCGATTGGTTGACGCTCAGGTTCAGCTTGTCGACGAAATTGCCCGTATTCACCCGCACGAAGTGCAAGGTGTTCTGCGCCGTGGTGGCGGCCGGCGGTTCACCGGTGGTGAACACCACCACCTTGAATGCCTTGCTGTGCCCTTCCAGCAGACTGTCCAGGGTGACCTGCAACTTGTCGATGTCGTTGTCCAGATCGAGCAGGAAGATGCCGAACTGCGGACTGCCGCCATTGGCCGCCAGCTGACCGGCAATCGCCCGGGCCTGCCCGGCATCCGGCTGACGCTCATCAAGCCACTTGAGCAAACGGCCAGTCAGCATTTTGCCGAATACCGCCTGATTGCCTTCGAGCGACACCGCTTCGAGACGAGCGACCCATGCACGCAGTTTTTCGGCGTCTTCGTCCTCGCCCAGCAATTGCAGTTGCGCCACCAGACGGTTGATCACCGTGCGGTTGAAGACGTTGGCGTCATGGGCTTGCCACAAACGGTCCACCACACTTTCCGGGGTGTCGTTGTTGCGGGCCAGCATCAGGTTTTCCTGGCGGGCCCAGATGCCTTCCAGGTTCTGCAACTGGATGCGCCCTGCCGGCATCGAGTGCAGCAGGAATTCGTACTGCGTCAGCTGATCGAAGAACGCCTGATTGTAGAACGGCATTTCAACGTACTGTTTCGGGCCGAAACGACGCTGCGGGCCGGCATCGACATCGGTCCAGGCCGACTCGAACACCAGTTCGGCGGTCAACGCGCGACCCGCGCGCAGGCTGTCGGCCAGCGCTTCGAAGCTGTCCAGCACGAACTGTTTACCCTGCTCCGGATCCTGATGCTTGACCTGGGTCGGCAACCCGGCAAGGAAACCGGCAAAGGCTTCGCGTTCGGCGACGTGCCTGGCGTCGGTGTAGGCCAGCGAGTGATAAATCTCGGTGTTGTGGTCGGAGTGCTGATAGTTGAGTTCACGCACCACGTACGGGATCGGCAGAATCCGCGCCTTGCCCCGCGCCAGCATGTAGTAGGTGTGACCGACTTCCTGCCACTGGAAGATTGTGTCCTGCGGCATGGCCGCATACCAGTCGCGCAGAATCTCCGTACGTTGCACGGCATAGAACGGCGGCAGGTACTGATACATGTAGTCGATCAGGCGATCCTGGGCGAGATCGGCCGAGTAGTCCTCACAGACCTTCTTGTCGCGACGGTAGTAGCTGACGCTGTTGGCCAGCGACAGGTACATCATGCTGTAGCCATGGCACAGGCTGTAATCGGGGTTGGCATCCATGAACGCCACGGCTTCATGCAAGGCATCGTGCACGAGGAAGTCGTCGTCCGCCGCAAACACCATGTACGGTGTCTGCAACTGCTCGACACCGTAGGCCAGCTTGGCGCGGATGCCCCAGTAGCCGTACTGCGGCAAGTGCTGGTAGTCGACGTTGGCAAACTGCCCGAGCATGTCCGGTTGTGCCTCGGTCGAAGAATCCAGCACCAGGATCCTGCACGGCAGGGTGCTGTAGAAACGCACGGCCCTGCGCAGGAACGCCGGGCGTTCGTGAGATATCAGCACAACGGTCAACTGTTCGTTGAGTGCCAAACCGTGTCCAGAACTGTTCTTGCCTTGCATAAATTCCCCACAAGCGGCGAGTCGCCGAAAACTCAACGTTGTTTTTGTCGATTAACGAACGCGACGCAGATAGCCATCCGGCGCGACAGTGATCAGCAACTTGCTGTGGATGGCCTGATCGATTTCGAAATCGCTGCTCTCTTTCAGGTAAGCCCACACAGCGGTTTTCGGGTTGTCACCCTTGCCCCACGGACGATCCGGGAAGGCGTCTTGCGGCATGTCTTCGACCACGGTGTCCATGACCACGCAGTAGCTGCCCACCGACACCAGCGGTGCGTACAGGCGCAGCTCTTCGAGGACGTGCTCGTGGGTGTGGTTGGAATCCAGCACCACCAGCACTTTCTTGCCCTGCACGCGTTCGCGCACCTGGTCGACGATCGCGGTGTCGATGCTCGAACCCTGGATCATGCTGATCCGCTTGAACATCGGGTGCGCTTCGATGGCTTCGCGATTGTGCTGGCGGATGTCGATATCGATGCCCAGGACTTCGCCGTGACCGATCAGTTCGAGGATCGAGGCGTAGAACACCAGCGAACCACCGTGGGCGATCCCGGTTTCTACGATCACGTCCGGACGCAGGTTCCAGATGATTTCCTGCATGGCGACCATGTCCTGCGGGAACTGAATGATCGGCCGGCCCATCCAGCTGAAGTTGTAGGTGTACTTGTGTTTAGCGGTGGTGCCGACCCAGT
This sequence comes from Pseudomonas aphyarum, assembly GCF_028657055.1. Classification (NCBI taxonomy): domain Bacteria; kingdom Pseudomonadati; phylum Pseudomonadota; class Gammaproteobacteria; order Pseudomonadales; family Pseudomonadaceae; genus Pseudomonas; species Pseudomonas aphyarum. The sequence goes on from NZ_JAMDGS010000012.1 coordinate 152,828, forward strand.
CCAGCGACTCGGTTTGCAGCGCCTTGTCCTGTTGCAGGCCTTCGATGTTGGCTTTTACTTCTTCGCGAAACTGCTCGTGTGGATTCATTGCGACTCTCCAAAAATTCGGGAAAACGGCTTACCTGAATACCCTGGCGTCAGGGTATGGCACGGTGTTGGTCTTGATGATCCTGGCGGGATTGCCCACCACGACTGAAAAATCCGGGACGTCTTTGGTCACCACGGCGCCGGCGCCGATGGTCACCCAGCGGCCGATGCGCAGGCGCGGCAGAATCGTGGCGTTGGTACCGATAAACGTACCGTCGCCGATTTCCACACAGCCGGCGATGCACACGCCCGGCGCCATGAATACCGAGTGGCCGATCCGCCCCTCATGCCCCACGACGCTGCCGGCGCTGATGCTGGTGTTGTCGCCGAGTTCAACTTCGGCCTGCATCAACACGCCTTCCTGCAGGTAACTGCCCTGCCCCATGCGGATCATGCTCAGGTCGATGCCGGGATGAACGAACTGGCCGAGCCTCGCCCCTGCCTCCACCAACTGGCAGGTGGTTTCGTAGCGTAACCGGGTACTGCCGGTGATCAGATTGACGAAGCGCACGTCCGGGCCATTGAGCTCGGCGACCCGCTCCGAACCACCCACCACCGGCACCCCGTAAAACAGCGTGCCGTGCTTGCGCGGATCGTTGTCCAGAAAGGCGAACTCGACGTTCGGCGTACTGCGCTTGACCGCGTGCAGCATGCGCACCGCTTCCGGGTTGGCGGCCCCCAGCAGATACACCTTCACAGCGCGGGCCTGCCTGCCAGCAGGTCCAGCACCACTTGCACGACGCGCTGCTGATCGGCATCGGTCATGTCGTGATAGCTCGGCAGGTTGAAGGCGCGTTCCGGCAGGGCGAATGACACCGGTGTGTCAACGTTGTGCTCGCTGAACATCGGCAGCGTCGACAGCGGCCAGAAGAACACTCGGGCATCGATGTCGGCGGCCTGGAAAGCTGCGATCAATTGCTCGCGATGGATACCGGTATCGGCATCGAACACCACGGTCGGCATCCAGTAACCGTTGCGCCCGTGGGCCGGTTCGGGATTGAGCGACACACCCGGCACGCCTTCCAGCGCCTGCGCATAGTTGGCAAAGATCGCCCGCTTGCGCGCGATCAACTCTTCGATCCGCTCGACCTGCGCGCAACCGACCGCCGCCTGCAGGTTGCTCATCTTGTATTTGAAACCGACGAACTCCGGCCAGAACTGCTTGGTGCAGCCCGCCACGCGACCATGGTTGGACAGGGTCAACACGCGCTCGTACAAGGCCTTGTCCGAGGTGACGAACATCCCGCCCTCGCCTGTGGTCATGGTCTTGGTGCCATGGAACGAGAAAGCACCGAAGGCCCCCAACGAACCGGCCGCCTGACCGCGCCACTGCGAACCGATGGCCTCTGCCGCGTCCTCAATCACGGGAATGCCGAATTCCTTGCCGATGGCCAGCAAGGCATCCATGTCGCACAGATTGCCGTACAGGTGCACCGCCAGAATGGCTTTGGTGCGCGGGCTGATCGCGTTTCTGACCTGCTGCGGATCAAGGCACCAGCTATCGGCCAGCACATCGACGAACACCGGCGTGGCACCCAGATAAGTGATCGGCGCCGCCGAGGCGATCCAGTTGGTGTTGCCCAGGATCACTTCGTCACCGGCACCGATGCCCAAAGCCGCCATGCCCATGTGCAGGGCCCCGGTGCAACTGGAGGTGGCGATCGCGTAAGTCGCGCCCAGGTGCTCGGCGAAGCCGTGTTCGAAACGGGTCAGGTATTCGTAGCAACGCGCGCCCCAGCCGTTCTGCACGGCGTCCAGGGCATATTGCGCCTCAAGTTCGCCGACGCTTGGCTTGGTGTAATGGATTCTGCTCATTGAATGCTCAACTCCGGAACGGCGACGACAAAGCGTGCGCCCCATGTTTTGGCTTCGGCCAGTTGCTTCGTCACTTCGCTCAACAGGTTCCAGGGCAGAACCAGAATGTAGTCCGGCCGCTCTTGCGCAATGCGCTCGGGCGCAACGATCGGGATGCGGCTGCCCGGCAGGAACTTGCCCTGTTTGTGCGGGTTGGCATCGGCGACCCAGGCCAGCAGATCCGCTCTCACGCCGGCGTAGTTGAGCAAGGTGTTGCCCTTGGCTGCGGCGCCATAGCCGACCACACGCTTGCCTTCGGCCTTGGCCTGCAACAGGAAACGCAGCAACTGGTGCTTGATGTTTTCGGCGGCCGGCGCCAGCGTCGCGTAGTACCCGGCGGTTTTCACCCCGGCGTCGAGTTCGGCTTGCAACTGCTGTTGCACGGCCGGCTGCACGGCGCGGCGTTCGCCGTCCTTGCGCTGGACGAACACCCGCAGCGATCCGCCATGGGTGGTCAGCTGGCCGACGTCGAACACTTCCAGGCCGTTGCGCTCGCACAGCGTCTGCACGGCAGTCAGGGACAGGTAGGAATAGTGCTCGTGATAGAGCGTGTCGAACTGCGCGCCGGCCATCAGCGTCAGCAGTTGCGGGAATTCGAAGGTGGCGACGCCGGTCGGTTTGAGCAGCGCGGCGAAACCGCCGAGGAAATCGTTGATGTCCGGCACATGGGCAAGCACGTTGTTGGCAGCCATCAGGTCGGCGGCCCAGCCTTCGCTTTTCAGCTGGGCGGCGGTGTCGCGACCGAAGAACAGCTCACGGATCTCCAGGCCTTTTTCCCGCGCCGCCTGCGCGGTGCTGCGGGTCGGCTCGACGCCCAGGCACTGGATGCCGCGACCGGCCACGTATTGCAGCAGGTAACCGTCGTTGGCGGCGACTTCCACCACGCGGCTGTCGGCGGTCAGGCCGAAGCGCTCGACCATCTCGGCCACATAACGCTCGGCGTGGGCCAGCCAGGTGCTGGAGAACGAACTGAAGTAGGCGTACTCGGCGTCGAACAGGCTGTCGGCGCTGGTGTAATCCTCGGTCTGTACCAGCCAGCATTGCTGGCACACGGCAACCTTCAGCGGCACCCATTGTTCGGCCTGCTCGAGGCGCTCGGCATGCACATAGGCGTTGGACGGTGGCGAGGTGCCGAGGTCGATCAGCGGCAGGCTCAGCGGTGCGGCGCACCCACGGCAGTTCATAGACGCACTCCGGCAAAGTGTTGATCGAGCGCGGGATGGCTGGAATCACGCGCTGACAAATTATTGACAGGCAACGGCCAGGCAATCGCCAGCCGTGGATCGTTCACCGACAGGCCGGCCTCGTGCTCCGGCGCGTAATCGGCGCTGTGCAGGTAAAGCAGCTCGGCATCCTCGGTGAGGGTCTGGAAGCCATGGGCGAAGCCGGCCGGAATCAGCAGACTGCGGCCGTCGCCGGCTTTCAGGTGCTCGGCGTGCCAGTGCAGGAAGGTTTCCGAATCCGGGCGCAGGTCTACCGCCACGTCCCACACTTCACCGCGCAGGCAGGTGATCAACTTGGCTTCCGGCGCGTTGGCATTCTGATAATGCAGACCGCGCACGCTGCCCTTCTCGCGGGTGCAGGAATGGTTGATCTGGCGGATGTGAAATTCGGCGCCAAATGCCTTCAGGCTGCCCTCGCAGAACAGCCGGGCGAAGTGCCCGCGCTGATCTTCGAAGCGCTTGTGCTGGACGCTGAACAACCCGGCCAGCGGCAACTGTTTCAAGGAAAACTCGCTCACAGCGCGCCCCGGTACAGGTTCAGTTGGCCGAGGGTCACGGTGCGCATGTCGTCGCCGTTCTGCCACGCCAGATGCCAGTCGAGGGTCTGGGTCAGGCATTGCTGCAACGTCCAGCGCGGTTGCCAGCCCAGCACCTGACGGGCGCGGCTGCTGTCCAGGCGCAGCAGACCTGCTTCGTGCAGGTCACTTTTTTCGAGGCGCAGGCCACGGGCCTGAGGCCAGCGGTTGGCGAGCAGTTCGACCACTTCGCCGACGCTGCACATGTCCGCTTCACCCGGGCCGAAGTTCCACGCCCCGGCGTATTCCGGGCCTTGTTCGTAGAGCCCGGCGGCCAGTTGCAGGTAGCCGGCCAGCGGCTCCAGCGCGTGCTGCCACGGGCGCACGGCTTGCGGGTAACGCAGGGTCACCGGCTCGTCGGCCGACCAGGCTTTCAGCACGTCGGGAATCAATCGTTCAGGGGCGAAATCACCGCCGCCCAGCACATTACCGGCCCGCGCGGTGGCCAGGGCCAGACCGTGCTCGGCGTACTTGTCGGCCGGGAAAAACGATGCCGCGTAAGACTGCGCCAGCAACTCGCAGCACGCCTTGCTGCTGCTGTAAGGGTCGTGTCCACCGAGGGCTTCGTCCTCGCGATACGGCCACAGCCATTCCTTGTTGGCGTAGACCTTGTCGGTGGTCACCAGCACGCAGGCCCGCACGCATCCGACCTGACGAATCGCTTCGAGCAGGTTGAGGGTGCCCATGACGTTGCTGGAATAGGTGCCAAGCGGATCGCGATAGCCTTCGCGCACCAGCGGCTGGGCTGCCAGGTGCAGAACGATCTCGGGCTCGGTGTCGGCGATGATCTCGAGCAAGGCGCCGAGGTCACGCAGATCGCCGCGCTGGTCGTTGATGCCTTCGTGCACGCGCGCCAGTTCGAACAGGCTCGGCTCGGTCGACGGATCGAGGGAAAAACCGCTGACTTGCGCGCCCAGGCTTTGCAGCCACAGGGTCAGCCAGCTGCCCTTGAAACCGGTGTGTCCGGTGACCAGAACCCGCTTGCCGCGCCAGAATTCCGGACTCAGTCCCATTGCTTCCATGGGGCCTCCCCGCTCTGCCACAAGGCTTCGAGGTGATTCTTGTCACGCAGGGTGTCCATCGGCTGCCAGAAGCCTTCGTGCTGATAAGCCATCAACTCGCCGCGCTCGGCCAGACCATCGAGCGGGCCGGATTCCCACGAGGTTTCGTCGCCTTCGATCAGCGGCAGAACCTTGGGCGAGAGCACAAAAAAACCACCGTTGATCCAGCCCCCGTCACCGCGCGGCTTTTCGGTGAAACCGAGAACCCGGTCACCTTCACGATCCAGCGCGCCGTAGCGTCCCGGCGGTTGTACGGCGGTCACCGTCGCCAGTTTGCCGTGGGTCAGGTGGAAATCCACCAGCGAGCTGATGTTCAGATCGGAGACACCGTCGCCATAGGTGAAGCAGAAGGCTTCTTCGTTTTCCAGATAACGCGCGGCGCGGCGCAGACGGCCACCGGTCATGGTCTCTTCACCGGTATCGATCAGCGTCACGCGCCACGGCTCGCTGTAGTTCTGGTGAACGTCCATGCGGTTTTCGCGCATGTCGAATGTCACGTCGGAGGTGTGCAGGAAGTAGTTGGCGAAGAAGTCCTTGATCGCGTAGCCCTTGTAGCCAAGGCAAATCACGAAGTCATGAATCCCGTGGGCGGAATACTGTTTCATGATGTGCCAGAGAATTGGCTTACCGCCGATCTCGATCATTGGTTTGGGCTTGAGGTGCGACTCCTCACTGATGCGCGTGCCCAGGCCACCCGCCAAAATTACTGCCTTCATCGTCTCCCCTCTCGTTCGTCACAGGGCTGCGCGCTGCTTTTTGAGCGTTGCGGCCTTCTGGCTAAACCATTGCGCCGGTTCGGGCGCAGGGGCAATGACCGCGAGCGCTCGTTTTATGGCGATTTGAGGGGGACTTGCAGGAAACGCGCCAGCTCCGCCGGCTGCGTGTTGGCAGGACATCTGCCCATGAAAAAAGGGATGAAGCCGTTGCCGGCTTCATCCCTCCCTTCAAACAACTTCCATGAGTCGACCGGATCAACCGAACATGGCAAACCCGTCGACAGCGGCCGGCAAATTGTAAACCTGACCATCAGCGGTCTGGATGTGCTCGATGCTGTTGAAGCCCGCATACCAGCCCGCCAGTTTCACGCCATTGGTCGGTGCCCCGGTACTGCCGTCATTGGCGCTATGCAGATAGGCGTCGTCACCGATGCGGGTAACGCCCAACTGGCTGGCGTTGGCAATGGCGTTCAGGATCAGGGTGTCGTTCAGGCTGGTGCCGCCGTCCTGAATCACCACCAGACCGGAGGTGTTCACCACGTAAGTGTCATCACCTTCACCGCCATTGGCGAAACCACCGGAGGCCTGCTGGCCGGCCAGGTTGAGAATCAACCGGTCGTCACCCTCGCCACCGAACAACGAGTAGGTGCTGCCCTTGCCGGTCAATACATCGTTGCCGATACCGCCGATGGCGCTGCCGTTGACCACTGTCACGGTGTCATTGCCGTCCTCACCGAACGCGTTGGTACCCAGATCGTTTTCGGCACTGACAATCACGTCGTCACCCGACCCGCCATACAACTGATCGGCCTGCGCATTGTCGGCCACACCTTCGAGGCTGAACGGCCCGATGTCAGATACCAGGCCGCCATAGATGACGTCGCTGCCGTCACCGCCATTGATCAGATCGCTGCCGCGCCCGCCTTCCAGGTAGTTGTCCGCTTCGTTGCCGGTCAAGGTGTCGTCAAAATGACTGCCCATCACGCCTTCGACATTGGTCAGCGTATCGCCCTGCGCATCACCACCCAGGTTGATGCCGGTCTGCAGATTGATCTCTACCGCCGAGGCACTGGTGAGGTACCAGACGTTATCGACGCCATCGCGGCCATCGATTGCATCACCGCCACCACCACCGATGAACGTTTCGTTGCCGGCCGAACCGATGAAGTCATCAAAATACTGACTGCCCTCGATCAATTCGATGCTGGTGTATTCAGGCATCGGGTCCCAGGGCTTGTAGGCGGCACCGCTCAGGTCGATCGCCATCGGCATGGTGGCGTATTTGAAACTGAGCAGATCCTGCCCTTGCCCGCCATCCAGGCCGAAATACCAGGACATGCCGTCGGCGTAAAAGGTGTCGTTGAAGTCACTGCCACGGATGATCTCGATGTTCTGGTACGTATCGCCGTCAGCGATCCCCGAGAATTCCCGGGTCGCCCAGTTCAGCGTCATGGCGACCGTGCTGTCGCCGTAACTGAGCACATCGATACCGTCGCCACCGTCAAAGGAATCGCCCTTGTCACCGCCGAACAACACGTCGTTGCCACTGCCGCCGACGATCGTGTTCCAGGTGTCGTTGCCGTAGCCGGTGAAGTCGCCGGTCCCGGTGTACGTCAGGTTTTCAACGAACGGATCCAGGTGCATCACAGACAGCGTGGTGTACACCTGATCGGTGCCGCCCATGAAGCCCTCGACTTCTTCGATGGTCACACCGGTGCTGTTGATGATGTACACATCGTTCCAGTCGCCACCGGCCAGGGTCACGCCACCGATGTTGGCGGTGAACTGATCAGCATTGCTGGTGCCAATGATTTTTTCGACATTGCGAAAGGTGTCGCCAACTGCATTGATTCCACTGCCGATCTCGATGCTGACCGGCCCTGCGTTCTGGTGATAGCTCACCGTGTCGTAGCCATCGGAACCGTCAATGATCATCGACCCTTCGAAGCGATAGATCAGATCATCGAACTTCGAACCTTCAATGGCTTCGATACCGGTGAAGGTGTCTCCGTAGGCGATGGTCAACCAGTCATAGTTGCTCCAGTCCGCGATTCTCACCCCTTCGGTACTGTCGCTGTAGCTGACGGTATCGAAGCCATCACCACCGACGAAGTGATCCGCCCCGTCGCCGCCCCACAGCCAGTCGTTGCCGGCACCGCCAATGATCTCGTTGTCGGTGTCACTGCCGTAGGCCTTGAAATCACCCGTACCGGTGAAGGTCAGCTTCTCGATGAAGGAGTCCATCTTGATGGTGTTGAGACTGGTGCGCAGCTCGTCGTAACCGCCGTAATTCTCTTCGATGATGGTCACGCCTTCACTGCCGACGATGTACACATCGTCACCCCAACTACCGTCCAGCGTCACACCGGGGTTGTTGCTGGTGAAGGTGTCGTTCAAAGAGGTACCGATGACTTTCTCGACATTGAGCAAGGTATCGCGCTTGCCGTCGGCCCCCGTGACAGTCAACGAGTCCTGGTCGATTTCGACACTGACGGCAGAATTCAGCACGCGATAGTCCGCCGTGTCAAAACCCTCGCCCCCATCCAGCACGTCCGATCCGGCGCTGCCGACCAGCTGATCATCCGACTCCAGTCCATAGAGTTCGTCATTGCCATCGGTGCCCACCAGATAATCCACATCACTTGTTCCATTCACGACTGACATTTGCTTCTTCCTTGCGTTGTTGTTGAACCGGATACCGTCAAAGAGCGCTGAGCATCAGCTTGCTGAAAATAAACTTCGAACCCGTGATCCCGGTCATTTCGAATGACGTCGCGGGGAAGGAACCAACTCGAAAAAAATGAAAAAACAGGCGACACGGGGCCGCCTGTTTTCAATCATCGATGCCGCCACAAAACCATCATGGAGGCATCTGTCCAGCGATCAACCGAACATGGCGAACGCATCATTGCTGGTTGGCAGGTTGATGAACTTGCCGTCAGCCGTCTGGATGTATTCGATATTGTTGTAACCGGCGAACCAGTCCTTCAGCCGCACGCCGTCATCCGGAGTCTGACCTTCGAAGACACTGTACTGATGCAGGAAAAGGTCATTGCCGACCCGATCAAGCAGCAGTTGCTGAGCGTTGATGTTCGTCAGGATCAACTTGTCGCCGGAACTGGTGCCATTGTCCTGAATGGTGACCAGTCTCGAGGTATTGACGGTGTAGGTGTCATTATCCTCGCCGCCGAACGCCGAGCCGGGCCCCTGCAGAAACAGTTTGTCAGCACCCGCACCACCGGACAGCGAGAAGCCGGCGCCAGTCCCGGTCAGCACATCGTCGCCTTCACCACCATCAGCCACGCCGTACACCACGGTAATAGTGTCATTGCCGGCTTCGCCAAAGGCCTGGGTGCCATGGTCATCGGGCGCTGCAACGATGGTGTCGTTGCCATTGCCGCCATACAGAAGGTCGGCCTGCGGCCCACCCGCTGCAACATTCACGGCGAACGGTCCGAGCGGGGTCTGCAGGCTGCCATAGATGACATCGTTGCCATCCCCGCCATAAATGACGTCATTACCCAGACCGCCCTCCAGACCATTGGCGGCAGCATTGCCGGTCAGCGTGTCATTGAAGCTCGTCGCGATCAGGCTCTCGACGTTGATGAATACATCGCCTTCGGCATCGCCCCCCTGACTGACGCCGGTCTGCAGGTTGATATTCACGGCGGTGGCGTTGTTGGCGTACCACACCGTGTCGATGCCTTCACGGCCGTCGAACACGTCGGCACCGGCTCCGCCAACGAAGTTGTCGTTGGCGGTCGAGCCCAGGAACGTGTCAGCGAAACTGCTGCCCTGGAAAATCTCGATCCCGGCGAAAGTATCGCCCGCTGCATCGCCGGTGTTGGCGTTGGTTTTCAGGTCGATGGTGACCGCGCTGTCCGACGATTCATAGCTGACCATGTCCAGGCCAAGACCGCCGTTGATGGCGAGTGCCGCAGAATTGCCAACGAACACATCGTTGTATTTCGAGCCCGTCATTGCCTCGATGCTGCTGTAGGTGTCGCCCGTCGCGATCCCGGTGCTGACACCGGTTTTCAGGTTGATGCTGACACCTGCGGTACTGTCGTCATAGGACACCGTGTCCATGCCCGCGCCGCCGATGAACTGGTCCGCACCGCCGCCGCCATACAGCACGTCGTTGCCGATACCACCGGTGATGATGTTGTCGCCGGCATTGCCATAACCGGTAAATGCAATCGTACCGGTGTAGGTCATGCGCTCGACGTTGGCTGCCATCGTGTGGCTATTCCAGCTGACGCGAATTTCGTCGTTACCACCACCCGCCTGTTCGATGATCGTTACGCCACCGCCGTTGACGTAGTAGATGTCATCCCCGGCGCCGCCCTCGAAGGTCGCAAGGCTGACGGGCGCTGCGGTGAAGGTGTCGTTGAAGGCCGAGCCGATGACCTTGTCGATCTCTGTCAGGGTATCGCCCTGTGCATCGCCACCGACACCTGCCAGACCGGTACCCGGACGGATGTCCACGTTGACGGCCGCCGATGAAGCCGAGTAGTCCACCGTGTCGGTGCCGCCGAGGCCACCGTTGAACGCGAACACGCGACCGTCGGCAATGAAGGTGTCGTTGTATTTGGAGCCGGTGATCGCTTCGATACTGTTGTAGACATCGCCCGCCGCAATTCCGGAATGGACCCCGGTACTCAGGTTGAGCGTGACGCCCACGGTGCTGTCGTCATAGGACACCGTATCCATGCCCGCGCCGCCGAAGAACTGGTCGGCACCGCCACCGCCCTTGAGGGTGTCGTTGAATGCACCGCCGGTGATGATGTTGTCACTGGCGTTACCCGCACCGGCAAACGACTCGTTGCCAACGAAGGTCAGACGCTCGACGTTGGCCGCCAGGACGTGCTCCTTATAGCTGACCCGCACTTCATCGTTGCCGCCACCGGCCTGCTCGATGACGGTCACGCCACCGCCATTGACGAAGTAGATGTCATCGCCGGCGCCACCTTCGAAGGTCGCGTAGCTGAGAGGCGCTGCGGTGAAAGTGTCATTGAAGGCCGAGCCGATGACCTTGTCGATTTCTGTCAGGGTATCGCCCTGTGCATCGCCGCCGGTGCCTGCCAGACCGGTGCCCGGGCGGATGTCCACGTTGACAGCCGCCGACGACGCCGAGTAGTCCACCGTGTCGACACCGCCGAGGCCGCCGTTGAACGCAAATACGCGATCATCGGCGATGAAGGTGTCGTTGTACTTCGAGCCGGTAATCGCTTCGATGCTGTTGTAGACGTCGCCCGCACCGATTCCACTGTTGACCCCGGTTTTCAGGTTGAGCGTGACGCCCACGGTGCTGTCGTCATAGGACACCGTGTCCATGCCTGCGCCGCCGAAGAACTGGTCGGCACCGCCACCGCCCTTGAGGGTATCGTTGAATGCACCGCCGGTGATGATGTTGTCACTGGCGTTACCCGCACCGGCAAACGACTCGTTGCCAACGAAGGTCAGACGCTCGACGTTGGCCGCCAGCGTGTGCTCCTTGTAGCTGACCCGCACTTCATCGTTGCCGCCACCGGCCTGCTCGATGACGGTTACGCTACCGCCGTTGACGAAGTAGATGTCATCGCCGGCACCGCCCTCGAAGGTCACGGCGGGGAGAGGGGCTGCGGTGAACGTGTCGTTGAAGGCCGAGCCGATGACCTTGTCGATCTCCGCCAGGGTATCGCCCTGTGCATCGCCACCGACACCTGCCAGACCGATGCCAGGGCGGATGTCCACGTTGACAGCCGCCGACGACGCCGAGTAGTCCACCGTGTCGACACCGCCGAGACCGCCGTTGAACGCAAATACGCGATCATCGGCGATGAAGGTGTCGTTGTATTTGGAGCCGGTGATCGCTTCGATGCTGTTGTAGACATCACCTACCGCGATTCCGGAATTGATCCCGGTTTTCAGGTTCAGCGTGACGCCCACGGTGCTGTCGTCATAGGACACCGTGTCCATGCCCGCGCCGCCGAAGAACTGGTCAGCACCACCGCCACCCTTGAGGACGTCGTTGAATGCACCGCCCGTGATGATGTTGTCACTGGCGTTACCCGCACCGGCAAACGACTCGTTGCCAACGTAGGTCAGGCGTTCGACGTTGGCCGCCAGCGTGTGCTCCTTGTAGCTGACCCGCACTTCATCGTTGCCGCCACCGGCCTGCTCGATGACGGTTACGCTACCGCCGTTGACGAAGTAGATGTCATCGCCGGCACCGCCCTCGAAGGTCACGGCGGGGAGAGGGGCTGCGGTGAAGGTGTCGTTGAAGGCCGAGCCGATGACTTTTTCGATGCTGTCCAGGGTATCGCCCTGCGCGTCGCCACCGGTGCCTGCCAGGCCGATGCCCGGACGGACATCAACGTTGATGGCTTCGGCCGAAGCCGAGTAATCCACCGTGTCGGTGCCGCCAAGACCACCGCTGAATGCAAACACGCGACCGTCAGCGATGAAGGTGTCGTTGTATTTGGAGCCGGTGATCGCTTCGATGCTGTTGTAGACATCACCCGCCGCGATTCCGGAATTGAACCCGGTTTTCAGGTTGAGCGTGACGCCCACAGTGCTGTCGTCATAGGACACCGTGTCCATGCCCGCGCCGCCGAAGAACTGGTCGGCACCACCACCGCCCAGCAGTGTGTCATTGCCGTTGCCGCCGGTGATGATGTTGTCGCTGGCATTGCCCGCGCCAGTGAAGGTTTGGGTGCCAACGTAGGTCAGACGCTCGACGTTCGCCGCCAGCGTGTGCTCCTTATAGCTGACCCGCACTTCATCGTTGCCGCCACCGGCCAGCTCGATGACGGTCACGCCACCGCCGTTGACGAAGTAGATGTCATCGCCGGCACCACCCTCGAAGGTCACGGTGCTGTAAGGGTCTGCAGTGAACGTGTCGTTGAACGCCGAGCCGATGACTTTTTCGATGCTGGCCAGGGTATCGCCCTGCGCGTCGCCACCGGTGCCTGCCAGGCCGATACCCGGACGGACATCAACGTTGATGGCCTCGGCCGAAGCCGAGTAATCCACCGTGTCGGTGCCGCCGAGACCACCGCTGAATGCAAACACGCGGCCATCGGCGATGAAGGTGTCGTTGTATTTGGAGCCGGTAATCGCTTCGATGCTGTTGTAAACATCACCCGCCGCGATTCCCGAATGAACCCCGGTAATCAGGTTGAGCGTGACGCCCACGGTGCTGTCGTCATAGGACACCGTGTCCATGCCCGCGCCACCGAAGAACTGGTCAGCACCGCCACCGCCCTTGAGGACGTCGTTGAATGCACCGCCCGTGATGATGTTGTCACTGGCATTACCCGCACCGGCAAACGACTCGTTGCCAACGAAGGTCAGACGCTCGACGTTGGCCGCCAGCGTGTGCTCCTTGTAGCTGACCCGCACTTCATCGTTGCCGCCTCCCGCCTGCTCGATGACGGTCACACCGCCGCCGTTGACGAAGTAGATGTCATCGCCGGCACCACCCTCGAAGGTCACGGTGCTGTAAGGGTCTGCAGTGAACGTGTCGTTGAACGCCGAGCCGATGACTTTTTCGATGCTGGCCAGGGTATCGCCCTGCGCGTCGCCACCGGTGCCTGCCAAGCCGATACCCGGACGGACATCAACGTTGATGGCCTCGGCCGAAGCCGAGTAATCCACCGTGTCGGTGCCGCCAAGACCACCGCTGAATGCAAACACGCGACCATCGGCAATGAAGGTGTCGTTGTATTTGGAGCCGGTGATCGCTTCGATGCTGTTGTAGACATCACCCGCCGCGATTCCCGAATGAACCCCGGTAATCAGGTTGAGCGTGACGCCCACGGTGCTGTCGTCATAGGACACCGTGTCCATGCCCGCGCCGCCGAAGAACTGGTCAGCACCACCGCCGCCCTTGAGGACGTCGTTGAATGCACCGCCCGTGATGATGTTGTCACTGGCATTGCCCGCACCGGCAAACGACTCGTTGCCAACGAAGGTCAGACGCTCGACGTTGGCCGCCAGCGTGTGCTCCTTGTAGCTGACCCGCACTTCATCGTTGCCGCCTCCGGCCTGCTCGATGACGGTCACGCCGCCGCCGTTGACGAAGTAGATGTCATCACCGGCGCCGCCTTCGTAGGTCGCGTACAGATAAGCGTCGGTGGTGAAGGAGTCGTTGAACGCCGAGCCGATGACTTTTTCGATACCGGTCAGGGTGTCGCCCTCAGCATCGCCACCGGTGCCAGCCAGCCCGGTACCGGGCCGGATATCGACATTGACCCCGGCGGCAGACGCCGAATAGTCCACAACGTCGGTGCCAGCTCCGCCATCGATCTTGTCGGCCCCCGCACTGCCCTTGATGACATCATTGCCACCCAGGCCATTGATCTCATCATCCCCACTGGTACCGTTCAGCGTATCCGCGCCGTTTGTTCCGTTGATGACAGCCATTGCATCTTCCTTGCCTTGTTTGTAAACCGGTCCAGGCCAGCGTGGCGATCACACGTCATCGCGGCGCAATTTTCTGATAGAGCGAATGTGTTGATATCGACAGGAAATAGCCAATCCTTGAGCCCGCCGAAAAGAAATGTATCGGGAATGAAACAAAGACGAATGGGCAGGCAAAAAAAAACAGGCGACTGTCAACGTCGCCTGTTTTTTTGTCTGCCTGTACGAACCGATCAGTCCGCCAGCCAGCCGTTTTCCCAGTAGCGCAGGTTGTCGCCGCGCAGGACGTAATCGCGCAGGACGATCTCGCGCAACTGGTCGCCCATGCGATAGCTGGCGTCCGGATCGGCCAGGTGCATGCGGATCGCTTGCAGCCATTCGTCCGTGGTGTTGGTCTTGATCCGGGTGCACGGCAGGTAACCGCGATAGGCCTCGGTGTCGGTGCAGATCACCGGGTAACCGCAGGCGCCATACTCCAGGAGACGCAGGTTGCTCTTGCAGTCGTTGAAGATGTGGAACTCCAGCGGCGCCAGGGCCAGGTCCAGGTTCAGGCTGGCCAGTTTTGCCGGGTACACGTCCAGCCCGATCACGCCATGGAATTCGTGCATGTACGGGCGCAGATCATCCGGGCACATGCCGAAAAACACCCAATCGACTTCGTTCGCCAGCTCGCGAACCACGTCGGCGATCACCGCCAGGTCGCCGTGGTGACTGGTGCCACCGCCCCAGCCGACCCGTGGTTTTTTCGAGGTGCGACGCTGGCTGCGCAAGTCGCTCCAAAGGTGCTTGGCCAGCATGTTCGGAACCACCCGAATGTCGTTGTGCATGCTCGACAGTGCATTGCCCAGCGGCGCGGTGGACACCACCACCCGGTCGCACATGCCGATGGCGCGCCGGACCAGTTTTTCCATGTCGTCCCGGCCGGGCATGTTGCGAATGTGCGCATTGCGGTGGGGAACATCGATCACGTAGTCGTCGAGCTCGTAGATCCGCCGGGCGCCGGAATACTTTTGCAGGCTCGGGATTTCGTTGATCGGACCTTCGGAATAACGCCCCTGCAGAATGATCACGTCAGGGGACTGGCGCTCGACTTCGATGATGGTCGGCAGGTTGTAGTGAATCCGCCCCAGCGCCCGGCCCGCCTCTTCCAGCTCGATCAGCGGCTGGGTGACGCGATAGTGACCGATGGCCGACGCGTTGACCGGCAGCGCGAGAATCTTCGGCAGTTGCGGCCGGGAAAACGGACTCCAGCCGGTGCGCAGGCCCGGATCGAGGCTGAAGCTCGAACCGCCCAGACCGTTGAGCGACAGGTTACGGTTATACGCCGGATCCCGCGCGACAATCGGCAGCCAGCGTTTGTAAAACGCTTCCTGCTCCTGACTGCGCCGGGCCGCTTCGTCGTCGGTGGCGACGACGATCGGCTGCGTGCCGAGCGCCAGTTGGGCGTAAGGCGTCCAGACCACCAGATAACCTTGCTGGCCGATGCGCAGACACAGATCCACTTCATTGAGCGACTGCGCCAGATCCTGTTCGTCCAGGCCCGCTACCGCGTCAAAAACAGCCTTGCGCACCATCAGGCAGTCGCTGCCGACGGCGCTCAGATCCTGTGCCACCAGCAAGCGGTACATGTACCCGGTCGCCTGCATCGATTCACCGTAAAAGGGTACGCCCGCCGGCCCTTGCAGACCCAGAATCAGACCGGCATGCAACAGCCGCCCATCCGGGTTGAACAGCTTGGCCCCGACCACGCCGACTTCCGGGCGCTGGGCGTGATTGAGCATTTCCGTCAGCCAGTCGCCATGGCTGATCACCGCATACGGGTTGAGGAACAGCGCGTACTCACCGAGCGCATGAACCATTGCGACGTTGCGCACGGCGGCGAGATTGCCTTGCACCGGACAATCGAGCACGCGAATCCGCTCGCTGCCCAGCTGCGCCATGCCGTCGAACCAGGCCCGCGCCTCGGCGCTCTCGCTGCCGTTGTCGACCAGCAGCAGCTCGTACTCGGCGTACAGGGTTTTCTCCAGCAGGGTCTCGACGCAGCGTTGCACCGCTGCGGTCTGATCCTTGCTGGCGATGATGATCGACACCAGCGGCGTTCGGCCATGGAGGTAGTCGACCCGATTGAGCAGCGCCGAAGCACCTCGGCGAATCGTATGGGAAATGCCCAGACGATGCAGGTGAGCTTCGATCAACCGTGCGTTGTCATCGGCCATCTGCGGCTGTGACAACCACTTGGCCAGGTCAAATGCCGACTCCAGCAGGACTTCGGCGATGTGACCGACGACCTGCGTGCCGTCGTTCTCGACCATGCGCCACAGCACATCGTGCGCCGCCAGTTCGCCGAACGCGGCATCGAAACCGCCCAGCGCAAGAAAACGCTGGCGGTCGAAGGCCAGCGCTCGGCCCACGTAGGGATAGCTGCGCATCAGGTCGAGGTTGAAGTCAGGCTTGAACACTGGCTCCGCCGACTCACCCTGGCTCAGTCCGCCTTCGTCGCTGTACAGGCAGGTGAGCGTGTTTGAAAGCGCAATGCGCTCGGCCATCACCAGCAACGCCGGGACCACCAGGCGATCGCCGGCCTGCAGCAGGTAGAACCAGTCGGCGCCGTCCAGTTGCGCCAGCAGCTCATTGAGTTGCTGCTGCCAGTCATCCTGCAACGGCATGCGCACGACCCGCTCGCTCAATTGCGCTTCGGTGCAGGACGACGACAGCACCAGCGTCAGCTCCGGGGCATATTCCTGATCAGCCAGCGATTGCAGGGTGAGCTCCAGCGCCGAACGGCTGCCCTGCCCGTCGATGATCACCGGCACGATTTTCGGCGTGCGCGGCCAGGCGGCCAGGGTGTCCGGCAGCAATTCACGCTGGCCTTCGGTCAGGCTGCGACAGGCCAGCCACTCGGCGTACAACTCGGCGAAGCTGACGCTGGAAATACCGACATGCCAGTCCTGGGTGGTCTGCTTGGTGCCCAGGGTCCGGCTCAGCGGCAACTCTTCCCAGACCCGCGGCGTCTCGTCCGCCTTGGTGATCGGCAGGTAGCGTACCCAACCCGGGGCCGGTGCCGATTCGCCACTGCGCGCCTTGAGCATTTGCGTCAGCCATTGCCGCTCGGCCACGGCCGCATCGCGCATGGCCTGCTGGCCGCTCAAACGCTCGGGATACAGACGCTCGACGCTGAGCACATGGTTGGACACCACCATGTTGCCGCGACGCAGCAGACAGACGTAAAGGGCGAAATCGAGGGTGGCGACAAAGCAGTGCCCGGCCTGGGTCAGGGCCGGAAGCAGTTCCAGCACATCAGCACGACGGAACAGCGCGGCACTGAAGCCGCCGAGGATGTTGACCGGGAAGTTCTCGAAAATGGCCAGCAGGTCTTCGCCCTTGAACAGACCACACACCGGCGACAACGGTGTGTTTTCCAGGCGCGACGGCAATGGCAGGTCGTTGGCGTCCCAGAACAGACGCTGTGCCAGCACCAGGTTGACGTCGTCACGATCAATGAGCACTTGTGCCTGGCGTTCGACACAGGTGGCGAACAACTGATCGTCATCGCACAGAAACTTGATGAACTCACCCTGAGCCTGCGCAAGGCAGGCCTGCAGGTTGCCGACCAGCCCCAATGTGCGGTCATTGCGCACATAGCGCACCGCCACCCCGGTGCTCTCGATCATCGAGGCGACGGTTTCCCGGATCTCGCTGCCGCGACTGTCGTCGCAGACGATGATTTCAAGATTGGCGTACCCCTGACTCACGGCACTGAGCAACGCGCGCTCGAAGAAGCGCGGATTGAAGGCAGGGATGACAAGGCTGACAAGGGGAAGTGAATTCACGGCGGACTCGCAAGCGGCGGGAACCCGCCCGGAACAGCGAGCCCTTTGAAACCGCAAAAAAAAGACGATGGATACAGAGCGGTCAGAGCAAACGGGCGCTTGCGCGCCCGTTCAGGATCAGATCTTGTTGAACAGACCCAACTGGCTGATTTTGCTGAACGCCAGCTGCGAGGCCTGCAGCATGGTCTGCTGCAAGGTCAGGCGGGTCATCACGTCAGCCGGATCCGAATCACGGATCGAACCCTGGGTGGTGGCGTTCGCCTGAGTCAGGCTCTGGTTGGTGGTGGTCTGGTCGTCCAGCGACTGGCCACGAGCACCGATCGAAGTGACGGCCGAACCGATCTGGTTCGACGCACTGTCGATGTTGCCCAGCGCCGACTCCATGGCGCCCTGGAATTTCTGCTTGGCCACCGGATCACCATCGATCGGCGTGTTCAGCGCCGTGACCATCTGGCCCAGGGTGTCAAGCACGTTCTGGGTCTGGTGGTTGTTGGACTGGATCGAGAACTGGTCACCGGCCGCAGGCGTGCCGCCGAGGGCGAAGGTCACACCGGCCGCCGTGGCGTTGCCGCCGGCCACGGTGCCCGACGAGATCGGCTTGCTGTCGGCGGTCACAGGCGCCGCGTACAGGTCGAACGCAGTGGCGCTGGTGAACTTCAGGACCGCGCCGCCGCCCGACGGGAAGGCCGCATTGTAGGCTGCCTGGTTGGTCACGTTCGAACCGGTGATGACCGCGGTCGACGGGTTGCCCGGGCTGCGCGAAGTGGTGAACGAGTCCGGCGTGGCCGCCAGCTGGAAGCTGTGACCGGCAATGACCGCGTCCGGGTTGGTATCACCGGCCTTGAGGTTGATGCTCAGCTTCAGGTCGATGCCACGGAAACTGACCGTCTGGTTGGCGCCGTTGCTGTTGCTGATCGCGCCGTTCTGGCTGGCTTCGGTGGTCACGTCGTTGCCCAGGGCATCGGTGATCTTGATCTGGGTGCTGCTGATGAAGTCCACGGTGTACGGCTGGCCGGCCGCGAACTTGGAATTGTATGTCGCCGCGGTGCCAACGATACCGTTGGTCAGCACCACACGACCGTCATCGACCGCCGGAGCCGTCATGGTGGTCTGGGTGCGGGCGGTATTGATGGTCTGCTGGAAAGCGTCCCAGCCGGTGGTGTTGGTGGCCACCGACAGGCCGTCGCCGATGCCCAGGTTGATCTGGGTCTGGTCGCCGTTATAGGTGTAGGTGCCATCGGCGTTCTGCGAGTACGGCGCGGTATCGGTCTTCGAACCGGAGAACAGGTAGTTGCCGTTGGCATCCTTGGAGTTCATCAGGCCCAGCACTTGTTGCTGGATCTGGCCCAGCTCCGAGGCATAGGCCTTGCGGTCTGCGTCGGTGGCGATGCCGTTGTTGGCCGCCAGACCGATTTCCTTGGCGCGCTGCAGGGCCGTGGTGATGGCCGACAGGGTGGATTCCTGAACGGTCAGCGCGCTCTTGGTGGTGTCGATGTTGCCTTTGTACTGATCGAGCATCGCGGCCTGCTGGCCGAGCTTGAGCAGACGACCGGCACCGATCGGATCGTCGGCAGCGGTGTTGATGCGCTGCAGGCTGCTGGCCTCGTTGGCGGTCGCGACCGTCTTGCTGTAGTTGCGCTGATATTGGGCAGCTTGCGTCGCGTAATACTGGGCGGTGGAAATGCGCATGAATTACGACTCCTTAAAGACTGTTGATCAGCGTGGCGAAGGTTTCCTGCGCAGCCTTGATGATCTGCGAAGACGCTGTGTAGTACTGCTGATACTTGACCAGGTTGCCGGTCTCTTCGTCGAGGTTGACCTGAGACAGCGAATCACGCGCGCCCTGCGCCTGATCCAGGATCGCCGTGGTGGCCTCGATGTCGGACTTGCTCTGAGCCGCCTTGGTACCGACGTTGGTTACCAGCTTGTTGTAGGCGTCGGTCAGGCTGATGCCCTTGCTTCCGGTACCGGTGTCGACCGTTTGTTTGGTCTGCAGGCCGACCAGCGCCTGGGCGTTGCGGTTGTCCGAAGACGCCGCACCGGTCAGGCTCATGGTGAAGGTCTCGCCGGATTTCGGCGTCGCGCTCACGGTGGTCTGCACGGTGAAGGTTTTCTGTACGTTCGGCGTGACACTGGTGTCCATCACCGGCGCGCCGGTGGAGTCGACCATGCCGATCTTCAGGTTCAGGGTGTTGGCCTGGCCCGGCACGATGGTCCCGGTGCCGATGGTGTTGCCCTTGGCGTCGACCATGTTGTACGACTGGCTGCCGCTGGCGACCGCGCCAAACACCAGTTTGACCGGAGTCGAATACTTGAGCGCGTTCTGCAACTCGGCCTGGGAGGTCGGGTTGTAGATGTCGATGGTGTCGGTCAGTGTCGGCTGGGTGTAGGTGCCGGAATTATTGGCACTGGCCACGCCGGTCAACGGTGCCGCCGCCGCGATTTTCTTCGGGTCGGTGAGCACGGCCTGGATGGTCGAGGCTGCGCCGCGGGTCGGCGTCACCTTGAAGGTGTCGCCGGCGCTCAGGGCTCCGCCGTTAAGGGCCAGGGTGAAGCCGTCGATGACCGGAGGCGGCGTGGTCGTGGTGCTGAACGAACCCATGTCGGTGCCATCCGAGCGTTTGACCGTGTAGTTGGTCGCGCTGGTGAAAGTGACCTGGTAATCGTTGGTGGTCAGCTTGCCGGTGTCCTTGATGGTGACGTCAAGGTTGCCCGAACCTGCGCTGTTGCCCGCCTGGGCAATGCTGCGCTGACTGATCAGCGCGGCACTGTTGATGTTGTTGAAAATCGCGGCGCCGAAGTCACCGTTCTTGTCGATGCCCTGGGCTTGCTGGCGGTTGACCTGATCGGCGATCACCAGCGCCACACGGCCCAGCTCGTTGAGCGACGGGTCGAGCACTTCCTTGCGATAGCTCAGCAGACCGCCGATTTCGCCACCGCTGATCACCGAAGTGATGTCGATGGTGCTCGAACCGCGATCCATCTGGATGCCCATGCGCGACGGGTCATCCTTGCTCGGCACGGTGCTCAGGGTATTGGTGGTGTTACCGACAACCAGCGGCTGACCGCTGCCGACATAAACGTCGAAGCTGGTGCCGCGCTCGACGACCTGCGCGCCGACCAGTTGGGAGAGCTGGCGTACGGCTTCGTTACGGGTGTCGAGCAGATCGTTCGGCTGGCCGCCACTGGTGGAAATCTCGCCGATCTTCTGGTTGAGATTGGCAATCGAGGTGGCCAGCTTGTTGACCTGGGCCGCCATGTCGCCAAGGTTGCCATTGAGCGTTGTGTTCTGGTCGTTGAGCTGCTTGGCCAGTGCATTGAAGCGGCTGGTCAGGGCTTGCGCGCCGGTCAGCACTGACTGACGGGAAGTGTCATCGGTGGCCGAGGTCGATACGCCTTGCATCGAGGTGAAGAACTTCTGCAGCACGCCGGTCAGGCCGGTGTTGGTGTCGGACAGCGAGCCGTCCAGTGCTGTCGCCTGCGCGCCATAGGCGGCGGCCTCGCTGCTCAGCGAGGTGGCGGTGTGCAGCTGCGATTCGAGGTAGGAGTTGTACACCCGGCGCACGTCGGCAAGGGTCGTACCGGTACCGATGAACACGTTACCGTACTGTATCGAGGACTTGGTGCCCTGCACGGTTTGCTGGCGCGAATAACCGGCGGTGTCGACGTTGGCAATGTTGTTACCTGTCGTCGCCAGAGAGGATGAACTCGCGGCCAACCCCGACATCCCGATATTGAGCAAACTCATGATTCAAACCTTACCTTGTGTTTATAAGGGCGTCGTTGAAACGCCGGCCGCAGCGTAGTTCTGATTTACCGTCATCTGCTTGGCAATCTGCGAAATCTTCGTCGCGTAGTTCGGGTCGGTTGCGTAACCGGCCTTCTGCAATTCGCGTACAAACTGTTCTGGGTTATCGGCCGACTTCAGCACATCTTGATAGCGATTATTGCTCTGCAGCAAAGTCACCAGATCGTGGAAGCTGTCCTTGTACGAGGCATAGGAACGGAACTCGGCCGTCTCCTTGACCATCTGCCCGTTGCGGAATTCGCTGGTGATCGCCCGGGCCGAATCGCCCTTCCAGTTGCTGCTGGCCTTGATGCCGAACAGGTTGTGGCTGCTGCTGCCGTCCTGGGCGCGCATGACCGATTTGCCCCAACCGGTTTCCAGCGCAGCCTGAGCCACCAGATAACGCGGATCGACGCCAATGCGTGCGGCGGCTTCCTGCGCCATCGGCAGCATGGTGTTGACGAACTGGTCGGCGTTGCTGAACGCACGTTTGGCCGGTGCCAGCGGGATCTGCGCCATGGCGCGGCCGTAAATCTGCATCTGTCCGCCGGAGGCCTTGTCCGCCTCGGCGCGGTCCAGCCAGTCGCCGTTGTACAGCGGGCCGGAACCGGTGACAGCAGCGGTCGTGGCGCGTTGCGGCAGTTGAGTGGCCGCCGCCGGCGTGGCCGATGGCACCAGACCTGCGAGCAAGCGATCCGCCAGTTTCGGCGGCAACGCCAGACGACGCTGGTTGATCATTTCCATGTCATTGCGATGGGTCAGTTCGGTGTTCGGCGCATGCACCGAACGCGATGCCCACAGCGGACGCTCGCCATTGAGTCGCGACAGCGGGCCATTGGTGGCCACGGTGCCGGCGGCAATCGGCGTGGCCACCGCAGCGGCCTTGGCCTTGGCTTCTTCCTGCTTGGCGGCAGATGCGGCCGCAGCCTCGCCCGGCGCCATCGGTTTGTTCTTCGACATCTGGCGCATCAGCACGTCGGCCAGGCCGATACCCCCACCCTCGCGGGACATGGAGACCGCCAGTTGCTGGTCGTACATTTCCTGATACTGCTTGGCGGCCGGCGTGTTGAGCGGGTTGTCCTGGCCCAGCGCTTCGGTGGCCGAACGCATCGACTTGAGCATTTCACCGAGGAACAGCGATTCGAATTCCTGCGCAACCTTGCGCATGTTTGCGTCGCTGTTCTTGTCGCCGACCTTGAGCTGGTTCAAGCGATTGAGGTCGGAGTACGAACCCGAATCGCTGCTGCTGACCAGACCGCTTTTGCGCATATCCATGGTCGCCGTCCTCAGATCACGATCAGGTCGGCTTGCAACGCGCCGGCCTGCTTCAGAGCTTCGAGGATGGCCATCAGGTCACCCGGCGCTGCGCCGACCTGGTTCACCGCCCGGACGATCTCGTCGAGGGTGGTGCCCGGGCCGAACTTGAACATCGGTTTGGCTTCCTGCTCGGCATTCACCCGCGAGCGCGGCACCACGGCGGTCTGGCCGTTGGACAGCGGGCCCGGCTGGCTGACGATCGGATCTTCGGTGATGGTCACGGTCAGGCTGCCGTGGGTCACGGCGGCTGGCGATACCTTCACGTTCTGGCCGATGACGATGGTGCCGGTACGCGAGTTGATGATGACTTTCGCCACCGCCTGACCCGGATCGACTTCGAGGTTTTCCAGGATCGACAGGTAGTCGACGCGCTGGCTCGGATCGAGCGGCGCAGTCACACGGATCGAACCACCGTCGATAGCCTGGGCAACGCCAGGGCCGAGCATGTCGTTGATCTTGTCGACGATGCGCTTGGCGGTGGTGAAGTCGGAACGGTTCAGGTTCAGTGTCAGGCTGTTGCCCTGGTTGAAACCGCTCGGCACCGAACGCTCGACCGACGCACCGCCCGGGATGCGACCGGCCGACGGAACGTTGACGGTGATCTTCGAACCGTCACGACCTTCAGCGTCGAAACCGCCGACCACCAGGTTGCCCTGAGCGATGGCGTAGACGTTGCCGTCGATACCCTTGAGCGGGGTCAGCAACAGAGTGCCGCCGCGCAGGCTCTTGGAGTTACCGATGGAAGAGACAGTGATGTCGACCTGCTGACCCGGTTTGGCGAACGCCGGCAGATCGGCACTCACCGATACCGCCGCAACGTTTTTCAGCTGCACGTTGCCCGATCCCGGCGGCACCTTGATGCCGAACTGCGAGAGCATGTTGTTGAAGGTCTGCAGGGTGAACGGGGTCTGCGTGGTCTGGTCGCCGGTGCCGTTGAGACCGACCACCAGGCCATAGCCGATCAACTGGTTGGAACGCACGCCGGAGATGCTGGCGATGTCCTTCAAGCGTTCGGCTTGTGCATTGAAGGCCGCCGACAACAGGAACGCGGCCACCATGAGACTTCTGAAATTCAACGTAGCCACCTAGAAAGGGAACAGCGGGCTGAGGAAGAAACGGTCGAACCAGCCTGGCTGACTCGCATCGGCGAACGAACCGGTGCCCGAGTAGGTGATGCGCGCATCGGCAACCCGGGTCGAGGACACGGTGTTGTCGGTGGCGATGTCATCGGCCCGCACGAGACCGGCGATCCGCACCAGCTCGTCGCCGGTGTTGAGGGTCATCCACTTCTCGCCACGCACGGCGATGATGCCGTTGGGCAGCACGTCGGCGACGGTCACGGTGATCGAGCCGGTCAGGGTGTTGCCCTGGGCGGCCTTGCTGTCACCCTTGGTCGCGCGGTCGCCTTCGTAGCTGGCGCTCAGGCTCAGGTCATTGCTGCCGATCGGGTTGTTGGTGGTCGCACTGCTGCCGAACAGCGACGTCAGGCCGATGCCGGTCTTGCTGTTCTTGGCCACCTGCGAGTTGGCGTTCTTGCTGGCCTGGGTCTTCTCGTTCAGGGTGATGGTGATGATGTCACCGACCCGGAACGCCTTGCGGTCGCTGTACAGGTTCTGCTCGAAACCGGCCTGATAGATCGAGCCGTTGTTGGCGGCCGACGGCAACGGTGTGCGCGGCAACACCGGGGCGTAGTAAGGATCATTGGGCTTGGGCGTCGGAGCGACGCAGCCCGCGAGCGAGACGACCCCACTCAATGCCACAACAGATACAAAGCGCTTCATGACCCTTACCTCACGGTGTTGCAGGCGACCTCATGGCCGCCTCATAGACTTGATTACAGATTCTGCGTTACGAACGAGAGCATCTGGTCGGCGGTGGAGATCACCTTGGAGTTCATCTCGTACGCGCGCTGGGTGGTGATCATGTTGACCATCTCTTCCACGGTGCTGACGTTGGAGGTTTCCAGGGTGTTCTGCAGGGTGGTACCGAAACCGTTCAGGCCCGGAGTACCGACTTGCGGTGCACCGGAAGCGGCGGTTTCCAGGAACAGGTTGTTGCCCACCGCTTGCAGACCGGCCGGGTTGATGAAGTCGGCGGTTTGCAGGTTGCCGATCACTTGCGAAGCGGCGTTGCCGGCAACGGTGATCGACACGGTGCCGTCACGACCTACCGTGAAGGTCTGGGCGTTGTTCGGGATGACAATCGCCGGCTCCAGGGCGAAACCGCTGGCGTTGACGATCTGGCCATTGGAGTCGAGGTGGAAAGTACCGTCACGGGTGTAGGACGTGGTGCCGTCCGGCTGCAGGATCTGGAAGAAACCGCGGCCGTCGATGGCCATGTCCAGCGGCTGCTCGGTGGTTTGCAGGCTGCCGGCGGTGAAGTTTTTCTGGGTGCCGACGATGCGCACACCGGTACCCACTTGCAGACCCGACGGCAGTTCGCTGTCCTGGGTCGACTGGGCGCCAGGCTGACGCTTGATCTGGTACAGCAGGTCCTGGAACTCGGCGCGGTCACGTTTGAAACCCGTGGTCGACACGTTCGCCAGGTTGTTGGAAATGGTGGTCAGGTTGGTGTCCTGGGCGGACAGACCGGTTTTGGCAACCCATAGAGCCGGAAGCATTCGATTCTCCTCGTGCGCCTGTTTTACGGCGCGACGTTCTGATAATTAGCTGATCTGCAAGACCCGAGCCATGGCCTGGTCGTCGTCTTTGGCGGTGTTCATCATCTTGACGTGCAGTTCGAACTGCTTGGCCAGGGCCAGCACCGACGTCATCTCTTCCACGGCATTGACGTTGCTCGACTCCAGGAAACCCGACACCAGTTTGACGTTGGCATCGGCCGGCGCAGGCTGGCCGTCCTTGGTGTAAATCGAACCGTCGAGGCCCTTGTTCATGTTCTTGATGTCCGGGTTGACCAGCTTGATGCGGTCGACTTCGGCCATGACGCGCGGGCCCTCGCCCATCGCACGAATACTGATGGTGCCGTCTTCACCGACTTCCACCTGTTGCTCCGGCGGCACGGCGATCGGCCCGCCGTTGCCCATGACCGGCATACCGTTGCCGGCACGCAACACGCCGAGAGCGTCGATATTGAGACTGCCGGTGCGCACGTAGCTTTCACCGCCATTAGGGTTCTGCACGGCGATCCAGCCGTTGCCCGACACGGCCACGTCGAGGTCACGGCCGGTCTGCACCAGCGAGCCCGGCGTGAAGTCGGTGGCGGGCCGTTCGCTCATGGCAAACGCACGCGCCGGAAAGCTGTCACCGAACACCGGCATCGAACGCGCCTGCTCCAGGTCGCGCTGAAAACCGTTGGTGGAGATGTTCGCCAGGTTGTTGGCATGAGCCTTTTGCGCCAGTGCGTTCTGGCTGGCGCCGGTCATTGCCACATAAAGGTACTTGTCCACACTCTTTCCTCTGCATGCCGGACGTTTGCCGCCCACCGCTGTACTGCTGAGCCATAAGCAATTTGCAGACCAACTTTTTTCTGGCGGCCGAGGGCCCGGTAAACAAAGGACTTGAGGGATTTTGCGAGGAGGAGGGAAATGTATCGAAGACGAAAAACCGGCGGTGTCATGCCGCTTGGCGGCAAACACCCGATCCGGCCGTGATCACTCGGACGCGTCCTTGCCGACTTCGTACTCACGCAGCTTGTTGGCAATCGTGGTGTGCGAAACCCCGAGCCGCTTGCCCAGTTGCCGACTGCTCGGATGCTCGGAATACAGTCGTTCCAACACCGCCTTCTCGAAGCGCCCGACAATTTCGTCCAGCCCGCCTTCGAGGGAGAAATCGCCAAGCGGCTGACGCACACCGTAATCCGGCAGGCGAATGTGCTCGGCCTTGACCGTGCCGCCATCGCACAGCGAAACCGCCTGGAACAGCACGTTTTCCAGTTGGCGTACGTTACCCGGCCAATGGTAGTGGCTGAGCCGGTCCATCGCCGCCGATGCCAGTTTCGGTAGCGGGCAGCCGATCTGCCGGCTGGCCTGATCGAGGAAGTGCTCCACCAGCGGCGTCAAACCGTCGAGGCATTCGCGCAGTGGCGGGATGTGCAGCGACAGCACGTTCAAGCGGTGATACAGATCCTGGCGAAACTCGCCTCTCGCGCACAACTCCGACAGGTCCACCTGCGTCGCGCAGATCACCCGTACATCCAGGTAAACCTCTTCATCACTGCCCACACGCCGAAAGCAACCGTCCTGCAGGAAGCGCAGCAATTTCACCTGCAAGCGCGGGCTCATTTCTCCGACGCCATCAAGGAACAGCGTGCCGCCCGCCGTCAGCTCCAGCAGCCCGAGCTTGCCTTCGGCCCGCGCGCCTTCAAAGGCACCGGGGCCGTAGCCGAACAGTTCGGTCTCGGCCATCGACTCCGGCAGCCCCGCGCAGTTGAGCGCCATCAACGGCGACTGACCGCGCGGGCTCGCCAGGTGACAGGCCCGCGCCAGCAACTCCTTGCCGGTGCCGGTTTCACCTTCAATCAGAAGAGGCGCATCGAGCGGCGCCATGCGTCGTGCTTCGCGCACCACCGCCGCCATCACTTTCGAGCTCTGGAAGATGCTGTCGAAGCCACGCAGCTCTTGTTTGCGCACGTTGTAAATGCGCTCGCCGACGCGGTCCGCGCGGTGCAGGGTCAGCACGGCACCGGCCATGGCCTCGCTGTCGTCGTGTTCCGATTGCAGCGGCGCGATGTCGGCCAGAAAAATGTCGCCCTTGACCTTGACCCGCATGCCGTTGATTCGCGATTTATTGGCGCGCACCAGTTCCGGCAGGTCGAAATCCTCGGCGTAACGCGACAATGGAATCCCCGGCACCTCGTCCACCCGCACCCCGAGCAACTGCGCCGCCGCCCGGTTGGCCGCCACGATGGAGCCGCCCATGTCGATCGACAGCACGGGGAACTCCAGCGCACCAAGCAGCGCATTCAACTCCATGTGCCTCCGCTCGCTGGGCATCAGCCCTACCCGCTTGACGCCAAACACCCCGGCAATTGCCTCGAACTTGGGTCGCAGCGCCTGGAACTGAATGTTGATCAGGTTCGGGCAATGCAGGTAGATCGCGTTGCCATGCTCACCGCCCACCTCGCCACGGGCGACGTTGATCCCGTATTCCACCAGCAGATTGAGAATGTCGCGCAGGATGCCGATGCGGTTCTGGCAGTGGACTTTGATACGCATATAAAGGCCCGAAACAGGTGAAGAGGCGGTCTGACGCCGGAATTTTCTGCGCAGCGCGCAAGATAGTCGTCAAGATTATGTGACAGCCATCGGCCTTTTCAAACCCGACAGTCACCGCAAACACGACTTATCGCACGAAGCGTAACGAAAATTTTACGAATTAAAGAGCCTTTTCCTACTCGACCAGTCTTCAACCTGCTGCAACAACGAACGTTCCGGGGTATTTCTCAGTCCATCGCAGGACATAACAAGAACGAAATTCCCCTCGCAGGAGAGCAGTATGAAGCAGACGCAATACGTGGCCCGCGAGCCCGATGCGCAAGGTTTTATCGACTACCCCGCCGAAGAACACGCGGTGTGGAACACGCTGATCACCCGCCAGATGAAAGTGATCGAGGGTCGCGCGTGCCAGGAATACCTGGACGGTATCGAAAAACTCGGTCTGCCCCACGACCGCATTCCGCAATTGGGCGAGATCAACAAGGTGCTCGGCGAGACCACCGGTTGGCAGGTTGCCCGCGTTCCCGCGCTGATCCCCTTCCAGACCTTTTTCGAATTGCTCGCCAGCAAGCAGTTTC
Organism: Pseudomonas aphyarum; assembly: GCF_028657055.1. NCBI lineage: Bacteria > Pseudomonadati > Pseudomonadota > Gammaproteobacteria > Pseudomonadales > Pseudomonadaceae > Pseudomonas > Pseudomonas aphyarum. The sequence continues at coordinate 181,435 of NZ_JAMDGS010000012.1, forward strand.
CGGTGGCCACGTTCATTCGCACCCGTGAAGAACTGGACTACCTGCAAGAGCCGGACATTTTCCACGAGATCTTTGGCCACTGCCCGCTGCTGACCAACCCGTGGTTCGCCGAATTCACCCACACCTACGGCAAGCTCGGCCTGCAGGCGACCAAGGAAGAACGCGTTTATCTGGCGCGCCTGTACTGGATGACCATCGAGTTCGGCCTGGTCGATACCCCGCAAGGCAAACGCATCTACGGCGGCGGCATCCTGTCCTCGCCAAAAGAAACTGTTTACTCGTTGTCGGACGAGCCCGAGCATCAGGCCTTCGATCCGCTGGAAGCCATGCGCACGCCATACCGCATCGACATCCTGCAACCGCTGTATTTTGTCCTGCCGAACCTCAAGCGCCTGTTCGACCTGGCCCACGAAGACATCATGGCCATGGTCAAGCAAGGCATGCAGCTGGGTCTGCACGCACCGAAGTTTCCGCCAAAACCAAAAGCCGCGTGACCCGCGACTTTTGCTTACAAGTGAGTCTGTCCGTCGTCGCCACTTTGGTTTAGCGTGGCGACACTGACCGCCAATATAAAAAAACACCTTCAGATTTCAGGAAGTCCACCATGTCCACTTTGAACCAAGCCCATTGCGAAGCCTGCCGTGCCGATGCTCCACAAGTCAGCGATGAAGAACTGCCGATCCTGATCAAGCAGATCCCTGACTGGAACATCGAAGTGCGTGACAGCATCATGCAGCTGGAAAAAGTCTTCCTGTTCAAGAACTTCAAACACGCGCTGGCCTTCACCAACGCCGTCGGCGAGATCTCCGAGGCCGAAGGTCACCACCCGGGTCTGCTGACCGAGTGGGGCAAAGTCACCGTGACCTGGTGGAGCCACTCGATCAAGGGCCTGCACCGCAACGACTTCATCATGGCCGCGCGCACTGACGAAGTGGCCAAGACTGCAGAAGGACGCAAGTAATGCACTTCGACGCCATCGGCCGGGTGCCCGGCGACCCGATCCTCGGCCTGATGGAGGCCTACGCGCAGGACTCCAACCCGCGCAAGTTCGACCTCGGCGTGGGCGTCTACAAGGATGCCCAGGGCCTGACGCCAATCCCCGAGGCGGTGAAAATCGCCGAGGCGCGTCTGGTCGAGAGCCAGGACACCAAGACCTACATCGGTGGCCACGGCAATCCGCTGTTCGGCAAGGTCATCAACGAGCTGGTGCTTGGTGCCGATTCGGCGCTGATCGCCGAGCAACGCGCCGGCGCCACCCAGACTCCGGGTGGCACAGGCGCCCTGCGTCTGGCGGCGGATTTCATCGCGCAATGCCTGCCGGGCAAGGGCGTATGGCTGAGCAACCCGACCTGGCCGATCCACGAAACGATTTTCGCGGCCGCCGGGGTCAAGATCAGTCATTACCCGTACGTCGGCAGCGACAACCGCCTCGACGTCGAAGCAATGCTCGCCGTGCTCAATGAAGTGCCGAAAGGCGATGTGGTGCTGCTGCACGCGTGCTGCCACAACCCGACCGGTTTCGACCTGAGCCATGACGACTGGCATCGCGTGCTGGACGTAGTGCGCCGCCGTGACCTGCTGCCGCTGATCGACTTTGCCTACCAGGGCTTTGGCGACGGTCTGGAGCAGGATGCATGGTCGACCCGGCTGTTTGCGGCCGAGTTGCCTGAACTGCTGATCACCAGCTCCTGCTCAAAGAACTTCGGCCTGTACCGCGACCGCACCGGTGCGTTGATTGTGAGCGCGAAAACCGCTGACAAGCTGATCGACATCCGCAGCCAGTTGGCGCACATCGCCCGCAACCTGTGGTCGACGCCACCGGATCACGGCGCGGCTGTGGTCGCGACGATCCTCGCCGACCCGGAGCTGAAACGCCGCTGGGCCGACGAAGTGGAAGCCATGCGTCTGCGCATCGCCCAGTTGCGCAGCGGTCTGGTGGAGGCGCTGGAACCGCACGGTCTGCGCGAGCGTTTTGCGCACATTGGCGTGCAACGCGGGATGTTCTCCTACACCGGCCTGTCGCCGGAACAGGTGAAAAACCTGCGCGAGCATCACAGCGTGTACATGGTCAGCTCGGGCCGGGCCAACGTTGCAGGGATTGATGCGACACGTCTGGATCTGCTGGCCGAAGCGATCGCTACCGTCTGCAAATAAACGAATGTCAGGGGCGGCGGGCACACCGCCGCTCCCGCATTTGCCCTGCGTCACCCTGTCGCACTTGTCTAGACAATCCCGCCCGTCGAAACAAATGGATTTAAAAATCTGTTTGTCACTTTTCCTGCTGTATCCTTCGCAGGCTTTCTGAAAGCGCGGATCTACCAGATCTATCAACAGACTTAGCGAGGAGCGCAACCATGCACGAGATTCCGAATCTCCCCTTCCCAAGCCTGCACGAAACTGAGCAGACGACCACGCAACAAGCCGGTGCCCAACAGCCCGAGCCGAAAGAAGCCGCCGAGAGCCGTCCGGCCGACAGCGAAGAGTAAGCAACACCCGCCGTACAGACCGTGTGGAAAGCGCTAACATGCGCTTTCCACACTGCCTGAAACCTGAGTTGCCATGTCCAAAGAATTCGATGAACAACAGGCCGAGATTCTGATCGGTGCCACCGAGAAGATGATCGAGATCTGGAGCCGTCTCTCGCCCGAGAAACAGGCTGCCCTGCTCGCCCGTTTCGGCAGCGAAGAAAACGCGCTGGCCGCACTGGTCACCACGCAATTGGTCGCCCCGGCCAAATAGTTTTACTTTTCCCCGCCCCAGACGCGTCCGCATCGGTATCATGAGCAGCCTATCTATTCTGCTCTTCCCGTGGATCGTTACCCATGTCGTCCTCTATGCCAGAACCCCAGCGTCCCCTGGCGGTCACGCTGCAAGTCGTTTCCATCGTCCTGTTCACCTTCATCGGCTACCTGAACATCGGCATTCCGCTGGCGGTGCTACCGGGCTACGTGCACAGCGACCTGGGCTTCGGCGCGGTCATCGCCGGTCTGGTGATCAGCGTGCAATACCTCGCCACGCTGCTCAGTCGTCCGTATGCCGGCAAGATCATCGACAACAAGGGCAGCAAACGTGCGGTGATGATTGGTCTGGCCGGTTGTGGCTTGAGCGGTGTGTTCATGCTGATTTCGGCGTGGACACCCCACCTGCCGCTGCTGAGCCTGATCAGCCTGTTCGTTGGCCGTCTGGTGCTGGGCAGCGCTGAAAGCCTGGTCGGTTCAGGCTCGATCGGTTGGGGCATCGGTCGCGTCGGTGCCGCCAACACCGCCAAGGTGATCTCGTGGAACGGCATCGCCAGTTACGGCGCGCTGGCGGTCGGTGCGCCGCTGGGAGTGTGGCTGGTCAGCCGTTTCGGTCTGTGGAGCATGGGCGTGAGCATTCTGCTGCTGGCGGCGCTGGGGCTGCTGCTGGCCTGGCCGAAAACCGCCGCGCCGATCGTGGCCGGCGAGCGCCTGCCCTTCATGCATGTTCTCGGGCGCGTCTTCCCACACGGCTGCGGACTGGCGCTGGGCTCGATCGGTTTCGGCACCATCGCCACCTTCATCACCCTGTATTACGCCACGCAGCACTGGGATAACGCGGTGCTGTGCCTGAGCCTGTTCGGTGCCAGCTTCATCGGTGCACGGCTGCTGTTCGGCAACCTGATCAACCGCCTCGGCGGCTTTCGCGTGGCGATTGCCTGCCTGTCGGTGGAAACTCTGGGCCTGCTGTTGCTGTGGCTGGCGCCGGACGCGCACTGGGCATTGGCCGGTGCGGCATTGAGCGGTTTCGGTTTCTCGCTGGTATTCCCGGCGCTGGGCGTGGAAGCGGTAAATCTGGTGCCGGCCTCCAGCCGAGGCGCGGCAGTCGGGGCCTATTCGCTATTCATCGACTTGTCGCTGGGCATCACCGGACCACTGGCGGGAGCCATTGCAGCGGGCTTCGGCTTTGCCTCGATCTTCCTGTTCGCCGCCCTCGCCGCGCTGAGCGGCCTGGCACTGAGCGTCTATCTCTACCGCCACACGGCGAAGTACCGCGAAGACTAGAAATCCACCTTGCCGCGCCCGGCCTTGATACTGCCGCGCTTGGTTTTCGATTCGAGCCGACGCTTCTTTGAACCCAGCGTCGGCTTGGTCGGCCGGCGCTTCTTCTCGACCTTGGTGGCGCTGAGGATCAACTCGGTCAGACGCTCCAGCGCATCGGCGCGATTCTGTTCCTGCGTACGGTACTGCTGAGCCTTGATGATCAGCACGCCGTCGCCGGTGATGCGACTGTCGCGCAGCGCCAGCAGCCGCTCCTTGTAGAACTCGGGCAAGGACGAGGCCGGAATGTCGAAGCGCAGGTGCACGGCGCTGGAGACCTTGTTGACGTTCTGCCCACCGGCGCCCTGGGCGCGGATGTACGTCAGTTCGATCTCGGCATCCGGCAGATGCACGTTGTTGGAAATCACCAGCATGGAAAAGCGTCCGTATTCAGAGTCCGCAGGATACCGCGAAAGCACAAAAAACCCGGCACATGGCCGGGTTTGTTGTTTCTGCAACGACGCTTACTTGGCAGCGCTCGCTGCGTGCAGTGCCTGTTGTGCACCGCGCTTGTTCTTGATCACGTAGCAGACCCACATGAACACCACCCACACCGGGATCGCGTACACCGAGATCTGAATGCCCGGGATCAGCAGCATCACGCCGAGAATGAACAGGACGAACGCCAGGCAGATGTAGTTGCCGTACGGGTACCACAGCGCCTTGAACAGCGGCTTCTGGTTGGTCTTGTTCATGTGCTGGCGGAACTTGAAGTGCGAGAAGCTGATCATCGCCCAGTTGATCACCAGCGTTGCAACCACCAGCGACATCAGCAGTTCCAGCGCGTGTTGCGGGATCAGGTAGTTGAGCAGCACCGCCACCAGAGTTACCGCCGCCGAGGCCAGGATCGAACGCACCGGCACGCCGCGCTTGTCGATCTTCGCCAGCGCTTTCGGTGCATCGCCCTGCTCGGCCATGCCCAGCAGCATGCGGCTGTTGCAGTAGGTGCCGCTGTTGTACACCGACAATGCCGCGGTCAGGACCACGAAGTTGAGGATGTGCGCAGCGGTGTTGCTGCCGAGCATCGAGAACACCTGCACGAACGGGCTGCCGCTGTAGGAATCGCCCGAAGCGTTGAGGGTTTCCAGCAGGCTGTCCCACGGGGTCAGCGACAGCAGGATCACCAGTGCGCCGATGTAGAAAATCAGGATCCGGTAGATCACCTGGTTGATCGCTTTCGGGATCACGGTTTTCGGCTTGTCGGCTTCGGCTGCGGTGAAACCGAGCATCTCCAGACCGCCGAAGGAGAACATGATGATCGCCATGGCCATCACCAGACCGCTCACACCGTTCGGGAAGAAGCCGCCGTGGGACCACAGGTTGCTGACCGAAGCCTGCGGGCCGCCATGGCCGCTGACCAGCAGGTAGCTGCCCAGGGCGATCATGCCGACGATCGCCACGACCTTGATGATCGCGAACCAGAATTCGGCTTCACCGAAGACTTTGACGTTGGCCAGGTTGATCGCATTGATCAGCACGAAGAACGCGGCAGCAGTGACCCAGCTCGGGATCTCCGGCGCCCAGTAGTGGATGTATTTGCCGACCGCGGTCAGCTCCGACATGCCCACCAGGATGTACAGGATCCAGCAGTTCCAGCCCGACAGGAAGCCGGCGAAACCGCCCCAGTATTTGTGTGCGAAATGGCTGAAGGAGCCGGCCACCGGCTCTTCGACGATCATTTCGCCGAGCTGGCGCATGATCATGAAGGCGATGAAGCCGCAGATGGCATAGCCGAGGATCATCGACGGGCCGGCGGATTTCAGCACCCCGGCCGAGCCGAGGAACAATCCGGTACCGATCGCGCCACCGAGGGCGATCAGTTGAATATGGCGATTTTTCAGGCCGCGTTTCAGCTCGCCTGATTGCGAGTTTTGTCCACTCATGAAAAAGGTCTCACGCAAGGTTTGATGATGTTCAGTAGACGTTGCTGCAAGGTTGCGATTTCAGCCAACCTTGATCAAACCCCAGCGCAGGCACCAGGAATTCAGCTTTTTTACAACGGTCATGCGTCACCTGTTTGTTTTTATCTGTGACGAAATCGAACCCGACACGCTTGTGACGCGGCGGAGTGAACAAGGCGGATAAACCTTGAGGTTTGCGCGATTACGCAGAGGGTCACAGTTAAAACGCGGCGCATTGTACACCGCTAACCCCCTGCTGCCAGACCTCGCCGGATCAGCGTGTCGGTTGCCGGGATTGCATGTGTCCACCCCGGGAGGCCCGGGCGGCTGCAAAAATTGAGTCAGGCCTTTGCAGGCCATCGGCGTGGACGATGGAAAATCCGCCCCACGTGGAGAAGTGAAATTGGATAACGGCGTTCATTGCGCCTCCTTCTTGTTATGCACCTGCACGACAGGCATGCAGCGCATCTCACCTTCCAAACGATGCTGAAACAAGCGCGCCAGAGCGCTGCGCGAGGCCCGGCGGGACTGGTTCCGGCAGATTTTCCTTACAGCCTGACAGAGACACCCGATTCACGGGACTGCGACGGCTTTTTCGTAAACATTCACTGACAGTGCGTAACGTAAAGTTTCCACTCCAGACCCATCGAAGCGCCGTCCGGTGATTGACGTTAGCTGGCTAACTATTTGAAAGGCGTTAAGTTTTTTTGTTTTAAAACAAGAAAAACACGCCCGAAAAAAAGAAATAAAAAGTCCAAAAAAAAACGCCAACCCTGAGGTTGGCGTTTCTGTTTTCAGCTTGAAGCTTGCCGCTCGAAGCTTACAACGGCCTTATTCCGGTTTCTTGCGACCGAAACCCGGACGCTGGCCGGAACCGGCCGGTGCGCCACGGCGCTTGCCCGACGGCTTGTCATCGTCAGCCAGCTTGATGCCTGGACGCTTCGGCGACGGTTTGGACGGACGCTTGGTGTCGACTGGACGATCCGCCACCGGCGTACCGCGACCCTCACCACGCTCGGTACGGCCATTGGCCGGACGCGGCGTGCGTGGACCGCGCTCACCATCCGGACGCGCTGCCGGCTTGCGACCTGGACGCTCGCCTTCGATCTGCGGCTCGCGGACCGGACGCGGACCGGCGCCAATCGGTGCACCGTTGGCCGGACGCAGGGTGCGCACGCGCTCGGTACGGGCCATCGGACGCGACGACTTGCGCTGCATGCGGTCGAGCTTGTCTTTGCTCTTGGCGTTCAGTTGCGGCATCGCCACCGGGGTCAGGCCGACTTCGGCGCTCAGCACGTCGACTTCGTACTGGCTCATTTCGCGCCAGCGGCCCATCGGCAGGTCGGAGTTGAGGAACACCGGACCGAAACGCACGCGCTTCAGGCGGCTGACCACCAGGCCCTGGGATTCCCACAGGCGACGTACTTCACGGTTACGGCCTTCCATCACCACGCAGTGATACCAGTGGTTGAAGCCTTCGCCGCCCGGTGCCTGTTGAATGTCGGTGAAACGCGCCGGACCGTCTTCCAGCACAACGCCGGCCTTCAGGCGCTCGATCATTTCGTCATCGACTTCGCCACGTACACGCACCGCGTACTCACGGTCCATCTCGTAGGACGGGTGCATCAGGCGGTTGGCCAGTTCACCGTCGGTGGTGAACATCAGCAGACCGGTGGTGTTGATGTCGAGACGACCGATATTGATCCAGCGGCCTTCTTTCGGACGCGGCAGCTTGTCGAACACGGTCGGACGGCCTTCCGGGTCGTCGCGGGTGCAGATCTCGCCATCGGGCTTGTTGTACATGATCACGCGGCGAACCGACTCGGCGGCTTCTTCACGCTTGATGACCTTGCCATCAATGGTGATCGCGTCGTGCATGTCGACACGCAGACCGAGGGTGGCGTCTTTGCCATTGACCTTGATGCGGCCGGCAGCGATCCAGGATTCGACGTCACGGCGCGAGCCGACGCCGATACGGGCGAGGACTTTCTGCAGCTTTTCGCCTGCTGGGCCGATTTCCTGGTCGTCTTTCTGATTGATGTCACTCATCTGGGCACCTCCCGGTGTGGTCTGTTCAGCGGCGCTGAATTGAGCCGCTGAAGCGTTGAAATCTGGGTTTTCGGGCGAAGGGATCGCCGAAGGGTCGCGAATCATACGCGGATGTGGCCGCGCGCGCATCAGAGACTAGTCGATCAGGCCAAGGTTATTTCTTTTTCCGCCGACCGGTGGCCCCGAGCTTGATCAGACGCAGCGCGGCTTCAGCCAGTACGGTGCGCTTGTCGTCCTTGTCGAGTTTCTTCCAGGCCCGGATCTCGCGCTTGCTGCGGCCGCAGCCGAGACAGATGTCGTCGCTGAACTTGCAGACGCTGATGCACGGATCCTTGGTCGAGCTCATGCTCAATCCTCGAACTCGCGGCGTTCTGCTTCGATGGCTTCGGCCAGGGCGCGGGCTTCGGCTTCTTCTTCGCTAAGTTCTTCCTCGGCGGCGGGTTGTGGCGCGGGCTGTTCAAGCCGGGCGACGGCGGCCAGCAGTTTTTCCCGGGCTTCGGCCACGCCGAGCACATCGTCCTCCTGCTCACTCTCGGGCTCGAATTCAGGCTCATGCTCAAATTCAGGCTCGAATTCACGCTCAAATTCAGATTCTGGCTCACCCTCAACCGGCGGCTCGACCGGATCAGACTCAAACCCGGTCGGCATCGATTCGCCACCCATCCCATCACGCAGCAAGTCGTCGAAGTCGGTCTTGATCCCCTCCTCCATGCTGTCCAGTTCCAGCAGCAGGGTGTGGAAACTGGTTTCCTCCTTCGGCTCTTCCGGCTCGGCGCTGGCGTCGGCCAGTTCCTGCAAGCCCGGCGGCACGGGGGCGTCGTCGAAGTCGAGCACCGGATCGGCCTCGATCTCGCGCAGCTCGGCCAGCGGCGGCAGGTCGTCGAGGTTCTTCAGGTTGAAGTGGTCGAGAAACGCCTTGGTGGTGGCGAACATCGCCGGTTTGCCCGGCACGTCGCGGTAACCGACGATGCGGATCCACTCGCGCTCCATCAGCGTCTTGACGATGTTGGTGTTGACCGCCACGCCCCGCACGTCCTCGATCTCGCCCCGGGTGATCGGCTGGCGATAGGCGATCAGCGCCATGGTTTCCAGCAGCGCTCGGGAATAGCGCTGCGGCCGTTCTTCCCACAAGCGACCGACCCACGGCGCAAACTTCTCGCGGATTTGCAGGCGATAGCCGGAGGCGACTTCCTTGAGTTCGAACGCCCGACCCTCACAGGATTTGCCGAGCAAGGTCAGGGCTTTCTTGAAGACCGGCGGTTCCGGGCGCTCGCCTTCTTCGAACAGTTCATACAGGCGCTCGAGGGATTGCGGCTTTCCCGAGGCCAACAGAAAGGCTTCAAGCAGGGACGCCAGCTCGCGGGGTTCAGTCAGGTTCATATCGGGACTCGTTATTCGGCTCGGGCTCGCACGTGGATCGCGGCGAACGGCTCATTCTGCACCAGCTCGATCAGGGATTCCTTGACCAGTTCAAGGATCGCCATGAAGGTCACCACCACCCCGAGCTTGCCCTCCTCGGCGGTGAACAGCTCGACGAACGGCACAAACCCGCCGCCCTTGAGCCGCTCCAGCACATCACTCATGCGCTCGCGGGTGGACAACGCCTCGCGGCTGACCTGATGGCTTTCAAACATGTCGCCCCGGCGCAGCACTTCGGCCATGGACATCAGGATTTCTTCCAGCGCCACGTCCGGCAACAGCTTGCGCGCGCGGGCTTCCGGAGCGTCGAGCTTGGGCACGATCACGTCGCGACCGACCCGGCTCAGGCCATCGATGCCTTCGGCGGCGGCCTTGAACCGTTCGTACTCCTGCAGGCGACGGATCAGTTCGGCGCGCGGGTCGTCCTCTTCGTCCTCGACGGTTTCGGCCCGGGGCAGCAGCATCCGCGACTTGATCTCGGCCAGCATCGCGGCCATTACCAGGTATTCGGCGGCCAGTTCCAGGCGCACCGACTGCATCAGCTCGACATAACCCATGTACTGGCGGGTGATTTCCGCCACCGGGATGTCGAGGATATTGATGTTCTGTTTGCGGATCAGGTACAGCAGCAGGTCGAGCGGGCCTTCGAAGGCTTCGAGGAAGACTTCCAGCGCATCGGGCGGGATGTACAGGTCCAGCGGCATTTCCGTGACCGCCTGGCCATAGACCATGGCAAACGGCAGTTCCTGCTGGGCACCGGCCTGGGGATCAACGGTTTCCACTGCGGACATTCAGGCCTCGACCATGAATGGGGCAGGATCGCCGCACCCGACGCGGATCACTTCCGGATCGTCGCCCGTGAGGTCGATCACGGTGGAGGCCTTGATGCCGCCGAAACCTCCGTCGATGATCAGGTCGACCTGATGCTCGAGCAACTGACGCATTTCGTACGGATCGCTCAGCGGGTCTTCTTCGCCCGGCATGATCAGGGTCACGCTCATCAGCGGCTCGCCCAGCTCGGCCAGCAGCGCCAACGCGATCGGATGGCTCGGCACGCGAAGGCCGATGGTGCGTTTCTTCGGATGCAGCAACAGGCGCGGTACTTCGCGGGTGGCGTTGAGAATGAAGGTGTACGGGCCCGGCAAGTGGGCTTTCAGGATTCGAAAGGTCCCGGTGTCGATCTTGGCGTAGTTGCCCAGCTGCGACAGGTCGCTGCAGATCAGCGCGAAGTTGTGCTTTTCGTCGAGCTGACGCAGGCGTCGAACGCGCTCGATGCCGTTCTTGTCGCCGATCTGGCAGCCGATTGCGTAGGAAGAGTCCGTGGGATAGACCACCACCCCGCCCTTGCGGATGATCTCGACCGCCTGTTTGATCAGGCGCGCTTGCGGGTTTTCCGGATGAATCTGGAAAAATTGACTCACATTCTCTACCTGTTCAGACGGCGGCAATAACTGTGTCATGTTTGAACCGACACCACAGGGGTGGAAGGTCCTCCGGCACCGGCCGGTACTGGCCGATCTCGGACCAGCCACCAGGGCCATGGAAATCACTGCCGGCGCTGACCAGCAGACCGAACTCACGGGCAAGGATTGCCAGGCTGCCCACCTGTTCCGCAGGCTGATGACCGTTGACCACTTCGATCGCATGCCCGCCCGCTTGAATATAGTCGGCAATCAGCTTTCGGCGCTTGCTGCGGGTGAAATCGTAGTGCCACGGATGCGCCAGGCTGACCCAGGCGCCGGCGGCGCGCAGCGTGCCGACAGTGTCTTCGAGGGTCGGCCAATGTTGCTTGACGTCCCCCAGCTTGCCGGCGCCGAGCCATTTGCGAAACGCCTCGGCGCGATCCTTTACAAAACCTTCACGCACCATCCAGTCGGCGAAATGCGGACGGGCCGGCGCGTTGCCGCTGTCGCCCAGTTCCTGCTGGATCTGCCGCGCGCCATCGAGCGCATTCGGCATGCCTTTGAGGGCGAGCTTGCGGCTTATTTCCTCAGACCGCAGCCAGCGGCCGTCGTGCAACTGCGCAATCGCCTCGACCAACGGTGCGGCGTTGACATCGAAACCGTAGCCGAGCACGTGAATGGTCGCCCCGCCCCAGGTGCAGGACAACTCGACGCCGTTGACCAGTTGCATGCCCAGCGCCTCGGCGGCCGTGCGTGCTTCGGCGAGGCCTTCGAGGGTGTCGTGATCGGTCAGGGCCAGGACTCGCACGCCGTTCTCGAACGCACGCGCAACCAGTGCCGCAGGCGCCAGGGCGCCATCGGAGGCCGTGCTGTGGCAGTGCAAATCAACATTCACGGGGATGTGTAACCTCAAATCAGCTGGCGCTATCGCGCGCCCATATGTTTGTTATTATGCCGCCACATCCAGCTTCTGGCTCTCACTGTGAAACAATTCATCGATTTCATCCCGCTTCTGCTGTTCTTCATCGTCTACAAACTCGATCCACGCACCGTCGACGTTGCCGGCCATGAACTGACGGTAGGCGGCATTTACAGTGCCACCGCCATGCTGATCATCAGCTCCCTGGTGGTGTACGGCGCGATCTTCATCAAGCAGCGCAAGCTGGAGAAGAGCCAGTGGCTGACGCTGGTCGCCTGCCTGGTGTTCGGCAGCCTGACCCTCGCCTTTCACAGCGAAACCTTCCTGAAATGGAAAGCCCCGGTGGTCAACTGGCTGTTCGCCCTGGCCTTCATCGGCAGCCATTTCATCGGTGACCGTCTGCTGATCAAACGCATCATGGGCCACGCGCTGACCCTGCCGGATCCGGTCTGGACCCGCCTTAACATCGCCTGGATCGCCTTTTTCCTGTTCTGCGGGGCCGCCAACCTGTTCGTCGCCTTCACCTTCCAGGACTACTGGGTGGACTTCAAGGTGTTCGGCAGCCTGGGCTTGACCGTGCTGTTCCTGGTCGCTCAGGGCATTTACCTGTCCCGTCACCTGCACGACGCCGATACCACAACGCCAAAAACCGAGGACTGACATGCTCTACGCCATCATTGCCACCGACGTCGCCAACTCCCTGGAAGCCCGCCTCGCTGCGCGCCCGGCACACCTTGAACGCCTGCAAGTGCTCAAGGGCGAAGGTCGCATCGTGCTGGCCGGCCCGCACCCGGCGGTCGACAGCAATGATCCGGGCGCAGCAGGTTTCAGCGGCAGCCTGATCGTTGCCGAATTCGATTCCCTGAGCGCGGCGCAAGCCTGGGCCGATGCCGACCCGTACATCGCCGCCGGCGTCTACGCCAACGTGATCGTCAAGCCGTTCAAGCAAGTCCTGCCGTAACCTCCCCCGTCAATACCTCCACGCGATGAACCTTGTCGGTTCATCGCGTTCTCAATCGCTCATTATTCTCGTTTGCCGGCCGACAACCTGCCCAATATCCATTTGGAAACAGGAGTCGCGATGCGCAAGGGTCCGTTGTGTCTGATGTTGGTCACGTTGTCGATCGTGGCGCCCGCCCATGGTGAAGAAAGCACCGAAGGCGGCAACTCCACGCCGCTTTCGTTGAGCGCCGGCAGTCAGATCACCGAGTTGCAGCAGCGCCTGAAGGCCAGCGAGCAGCAACGGGAAGAACTGAGCAAACAACTGCAAAATGCCGACAACACCCGCGAAAGCGCCCAGCTCGCCCGGTTGCGCCAGGAGAACCAGCGTCTGAAGCTGCAACTCAAGGAAGCCCAGGCCAGCCCGCTGCCGCGCCTGCTGACCGAACAGCAGCAATGGTTCGTCACCGGGGCCGGGGTAGCGCTATTGGCGCTGCTCTGCGGTATCTTTGCCAGTGGAGCAAGCCGAAAACGTCGGCAATGGCTAAATTGAGTGAGTCATGAGCGAGCTGTTACTGATTGATGATGACCAGGAGTTGTGTGAACTCCTGAGTAGCTGGCTGAGCCAGGAAGGCTTTCAGGTCCGGGCCTGCCACGATGGTCAGAGCGCCCGCAAGGCGCTGGCCGAAACCGCGCCGGCGGCCGTGGTGCTGGACGTGATGCTGCCCGACGGCAGCGGCCTGGAACTGCTCAAGCAACTGCGCAGCGATCACGCCGACCTGCCGGTGCTGATGCTCTCGGCCCGGGGCGAGCCGCTGGACCGGATCCTCGGCCTGGAACTGGGTGCCGACGATTACCTGGCCAAACCCTGCGATCCGCGTGAACTGACCGCCCGCCTGCGTGCCGTGCTGCGCCGCAGTCATCCCGCCGCCGTGTCGACCCAGCTCGAACTGGGCGACCTGAGCTTCAGCCCGGTGCGCGGCGTGGTCAGCATCGACGAAAAGGAATTCACCCTCACCGTCTCCGAAAGCCGCCTGCTCGAAGCCCTGCTCAAGCAACCGGGCGAGCCGCTGGACAAACAGGAACTGGCGCAGATCGCCCTCGGCCGCAAGCTGACCCTGTACGACCGCAGCCTGGACATGCACGTCAGCAACCTGCGCAAAAAGATCGGCCCGCACCCCGACGGTCGCCCGCGCATCGTTGCCCTGCGCAGCCGTGGCTACTACTACAGCCTCTGATCGTCTGTCAGTTTTGTCAGGTCGGCGCGAAAACGTGTTTACCCAAGCTTTACACAGCGCTGACCGCCGCTGACCTTGATCTCCGTAATCTGTACTCATCCGGAACGTACCGGGAACGAGACAAAGGAGATTCACCATGCGCAAGACTCTTATCGCTCTGATGTTCGCCGCTGCCCTGCCGACCGTCGCCATGGCCATGCCACAGGATGGCGGCCCGATGGGTGGCCCGCTGGACGGCCCGCGCCATGGCGGTCAGATGCACGGCATGCACGGCAAAGGCCCGTACAGCCAGCTGGATCTGTCCCGCGAACAGCGCGAGCAGATCCGCAAGATCATGGGCGAGCAGATGCACGAGCGTAAGCAGACGGTCGAAAAATACCTGGAGAAACTCTCGCCAGCCGACCAGAAAGCCATGAAGGACGAGATGGCGGCCAACCACAAGAAAGCCGAGTCCGATGTCCGCGCCGTGTTGAAACCGGATCAACAGAAGAAATTCGACGAGATCCAGAAGAAACAGGCCGAACGCCGCGCCGAATGGGCCGAGTTCAAAGCCTGGAAAGCGCAACAGCCGCAAAAGGCGCAATAATGTTCTAGCGTCACGCCCCGACCCAACGGCTCACTGCCGTTGGGTTTTCTTTGTTTGAGGATTTTCTGTGCGTTCATTGTTCTGGCGTATCCTCGCCAGCTTCTGGCTGGCCATCGCTCTGGTTGCAGGGCTTTCCATTCTGCTGGGGCACATGCTCAACCAGGACGCGTGGATCCTCAGCCGCCATCCGGGCCTCAACACCCTGGCCGCCGAATGGACGCAGACCTACGAAGCCCAGGGCGAAGACGCCGCCCAGGACATCCTCGAACAGCGCAAACGCCAGTACCACATCGACGTGCAAGTGCTGAACGAAAGCGGCGACCCGGTGGTGCGCGGCACCTTCCCCCGGCGTGCGGCCGCCTTCGAAGCGCGACAGAACAACGACGACCGTCGCCTGCCCTGGCGCCGCCTGACCGACGAATTCACCAGCGACAAAAGCGGCGACACCTACCTCTTCATCTACCGCATCCCGCACCCGGAACTCGACGCCTGGCACCGCGAAAGCCTGCTCTGGCCGTTGAGTGCGCTGGGCATTGCGCTGGTGGTGCTGACCCTGTTCAGCCTGCTGGTGACGTTCTCTATCACTCGCCCGCTCAGTCGCCTGCGCGGCGCGGTGCATGACCTCGGCCAGACCACCTATCAACAGAACAGCCTCGCGCAACTGGCCAATCGCCGCGATGAATTCGGCGTGCTGGCCAATGACTTCAACCGCATGGGCGCACGCCTGCAAAGTCTGATCGGCAGTCAGCGTCAGTTGCTGCGCGACGTCTCCCACGAATTGCGTTCACCGCTGGCACGGCTGCGCATCGCGCTGGCACTGGCCGAACGGGCGAGCCCGGAAGAACGGGAAAAACTCTGGCCGCGCCTGACCCGCGAGTGCGATCGGCTGGAAGCGTTGATCAGTGAAATCCTGGTACTGGCGCGGGTCGATGCCGACAACGCCAGCGCCGAAGACGTGGATCTGAATGCCTTGCTCGCCACCCTGCAAAAGGACGCGCAGTTGGGCTCGCCAGAGCAGACCGTGCGCCTGGAGGCCGAACCGGCGCTCAATCTGACAGGCTGGCCGACCATGATCGAGCGCGCCGTGGACAACCTGCTGCGCAATGCCCAGCGCTTCAACCCGGTGGGGCAGTCGATTGAAATGCAGGCGTCACGTCAGGGCGAGCGGATCGTGGTCAGCGTGCGTGACCATGGGCCGGGGGTGCAGGCCGAGCATCTGAGCCAGTTGGGCGAACCGTTTTATCGGGCGCCAGGGCAGACTGCTGCCGGCCATGGCCTGGGACTGGCGATTGCCCGGCGGGCGGCGGAGCGGCATGGCGGGACGCTGGTGCTGGCCAATCATCCGCAGGGCGGGTTTGTGGCGAGTCTTGAGTTACCGCTGGAGCTTGGGATTGTGGTGCAGCCTTGAAAACCACCCCTCACCCCAGCCCTCTCCCCAGAGGGGAGAGGGAGCCGACCGAGGTGTCTTGCGTCATACATCGACCTGAATGACCGAGTCGATTATGGATCTGCCAAAGCACTTGAACCGAGTCAATTGGGATTCGGCCGAAGCATTCGAACCGAGTCAATTCCGGATTCGGCAAAGCTCTTTCAGGTCGGTGAACCTCTGAAGCATCCCCCAATCAGTCCCCTCTCCCTCCGGGAGAGGGTTAGGGTGAGGGAGCTTTTAAAGCTTTTAACGCGCTTTAAGCCTTTGCTGGCCAGGCGCTGACAAACTCCGCCAGATCAACCTTCTCCGCCACCCGCGGTTCTTTCTGCGGCGTGCCGAGATACAGGAAGGCAATCACCTCTTCGTCATCCGCCAGGCCCAAACCCTTGGCGACATGTTTCGAGTACGCCAGATCCCCCGTACGCCACACCGCACCAATCCCCTGCGCGTAAGCCGCCAACAAAATCCCGTGCGCCGCACAGCCCGCTGCCAGCAACTGCTCGGCCTTCGGGTATTTGACGTGATCCTGCAATTTGGCGATGACCACGACCACCAGCGGCGCCCGCAGCGGGCCGTTGCGGGCCTTGTCGATCATCGCTTCGGTGACTTCGCCTTCCTGCATTTTTGCAGCTTCGGCCAACAACTCGCCCATCTGCTCACGCGCCGCGCCTTCGACGGTCAGGAAGCGATACGGCTGCAAATGGCCGTGATCCGGTGCGCGGGTCGCGGCGGCGAACAGCACTTCGCGCTGTTCGGCGGTGGGGGCCGGATCGATCAGTCGTGGAACGGAAACACGGTTGAGCAAAGCGTCGAGAGCCTGCATCGGCCACCTCCTGAAAAAAATGTCCGGCTATTCTAGCTGCAAGTGATCCAGACGCGTCGGTTTACATGCCTTGCACCGCAGGTAGAATGGCGCCCTTCCCACATCAGCCCGAGCGGACTTCATGGCGTTGCCGACCTTACGGATCATTGGTTTCATCATCGGCATCTTCCTGATCACCCTGGCCATCGCCATGGTCGTGCCCATGGCCACCCTGGTGATTTTCGAGCGCACCGGCGATCTGCCGTCGTTCCTCTGGGCGAGCATGATCACCTTCGTCGCCGGCCTCGCGCTAGTGATTCCCGGGCGTCCGGAACACATTCACCTGCGCCCCCGGGACATGTATCTGCTGACCGTCAGCAGCTGGCTGGTGGTGTGCATCTTTGCCGCGCTGCCGTTTTTGCTGACTCAGCACATCAGCTACACCGACTCGTTCTTCGAAAGCATGTCCGGCATCACGGCCACCGGGTCGACCGTGCTCAACCATCTGGACGACATGTCCCCCGGCATCCTGATGTGGCGCTCGCTGCTGCACTGGATCGGCGGCATCGGCTTCATCGGCATGGCGGTGGCGATCCTGCCGCTGCTGCGCATCGGTGGCATGCGCCTGTTCCAGACCGAATCCTCGGACCGCTCGGAAAAGGTCATGCCCCGCTCGCACATGGTGGCGCGGCTGATCGTGGCGGCGTACGTGGGCATCACCATTCTCGGCAGCCTGGCGTTCTGGTGGGCGGGCATGAGCCCGTTCGATGCGATCAACCACGCGATGTCGGCGATCTCCACCGGCGGGTTCTCGACCTCCGACCAGTCCCTGGCCAAGTGGACGCAACCGGCGGTGCACTGGGTCGCGGTGGTAGTGATGATTCTCGGCAGCCTGCCGTTCACCCTGTACGTGGCGACGCTGCGCGGCAACCGCCGGGCGCTGATCAAGGATCAACAGGTGCAGGGTTTGCTCGGCATGTTGCTGGCAACCTGGCTGGTGCTCGGCACCTGGTACTGGTGGACCACTAATCTGCATTGGCTGGACGCGCTGCGCCACGTGGCGCTGAACGTGACGTCGGTGGTCACTACCACCGGCTTTGCGCTGGGGGATTACAGCCTGTGGGGCAACTTCTCGCTGATGCTGTTCTTCTATCTGGGCTTCGTCGGTGGCTGTTCCGGCTCGACGGCGGGCGGGATCAAGATCTTCCGTTTCCAGGTTGCCTACATTTTGCTCAAGGCCAACCTTAACCAGTTGATTCACCCGCGGGCGGTGATCAAGCAGAAGTACAACGGTCACCGTCTCGACGAGGAGATCGTCCGGTCGATTCTGACGTTCTCGTTCTTCTTCGCGATCACCATCTGCGTGATCGCCCTGCTGCTGTCGCTGTTGGGCGTGGACTGGATGACTGCACTGACCGGCGCCGCCAGCACCGTGTCCGGTGTTGGCCCGGGCCTGGGCGAGACCATCGGCCCGGCCGGCAACTTCGCCAGCCTGCCGGATGCGGCCAAGTGGATTCTGTCGTTCGGCATGCTGCTCGGCCGACTGGAGATCATTACGGTGTTTGTACTGTGTATTCCGGCGTTCTGGCGTCACTGACCGCGTTCGGCGCTTCCAGCAAGCGCGCCCGGTAATCGCCGGGCGTGGTATCGAACCAGCGGCGGAAGGCGCGGAAGAAATTGCTCGGGTCGGCGAACCCCAGCAGATAGGCAATTTCCAGCAGGGTCATGCTCGGCTGCGCCAGGTATTGCTCGGCGAGTTCGCGGCGGGTGTCGTCGAGCAACTGCTGAAAACTGGTGCCCTCCTCCTGCAAGCGCCGTTGCAAGGTACGCTGCGACAGATGCAGGGTCTGCGCCACCGTATCACGCTTCGGTTCCCCCTGCGGCAGCAGGCGGCACAGCACCTGACGCGCCTTGTGGGTCACGCGGCTTTCGGAAAACCGCGCCAGATATTCCCCGGCAAACCGGTCGTGCAACAGCGCCATCGCTTCGTTGGCGGTGGGCAGCGGCGCTTCCATGTCGGCCCGTTCGAAAATCAGCGCGTCGTACGGCGCGTTGAACACCAGCGGTGCATGGAAGGCTTGTTTATAGGGTTCGAGATCATCCGGTTCGTCGCCCTGCACCAGCACTTTGCGCGGGTGCAGCGTGCGTCCGGTCAACCAGCCGCACAGCGCCAGCGCGCAGGCCAGCGAGGCTTCGGCACTCTGCCGGGTCGGCGGCAGATGATCGCCATGCACCGTCAGGATCAGCGCATAACCTTCGTCGAGCAGGCGAAAACTCAGGTCGGCACTTTCGGCGATGATCCGCTGATAACGCACCAGTCGCTGAAAACCTTCCGCCAGTGTATTGCTGGACATCAGCGCATAGCCCGCGACATGGAACGAAGCCGGCCGCACCACCTTGCCCATGTTCAGGCCGATGGCGGGATTACCGGACAGCTCGACCGCCCGTTGCCAGAGTCGGGTCATGGAATCCTGTGGGAAGCGTGCGTCCGGATCCTCCAGCGCCGCGTAGTCGAGCCCCAGCTGTCTGAACAAAACCCGGCAATCCAGGCCGTCCATTTCCAGTGCTTTGACAATCCCCATCGCCCAGCTTGCAGATGTCGTTCGTTCGCTCATGGCGTTTTTTCTTGGATGACATGGTGAGCCGCATACTACGGCCGATTTCCCAAGGATAGTAAAGTGGCGCCGATTGTCACTGGCCGACGCCATTGATCACTCTAGACTCAAATAAGCTACCCGCCGAACAACTTGCAATCAGAACAATAACCACAGAGATCGCAGTCGTGGAAACCATCAAGCATTTCAACAGCTTCGCCGAGTTCTATCCGTATTACCTCAGCGAGCACAGCAACAGCACCTGCCGTCGTCTGCATTTCATCGGCACGACGCTGGTGATCTTCATTCTCGCCCTGACTATCGCCAAGGGCGCCTGGCTGTTGTTGCTCGCCTTGCCGCTGGCCGGCTACAGCTTTGCCTGGGTCGGCCATTTCTTTTTCGAGAAAAACCGCCCGGCCACCTTCCAGCACCCGTTCTACAGCCTGCTCGGCGACTTCGTCATGTACCGCGACATGATCCTGGGCCGCGTGCCGTTCTAGAAATTCCGACCATGAGGACTGCCGATGAATGCCACTGCCCGTTTCACCCACATGAAGGACGGCACACAGGACGACTGGGCGATCATTGCGGCGGATTTCAGCGCCTACGCCCGTCAGTTGCCGGGCCGGATCATGGCCCACCTGAAACTGCTCGAAGGCGATTTCGGCGGTTTCCCGGTGGATCGCCTGACCCACTCGCTGCAAACCGCGACCCGCGCCTTTCGCGACGGGCGCGATGAGGAATACGTGGTCTGCGCCCTGCTCCACGACATCGGCGACACCCTTGGCTCCTACAATCACCCGGACATCGCCGCAGCCATCCTCAAGCCGTTCGTCAGCGCCGAGAACCTGTGGATGGTGGAAAAGCACGGGATCTTCCAGGGCTACTACTTCTTCCATCACCTGGGCATGGATCGGCACCTGCGCGAGCAATTCAGCGACCACCCGCAGTTTCTGGCGACCGCGGAGTTCTGCGCCAAATATGACGCGGCAGCGTTCGACCCCGAGTACGACACCCTGCCGCTGAGCTTCTTCGAGCCGATGATGGAAAGGCTGTTCGCCCAGCCGAAGAACTCGATCTACAAGGCGGCGATGGAAGAGCACAGTCCGGCCTGAGTTGATTTGAAAACTCAGGCCAGTTCGGCAACCTTCGCCGCTTTCAATTCCGCTTCCCGCGCCTGCGCATCGGCCAGGCGATACAGCTCGATCGTGCCGTCCCAGTGCTCGATCAGCGCCGTGCATGACTCCACCCAGTCGCCACAATTGAGGTAATCCACTTCGCCGACCTTGCGGATCTCGGCGTGGTGAATGTGCCCGCAGACCACCCCGTGCAGCTCACGCTTCACGCATTCGTGAGCGATGGCTTCCTCGAAGTCGCTGATGAAACTGACCGCGGTCTTCACCTTGTGCTTTAGATAAGCCGACAGCGACCAGTAGCCGTAACCGTATTTCGCCCGCCAGTGATTGAGCCAGCGGTTGAGGGTCAGGGTGAATTCATAGGCCGAATCGCCGAGGAACGCGAGCCAGCGGTGATAGCGAGTGATCACGTCGAACTGATCGCCGTGAATCACCAGCAGATGCCGGCCATCGGCGGTGACGTGGACTGCCTCGTCGACCAGCTGGATATTGCCCAGAATCAGTTTTGAATAGCGGCGCAGGAATTCGTCGTGGTTGCCGGTGACGTAGATCACCTCGGTGCCGCGCTTGCTCATGGTCAGCAAACGGCGGATCACGTTGGTGTGCGCTTGCGGCCAGTACATGCCACCGCGCAGTTTCCAGCCGTCGATGATGTCGCCGACCAGGTAGATCTTGTCGGCGTGATAGCCCTTGAGAAATTGCGACAGATGCTCGGCCTGGCAATCCCGTGTGCCCAGGTGCACGTCGGAGATCCACAGGGTGCGAACCCGTTGTTTACGGCTGGGTCTGGCGAGCTCGGCGCTGGTCATGGGCAACCCTCTGCGATGTTTTCGCCACTCTGCGCGCGCCCGGTTAATCGACCATGACAGGTATGCGTCAGTCGTGTGACAAACGCGTCGCCCCTGCGCCGGTGTAGACTGGCGGCTCGCCCGGAGACCGCCATGCAACCGATCCTCACCCTGCGCCATTACAGCCACGACCTGATCGCCCACAGCCACGACCACGCGCAACTGGTGTTCGGCCTGTCCGGCGCGCTGGATTTCGAAGTCGAAGGGCGTGGCAGCCAGGTATTGCAGCAGAGCTTCGTGGTGATCCCCGCCGGCGCGCATCACGCGTGCGGCAGTCCCAAGGGCAGCCGCTGTCTGGTGCTGGATGTGCCCGACGAACAATGGCTGACGCGCTCGCTGGGCGACCACGCCGATGCCAGCCGCCGTCTGCTGGACAGCGCCGCCCGGTTGTCGCTGGATGCCGGGCAAGGTCAATTGGTCAACTGGCTGGCGAACAGCCCGGTGGACGATCCGCTGATTGCGCAACAAGGCGCGGTGTTGCTGCTGGCAAGCCTGAACCACGTGCCACCCACCGAAATCGTCGCGCGCCGCCTGCCCTACGCGGCACTCGATGCGCACATCGAGCAGTACGCGGCCTATCCGCTGCAAGTCGCGGATCTGGCGCGCGTCGCCGGATTGTCCAGCGCCCGGTTGCATGCGCGGTTCGTCGCTGAATGCGGGCAGACACCGATGGACTACATTCGCAGTCGCCGGCTGCACAAAGCCGTGGCGCTGTTGCGCAACACCACACTGCCCGTCGGGGAAGTGGCCAGTCGTGTCGGCTACAACTCGCAAAGTGCCTTCTCGGCCGCCGTCCTGCGTGAATTTGGCACCTCTCCTACACAATTGCGACGCGAGGCTGACGACAAAAGTCGATAGCCTGCCGACAGACTTTTCCGTCGATACACGCTTCAATGTGTGCCTGTAATCGTGTTTGGAAAAAGGACTGCAATGACTCCCCGTACCGCCCTCGGCGCCCTGCATATCGGCGCACTGATGTTCGGCCTGACCGGCGTCTTCGGCAAACTCGCGGCCGCAACGCCCGCCGTCATCGTGTTCGGACGCGCCGCGTTTGCCGTGCTGGCTCTGGCCTTTTTTGCCCGTTTCGCCCAACAGGGCGGCTGGCAGAAACTGCAGGCCATCGACTGGCGGCGACTGGCCCTGAGCGGCGTGCTGCTGGCCGGGCACTGGGTGAGCTTCTTCATTGCGGTCAAGGTTGCGGGTGTCGCCATTGCGACACTGGGCTTCGCCAGTTTCCCGGCCTTCACGGTGATCCTCGAAGGGCTGATCTTCCGCGAACGCATCCGCATCAACGAAATCGTGCTGGTGGTGCTGGTCAGTGTCGGACTGGTGCTGGTGACCCCGGCGTTCGATCTGGCCAGCGGCGCGACCACCGGCCTGCTCTGGGCGATCCTGTCCGGCCTGCTGTTTTCCCTGTTGTCCCTGACCAACCGCGCCAGCTCCGGGCGCATCCCGGCGGTGCAGGCGGCGCTGTGTCAGAACGTGGTGGTGGCGTTGTGTCTGCTGCCGGTGGCGGCGCCGCAACTGAGCGAAGTGCGGGCCATCGACTGGTTGTGGATCGGTCTGCTTGGGGTGTTCTGCACCGGCGTCGCCCACAGCCTGTTCGTCGCCAGCCTCGCGGTAATCAAGGCGCGCACCGCCGCGGTGGTGTTCGCCATGGAGCCGGTGTACGGGATTACCGTGGCCTGGCTGCTGTTCGATGAAGATCCGACCCTGCGCATGTTGATCGGCGGCGCGCTGATCATCGTTGCGATCGTGGTGTCGAGCCGGATGTCAGGCAGCAGCGACAAGAAAACCGTCGCGGCCGAAGCCGCCTCTCACTGAGTACGGTCGTTGTGGCCGAGGTCGCGGTCAGGGTCGATCTGGTCACGTACCCGCTGCTTGAGCACCTTGGCCTCGGGGAAACCGCCGTCGACCTTGCGTTCCCAGATCTGCACGTCGTTGCAGGTAATGTGAAATATCCCGCCGGTGCCCGGCACCAGTGACACTTTGCCTAAATCGTCGCCGAAGGTGCTGAGCAGCTCTTGCGCCAGCCACGCGGCGCGCAACAGCCACTGGCATTGCGTGCAATAGGTGATGACGATTTCCGGTTTTGTGACGGTCATGATCGCTGAAACTCCTGAGCCAGAGGGCGCCGCTATAATAGCCGGCTTTATCGCTCGCCCCGAGACTCACGATGCGCCGTCTTCTGATCTGCCTGTTGCTTGGTTTCCTACCGCTGTTCGTTCATGCCAGTGAGGCAACGCGCCCCAAAGTCGGTCTCGTTTTGTCCGGCGGTGCGGCCCGAGGGCTGGCGCACATCGGTGTGCTCAAGGCCCTGGAAGAACAAGGCATCAAGATCGATGCGATTGCCGGCACCAGCATGGGCGCAGTGGTCGGCGGGCTGTACGCCTCGGGCTACAAGATCGACGAGCTGGAAAAACTCGCCCTGACCATCGACTGGCAACAGGCGCTGTCCGACGCCCCGCCCCGTGAAGACGTGCCGTTCCGGCGCAAGCAGGACGACCGCGACTTTCTGGTGAAACAGAAACTGAGCTTTCGCGATGACGGCAGCCTCGGCCTGCCATTGGGCGTGATTCAGGGCCAGAACCTCGCGTTGCTGCTGGAAAGTCTGCTGGCCCATACCAGCGACACCCGGGATTTCGACAAACTGCCGATCCCGTTCCGCGCCGTGACCACCGACATTGCCAACGGCGAAAAAGTGGTGTTCCGCAAGGGCCACCTGCCCCAGGTGATCCGCGCCAGCATGTCGATCCCGGCGGTGTTCGCACCGGTCGAGCTCGACGGCCGATTGCTGGTGGATGGCGGCATGACCGACAACATTCCCCTCGATGTGGCCCGTGAAATGGGCGTCGACGTGGCCATCGTGGTCGACATCGGTACCCCGCTGCGCAACCGCAAGCAACTGGTGACCGTGGTCGATGTGCTGAACCAGTCGATCACCCTGATGACCCGACGCAACTCCGAAGAGCAACTGGCGACCCTGCACCCCGATGACGTGCTGATCCAGCCGCCACTGGCGAGTTTCGGCGCCACCGACTTCGGTCGCGGCCAGGAGATGATCGACGCCGGCTACCGCGCGACCCAGGCCCTGAACGTGCGCCTCGCGCGCCTCAAACCCGTGCAGTCGCAGGACGCCGAACTCAACGCCGCCCGCGCACCGGGCCAGCGAACGCCGATCATCACCGCGATCAAGGTCGAGAACGACTCGAAAGTCGGCGATGACGTGATCCGCTACTACATCCGCCAGCACATCGGCGAGCCGCTGGATCTGGGCCGTCTGCAAACCGACATGGGCACCCTGTACGGCCTCGATTACTTCGAGCAGGTGCAATACCGCGTGGTGCACAAGGGCGCGGATCACACGCTGGTGATCAGCGCGCGCGGCAAACGCACCGGCACCGATTA
This sequence comes from Pseudomonas aphyarum, assembly GCF_028657055.1. Taxonomy (NCBI): domain Bacteria; kingdom Pseudomonadati; phylum Pseudomonadota; class Gammaproteobacteria; order Pseudomonadales; family Pseudomonadaceae; genus Pseudomonas; species Pseudomonas aphyarum. The sequence goes on from NZ_JAMDGS010000012.1 coordinate 206,164, forward strand.
CCTGCGGGTCGGCCTCAACCTGTCGGACGACATGCGCGGCGACAGCGCCTTCAACCTCGGCGCCAGTTACCGCATGAACGGCATCAACCGGCTCGGCGCGGAATGGCTGACCCGGGCGCAGATCGGCGATAAACAAGAGCTGTACAGCGAGTTCTATCAGCCGCTGGATGTGGGCTCTCGCTACTTCGTGGCGCCTTATGCGTCGTTTGCCGCACAGAACGTCGACGCGGTCCTGGACAACGATCCGATCGCCCAGTATCGCGTCGAACGCTACGGCTTCGGCCTCAACTTTGGCCGGCAGATCGGCAACAGCGGCGAGGTGCGCTTCGGGGTCGGCGAAGCCTGGGGCAAGGCCGATGTGCGGATCGGCGATCAGGATCTGCCGAGCGAGAATTTCAACGAAGGGTTCTACGCGCTGAAGTACTCCTTCGACTCGCTGGACAACGTCTACTACCCCCACGAAGGCGAAGACATCGGCCTGACGCTGGTGCAGTTCGAACCAAGCCTGGGTTCCGACACGCGCTACCGGCAGTGGGAATTCAAACTGGACAAGGCCATGAGCAGTGGCCCAGACACGCTGATTCTGGGTGGCCGTTACGGCCGCACGCTGGACGATGCCAACGTGGTGACCTCCAGCTTCCTGCTCGGCGGCGCCCGGCAATTGTCCGGTTTCCGCGAGGACGCGATCTCCGGGCAGAACGTCAGTCTGATGCGTGCGGTGTATTACCGCCGCCTCACCCCGCGTTCATACCTGCCACTGGATTTCCCGCTGTACGCCGGCGCTTCGCTGGAGCGCGGCCGGGCCTGGAACAACGACAATGAGTTCGACAGCGGCTACATCAACGCGGCCAGTGTGTTCATCGGCTTCGATACGCCGCTGGGGCCGCTGAACTTCAGCTATGGCCTGAACGATGCGGATGAACAGGCGGTGTACCTGAACCTCGGCCAGACCTTCTGACAGCGGTCAACGAATCCCCGCCAACAGCGTGCGCGCCGTTTGCTTGAGGGGTTCGTCGGCTTCCTTGAGCAGTTCGTTGAGCAAGGCAATAGCGCTGTCGATATCGCCGTCGTCGATGCAGGTCTGGGCCTGTTCGAGTTTGCCGGCGTTGGCGGTGTCCGAGGGTTCGGGTTCCGTGGCGTTCAGCTCCAGTGGCTCCAGCTCCAGTGTCGGGCCGGGATCGCCAAACTCGTTGAGAAAGTCCTCGTCCAGCGGCTGCGTTTCCGGTTCGACGATCCATTCCAGCTCGGCGGTTTCGGCGTCGTCGGACAGGGTTTCCGGCAATTCGAAATCCTGTGGTAGTACCTGCAGATCGGACCCGAGCGTTGATGGCGGCTGTTCAGGTGCTGTGGTGGCCGGGCGAGTTTCTTCAAGATCCCAACTGGAGGCCATCGAGAGCTGATCCAGGTTCAGTTCGAAATTGTCTTCGGGTTCCGGCTCCACAGGCGTTGCGGGTTCGATCGGCAGCGCGGCAATCACCGGGGCCACCGCCACCAAAGGTGCGGCGCTGACCAGTTTCGGGTAGCGGGCGCGAATCTCCTGCAAGCGCTGATCCTCGACCCCGAGCTGGCGCAGGCGGTTTTCTTGCTCGTCATAGGCCGGCGTGTCGCCCTGCCGCCCCAGCACTTCAAGCAATTGCACGCCGAGGTCGATGCGCTCCGGTTCCCGCTGCAACGCATCGCGCAACAGGCCGGCAGCCTCGCCCAAGCGTCCGTAGGCGAGATAAATGCCGACCGCTTCCAGTACATCGCCGTTGGCGTGTTCCTCGCGATGTTCGACAGCACTGTGAACAGTACTCGGCTGCATCGGTTCGGTGTCATCGACCGGGGGCTCGTTTCGTACCGGCAGGAACGGTGTCGGCGCCTCAGACCCTTGCGCCTGCTGGCGTTGCCGACGCACATACAGCCCTGCCACCAGCAATCCCAGTACCAGTAGCAGTCCGCCGAGCAGCGGCCAGTTGAGTGAATCCTCCTGAGACTCGACCGGGGCAATGACCGGCGCTGGCGCAGGCGTCACGGGCGCTACCGGTGCCGGCGGCGCCTGTTGCACTTCAATCAGACGGGCCTGCAAATCACCGAGCTGTTTCTTGCCGTCAGCGATCAGCACTTCCTGGGCCTGAAGCTTCACGTTCAATTCATCGATGGTTTTTTGCAGTTGCTGATTCTGCACAAGGCTCGCCGCCAGTTGCTCAGCCTGCGCGTCGGCGACCGGAGCCGGTGGCTGAACAGGCGCCGCAGGTTTGGCCGGCGTGGTTGCGGTGGGAGCCTCGGGGGTCGGGAATTCCGACGATTGCGCACGCGCAGTTGGCTCGTCGGTGGCCGGGACAATTCCCGGCGAGCCCGGCGGGTCGATCAGCACGGTGTATTCGCGCAGCAGATGGCCATTGGGCTGATCGAGCTGCACCAGGAAATTCAGAAAGGGTTCGTTGACCGGTTTGCTGGACGTCACCCGGATCATGTTGCGATTGCCACGCAGGATCGGAGTGAACTTGAGGTCATTGAGAAAGAACACGCGCTCGATGCCGGCGCGGCCAAACTCATCCGCCGAGGCCAGACGGACCGTCAGTTCGCTTTCACTGACGCCCCCGACATCCACCAGGGCAATGTCAGCCTTGAGCGGCTGATTGAGGGCTGAATGCACGGTGATGTCACCGAGCCCCAGCGCCAATGACGCGGTGGACCAGGTGAGAACACCAGCCACCCACAGCGAGTTGGCGCAACGCAGTACCACGTGCCGACTTCCGAGCATGAGCATCCCTTAAATAAGCAAAACCGACTTCTATGCGTTCGCACATCCGGTACGAACACGATATTGCCCAGTAGTTCTTATAGTCTGCCCAGCGCGATCTCTCAAAAAAACGGCACGCGGTTGTGCCTCAAGACTTTTCCAGATTGGCCAGAATGTGCCCGTGAACCCGCATACACACCTTCAGATCCGCCTCGTCGACGCCTTCGAACAATTCCTTGCGCAGTTGTGTAGCGATGGTTTCGATTTGTTCGATCAGCGGCAGGGCCGGTGCGCACAACACGATTTTTTTCGCCCGGCGGTCTTCCATCACGGACTGGCGTTGCACCAGGCCCTGGCTTTCCAGGCTGTCGAGCAGACGGGCCAGGGTCGGCCCTTCGACGCCGACGCTTTGCGCCAGCTCCCGCTGGGTCGGCGCCTCTTCGAAGCGCGCCAGATGCAGCAGCACCAGCCAGCGTGCCTGGGACAAGCCCAGACCGGCCAGCCGGCGATCCAGTTCGGCACGCCAGCCACGGGACATCTGGGCCAATTGCATGCCAAAACGGTGTTGATCGGTTAACGGCATAAAACACTCATGATTAGACTGAACAAATAGAGAAAAACTAATTATTAGTCAGCTAAGCATGACATTTGCCTATAGGCAAGAGGCGTCCTGTACTGAATCGTTACAACCGTATAACGGTTGGCACAAACGCCCTCTTACATTTCAAACTCGGATTGCAGCGCAGCCCGCACGCAGTAAAGCACGCCTTCCGGTACGCGACCGGCAAACAGCTCGGCCACTTCGGCGACCGACGGCAACTCGCCTTCGCCGTCGAGGAACGCGTCCTGGACTTCGCCCATCAGGTCTTCCGGCAGATCCAGCGCCTGTTCCAGCGACAGCTGCTGTTTGCCGATGGCTTCGGCAAGCATGGTGTAGACGTTCTTTTCCGAGCACTGCAACTGACCGGCGATCTGCAACGGCGTCATGCCGGCGCGGGCCAGGGTGATCAGTTCGTGGCGCACGTCGGCCACCACTTTCGGCGCCTCGGCCTCGCCGCCGAGCACTTCGAGGAAGGCCTCGCCGTAACGCTCCAGCTTGCGCGCGCCGACGCCGCTGACCCGGGCCATGTCCGCCAGCGAGGTCGGCTGGCTGCGGAGCATTTCCAGCAGGGTCGAGTCGGGGAAGATGACGTACGGCGGCACGCCATGTTCTTCCGCCAGTTTGCGCCGAAGGGCGCGCAAGGCTTCCCACTGTTCCCGTTCTTCACCGCGCACCAGTTGGCTGGCCGGGCTCTTGCTGCCGCTCTTGGCGGCGACTTGCGGCTTGAGGTCGCGGCGCAGCTCCAGGCTCACTTCGCCCTTGAGCAGCGGCCGGCAAGTGTCGCTCAGGCGCAGCCCGCCATAACCTTCGTGATCGACATCCGCCAGGCCGCGAGCAACCAACTGGCGGAACAACGAGCGCCATTCGCTCTCGCTCAGCGCCTTGCCGACGCCGTACACCGACAGGTGCTGATGGCCGAAGCTGCGGACTTTTTCGTTGTCCTTGCCCAGCAACACGTCCACCAGATGGCCGACGCCGTAACGCTGGCCGGTGCGATAGATCGCCGACAGCGCCTGACGCGCAGGCTCGGTGGCGTCCCAGGTCTGCACGCCGTCGGTGCAGTTGTCGCAGTGGCCGCACGGCTCGGGCATGTCTTCATCGAAATACGCCAGCAGCGCCTGACGGCGGCAGCGAGTTTCTTCGCAGAGCGAGAGCATGGCGTCGAGCTTGTGTTGCTCCAGACGCTTGTGGCGCTCGTCGCCTTCGGAGTTCTGCAGCATCTGCTTGAGCATCACCACGTCTTGCAGACCGTAGGCCATCCACGCGTCTGCTGGCAGACCGTCACGGCCGCCACGTCCGGTTTCCTGGTAATACGCCTCGAGGGATTTCGGTAGGTCGAGGTGAGCGACGAAGCGTACGTTGGGTTTGTCGATGCCCATGCCGAACGCCACGGTGGCGACCATGATCAGGCCTTCCTCGTTGAGGAAGCGCTTCTGGTGATAGGCGCGCAGATCGTTGGGCAGACCGGCGTGGTACGGCAGCGCCGGGAAGCCCTGTTCGGTGAGAAACGCGGCTACCTCTTCCACCTTCTTGCGCGACAGGCAGTAGACGATGCCGGCATCGCTGCGCCGCTCGGCGAGGAATGCCAGCAACTGCTTGCGCGGCTGCTCCTTGGGCACGATGCGGTAGAAGATGTTCGGCCGGTCGAAGCTCGACAGGAAACGCTCAGCGTTCTGCAAATGCAGGCGAGTGACGATCTCTTCGCGGGTGCGTTTGTCGGCGGTGGCGGTCAGGGCAATGCGCGGCACGTCGGGGAACATTTCCGCCAACTGCCCCAGTTGCAGGTATTCCGGGCGGAAGTCATGGCCCCATTGCGATACGCAGTGCGCTTCATCGATGGCGAACAGTGCGATGTTCAAGCCTTGCAGGAACGACAGCATGCGCGGCTGCACCAGACGCTCCGGCGCCAGATACAGCATTTTCACTTCGCCGCGCTTGATCCGGTTGGCGAGGTCGCGCTGTTGTTCAGCGCTTAATGTGGAGTTCAACGCGGCGGCGGCCACGCCCAGCTCTTCGAGGGTGGCGACCTGATCGTCCATCAGCGCGATCAGCGGCGAGACCACCACCGCCAGGCCGTCGCGCAGCAGCGCCGGCACCTGGAAGCACAGGGACTTGCCGCCGCCGGTCGGCATCAGGACAAGGGCATCACCGCCACTGGCCACGCGCTCAATGATTGCACCCTGACGGCCACGGAAACTGTCGTAGCCGAAGATGTCCTTGAGGACGCGTTGAGCCTGTTCGAGCATAAAAACTCCAAAAATCCACCGAAACATCCCTGCACAGGCTGGTTCAAGACAGCCGAGGCTGCTTTAAACAAAACGTAAGCGCGCATTGCATCGCGCCCTACACCATCAGCCGCGACACCGGCAGGGATCGCAAAGCGCGGCAGTATACCCGAGCCCTCCCCGGCAAAGGGCACCGCCGATAAGAAGCTTGTGCGGGCAAATCTGCCGTGCGGCTGGCTTGAGGGCTCAAGAAGGCCTAGAATTCCCGCATTGTTTATTCCCCCAAGGTAGCCCTTTAATGTCCTTCGCCGAGCAACTAACCCGCCTGCAAGTCTTCCTCGACGCCGACGAGCTGCATGAAGAGGCGCTGGACTACGTGGCCGCTCACGGCTACCTGACTGCGCTGTCGATCTGCGCCGACGTGGTGCCGGATCGTGAGTGGATCGACGCCCTGTTCGCCGAAGAGCCGCATTACAGCAGCGAAGCCCAGCGCGAAGAGATCGAAGCCACCCTGATCGGCCTCAAGGCCCACATCGCCCGCCAACTGGCATCGGATGAAGAATTCGAGCTGCCATGCGAACTGGACCTGGGCGACGACCCGGACGATTCCGAACTGCGCGGCTGGTGCATCGGCTTCATGGAAGGTGTGTTCCTGCGCGAAGCGGCCTGGTTCGAAACCGCCGAAGAAGAAGTCAGCGAAATGCTCCTGCCGATCATGGTCGGTTCGGGCCTGTTCGACGAACAGCCTGAGTTCGAAGACATCGCCAGGGACGCCAACCTGATGGACGACATGATCGTGCAGATCCCGGAAGCCCTGACCGCGCTGTACCTGCTGTGCCAGGCGCCCGACGAAAAACCGGCGATTCTCAAGCCACGTCACCACTAAGATCCGGCCTATGGACAACCCCATAGGCAACCGCCCCCTGATGTTGCGCTACATCCTGCTGGCCATTGGCTGGCTGAGCGTGGCATTAGGGGTGATCGGGATTTTCCTGCCTGTTCTCCCCACTACCCCCTTCCTTCTGCTGGCAGCCGCCTGCTTCGCCCGCAGCTCTCCGCGTTTCTATCAATGGCTGGTCGAGCATCCCCGGCTCGGGCCATGGATCCGCGACTACCTCGACGGCAACGGCATTCCGCTCAAGGGCAAGGTCTACGCAATCGGGCTGATGTGGGCGAGCATTCTGTTCTCGTGCTACCTGGTGCCGCTGGTGTGGGCGCGGGGGTTCATGCTGACCAGTGCGGTGCTGGTGACGATTTATATCTTGCGGCAGAAGACCTTGCGTAAATCCTGAGGCGCCCCGCACGGTGACCGCTCGTCGAAAACCCTCGTACCCCTGTCAGATCTGACAGTAGGCAGGTACAGGCGTCAGCGCTCTAATCGTTCGTCAACGGTGCCGGCATCCAGACATTCGGGCCCCCCCTAGCGAAGGTGCGCACTCATGAACAGCTCCGTCAATACACCCGATCCTGATTCCCCAGTGCAGGAAGTTGTATTTCCACCTGAAACCGGCGGCATACGCGTTAATAAGATAGATCCTCCCTTCGTCATCGGCCACAAGCTTCAGAATGATGGCGCACAAGGTATCAATATCAGCATGGTGGAAAGTGATGAAAAGGGCCTGTTGGCCTACCACTTACCCCACCAGGACATGGACCGTGGAGAGAGAGTTGAGGTCAAGCTCGGCGGAACAGTTGTCGCGAATATCAACATCAAGGATGAGCATTTCGATGATCAAGGGAATGCCAAACCCATTCCTTACAACATATCCATCGATGACATGTACTCCACGTTTCCCCCTTTGCAACCCCAGAACGTGAAATGCCAGTCGGAGGTTTTCAGACTGAGCGGAAACTCTGAAAAGTCCCCTGAAACTGATCTCTGCTTTCTGAACCCCAAGCCGGGCGAACCCGACACGGACCACGCCGAACCACACAATCAGGGCCTGGGGCTGGTCGAATGTTCAGAAACAATAATCGACAAGACGGTGGTTGAAGAAGGGCTGACACTGACCGCGCCTGAGTATTTCAACTCAAACATTGGTGATGTAAGAACCATCACGCTCGGCCCACTACGCTGGGAGATTGAAAACACCACACCCGGCGGCGCTATCGACATTGACGTAACCCCCGAAGAACTCGCAACCCTCCCCGCCACCGACAAGCTACTCGCACGCTGGATGGTGCGCGACCGGGTCCACAACTTCAGCGGGTGGTCGGGCGCGCTCAGCATCATCTTCAAGCCTTTGGTGAAACTGCTGACACCTCCCATCATTGAATTGGCCGATGAAAACAATGTGGTCCATCACGACCAACTGAACGGTAGCTCCCTGCCGATACTGGTCACCGGGGTCTTTGCAATCGGTCAAATCATCAATTTAACAATCAAGGGTTTTACAAAGACGGGTGAGGCCGTAAGTCATACCTATAGTCGGACAGTCGCGAGTGCCAGCAGGACCGAAGTTTTCGACATGGAAGACTGGCGAGTGCAGAACCTGATCGGTGGTAACTTCGAGGCCACTTACGAATGGATCAAGGGAGGCGTCAGCCAACATTCGAAACCAGCCTCTGCCACGGTTTCTGGCGTCGCCCAGCCCTTGGCGGCACCGACCGCGACACCGCAGATCGAAGGCGTCATTCGCGTGGATGCTGCTTTGGTAGAAGTACGCTGCGCTGAATACTGGCCCCTTGTTAAAGGCGCAAGAGTCGAACTCAGCTGGCAGACTGAGGATAAGGAAGGTGTCCCGACACTGTTTGTATTCCGGCAGCCGATCGTCGATCCGACACGAGAGATCGTATTTAACGTAACGCCAAAATACTTTGCCCAATTTCCCGACTCCGAACTGGTGCTGCAATGCTCGATTACCAACCCAGGCAAGCCGACGGTTGTTTCCGATCTGAGTGAATTGAAAATTGGACTTTACAAAGACGCCACTCTCACGCCGCCAAAACTGTTAGAGCCCCAACCGCTGAATCCACTCGGAGCCGAGGCTACTGTGGAAGCCGAATTCCCCGGCGCAACAACGGAACATCGGGCGAGACTGGTCCAGACAGATGCTCCAGCAAACTCGCCAGATCTCGGAATCAAGCCCTTCGACAAAGACAAACGTGCCACCTGGAAGCTGGATCGCAACTTCCTGATCAGAAACCACGGCACGACGTTCAAGATGCACTGGAACCTGCGCTTCAAAGGAGAAAGGGTCGCGTCATCGCCGACTGAGGAAATCACGATTGCTCCCATTCCGGACTACAGCAATAACTTTCCCACCCCGACGATCGACGGAGTACAAGGCATTGTAGAAGTAAAGAAACTGACGGCAGCCAACCTGTTGCGAGTGCCGCCATGGCCAGGTCAGGCACCGGGACAAGCCAGGTTTCTAAGGTTTGAAGGCACCCATAAAAACGGCACACAAGTGAGCTATCAAGCGCTCAACGGCCAGGTGACAGGAGCAGAACAGGGCTCGACCACGGCACTGATACTTGCCTGGTTTCTTGATCTGAAAGACGAAACCGCCCTGAATATATCTTTCTCGGTCATTCTCGGCCCGGGACAAAAACCCCTGCTGTTTCCAAAACAAACATACCGGGTCGAATCGCTGGACGAACGGCAACCGGTCATCTCCAACGTTCAAGCCCCTCAAGGGGAGGTTCCTCACAACACCGAAACGATATCAACGGCCCTGACCATTTACTGTCGTGGCACCCCCGATGAGAACATTGAAATCCTGTCCAACGGCGTGGTCCACAACGTCGCCCGTACCAATAGCGCTGGCATCGCTCCTGGTGTTCAAGTGACCGTAAGTAACTATGACGCCTACAACACGATCGTTGCCCGAGCGCAATATGGCAACAAGCTTTCGTCTCCAGCCCGCAGCGTTATCCTTCGCCGGCCGTTATATATCGATACCACGCGCAGGCTTTTGAATGGCGTCGTGTGCCATACCGGCTGGGGCCAAACAGGTGCCAGATGGCCAGGTAACTGGCTGCAACTCAGCCCTCTTTATGGCGTGGGCCAGCGTACCTTCAGTTCGAGCAATCCCGCCGTGGTCTCCGTTGACGCCAACGGACTTGTCACCGGACGCAGCTGGGGAGCCGCGTACATTTATATCCAGGACAGGTTCACAACCCATGCGATCTACGTGGACTCGATCAACATCTACAGACTGGTGGCAAGCGGGGGGGCAGGCACATCTCACCAGGGGGCGGTCAACTGGATGAACTCTATCGGCGGTGTGCCGATTAACGCCGCCTGGTCGGGGATGACGACTGTATATGGGCCCACTACAAACTGGCCACTCTGGCAGCACGCTGTGCACTGGATGTGTGAAGGAGCAGGTTGCCCCGCTGGCCATGGGCAAGCCTATCACCACAATAATAAAGGTATCCTCTGCTCCCCGGCGGGAGCTTATCCATGGCAAGCCTGGTGCATGGTGCGGGCCTAGACAGCAGAAACAGAAACCCGCGTTCCCTTTCAAAAGTGAGCGCGGGTTTGTTGTTTCAGCACCTTCGAAAACAGCTGTTGAAGAGTGTTGAAGATCATGTCCGCAAAGCCACGCCACCTTGCGCCTTTGCCTACGCATCCGCCAGAATCCGCCGGCTTGTGCGCCTTGGGGGCGGGTTCTATTGTTTGGCGGTCGCTGAAAAGCAGCGATCGGGTTTAGCGATCCGACTCCCTACAGACGCAACAATTGCCCAATCCCGATTGCAGTCTCTTCTCTGCACTTGGCGTAATGGTGGCTGTGCGTGGGAGACCTTCGGGTCTACCCGGGGTTTCTGTGACCCGGATCGCTAACCTGCGTACAGCCGCCACCTTTACTTGTTTAGCGATGAGTCGTGGCGGCCAAATCCAATCACGGAGATTCGCCATGATCAAACCAACGCCAAACCCACCCGAAACCGACACCACCTCGCCCTACGAAACCCTCGACTCCAAGAAATTCCACGAAGCCGCCGAGCGCGCCCTCGATCACTACCTCAATCCCCTCCTCCCCCGAAAACCGCTGCTCAAACCCAACACCCGCTACCTCATCGCCCCCGGTATCGACAGCGAAGAACTGCTGGCCGATGCCTGCGAAACCCTGACTTCGGCCAAGACCATGGCCAATGACTTCGCCGGGCTGGTGGATGGCTCGCATCGGCATGTGCTTTTGGGGATTGCGCAGCTGATCATGCTGGGGGAGCTGGCGGTGAATCGGGTGCTGGATAATCTGGAGTTGAAGGCTGAGGCGCCTGCTGTAGCTTGACCGCCGCCTGATCCAAGAAAAAACCCGCCGTCCCGTTTGATCGGGGCGGCGGGTTTTGTCGTTTCAGCTCTTAACTCACACCGTATCCACCTTCAACGAATGATCATTGAGCATGCCGTTGATGATCGTCGCCGTGTCATGCCCGCTGGCGATCAAGCCCCCCGCCCCCGGTGTCACACCGTAGTGGCTGGCCAGGTTGACGCCGGCCAGGTCAATGGTCTGGTTCGGCGTTGCACCGGCCATGGCGCTGACATCAATGGTGGTAACCACCGAAGCGCCGCTGCCGGTGACGGTGAAGTGCAGGTAGTCATCCAGTGACGCCGACGTGCCGTTTTCACCTTGCAGCAGTTGCGACAGATCGAGCTTGTCGGTGCCGGGGGTGAAGTCGGTGACGAGGTCGTGGCCGCTGTTGCCCTTGAGCCACTGGAAGGTGTCGGCACCCGGCCCGCCGGTCAGGGTGTTGTTGCCCATCCCGCCGATCAGCAGGTCATCGCCCCCGCCGCCGTTGAGGATGTCGTTGCCCAGGCCGCCGTTGATCACGTTGTTATTGTTGTCGCCGGTGAGGGTGTCGTTGAAGTTCGAGCCGACGAGGTTTTCGATACCGGTCAGGGTGTCCGTCCCGGCACCAATGGTGTTTTGCGCACCAAGCAGGCCAAGGTTGACCGTCACCCCGGCAGTCGCATGGGCGTAGCTGGCGGTGTCGATGCCAGTGCCACCGTCAAGCAAGTCGTTGCCCGGGCCGCTGTAGAGCAAGTCGTTGCCGGCGCCGCCGTGCAGTTCGTTGTTGCCGGAGCCTGCGGTCAGCACGTCGTTGCCGTCGCCGGCGTTGAGGATGTTGTCGCCAGTGCCGGCCACCAGCACGTCATCGCCCGAGGTGCCGGTGAGGGTGTGGCCGTCCTGATAGCTGATGGTCACGTTCGCCGTGTCGCTGCCGCCGTGGTTGTCGTTGGCGGTGTAGGTGCCGTGGTAGTCCGGGGTGATGTCGTGGGCTCCGGCGTAGTTGAGGGTCATGGTCAGCTGATAGTTCTCCGCCGCGTTGGCGTTGCTGCCCGTGGTGTTGGTGATGTTGGTGATGTGAATCTGATAGACGCCGTCGGACGTCGCGGTCAGGGTCTGGCCGTCCGCGAGGGCGATGTAGGCGCCGCCGTTGATCGAGTACTCCATGGTGATGTGACCGGCCGCCAGGTTGTGGTCCAGGTTGAGGGTTTCGCCCTGGCGCAGGTTAACGGTGATGCGGTCTTCATCGTTGGCGTTGGTGTTGGTCACCGCGCCGAGGTAGCCGCTGACCACCAGCACGGCGGTCATGGTCGCGGCGTTGGCGCTGAACGAGTTACGCACGTTGGCCAGGTTCTGGTTGGCGGCGGTATTGGCGTTGGTGCCGGTGAAGCTGATCGCGCCGGTGCCGGTGAAATCCGCCGATTTGGAGATCCAGCCGGTGTTGAACGAGGTTGGCGTGGCGTTGAGGGTATCGCCGTTCGGGTCGGTGTCGTTGGCCAGCAACAGTTCGCCCGGCACCACGATGTTGCCCGACAGCACGTTGGTGATGATGTGGTCGTCCACCGCCACCGGAGGTGCGTTGGGGATCACTTTCACGGTCAGGGTCGAACTGGCGAGGTCGCCGTCGTTGTCGCTGAGGGTGAAGCCGATGTTCTCGGTGATCACCACGGCAGTGGTTTTCTGCGAGGTGTAGCTGTAGTCGCCGGTGTCGAGGTTGACCACCAGGGTGCCGCTGTTGTTGGTGGCGATGCTCAGGGTGTTGTTCACCGTGTTGAACGTGCCGTGGTTGGCGCCGCCGCTGGCGACCAGCGAACCTTGGCCGCCGTTGGCTTTCGGGTCATAGGTGTAGGTGGTGCCGTCGACCACGATGGATTTGATGAACCCGCCATCGGCGCCGAACGTGCCGCCCTCGCCCAGCAGCGAACCGGTGACCGGCGCGCCCTCTACGGTGCCGGAGAGCACCGAGTTGAGTTGATTGAGGTCGGTGACCACCACCGCGTTGGTGTTGGTGTGCGTGATGCCGTCGTACGCCAGCGGATCGAGGTTGGCGTTGCTCACGCCGCTGCCGAGGCCGATCGCGTAGTTCTTGATGTTGTTGGCATCGAGGAACGCCTTGAGCGTCGCTTCGTCGGCGGTGCCGATGTCACCCTCGTTGGGTTTGCCGTCGGAGAAGAAGTAGCCGACGTTCTGCGCCCCGGTGAGTTTGCCCGAGGTGTTGAACGCGTTGTACATGGTCGCCACGGCCGCATCGTAGTTGGTGCCGCCGCCCGCGCTGAGGCCGGCCAGAATGGTCTTGGCCGTGGCGACATCGACCCACACCGAGGTGCGGTCGGTGGCGTTGCTGCTGAAGGTGACGAGCTGCACTTTCACATCGCCCAGATCGTCGTACTTGTCGAGCAAGGCGCTGATCGCCTGCTTGGCCAGTGCCAGCCGCGACAGGCCCGGTACGCCGGAGGCGTCGGCCATGCTGCCGGAGATGTCGAGGACGATGAGGATGTTGGAGTCGATCTCCACCGCCGCCACCGAACGATCCGACGCCACCGCTTTTGGCACGTCGTCGACGATGTTGACCACGATGGTGCTGGTGGTGCTGTTGCCCAGCGCATCGGTGGCCTTGTAGGTGAAGCTTTCGCTCAGGGAGTTCGGCCCGTCGTTGGCGTTCGGCGTGGTTTTCGGCGCCGAGGTCAGGGTGTAGGTGTACGTGCCGTCGGCGTTGAGCTGGATCTGCCCGTAAGTGCCGGTGGCGCTGCCGACCAGGGTGTAAGTGATCGCCCCGCTGCCGCCGCTGACCGAACCGACCAGCGTGCCGCTCGCGGTTTCGCCGGTGTTGCCCGGGTCGCTGCCGGTGACCGTGCCGGGGGCCAGATCTTGTCCGTCCTTGGTCAGGTCGAGGGCTTTCTCGTAGACGGTCACGTCCTGATCAGTCGAGGCCACGAGTTTGCTGTCGGCGACGTTGACGGTGATGGTGGTGGTGCTTTCGTCGCCGTCACTGTCGCGGATGGTGTAGGTGAAAGTATCGGTGGCGCCCGGCGGGCTCACCGAGTTCGGGTTGCTGTGATAGACCGCGTTGCCGGCTGCATCGAGGGTCAGGTAACCGTAGCTGCCGTTGATGTTGCTGTTGAGACCGCCGATGGCCGAAGTCGCGGTGTTGCTGCCGGCGCGTACGCCGACCACGATTGCCGCGCCATCCGCGCCACTGATGTCATTGCCCAGCACGCTGATGTTGACCGTGCCGCCCTCTGCCACCGAGCCGGTGTCGGGTTTGGCGGTTGGCAGGTCGTCGATGATGTTGACGTTGATTTGCCCGGTTGCAGTGCTGCCATCGGTGTCCGTCGCCACCACGTTGAAGTTCTCGGTGAGGCTGTTGGCGCCGTTGGCATTCGGGTGGGTTTCGTTATCCACCAGGGTGTAGCTGTAACTCACCACGCCGGTGGTCGGGTTGTAACCGGTGATGGTCAGCGTGCTGCCCAGCGGAGTGACGGTCGATTGCGGGAAGCCGGCTGCCACGCCATTGGTGATCACGGCAATTCCGCCCACGGTCAGGGTTTGCAGACCATCGAGGGCGGTGACGGTGAAGGTGCCGCTCTGGGTCAGTGCCGGGGTGTTGGGGCTGGTGCCGTCGCTGAGGTTTTTCTCGTAGACGGTGAGTTCGCCGCCATTCACGTCGAGGCCGTTGAGGACCACCGGATCGTCGTTGTTGTGGATGTTCAGCACCAGGTTGGCGGTGCTGGTGTCGCCGTCGGCATCGGTCAGGGTGTAGGTGAAGGTCTCGGTGCCGTTGCCACCACCGTGCAGATTCTTGAAGTCTGCATCGTTGGTGTTCAGCGTGTAGGTGTACGTGCCGTTGGCGTTCAGCACCAGGGTGCCGTAAGTGCCGGTGAAGGTGCCAGGGGTGATCGGGCCGGCATTCGGGCCGGTCGCCACCACGTCGGCGCCTTGCACGTCGTTGGTCAGCACGTTGCCGTTGAGGGTCAACTGGGTTTCCGACGCGGTGCTGGCGTTGCTGTCGTTGATCGCCTTCGGCACGTCATCGACGATGTTGACCACGATGGTGCTGGTGACGACGTTACCCAGCGAATCGGTGGCCTGGTAGGTGAAGGTTTCGGTCAGGGTGTTGGCGCCGTCGTCGGCGTGCGGGGTGGTGCTGGCCGGTGAGGTCAGCGTGTAGGTGTACGTGCCGTTGGGGTTGAGCACGATCTGCCCGTAGTTGCCGGTAGCGCTGCCGACCAGCGCATAGCTGATCGCACCGACCGCGCCGGTGACCGAGCCGACCAAAGTGCCGGACGCAGTTTCCCCGGT
Organism: Pseudomonas aphyarum; assembly: GCF_028657055.1. Lineage (NCBI taxonomy): Bacteria > Pseudomonadati > Pseudomonadota > Gammaproteobacteria > Pseudomonadales > Pseudomonadaceae > Pseudomonas > Pseudomonas aphyarum. The sequence continues at coordinate 221,251 of NZ_JAMDGS010000012.1, forward strand.
ACTGGTCGGATCGCTGCCGGTGACCGTGCCAGGGGCCAGGTCTTGCCCGTCCTTGGTCAGGTCGAGGGCTTTTTCGTACACGGTGACGTCGGTGTCGCTGACCGCGCACAGTTTGCTGTTGTAGACGTCGATGGTGATGGTGGTGGTGCTTTCGTCACCGTCGGAATCGCGCACGGTGTACACGAACACGTCGACCGCACCGGGGCCGCTCACGGCATTCGGGTTGCTGTGATAGACCGCGTTGCCGTTGGCGTCGAGGGTCAGATAGCCGTAGGTGCCGTTGATGTTGCTGTTGAGCCCGCCGATGGCCGAGGTCGAGGTGTCGGAGCCGGCGCGCACGCCCACTACCGCGCCACTGGCTGCCGGGCCGTCGGCGCCGCCGATGTCGTTGTCCAGCACGTTGCCGCTGACGGTGCCGCCCTCTTGTACCGACGTCGCGTCGGGCTTGGCGGTTGGCAGGTCGTCGATGATGTTGACGTTGATCTGCCCGGTGGCGGAGCTGCCATCGGTGTCGGTCGCCACCACGTTGAAGTTCTCGGTGATGCTGTTGGCACCGTTGGCGGTCGGATGGGTTTCGTTATCCACCAGGGTGTAGCTGTAGCTGACAACGCCGGTGGCCGGGTCGTATCCGGTGATGGTCAGCGTGCTGCCCAGCGGGGTGACGGTTGATTGCGGGAAGCCTGCTGCCACACCATTGGTGATCACGGCAATTCCGCCCACGGTCAGGGTTTGCAGACCATCGAGGGCGGTGACGGTGAAGGTGCCGCTCTGAGTCAGTGCCGGGGTGTTGGGGCTAGTGCCGTCGCTGAGGTTTTTCTCGTAGACGGTGAGTTCGCCACCGTTGACGTCGAGGCCGTTGAGGTAGACCTGATCGTCGTTGTTGTGGATGTTCAGCACCAGGTTCGCGGTGCTGGTATCGCCGTCGGCATCGGTGATGGTGTAGGTGAAGGTTTCAGTGCCGTTGCCGCCGCCGTGCAGGTTTTTGAAGTCCGCGTCGTTGGCGTTCAGCGTGTAGGTGTACGTGCCGTTGGCGTTCAGCACCAGAGTGCCGTAAGTCCCGGTGAAGGTGCCGGCAGTGATCGGGCCGGCGTTGGGGCCGGTCGGTACGCGGTCGGCGCCCTGCACGTCGTTGGTGAGGACGTTGCCGCTCAAGGTGAGGTTGGTTTCCGAAGCGGTGCCGGCGTTGCTGTCGTCCACGCCTTTTGGCAAGTCGTCGACGATGTTCACGTCCAGCGTCGCGTTGGCGGTGGTGCCGTTGTCATCGACCACGGTCACGGCGAATTGCTCATTCAGCACGTTCGCGCCGTTGGCGGTTGGATGCGCTTCGTTGTCGACCAAGGTGTAGCTGTAGCTGACGACGCCGGTGGCGGCGTTGAAGCCGGTGATGGTCAGCGTGCTGCCCAACGGAGTGACGGTGGATTGCGGGAAGCCTGCCGCCACGCCATTGGTGACCACGGTGATGCCGCCCACGGTCAGCGTGGTAACGCCGTCGAGCGCGGTGATGGTGAAGGTGCCGCTTTGGGTCAGGGCTGGAGCGTCGGGGCTGCTGCCGTCACCGAGGTTTTTCTCGTAGACGGTGAGTTCGCCGCCATTCACGTCGAGGCCGTTGATGATCACCGGATCGTCGTTGTTGTGGATCTGCAGGACGAGGTTCGCGGTGCTGGTGTCGCCGTCGGCATCGGTGATGGTATAGGTGAAGGTCTCGGTGCCGTTGCCGCCGCCGTGCAGCGCTTTGAAATCGGCGTCGCTGGTGTTGAGGGTGTAGGTGTAGGTGCCGTTGGCATTCAGCACCAAGGTGCCGTAAGTCCCGGTGAAAGTGCCGGCAGTGATCGGGCCGGCATTCGGGCCGGTTGGCACGCGGTCGGCACCCTGTACGTCGTTGGTGAGGACGTTGCCGGTCAGTGTGAGATTGGTTTCCGAAGCGGTGCCGGCGTTGCTGTCGTCCACGCCTTTTGGCAGGTCGTCGACGATGTTCACGTCCAGCGTCGCGTTGGCGGTGGTGCCGTTGTCATCGACCACGGTCACGGCGAATTGCTCGTTCAGCACATTGGCGCCGTTGGCGTTCGGATGCGCTTCGTTGTCGACCAAGGTGTAGCTGTAGCTGACGACGCCGGTTGCAGCGTTGAAACCGGTGATCGTCAGCGTGCTGCCCAACGGGGTGACGGTGGATTGCGGGAAGCCTGCCGCCACGCCATTGGTGACCACGGCGATGCCGCCGATGGTCAGCGTGGTGACGCCGTCCAGCGCGGTGATGGTGAAGGTGCCGCTTTGGGTCAGCGCTGGAGCATCGGGGCTGCTGCCGTCGCCGAGGTTTTTCTCGTAGACGGTGAGTTCGCCGCCATTCACGTCGAGGCCGTTGATGATCACCGGATCGTCGTTGTTGTGGATCTGCAGGACGAGGTTCGCGGTGCTGGTGTCGCCGTCGGCATCGGTGATGGTATAGGTGAAGGTCTCGGTGCCGTTGCCGCCGCCGTGCAGCGCTTTGAAATCGGCGTCGCTGGTGTTGAGGGTGTAGGTGTAAGTGCCGTTGGCGTTCAGCACCAGAGTGCCGTAAGTCCCGGTGAAAGTGCCGGCGGTGATCGGGCCGGCGTTTTCGCCGACAGGCACGCGGTCAGCGCCTTGCACGTCGTTGGTCAGGACGTTGCCGGTCAGTGTGAGATTGGTTTCCGAGGCGGTGCCGGCGTTGCTGTCGTCCACGCCTTTTGGCAGGTCGTCGACGATGTTTACGTCCAGCGTGGCGTTGGCGGTGGTGCCGTTGTCGTCGACCACGGTGACGGCGAATTGCTCGTTGAGCACGTTGGCGCCGTTGGCGGTTGGATGCGCTTCGTTGTCGACCAGGGTGTAGCTGTAGCTGACGACGCCGGTGGCAGCGTTGAAACCGGTAATGGTCAGCGTGCTGCCCAGTGGCGTGGTCACCGATTGCGGGAAGCCTGCGGCTACACCGTTGGTGACCACGGCGATGCCACCGATGGTCAGCGTGGTGACGCCATCAAGAGCAGTGATGGTGAAGGTGCCGCTCTGGGTCAGGGCTCCCGAATCCGGCGCGCTGCCGTCGCCAAGGTTTTTCTCGTAGACGGTGAGTTCACCGCCCTCGACGTTCAGCCCGTTGATGATCACCGGATCGTCGTTGTTGTGAATCTGCAGCACGAGGTTCGCGGTGCTGGTGTCGCCGTCGGCATCGGTCAGGGTGTAAGTGAAAGTCTCAGTGCCATTGCCACCGCCATGCAGATTCTTGAAGTCCGCATCACTGGTATTGAGCGTGTAGGTGTAGGTGCCGTTGGCGTTGAGCACCAATGTGCCGTAAGTCCCGACGAATGTACCGGGGGTGATCGGGCCGGCGTTTTCGCCAACGGGTACGCGGTCGGCACCTTGCACGTCGTTGGTCAGCACGTTACCGGTCAGCGTCAGTTGAGTCTCTGTCGCCGTACCATTGTTGTCATCGAACGCTTTCGGCACGTCGTCGGTAATGTTGACGTCCAGCGTGCCGGTGGCGGTGTCGCCGTTGCTGTCGCCGGCGATCACGGTGAATTGTTCGCTGAGGTTATTGGCACCGTCGCCCGCCGCGTGGGTTTCGTTGCCGTTGAGGGTGTAGCTGTAGCTGACCGTACCGGTGGCCGGGTTGTAGCCGGTGATGGTCAGGGTGTTGCCCAGTTGCGTGGTGATCGATTGCGGGAAACCGATCGGCACGCCGCCGACGATCACGTTGATGCCGCCGATGCTCAGGCTGCTCAGACCGTCCGGAGCCGACACCGTGAAGCTGCCGGTCTGGGTCAGCGCGCCAGGGTTGGCAGCCGAACCGTCGGGCAGATTGGCTTCGTTGAGGGTCAGTTCGCCGCCGGGCACGGACAGGCCGCCGAGGGTCACCAGATTGTTGACCGGTGGTGGTGGCGGAACAATCGGGGCGGCCTGGCCGTCACCGTTATCGATCACGGCGTTATGCCGCTCTTCGGGAAACTCGGGAATGCCGTTGAACCCGGCAGTAGGGAAACCGATGACCGGATCGACCCGGCCCGCCACTTCGGTCAGCAACACGAAACTGTGGCCACCACCCAGGCCACCCGGCGCACCACCAGTGGCTCCGGGGCCGGCCGCTGTCGCTTCGGCGGTTTTGGTCGGGTCATCGCCGGCGGCAATGGCTTTCTGGATCTGTTCGACGTCAGTCAGTTGCGACTCGCTCGGGGTCACCGCTTCCGGGGCATTGACGTGGGCGGCCTGATCGGCGAGCAACTGGTCGGTCATGGTCAGGCTGCTGTCCCGACCGAGGGTCAGTTCCTGGCCATTTTGCAGATGGACGGCAACCGCCCCTTCCGCCCCGGTGATCAATTGATCCCCTGCAAACAGCCGATCGCCTTCGACCAATGCGCGCCGACTGCCGTCTGCCGATTGAGCGAAAACCTGACCAATGACTTTAGTGACGATCCCGATGAGCGTTGCCATGTGCATTCCTCCGCTGCCGACCACCGTCGGCGCTGGTTCGCGAAGCAGCCCATGGCTCAAGCGGGTTGTCGGGGCGACGCTCGCACCTCGACAGTTCGTTTCGCAGGTTGCGCAAATCCAGAAACGCCAGCGCCATCAAGCACTTGGAATCTCTGTTCGATGCAGCAGGCCCACTAGCGCTACGTAACGGTGGTGAATCACCCGAGTGACAAAAAACTGTCGCTCATCACCCGCTACGCGTCCCTCCCCTTTAGCAGTACTTCGCCGTATGTCGCAAAGTGAGTGGAACTTTCCTCAAGCCTTTCTGTGCTCCCTAAAGCGCATAAAACAAAGGCTTTCGAGTGGAACAATGTGCTGGATTTGGCGAACCGCATAAGTTTTTTTTGGCATAACCCATATGAAAATTTTTTCTTAGCTACGCTTCAGGATGTTCTTAGCTCTGTTGTTACAGGCATGAAACGCTTTCTACTAAAAATATCGTCAATAAATTGGCGACAGCGGAACACCATCAGGACTCAGGGAGATGCACCCATGCGCGTACTAACCCCCCTCTGCAGCGCGGTTTTGCTGGCCATGGCTTGCACTTCCCAAGCCCAGGCCATGAACCTCACCGAAGCGATCCAGAGCACCATCGCCACTCACCCGGAACTTGCCTCGCGCGTGGACGCGCGCCTGTCAGCTGATGAACAAGTGAAGGTCGCCAAGGGCGGCTTCTATCCGTCGGTGGATCTGAACGCTGCTTACGGGCGCGGCTACAGCGACAACACCAACACCCGGGCCTTGGGTAACCACCACACCGAGATCCTCAATTACACCCAGTCCGAGCTGCGGCTGCGGCAGATGCTGTTCGACGGTTTCAACACCGCCAACGAAGTCGAGCGCACCAAGGGCGTTTCCAACTCGCGCGCCTATTACGCGCAAGGCACCGCCCAGGATCTGGCCCTGCGCACCATCGAGGTCTACCTCGAAGTGCTCAAGCGCCGTGAACTGGTGACCCTGGCCAGGAACAACCTGCAGGCGCACTTGCGCGTCAACGACCAGATCGGCCTGCGCACCGAGCGCGGCGTGGGCAGCACCGCCGACTCCGATCAATCTGTCGCCCGTAAAGCGCTGGCGCAGAACAACCTCGACACCGCCGAAGTCGATCTGGCCGACGCCGAATCGAACTTCTACAGCGTGGTCGGACGCATGCCCGATGAGCTGGAAGCACCCGCCTCGACCCGTGGCGAGTTGCCCGCCACCCTGCCCGAAGCCCAGCAGAGCATGGTCGAGAACAACCCGTACCTGAAATCCGCCCAGGCTGACGTGCAATCGGCCGAGAGCCAGTACGAGGTCGCCAAGTCGCCTTTCTACCCACGCTTCGATGCGGAGGCGGCAGTCGGCGCCAACAACAACGTGCAGGGCGACGAGGGCCACGACAACGAATGGCGGGTCGGCGTGGTGATGAACTACAACCTGTTCCGTGGCGGCAGCGACAAGGCGCGACTGGCCTCCGACGCGCACCAGATCAACCAGGCGATGGACATCCGCAACAACGCCCTGCGTCAGCTTAACGAGAACATTCACCTGGCGTGGAACGCCATGGTCAACGCCAAGAAACAGACCCCGACCGCCCGCGAATACGCCGAAACCACCAAGCGTGTACGCGCCGCGTATCAGGATCAGTTCGGCCTCGGCCAGCGCACCCTGCTCGACCTGCTCGACAGTGAAAACGAGCTGTACAACGCCAACCGTCGCTACACCGAAATCCGCTACACCGAGGAATATTCGATGTACCGCGTGCTGGCGAACATGGGCCAGTTGTTGAACAAGCAGCGGATCGTGCTGCCGGCCGATGCGATTGCCGCGACCGAGGTGAAGAACGAAGCACGCTTGCCTGAACTGAAGTAGTCCCGATGATGCAGTGCCAGGGGAGCGATCAATATGACCAGCATGCAACCCGGTAACACCGGGATCGATCCGCGGCTGAGCTTCGATGACCCGTTGCTCGACGGTCTGTTGATCCTCTGCAAACTCCATGGCGCGACGGTCAGTCGCGCCAGCCTGAGCGCCGGGCTGCCCTTGGACAAACAACGCCTGAGCCTGGACCTGCTGCCCCGCGCCGCAGCCCGGGCCGGGTTGCAGGCGCGCTTGCTGCGCCGGGAACTCAAAGACATTTCACCGCTGAACCTGCCGGTGTTGTTGCTGTTGGGCAACGGGCGCACGGCGGTGCTGCGGCGGTTTGCCGAAGACGGCAAGGCGCTGATCCTGCCCAGTGAAGCCGACGGCGGCGAACAGTGGGTCAGCCGTGAAGAACTCACCGAACACTACAGCGGCCAGGCCTTGTTCGCCCGGCCACGGCATGAACTGGAAGACCTGCGCTCGCCGCTGGTGCCACGGGTGCAGGCGTGGTTTCGCGACACCCTGAAGCTGTCGAAATGGTTGTACAGCGACGCGATCCTCGCCAGTTTCCTGATCAACCTGCTGGGCCTGATGGTGCCGCTGTTTGTCATGCAGACCTACGACCGCGTGGTGCCGAATCAGGCCACCTCAACGTTGTGGGTGCTGTCGATCGGGTTGCTGATCGGCACCGGTTTCGAACTGGTGCTGCGAGTGGTGCGTGCGCACCTGCTGGACACCGCCGGCAAGAAGACCGACGTGATCCTTTCCGCGACTTTATTCGAGCGCATCACCGGCATGTCGATGAAGGCCCGGCCGGCGACCATCGGCGGATTCGCCCAAAGCATTCATGACTTTCAGGGCCTGCGGGAATTTCTCACCGCGGTGACCCTGACCAGCCTGATCGACCTGCCTTTCGTGGTGTTGATGCTGGTGGTGATCGGCCTGCTCGGTGGCTGGCTGGTGGTGATTCCGCTGCTGGCGTTTCCGATTACGATCGTGTTCGCGATGATCATTCAGGCCCGTCTGCGCGACACCGTGCAGAAAAGCCTGAGCCTCGGCGCCGAGCGTCAGGCGTTGCTGATCGAAACCCTCGGCGGCCTGGAAACCCTCAAGGCGTGCAGCGCCGAAAGCGAGCGCCAGCACAAATGGGAAAGCACCCACGGCGCCCTCACCCGCCTCGACAGCCACGCCCGTAATCTCTCGGCGCTGGCCACCAACGGCACGCTGTTCATCCAGCAGTTTTCCGGGATGGCAACGATTGTGGCCGGGGTCTACAGCATCATCGCCGGCAACCTCAGTGTCGGGGCGCTGGTGGCCAGTTACATGCTCGGCAGTCGCGTGCTCGCGCCGCTGGGACAGATCGCCGGGCTGATTACTCGTTACCAGCAAGCGCAACTGACCATGAAAAGCACCGACGCGCTGATGTCCCTGCCTCAGGAGCGCGACGGCAAACAGCGGCCGCTGGAGCGCACGCAACTGCAAGGCGCGCTGGACGCCAACGCCGTGACCTTCCACTACAACGGCCAGAACGCACCGGCCCTGAGCAACGTCAGTTTCAGCGTCAAACCCGGCGAGCGGATCGGCATCATCGGCCGCAGTGGTTCCGGCAAAAGCACCCTGGCGCGGCTGGTGATGGGCTTCTACGAACCGGAAGAAGGCCAGTTGCTGCTCGACGGCCTCGACCTGCGTCAACTGGATGTCGCCGACCTGCGTCAGCAGATCGGTTACGTCGCCCACGACCTGCCGCTGCTGGCCGGCAGCCTGCGCGACAACCTCACCCTCGGCGCCCGCTACATCAGCGATTCGCGGATGCTTGAAGTGGCCGAACTGACCGGCGTGACTGAGCTCGCACGGCAGCATCCGCAAGGCTTCGACCGGCCGGTGGGCGAGCGCGGGCAACTGCTTTCCGGTGGCCAGCGCCAAGCCGTATTGCTCGCGCGGGCGCTATTGCTCGACCCACCGATCATGCTGCTCGACGAACCCACCAGCGCCATGGACAACAGCAGCGAAGACGTCCTGCGTCAGAAGCTGCACGGCTGGGTGCAAGGCAAGACGCTGCTGCTGGTCACCCACCGCACTTCGATGCTGAGCCTGGTGGACCGGTTGCTGGTGCTGGACAACGGCCGGATCGTCGCCGACGGTCCGAAAGAAGCGGTCATCGATGCACTGCGCAAGGGCCGGGTCGGCTCGGCAGCGGTCTAGGAGTTGCCCCATGTCTGCTTCCTCCGACAGTAAGTCCCGTGGCTACTTCGACAGTTTCGGTAAAAGCGCCGAGGCTGAATTCATGCCGGAAACTGCCGGCGCCTCGTTGCAGGATTCGCCGCGCTGGTCGCGGATCACAGTGTGGCTGGCGGCGGCGCTGCTGATCAGTGCGCTGGTCTGGGCCAAGTTCGCCGTGCTTCAGGAAGTGACCATGGGCGAAGGCAAGGCGATTCCGTCGAGCAAGGTTCAGGTGATCCAGAACCTCGAAGGCGGGATCGTCACCGAGATCTTCGTGCGTGAAGGGCAGATGGTCAGCAAGGGCGACACCTTGCTGCGTCTGGATGACACGCGGTTTCTATCGAACAAGGGTGAAAGCGAGGCCGATCGTTATGCCCTGACCGCGCAGGTCGAACGCTTGTCCGCCGAGGCCGAGGGCCGGCCGTTCAATCTCTCGGACGAGGTGATCGCCAAGGCTCCGCAAGTGGCCGAGGACGAGCGCTCGCTGTACGAGCAACGGCAACGGCGGCTGGCCAGCGAGCAACGTACCCTCAGCGAACAACTGCGGCAGAAAGCGCAGGAGCTGGCGGAGTTTCGCTCGAAACAGGGGCAATACAGTTCGAGCCTGGCGCTGCTGCAACAGGAAATGAACATGTCGGAACCGCTGGTGAAAACCGGCGCGGTGTCGCCCGTGGAGATTCTCCGCCTGCGTCGTAGCGCAGTGGAAATTCGTGGTTCGTTGAATGCCACGACCCTCGCCATTCCCCGGGCCGAATCGGCGATCAACGAGATCAAGAGCAAGATCGACGAATCGGAACAGACCTTCCGCTCCGAAGCGGCCAAGGAGCTCAACGAGAAACGCACCGACCTGTCGAAAATCACCGCGTCGAGCATCGCCATCGACGACCGTGTCAGCCGCACCACCGTGACTTCGCCGGTGCGCGGGGTGATCAAGCAGATGAAGGTCAACACCATCGGCGGCGTGGTGCAGCCGGGCAGCGACATGGTGGAAATCGTGCCGCTGGAAGACAACCTGCTGATCGAAGCCAAGGTGCGGCCGCAGGACGTGGCGTTCCTGCATCCGGGCCAGAAAGCCATGGTCAAGTTCAGCGCCTACGACTACACGATCTACGGCGGGCTGAGCGCCAAACTTGAGCTGATCGGCGCCGACACCATCACCGACGACAAGGGCAACAGCTTCTACCTGATCCAGGTGCGTACCGACAAAAACCATTTGGGCGGGGATGTGAAACCGCTGCTGATCATTCCGGGGATGGTGGCGACGGTGGACATCATCACCGGGGAGAAAAGCGTGCTGGATTACCTGCTCAAACCGGTGCTGAAGGCCCGGACCGAAGCGATGCGCGAACGCTAGTGATGATCCGGACTTTGCGGTGAATGATCTGGCCTCTTCGCGGGCAAGCCCGCTCCCACAGTGTCCGTGTCGTACACAAAGTTTGTGACCACTACAAAATCTGTGGGAGCGGGCTTGCCCGCGAAGAGGCCAGTGAGAGCACCCTTATTTTCCAGCATGATTACGCAGGAAAGTCTCCTCCCCCATCGCCGCAATCTGTCCTTCGATCAGCGCCTCGAACGGCTTGAGCAACGGCTCGAACGACGCCGGCGCCTCCAGCGTCTGCAACGCCTGAACAATCGCCTCGATCGTCGACAACGCCCCCGGCCCCGGTGCCTTGCGCAGCCGATACCGGGAAACCCCACCCTCCGCCAATGTCACCCGAGGCAACGCCGCCAGCAGCGGATTGAGGTGCAACATCTTGCGCGCCTTGCGCCACGTGCCGTCCGGCACCACCAGTAACAGCGGCTCATCGGACGTGCCGTAAGCCTGCATCGGCTGCGCATCCTCCGCCGGGAACAGCAATCGCGCCCGATACCCTGGCCGGTTCAGCAGCGCGGGTAAATCCTCGAACACTTCACCGACAATCAGCTCGGCATTGTTCAAACCGAGCGCCGCCAGCCGTGCAGTGTTGAGTGCGTGATTGACCTCGCTCGGGTGCTGCAACAGCAACACCCGGGTGCGGCTGTCGAGGCTGGGGATCAGCGGGCAAAGGCAGTGGGTTTGTGGGCGCAGGCAGCGCGGGCATTGGGGTCTGGACATTGTCTATGCCTGATTGAGCTGCGCTTTGAGCAGATCGCGGAAGGTCTGGATCAGCGGCTCGCGGCTGCGGCCCCGGCGCATGATCATGGAAAACGGTGCCTGATAACCGAAGGTCGCCGGCAGCAGCACCCGCAAATCGCCCTTGTCGGCCCAGGCCTGGGCGTAGTGCTCCGGCAGGTAACCGATGTAGGCGCCGGACAGCACCAGAATCAGCTGCGCTTCCATACTTTCCACGGTCGCGGCGCTGTGCTTGAAACCGTGGCGCGCCAGTTCCGCCTGGCTCCAATAGCCCCGACCGACCATGCGCTGCTGGGTAATGACCTGCTCGGGAATCCGCCGCTCGTTGAACAACGGGTGACGGCTGCTGCAATACAGCCAGTGCTGCTCGCGGTACAGCGGCATGTACACCAGACCGCTCATGCGCGTGGAGAATGCACCGATGGCCAGATCGAGGCGGTTGTCCTGCACGCCGAGTTGCAGCTCATACGGGCTCATCACCGACAGGTGCAAATGCACCGCCGGGTGTTCCTGGCTGTAGGCGCCGATGGCTTCGGCAAATGGCAGGGCCTTGTCGCTGACCGTGGAGTCGATCACCCCCAGATTGAGCGTGCCGCGCAGTTCACCCTTGAGTGCTGCGGCGTATTGCTCGAAGCCTTCGAGCTCGGCCAGCAGGCGCAGGGTTTCCTGATGGAACAGCTCACCCTTGCTGGTCAGGCTGAAACCGCCACGCCCGCGATGGCACAGCACCAGACCGAGCGCGGCTTCGAGCTGGCTCATGTAGGTGCTGATCGCCGAGGTCGACAGGTTGAGTTCCTGCTGCGCGTTGGCAAACCCCTGATGGCGCACGACGCTGACGAAGATGCGCAAAAGTTTCAGGTCGGGTAAAGCGTTGGCCATGTCTACTCCGGGGTTGAGAACTGTGTCGTCTGGTCAATCCACCCCTCACCCCAGCCCTCTCCCCAGGGGGGAGAGGGGGAAAGGGAGCCGATCTCCATGGCCTTCAAATCCTGCGTCTGTCTCACGACTCTCCTGAGTTCGGCTCGATATTTCAGGTCGATGAAGCTCCTGAGAACAACTCCGTCGGCTCCCTCTCCCTCCGGGAGAGGGCTGGGGTGAGGGCTACGATCCCGAGCCGAACGAACATCCAGAGAAGCGCAAAGTCTATCCCGCCCCTCTCCATTAGTTTAGAAATTTCTGAACTAAGTATTTGCCCGTAGCGATTCTTCCGCCGCACTACATTTCGCAGAATCGGCCCACAGCGGTGCCCGTGACCTTGCGAATGCGGTGCGCCGACATAAATAAAACAAAGACGATGAGGCCCTACCCGTGGACAAGATTCTTCACCAACCACTGGGCGGCAACGAAATGCCGCGCTTCGGCGGCATCGCCACCATGCTCCGACTCCCCCATGTACCGACCGCTGCCGGCCTGGACGCTGCCTTCGTTGGCGTGCCACTGGACATCGGTACTTCGCTGCGCCCCGGCACCCGCTTCGGGCCGCGCGACATCCGCACCGAATCGGTGATGATCCGCCCGTACAACATGGCCACCGGCGCTGCGCCGTTCGACTCGCTGTCGGTTGCCGACATCGGTGACGTGGCGATCAACACCTTCAACCTGCTCGACGCCGTGCGCATCATCGAAGAAGCCTACGACAACATCCTCGAGCACAACGTGATCCCGATGACCCTGGGTGGCGACCACACCATCACCCTGCCGATTCTGCGTGCGATCCACAAAAAGCACGGCAAGGTCGGTCTGGTACACATCGATGCTCACGCTGACGTCAACGATCACATGTTCGGCGAGAAGATCGCCCACGGTACGACCTTCCGTCGCGCCGTCGAAGAAGGTCTTCTGGACTGCGACCGCGTGGTGCAGATTGGTCTGCGTGCGCAGGGTTACACCGCTGACGACTTCAACTGGAGCCGCGATCAGGGCTTCCGCGTGGTGCAGGCCGAAGAGTGCTGGCACAAGTCGCTGGCACCGCTGATGGCCGAAGTGCGCGAGAAAGTCGGTGGCGGCCCGGTATACCTGAGCTTCGACATCGACGGCATCGACCCGGCCTGGGCGCCGGGCACCGGCACCCCGGAAATCGGTGGTCTGACGACCATTCAGGCGATTGAAATCGTTCGCGGCTGCCAGGGCCTCGACCTGATCGGCTGCGATCTGGTAGAAGTCTCGCCCGCTTATGACACCACCGGCAACACCTCGCTGCTGGCCGCCAACCTGCTGTACGAAATGCTCTGCGTACTGCCGGGCGTCGTCCACCGCTGAGGGTCGGGTCATGAACGAACGTGATCAGGTTCTGAAAGCGGCCGCCGATCTGGTGTCCGCCTTCGCCCGCAACGATCGCGAAGCCTACTTCGGCGCGTTCAGCGCCGATGCCAGCTTCGTGTTCTACACCCTCGAACAGCCCCTGCTGTCGCGCGATGCCTATCAGGCGTTGTGGGACAGCTGGCGCGCCGAGGATGGCTTCGAGGTGCTGTCCTGCACCTCGAGCAACGCCTTCGTCAGCCTGCAGGGTGACGTGGCGATTTTCATCCATGACGTGGCCACCGAGCTGCGCATGCAAGGGGAGCAACACTTCAGCCAGGAGCGCGAGACGATTGTTTTCAGAAAACAAGCGTCGAGCCTAGAACAACAAGGCCATTGGCTGGCCTGCCACGAACATTTGTCCGCAATGCCGGAAGGGCTGCCATCCCCTTAGCCAAGACAGGTGACGCTCACGCACGATGAGCGCGCCTTTATGATCGGAGCAGATCATGAATAACAACAACAAAGACCAAAGCCTTACGCAGATTGAAACCCACGGGGTCGAACAGATCCCGGACAACGAACGCACCGCCGGTCCCGTGGACTTGTTCCGCATGATCTTCGGCGGCGCGAATACTTTTGCCACCGCCGTGCTCGGCAGTTTCCCGGTGCTGTTCGGCCTGTCCTTTCAGGCGGGCGTCTGGGCGATTGTCTCGGGCGTGCTGCTTGGCTCGCTGATCCTCGCACCGATGGGCCTGTTCGGCCCGCTCAACGGCACCAACAATGCAGTGTCGTCCGGTGCGCATTTCGGCGTGCACGGGCGGATCGTCGGTTCGTTCCTGTCACTGCTGACCGCCATCGCCTTCTTCTCGCTCTCGGTGTGGAGTTCGGGAGATGCGCTGATCGGTGGTGCGAAACGCCTGATCGGCCTGCCGGAAACCGACCTGACCCTGGGCCTGGCCTACGGTCTGTTCGCGATTCTGGTGTTGACCGTGTGCATCTACGGCTTCCGCTTCCTGTTGTGGGTGAACAAGGTTGCCGTGTGGAGCGCGAGCCTGTTGTTCCTGCTGGGCATCTTTGCCTTCGCCGGTCCGTTCGATTCGCACTACGCCGGCACCGTCAGCCTCGGCCAGCCAGGCTTCTGGGCCGCGTTCATCGGCGCCGCGCTGGTAGCGATGAGCAACCCGATTTCCTTCGGTGCGTTCCTCGGCGACTGGGCTCGCTACATCCCGCGTGAAACCTCGCGTCAGCGGATCATGGCGGCGGTGGTGCTCTCGCAGATCGCCACCTTCATCCCGTTCCTGTTCGGCCTGACCACCGCGACCATCGTGGCGATCCAGGCGCCGGACTACATCGCGGCCAACAACTACGTCGGCGGTCTGCTGGCGGTGTCGCCGAGCTGGTTCTTCCTGCCGGTGTGCCTGATTGCGGTGATCGGCGGCATGTCCACCGGCACCACGTCGCTTTATGGCACCGGGCTGGACATGTCCAGCGTGTTCCCGCGCCTGCTGTCGCGAGTCAAGGCGACGCTTCTGATTGGCGTGCTGTCGATTGCCTTCATCTTCATCGGGCGCTTCGCGGCGAACCTGGTGCAGAGCGTGTCGACCTTCGCCGTGCTGATCATCACCTGCACCACCCCGTGGATGGTGATCATGATCATCGGCCTGGTGGTGCGTCGCGGCTTCTACTGCCCGGACGATCTGCAGGTGTTCACGCGCGGCGAGCAAGGTGGACGCTACTGGTTCAGCCACGGCTGGAACTGGCGCGGCCTGGGCGCGTGGATCCCGAGCGCGGCGGTCGGCCTGTGCTTCGTCAACCTGCCGGGGCAGTTCGTTGGCCCGCTCGGTGAGTTGGCCGGCGGCATCGACATCAGCCTGCTCGTGACCCTCGGTCTGGCCTCGGTGATGTACCTGATGTTGCTGAGCCTGTTCCCGGAACCGGCGCTGGTCTACGGCCCGAAGGATCCCCGGAGCAAAGGCGCGCATGCGCCGGCTGAAGCGGCGCTGCGTCAGGCTGCCTGAATAAACGAATCGCCTGTGGGGGTCAGCCTTCTCCCACAGTGTTCCACCCCATAAAAAAGACAATCGGAGACACGCCATCATGGCTTTGGATTTATTCGTCGTCCTCATCTACGCCGCCGGCATGCTCTTGCTCGGCTACTTCGGCATGCGCAAGGCCAAGACCAACGAGGACTTCCTGGTCGCCGGGCGTAACCTCGGCCCGAGCCTGTACATGGGCACCATGGCCGCGACCGTTCTCGGTGGTGCGTCCACCGTCGGCACCGTCCGCCTGGGCTACGTGCACGGCATCTCCGGTTTCTGGCTGTGCGCGGCACTGGGTTGCGGCATCGTGGCGCTGAACCTGTTCCTGGCCAAGCCGCTGCTGAAACTGAAGATCTACACCGTTACCCAGGTGCTGGAAAAACGCTACAACCCGATGGCCCGCTCGGCGAGCGCGGCGATCATGCTGGCCTATGCGCTGATGATCGGCGTGACCTCGATCCTCGCCATCGGCACCGTGCTGCAAGTGCTGTTCGGCCTGCCGTTCTGGATCTCGGTACTGCTCGGCGGTGGCGTGGTCGTGGTGTATTCGGCCATCGGCGGCATGTGGTCGCTGACCCTGACCGACATCGTCCAGTTCATCATCAAGACCGTCGGTCTGATGTTCATCCTGTTGCCAATCTGCCTGTACCGCGTCGGCGGCTGGGACGAGCTGGTGCTGAAACTGCCGGCCACCGCCTTCAGCTTCACCACTATCGGCTGGGACACGATCATCACCTACTTCATGATCTACTTCTTCGGCATCCTGATCGGTCAGGACATCTGGCAACGGGTGTTCACCGTCAAGACCGCCAAAGTCGCTCAGTACGCCGGTAGCATCGCGGGCATCTACTGCATCCTTTACGGTCTGGCCTGTGCCCTGATCGGTATGGCGGCGCACGTTCTGATCCCGGATCTGGACAACGTCAACAACGCCTTCGCCGCGATCGTCAAACTGTCGCTGCCGGACGGCATCCGTGGTCTGGTGATCGCCGCCGCCCTGGCCGCGATGATGTCCACCGCCAGCGCCGGCCTGCTCGCCGCTGCCACCACCCTGACCGAAGACCTGCTGCCGAAACTGCGTGGCGGCAAACAGTCGAGCCTGGCGATCAACCGCCTGTTCACTCTGCTGACCGGCGTCGTGGTGCTGGGTATTGCTCTGGTAGTGAACGACGTGATCAGCGCCCTGACCCTCGCTTACAACCTGTTGGTGGGCGGCATGCTGATCCCGCTGATCGGTGCGATCTTCTGGAAACGCGCGACCACCGCCGGCGCCATCGCCAGCATGGGCCTGGGTTTCGCCACTGCCCTGCTGTTCATGTTCAAGGACGGTCTGGATGCCAACACGCCGATCTACTACAGCCTGGCTGTGGGTCTGGTGAGTTTTGTGGTGGTCAGCCTGTTTTCCCGTCGCCCGGCGACCGTGGCGAGCGCGATCTAAGCTTAAGCAGTAGCAACAACTTTCTTCGACGGGTGTGGCGTCGGTTGCCACACCCGTTTTTTTTCGTCTGGAGAAAATGCTTGATGAAGATTGTTTCTCGCGATCAGTGGTTCGAAGTGCAGCACCTGAGCGACGGCATTCGGCTGATTCACGAGCCGTTCATCCGCCCGTTCTATCGCTGCAACCTGTGGCACGTTCAGGGGCGGGACAAGGATCTGCTGCTCGACAGCGGTTCAGGGCTCGTGAGCCTGCGCGAGCAACTGCCGTGGCTGACCGAACGGCCACTGGTGGCGGTGGCCAGTCATTGCCATTTCGACCATATCGCCGGGCATCACGAATTTGCCGAACGGCTGGTGCATCCCGCCGAGGCGGACATTCTGGCAGCGCCGGATGGCGAGAACGATCTGAGCCGGGCCTTCGTCGGCGACGACATGTTCGAAGCGCACCCGGACTGCCCGTTGTGCTACGCCGAATACCGGGTCAAGGCAGCGCCGGCCACCGGGTTTGTCGAGGATGGCGATGTGCTGGACCTGGGCAATCGCACGTTGCAGGTGCTGCACACGCCGGGGCATTCACCGGGGGGGATCAGCCTCTACGAAGCGGCCAGCGAAACCCTGTTCAGCGGCGACATCATCTACGACGGGCCGTTGATCGAAGACGCCTACCATTCCAACCTTGATGACTACGCCACCAGCCTGCGTCGTTTGCAGGGGTTGAAGATCCGCACGGTGCATGGCGGGCACTTCGGCAGTTTTTCCGGGGCGCATCTGCGCGGGATGATTGACGAATGGTTGCGCCGGCACGCCTGAGGCCTGCTGTACTCCAGTCAGACCAACAACCATAAAGATCTGCCATGAGAAGAGCTGCCGTGCGTGCTGCCGTGCACCGGTTCATCCTGCGCCTGCTGGAAAATCGTGAATTCGACGACAACACCAGCCTCGCGCAACTGGGGCTGGAAAAAGCGGATATCGAGGATCTGATCTTCCATCTGGAAGATGAATTCGGACTGACGGCCTTCACCGCCGAAGAGGACCGGATGCTCAAGACCGCGAAAACCGCGAATGACCTGAGCCGGTTTCTGATGGAAATCGGGCGTCACTGAAAACAAAAGACCGCCCCCGCCCGCCACTCCAATGGAGCGACGGCCGGGTGCGATCTTTTGTCGTTTAAATCCTTTGATCCTTCAAAGCGGGGCATTACCGCCGACGTGGCTGACGCCGACGCTGTTCGTCATCGGTGCGAATCGGGACCGGTTGCAGAGGCGGTTCGATCAAGCCGAGGGCAACACCCAAATCGTGCAGCCAGTTTTGAATTTTCTCTTTCATCGTCATGCCCCCTTCAGGGTGGTGCTGAGCGTCCGGAATTCTGAGGCCGCTTCGCACTGATAATAGTCCGAAGTCCTACGCAATGCTCGGCCAAATCCGCAATGATCTGTTACTGAATTGATCCAAATCCCTGACCGTTCGTTCAAGCCGTTTCCCGCACGTCTTCGCCAGCCACGGGATAGAGCGCCTGCTGCTGTTCGATCCACGCATTGAGGTTGGCACCGACCATGCCCCGCCGCCACATGAGCCATGTTGTCGCACTGGCAAAAGGCTCGGCCAGCGGATGCACCGCGACACTTTCGCGGCCCGGCAGGCTGGCGAGCATCGACTCCGACATCAGCGCCACACCGCTGCCGGCAATCACGCAGGCGAGCATGCCCTGATAGGACTCGATCTCCATCGCCCGGCCCATCGCCGCCTGATAATGCGCGAACCACGCTTCCAGCCGCGCGCGATAGGCGCAGCCATGACGGAAGGTGAATACCGCCCGACCTTCGACATCCCTGGCGCTGCGTATCGGCGGGTGATCGGCCTCGCTGATCAGCACCAGCCGCTCGTTGCACAACGGCACCCCGTCGATCCCGGCCAGTTGCGGCGGGCCGTCCACCAGCGCGGCGTCGAGGCGCCCGGTGAGCAGGCCTTCGAGCAGTTCACCGCTGGGCCCGGACTGCACCTGAAGATTCACCGCCGGATATTGCTTGTGATACCGCGCCAGCAGCGCCGGCAAATGGATCGCCGCCGTGCTGTACAGCGTGCCGAGCACGAAATCCCCCGCCGGTTGCCCGCCCATCACCGCTGCACTGGCCTGATCGCGCAGGGCGAACAGTTTGCCGGTGTAGTCCAGCAGGACTTTTCCCGCAGGCGACAACTGCAAACGCTGACGCTCGCGGACGAAAAGTTCGACGCCCAGTTGCTCCTCCAGCTGTTTGAGCCGGGTCGACAGGTTTGAAGGCACGCGGTGCAAACGTTCGGCGGCGCGGGTGATCGAGCCCTCCTCCGCCACGGCCTGGAAGATCCGCAATTGGCTGAACTCCACAACCTTTCTCCTGAACAGAACAAGTTACTCACTATTATTCAATTTTAAAGAAAGTCAATCAGTCCTAGCCTGACGGTCATTGAACCTCCAACGGAATTCAGACCATGTCACCGCTGATTCGCTTATCCGCCAGTTTCATTGCCCTGATGATGGCCATGGGCATCGGGCGTTTCGCCCTCACGCCACAACTTCCACATTTGATCAGCGAAGGGCAGATCGACCTGACCGCCGCCGGTCTGATTGCGGCGGCCAACTACCTCGGTTACCTGCTTGGCGCGGTGGATGCGATGTTTTCCCGCCGGCCGGATCAGGTGCAGCGGCGCCTGCACGGCGGCCTGTGGTTGTGTGTATTGCTGACGCTGGCGTCGTTCTGGGCCAATGGTTTCTGGTCGCACCTGTTGCTGCGTTTCGGCACCGGTGTGGCGAGCGCCTGGGTGCTGGTGATGATTACTGCGCTGAGTCAGCCACTGGCTGCGGCGGCGGGTCGGCCACGGCTGGGGGCGCTGGCGTTTGCCGGGCCGGGGCTGGGGATTTTTCTGACGGGGCTGCTGGCGCTGTTCTCACATCTGGCGCAGCAGACTTCCGCGACTCTGTGGCTGATCTATGCCGCCGTGGCGCTGGTGATGTTGCTGGGGATCGTGCGGATCCTGCCGCAACCGGGCGTCGGCGCAACCGTCGCGCCTGCTGCCGTCAATCATTCGAACCGAGGCATTGGGCGTTTAGCGATTGTTTATGCGTTATACGGCGTGGGCTACATCATCCCGGCCACGTTTCTGTCGCAGATGGCCAACGCGCAATTTCACGGGCAATGGCAGGCCGATCTATTCTGGCCGTGCTTCGGCCTCGGCGCCGCAATTGGCGTGTTGCTGGTGAGTTTGCGTCGGCACGATCCGGACACCACCCGGCACTGGTTGATGGCGACGTTATGGCTGCAGGCTGCCGGAGTGTTCGCTTGCCTGTTGGGCAGCGGCCTCGGCCTGGCATTGGGCGTGATCCTCTGCGGCACGCCGTTCCTGGCCTGCATGCAACTGGTGATGCAACGCTCCCGGGAACTGGCGCCCCACGCCACCCAGCGCAACGCCGGCCTGCTCACCGCGTGCTTCGCCGTCGGTCAACTCAGCGGGCCGTTGCTGGCGGCGGTCAGCAGCCATTTCAGCGGCGGCCTGCAACCGGCGCTGGTGATCGCCGGCAGCGGCCTGCTGATTGCCGGCGGTCTGGCGTGCAAATCGGTTACGGCTGACCGAGGGCTTTGCGCAAACGCCGACGCACCCACTGTTCCGCGCTGACGAAAGTGATGCCGAGCAACACCAGCACGGCACCGATGATGAAGTTCAGGCTCAGTTCTTCGCCGAGCAGCACCACGCCAAAGGTCACGCCGAACAACGGCGTCATGAAGGAAAACACGGCGAGGTTGGCCGCCAGATAACGGCGCAGCAGCCAGAACCAGGTCAGGTAACTGAAGAACGACACCACCAGCCCTTGGAACAGTACGCTGCCCACGGCAACGACGGTCAGGCTGACGTGGGTGATCTGGCCGCTGAGCAGCGCGATCAACAGCAGTCCAACGAAGCCGACGATCAGTTGATAGAACAGGGTCAGGGTCACCGGCGCTTCCGACAGGCGCGAGGCGCGCACCACCACGGTGGTCGCGCCCCAACTGGCGCCGGCCAGCACGCCGAGGGCATCGCCCATCAATATCCGGCGGTCGAGGTTGTCCCAGGACACGCCGCCGGCAAACGCCACGGCAATGCCGACGAACGCGAGGAAAATCCCCAGCCATTGCACCGGCCGCAGACGCTCGCTCGGCAACAGGAAATGCACGCCCAGCGCGGTGAAGATCGGCGCAGTGTAGAGAAACACCGACATGTGCGCCGCCGTGGTCAACTGCAAGCCTTCGGAGATGAACAGGAATTCCAGACCGAACAAGGCGCCGGCCAGCAAACCGCCGCGCCAGGTAGCGCCAACCTGATCCCAGCCGCCCTTCCAGCAGATCAGCAGTCCGACCAGCAGCGCGGAAATCCCCGACCGCCCCGCCGCCTGCATCACCGGCGCAATGTCGGTCGCCGCCCACTTGATCATCACCTGCTGCACGCCCCAGATCAGGCACAGGCCGACCATCACTTGCAGGGCAAAACCGTCGGCAGTACGCCGACTGACGCTCACCGCAACACCTCGAACACACACAACATGGCAGTTTTTCCAATGGTCAAACAAAGCCCCGGCTCTTTGTCCGGGCCGAAAAAGGATGGCAGGGATTATCAACCAGTCGGACAGAAATTGCCGCCCGGCAAAGACATGGAGTTGCTCTGCTGCGTCATGCACACCCTCAACTTCGGCGAGCGGCCCAAAACCCGACCGTACAGGCCAGCGCCGTGGCAAATGTGCCCCAGGCCCAATCCATCAGCGACACCTGCGCCGACCAGCCACGCAGCGTCGCCCAATTGGTCAGGTCATAAGTGCCATAAGCCACCAGCCCGAGCAGCGCGCCCATGCGGGCGGCTCGTTGCCAGGTCAGCGACGGCAAGACCACAAACACCACACAGCCGAAAACGTACAGGCAATAAAAAACCGCTGCTGGCACCAGCAACGGATTTTCGAGCATCAACGAACCGAGCAGTTCGCGATAGGTCGGTGCCATCAACACACCGAGCCAGAGCCCGTCGAGCAGAAGAAACGTCAGCAACGTGGCGACGTAGGCAATCAGTGCTTTTTTCATCTGCCCGACCTCGAGTGAGCCCATGCAACATGGGCCACGCGAGACTCAGGTTAGTTCAATGCGATCAGCATGAATGACGATCTTGCCTTCCTTGTACAACGAACCGATGGCCTTCTTGAAGTTGCCCTTGCTGACACCGAACAGGCTGCTGATCAGCGCCGGATCGCTCTTGTCGCTGACGGCCAGGGTGCCATCGTTTTCGCGCAACCTGGCAAGGATCTTCGAGTTCAGGCTGCTGGCTGCTTCCTGCCCTACCGGTTGCAGGCTCAGGCTGATTTTGCCGTCGGCGCGCACTTCCTTGATGAAGCCTTTCTCGCGCATGCCGGAACGCATGAACTTGAAGATTTCATTCTTGTGGATCAGACCCCAGTGCTTGTTGTTGATGACGGCCTTGAAACCCATGTCGGTGGATTCGGCCACCAGCAGATCAACTTCCTGGCCCACGCTGTAGTTGGCCGGGGTCTTGTCCAGATAACGATCCAGGCGCGCGGTCGCGGTGATGCGGCGGGTGTGTTTGTCGAGGTAGACGTGCACCACGCAGTACTCGCCGGCGGTCATCTGGCGTTTTTCTTCGGAGTAAGGCAGCAGCAGGTCCTTCGGCAGGCCCCAATCGAGGAACACGCCGATGCTGTTGACTTCAACAACTTTCAAACTGGCAAATTCACCGACCTGAACTTTTGGTTTTTCAGTGGTGGCAATAAGTTTGTCATCGCTGTCCAGATAAATGAAAACATTGAGCCAGTCTTCATCTTCGCTGGGAATATCTTTAGGGATATAACGGTTGGGCAAAAGAATTTCGCCGTCGGCACCGCCGTCCAGATATAAACCGAAGTTAGTGTGTTTAACCACTTGCAAACTGTTGTAACGCCCGACTAAAGCCATTTCCAATACCCTCATTGCGTGGGCGGCATTCTACCCGGTTTTGCCGGGTTCGTCGGTCGCCAGATCGGACGGCCAAGTAAAAAGCTGTGGGAGGCCTTGATTTTCCTGGATTTCGCGCCGAACGCGCGCCACTCGTCAGGCCAGCGTGACGGCTTTCGTCTGATCCCGACGCAGCCCTCCATCCTCAAATCCAATAAATGTTGTTATTTAAAACAGCAGGTTAGCGGGATATTTCGAATAATTAATCGAGAATAATCCACCTGCACGCTGGGTTATTCCGGGGGATATTTACCAAGCAATTGTCAAGTTATTCCTGTACGATGCCTGGCCGAGTTACTTTTCTACAGGTTAATGGCCGCCATGCGTGTAAAAGCATCCACCAGCAAAGCAAAGCCAGCTCCAGCCGTTGAAACCAGCGAATCGATCAACGATCAGATCGCGGCATTCCTCAAGTCCGGCGGCGAGATCCAGCAAATTGCCAAGGGCGTCAGCGGCCAGACGTTCGGCCCGTCCAAGCAGATCAGCCTGGGCAAGAAGTAACACCCCGCAGCACACCTGTCCAAAGGCGCTTTGAGCTTCGAAGCGTCTGGACCGGATCCCTCGCAAGACCTCTCTTACGTTTAATCAAACATTCAAAACAGCAGAAATCGACGAACGGCCCTCAATGCCGATCATTCGCCGGTATCCTTGCACGCGTCTGGATCAAGCGTTTCAGCAGGTTTGTCGCACCTGCGCTCGCTGCTCAAGGAGTGACGCATGCTCAAATTGTCCTGTTTATTGCTTGTAGGCCTGCTGGCGAGCCCGGCGGCGCACGCGCAGATTTTCCAGCGTGAACTCGGCGATTTCGACCTCAAGCTCGGCACCACGCCTAGCCGCAGCATGGCCCAGGGGCTGGTCAAACCTTCGGCGGTCGGCTCGTTCCACGGCGGCCTGGACCTGAGCCACGACAGCGGCCTCTATGTCGGCCAATACGCACCGAGCATGGGCCTCACGCCGGGGAAGAATCTCGAAATCGATTCCTACGTCGGCTTTAAACAACCTTTCGATCAGACCCTCGGCTACGAAGTCGGGATGATCCATTACAGCTATCCCAAGGTCGATACCCTCGACAGCCAGGAACTGTTCGGTGGCCTGACCCTGCTGGGCAGCCGGATCGGCATCGCCCTGAGCAACGATCCGGATAAACAGAACAACACCCTGTTTGCCGACCTGGGTGGCAATCAGCCGTTCGGCATCGGGATCAGCATGAAATACACCACCCATCAGCTCAACACGCCGGTCTCGGTGGACGGGGGTTATGTCAGCAGTTTTACCGATTGGTCGGTGAAATTTTCCCGGCCGTTCATGGGCATCGACCTCGACCTGATCTACAGCAATTCGAGCCTCAGCGGCAGCGATTGCTCAGCCTATTCCGGGCATAACAGTCAGTGCGACGGGCTGGTCACGCTCAAGGCCGAACGCGCGTTCTATTGATTGGCTGAACTGCCGGGTCCATCCTGCGTTCACATAAGAATCAGACCCTCAAGGCTGGCTTTCGCAAGGACTCGCCCATGTCTAGCTGGTTCAAACGCCTCGCCGTTCTACTGATCCTGACCCTCGCCATCGGCGCCTGCAGCCGTGTCGGCCTGGCCTATCGCAATCTCGACGTGATCATTCCGTGGACGCTCAGCGACTACCTGGACATGAACGGCGAGCAGAAAGGCTGGTTCAACGAGCGCCTCAAGGAACACCTGAGCTGGCACTGCACCACGCAGTTGCCGGGTTATCTCGACTGGCTCGATCGCCTGCAAACCATGGTCGAGACCAATCAGGTCACTGACGCCGCGCTCCAGGCCCGCACCGCAGAAGCCAAGCAGGCGATCGCCGAAACCGCTCGGGAAATCACCCCGTCGGCGATTGAATTGCTGCAAGGGCTGGATGACAAACAGGTCGCCGAAATGAACGACGCCTTTGCCAAAGACCTGCAAAAGCGCCAGCAGGAATACCTCAAGCCGCCGCTGTCACAGCAGATTGCCGAACGCGGTGCGCGTATGGACAAGCGTCTCAACGACTGGCTCGGCCCGTTGAGCGCCAAGCAGGAACAGCGGGTGATGGCCTGGTCGACTGCCCTGGGCGATCAGAACACCCAATGGATCGCCAACCGCGCCCACTGGCAGAAGCAGTTCAGCGCGGCGGTGGCGCAACGCAAAAGTCCCGAATTCCCACAACGGATCGAGACGCTTCTGGTCAATCGCGAGCGGTTATGGACAGCGGATTACCAAAAGGCCTACGCCAATACCGAGGCGCAGGCCCGTTCGCTGTTCGTCGATCTGATGGCCGACAGCACGCCGCAGCAGCGCCAGCGCCTGTTGAAAAAGATCGAGGGGGTGCGCAAGGACTTCAATGATTTGAAGTGCCTGAAGGCTGCACAAAAAAGCTGAGATCACTATAAAACCCATGTGGGAGCGAGCACGTTCGCTCCCACATTTTTTTGTGCAAAGCCTCAGGCGATCTGGGCCTTGGAGGCCACCTCATCGAACGTCAGTTCATCCAGCGCATCTTCCTGATCATCCAGCACTTCGCGCGGATGATCATTGCCGGGAATGCTGCTGTCGATCAGGCTCAACAGGCTGGAACCGCGCGGGGTCAGGCTGAAGTTGTTGCCGGTGCTGCCCTCGTCTTCACCACGGGGCTGGATGTAACCGCGCAACAGCAGCAATTGCTCATAGTCGCAAGCGAGCGTTTTCAGGTGATCCAGATTCTCGATCGGCTCGCCCGCCGCCGCTTTCTCCGCCGCATAAACTTCAGCAACAGACCGTGGCGCAAAGCTTTGTCCCGCGCCGTTCTGCACTTCATGCAGCAGGCGCTCAATCAAATCCCAGTTATAAGTCGTCATCCTGATTCAACCTCCGGTGCGCGTGATTTTTTGGCGCGTTCACAGGTTGTGACCGGAGCGTTGCGCCACCGTTCAGGATTATTCGGCGCCCCGACCGACCGGCGGTCTGTCGATTTCCCGGCTTGTTGAACGACTAGTCTGAGACAGACGGTTTCAACCCCCGCAGGAGAAATCATCATGAACGTTGAGAATCATCCGGTGGTGTCGCGCGAAGAATGGCTCGACGCCCGCAAGCAGCATCTGGCCGATGAAAAAGTCTTCACCAAGGAACGCGACCGCCTCAGCGCCAAACGCCGCGCCCTGCCCTGGGTAAAGGTCGACAAGGATTACCGCTTCATGGGGCCGAACGGCGAATTGAAACTTGCCGACCTGTTCGGCAGCCACAGCCAGCTCGTTGTTTACCACTTCATGTTCGCCAAGGGCTGGGAGGAAGGCTGCCCGGGCTGTTCATTCCTGAGCGACCACATCGACGGCGCCAACCTGCACCTGGCCCATCACGACATTGCGCTGGTGGCGGTGTCCCACGCACCGTTCGCCGAATTCCAGGCCTTCAAGCGGCGGATGGGCTGGACGTTCGACTGGGTATCGTCGGACGGCTGCGATTTCAACTACGACTTTGGCGTGTGTGCCCGCGCTGACGATGTAGAGGCAGGCAAGGCTACGTACAACTACGAAAAGACCGACAGTGCCGAGGAAGAAATGCCAGGGCTCAGCGTGTTTTATCGCGCCGACAACGGCGACATTTTCCACACCTACTCAACCTATGCCCGCGGCCTCGACCTGCTGGTCGGCGCCTACAACTACCTCGACCTCACGCCCAAGGGCCGGAACGAGGACGAGATCATGGAATGGGTGCGGCACCATGACCGCTACGACGGCGCCGCAAAATCCAGTTGCTGCCATGGAGACTGAGCCCCAAACACACTGAACTTTTCACGGTTGAAAGCCCTCAACCGGTTAACCCGCCTTAACCGGAACTGAGGCCTGCCCCCATGAAAACCCTGCTCAAGCTCACCCTCGCCGCCACGCTCGCCTGCGCCCTGCCCGTCTGGGCCTGTACGCCGGAAGAAGCCACCGCCAAACGCGAGCAACTGGCCAAGGAAGTCGCGAAGCTCACCGAGCAAAACCCGACCAAGGCCAAGGAGATCAACGCCGAGTTGCAGAAAATGGACCTGGGCACCGCCTCCGCCGATCTGCCGGACAAATGCCAGTTGATCGATCAGCGCTTGAAAGAGCTGGGTTCGGCCGAGAAGAAAACCGAGGGATAACACTCGCTCAGACAACGGCAGGCTTTGGCATCGATCAGGCTGGATCGATACCAAAGCCTGCTTCCTTTTGTCCGGAAATTTGCATTGGTGCATTATTTTATTTGCACAAATGCATATTCACACCTAGGGTTACCCCGAGCCTGATCGGAACCGGCCATCGGAGATGGCAACCCTTGAACACCGATCGCTCGGCAATACCGTTATCCCGCAAACGCGGAACGTTTGTTTTCATTCATGGAGGATTGAAAAATGTTAACCACTGAAACCACGGCATTCACCGGCAACCCCCTGCCCGAATGTCTGATCGGCCATCTGCTCGACCCGCAATTGGTCGAGGTCGAGGCGGCTGTACAACAAAGTGCCCTGGCGGCCGCCAGCCTGAACTTCACGATGCAGCAACAGACCCAGACCAACTGGTGCTGGGCCGCCGCTTCCGCCTCGGTCGGCAATTATTACGGCACCGGGTCCTGGACCCAATGCGCCGTTGCCAGCGCCGCGCTGGACCGCAACTGCTGCAATCAACCGGGGCCGTGCAACGTCTACGGCTATCTGGACGTTGCGCTGAAGATCACCCGCAGTTTCAACGGCATGAATTCGGGCTCGCTACAGATGTCGGCCATCCAGAACCAGATCAACATGAGCCGCCCGATCGGCCTGCGTTGCGCCTGGTACGGCGGCGGTGCGCACTTTCTGGCGATCTACGGCACCAACGGCAATTACGTGCTGGTCGCGGATTCAATCTACGGCTATTCGACCCGCGCGCTGAGTTCCTTCCCCGGTTCCTACAATGGCGGCGGCAACTGGACCCACACTTACTTCACGGCAAAAAACTAGGAGGGCGACATCATGCAACTGATTTATCCAAAGGCGCCTTCCAACGGCGTACAGACCTTGCGCCCGGCCCTGCAGGCCGCGTTGCAAACCCAGGGTTTCGGCGTGAATCGCCAGTTCGCCAGTGCTGCGCCCGCCGGGATCAGCCTCAGCGAGGCCTATCGCGGTTACTCACTCAGTCTGGACGACCTGAGCCAGGGCAAAGGCCTGAAGAATGCCCGAGTGGGCGACTGGCATTACCTGGTGTTCTCCGGCGGTGTGTCGATTGCCGACGCGCAATTGGCCGAAGTACGCGGTCACGTCGAGTTTGCCTCGTTGAACCACGGCAACCTGGCGGCCGCCACGGTCGATGCGCTGAAACTGGCGGAGCAATCGCCGCAACTGAAGGGCAAAACCGTTGAGCTGCGGATGCTGTTTGTGTCGGCGCTGCACCTTGTGGCGATCTGGCTGCACGCGGCGGGCGAAGACGTGCTGATCCCGATCGAGCCAACGCCAAAAGAGCTGGCGCTGACCGGGCTGTACAGCGAGGCCGCCCTGCTCGCACAGCTCAAACCGGCAGCCGATCAGGCCAAGCGGCGTTTTGACGCCGACACCACTGGCCTGCTGGGCAGTTGATAAACACTGGCAATAAAAAAAAACCCGGACCATGTCCGGGTTTTTCTTTGCCTGCCTGAAACGACTTACTCAGCCGCCGGCGCTTCCGGCTTGCGGCGCTTGAGCGGAGCCATGCCGTCGCTGCTCACCAGAGAGTCTGGTTTCGGACGGTTGGCGCTCTTGCGTTTGGTCGGGGTCTTGGCGCCGGTTTTCTTCTTGTCGCCCTTGGCGTCGGTCTTTTTCTTCTTCACGCCGACGGCCTTGCCCGAGGCCTTGACCTTTTTCGGTCCGCCGTAGGTGCCTTTGACTTCCTTGATCGTGCGGCGCTCGAAGCTCTGCTTCAGATAACGCTCGATGCTCGACATCAGGTTCCAGTCGCCGTGGCAGATCAGCGAGATCGCCAGACCGTCGTTGCCGGCACGGCCGGTACGACCGATGCGGTGTACGTATTCGTCGCCGCTGCGAGGCATGTCGAAGTTGATCACCAGATCCAGGCCATCAACGTCCAGACCACGGGCCGCTACGTCGGTAGCTACCAGGATCTTCACGCCACCCTGCTTCAGACGGTCGATCGCCAGTTTGCGATCCTTCTGGTCTTTCTCGCCGTGCAGCACGAATGCCTTGTATTCCTGAGCGACGAGGCGACCGTAGATGCGGTCGGCCATGGCCCGGGTGTTGGTGAAGACGATGGCCTTCTGATAGGTCTCGTTGGCCAGCAGCCAGTTCACGATCTGTTCTTTGTGCTGGTTGTGGTCGGCGGTGATGATCTGCTGACGGGTGGTCGAATTCAGCTGGCTGACCGCGTTGAGCTGCAGGTGCTCAGGGTTGTTCAGCACCTTGGCGATCATCTCGCGCAGGCCGGAACCGCCGGTGGTGGCGGAGAACAGCATGGTCTGCTGACGGTTCGGGCATTCGTCGACCAGACGCTGCACGTCTTCGGCGAAACCCATGTCGAGCATGCGGTCGGCTTCGTCGAGCACCAGCACTTCGACTTCTTTCAGGTCGAGGTTGCCGGCGTTCAGTTGCTCGATCATCCGGCCCGGGGTGCCGATCAGGATGTCCGGCACTTTGCGCAGCATGGCGGCCTGAACCTTGAAGTCTTCACCGCCGGTGATCAGGCCGGACTTGATGAAAGTGAACTGCGAAAAGCGCTCGACTTCCTTCAGGGTCTGCTGGGCCAGCTCGCGGGTCGGCAGCAGGATCAGGGTCTTGATGCTGACGCGGATCTTGGCCGGGCCGATCAGGCGGTTGAGGATCGGCAGGACGAAAGCGGCGGTCTTGCCGCTACCGGTTTGCGCCGTCACCCGCAGGTCACGCCCCTGAAGCGCCAGCGGAATGGCCGCGGCTTGCACAGGCGTTGGCTCGACAAATTTCAGCTCGGCCACGGCTTTGAGCAGGCGTTCGTGCAGGGCGAATTGGGAAAACACGGGTGCTACCTCGAAGATATGCAAAAAATCAGCTGCATAGGTTACCGGTTTCGAGCGCTCAGGCCGAGTTTCTTTGTGAAATCCGCCGTAATCAGTGGCTTTTTTGTTGCTCGATTTGTCTCCAACGGTAATACACAGCGTCTTAAATGCTCTAATCGCCCGTCGCGTCTTACAGAAGAATCGTCTCTCTCATGGATTTCAAACAGCTCTGGCTCAACGCCCAAGACCTCTGGGGTGCCCTCGAACAGCACCCGCTCCTGCACGCCGGCCTGGCTTTGGTCCTGCTGCTGGTGATCGCGCTGGTCCTCGGACGAGTGGCGCGTTACCTGATCCTGCATGCCAGCCGCATGCTCGGTCGCCAACCGGCGCTGCACTGGATCAATGACTTTCGGCATAACAAGGTGTTTCAGCGTCTGGCGCAGATGACGCCGTCGCTGGTGATCCAGTTCGGCCTGCACCTGGTGCCGGAGCTGAGCAAGACCGCCACGGTGTTCCTCGGCAACGTGGCGCTGGCGTTCACCATTCTGTTCCTGCTGCTGTCGGTCAGCGCCCTGCTCAACGCGCTGCTGGACATCTACGCCCGCACCGAACACGCCCGCACCCGCTCGATCAAGGGTTACGTGCAACTGGCGAAAATGGTTCTGTACGTGTTCGGCGCGATCATCATCGTCGCCACCCTGATCGACCGATCGCCGCTGTTGCTGCTGTCCGGTCTGGGTGCGATGTCGGCGGTGATCCTGTTGGTCTACAAGGACACCCTGCTGTCGTTCGTCGCCAGCGTGCAACTGACCAGCAACGACATGCTGCGGGTCGGCGACTGGATCGAAATGCCGCAGGTCGGCGCCGATGGCGACGTGGTCGACATCACCCTGCACACGGTCAAGGTACAGAATTTCGACAAGACCATCGTCTCGATCCCTACCTGGCGCCTGATGTCCGAGTCGTTCAGAAACTGGCGCGGCATGCAGCAGTCCGGCGGACGGCGGATCAAGCGCAGCCTGTTCATCGACGCCAGCGGTGTGCGCTTCATCCGCGACGATGAAGAAGAGAAACTCTCCCAGGTGCACCTGCTGACCGCCTACATGGGCCGCAAGAAAGCCGAGCTCAAGGCCTGGAACGAAGCGCAGGGCAATGTCGCGGCGATGTCGGCCAACCGCCGGCGCATGACCAACATCGGCACCTTCCGCGCTTACGCCTTGGCTTACTTGAAGAGCCATCCGGAAATCCAGCCGAACATGACCTGTATGGTCCGCCAGATGCAGACCACGGCTCAGGGCATTCCGCTGGAAATCTACTGCTTTACCACCACCACGGTGTGGGCCGATTACGAGCGGATCCAGGGGGATATTTTCGATTACCTGCTGGCGGTGCTGCCGGAGTTCGGGTTGAGTCTGTATCAGCAGCCGAGTGGTGGGGATTTGCGTTCCGGGATATTGCCGGCAGTCCTTGGCGCGAGCCACATCCCCGACGCCGGGAAACACGTCCTGCAGTGACACAACACCACAGGTAACGCTCGGCAAAATGCTTCGAGTGACCGGAGGTTTGGAGCAGGCCTGTTCAAAAGTGACCAAGCACCCACTTTTGAACAGCGGGCGTGTCATTTATGTCACCATCGAAAACATACCGCGGTTCATAACTCTGATTGTTTCCCCGCACCCGGCCCCTCCAGACTTTCAATGGCAACCAGAACCGGGCCCCGCTCGGTAATACCTGAGCGCCAATATCGATATATACGGTGTCAGCACTCGTCGGTAACCCGAACTGGATCGCTCCTGGAACGGCCAGAACGGCGTCTGCAAAATCCAGACAGGCACTCGCACAGAACGAATCGGTCACCAGCACGAGTTGACCCTTGAAAACTTTCTGCTTCAGGTCTTTCGAGTGATCTTGATCGAGCGAAGATGTATCGGGCTGTCGCAACCAGTCGGTCTTCTCCTTCA
The DNA here is from genome assembly GCF_028657055.1 of Pseudomonas aphyarum. Taxonomy (NCBI): domain Bacteria; kingdom Pseudomonadati; phylum Pseudomonadota; class Gammaproteobacteria; order Pseudomonadales; family Pseudomonadaceae; genus Pseudomonas; species Pseudomonas aphyarum. The sequence goes on from NZ_JAMDGS010000012.1 coordinate 252,514, forward strand.
GTGCAGCGTTCATTGACTCGCGCAAGACTGAAACAAAGGTATACGCATCGCTGCCTTTTCCGTAATTACGTTCAGTACTGGTCATAGCGTTATCAAGCGTTGAAAGCGCAAGAGGAGACACTCGCCACATGGCATACGAGCGAGAGGACCGATCCAGACTTTCTACAAACTTTTCACCCAACAACGCAGACAGAATTCTCGCTCCGACCAGGCTGTTACCACCACGATTGCCGCGTGTATCGAGTACAACCAGACTCGCATCATCGATACTTTCGAGAACATCGAGCATCTTCTCGAGGGACGCATTTTCGGATGCCGAAGGTGCGAAATTCGACGCATGAACCCAATACCTTCCGTGGCCGAGATTCAGGACTGTCTGAGGTGGTTGAGGTTGATGCAGAAAACCCGTTAATTGCTCGCCACCCTCCTGCCACAACAGATCGTAGTTTTGCGTCACTCCATTCGACAGAACAACCTGGCACTTGCCCGCCCGTTTTCGGGCCAGCACGGGATAGTCCGCATCATCAACAGTCAAATGCTTCGCAAGGTGATTCCAGGTGGATTGCAAATCCAGTCGGCGATCTATGTAGGGTGATATCTCATTGCTCACTATCTCGCGAACTGTTTTACCGTCACATGAAATGACGCTGGAACCGATTGGCGGCAAGGGTACCGGCCAGTCCTTCGCAACACGACTGACAACAAAATCCTCCCCTCTCTTATCCAGAATGAAACCGACCCACGAAGACCTGTCCTTTTCGGATTGGTAAGTACCTACATGGCCATCCTTGAAGCCTGAAATATAGAAACCCAGAACAGCCTGGGCATCTCTCCTGGAACCGACCAACAGAGACAGTTGCCTTGCTTCCAGATAGCCCCGTTCGACCCAGTCAGTGAAGTCTTTATTCTCTTTGTCTATGGCCCCCGGATGAGAGCTGACTATCAGTTGATGAGCCGCAGCCAGATCTTTGACAGCCAGGTCTACAAACCCGGTCTGGCGAGAATCCTCGGCCAATACGGAACCGACAACACTGATACCCGGCAGACAACCCAAAAGGGACGCAGCCAAAATCACTTTGCAGCGCGCAGATTTCACACAAATAATCCTTCAGTTCCAGCAATCCCACCGGCACGTGCAAGTTGTTCAAACAAGTAGATAGCCCTGGTCGCCTCGATTTCGACTGGCGGCGACGATAGCGGCTTTTACTTCAGACTACGAATCCTCAGACGACAGCAGACCCTGTGGGAGTGGCTCCCACAGGGTCTGCTGTCTTCAGTTTCGAAATGTCGGGCTACTTGGCCTGCCGCTGCGGTGCCTTGTGCACCATGGTGTAGGCGTAATCGACGCCCATGCCGTAAGCGCCGCTGTGTTCCAGCACCAGGTCCATCACTGCCTGATACGTGTCTTTGTGCGCCCAGTCACGCTGGTATTCGAGCAGCACTTGCTGCCAGGTCACCGGTACTGCGCCCGCCTGAATCATCCGCTGTATCGACATGTCGTGGGCTTCTTTGGTGGTGCCGCCGGATGCGTCGGTGACGATGTACACCTCGTAGCCTTCGGCCAGGGCTTCCAGGGCCGGGAAGGTCAGGCAGACCTCGGTCCACAGCGCGGCGATGATCAGTTTCTTGCGCCCGGTGGCCTTCACGGCGTCAACCAGCGCCTTGTCTTCCCAGGAGTTCATCGAAGTGCGTTCGATCGGCTTCTGCTCCGGGTGTACCGCCAGCAGTTCCGGCCAGATGTAGCCGCTGAAGCTTTCGGTTTCCACCGAGGTGTAGATGGTCGGCACGTTGAAGATCTTGGCAGCCTTGGCCAGGCCGACGGTGTTGTTCTTCAGGGTCTGACGGTCGATCGACTGCACGCCGAAAGCCATTTGCGGCTGGTGGTCGATCAGGATCAGGGCGGAGTTGGTTGGGTTCAGCAGTTCACGGATAGACATGGCGCGTTCCTTTTGATGTCGATTCAGCGTTTCGATTGGGTAATGGGTGAGTCGAGTGGCTGGCCGTCTTCGGCGTTGTTGTCTCGGCTTGGATGTCACTTTAGGGGCTAGCCGATAAAGGGACAATTCCCTAAAATCGAGAATCATTGATTCTAAAAAAGGGACAATCATGGATCGCATCGAATGCATGCGCGCCTTCGTGGTGACGGTCGGCGAGAACGGCTTCGCAGCCGCCGCCCGGGCCATGGACGTGCCCCGCTCGAAAGTCAGCAAACAGATTCAGGCGCTGGAAGAAGCCATCGGTGTGCAACTGCTGCAACGCACCACCCGCAGCCTGCACCTGACCGAGGCCGGTGCCGAGTATTTCGAAGCAGCTCGGGAAGTGATTGCGGCACTGGACGAGGCCGAGCAGCGAGCGCGGGACGGGGTGGGCGAATTGCGCGGGGTGTTGCGGGTCAACGCGCCGATGTCATTCGGCTTGCGGCGCTTGGGCAAGTTGATTCCGCTGTTCCACGAGCAGCACCCGAACATCGAGCTGCAACTGGTACTCAGCGACCAGCAGGTCGATCCGGTGCGCGGCGGGTTCGACGTGACCATCCGCATCGCCAGCCTGCCCGACTCGACCATGATCGCCCGACAACTGGCGCCAGCGCCGCGCATCATGGTCGCCTCCCCCGCTTACCTCGAACGCGCGGGCACGCCGCAGACCCCGCAGGATCTGCGCTCACATCAATGCTTGAACTACGGCTATCTACAGAGCGGGGTCAGCCTGCAACTGTGCAACGGCAAGGAGACGCAGCGGGTCAACGTCACTGGCCCGCTGCACGCCAACAACGGCGACTTGCTGGCGCAAGCGGCCGAGGCCGGCATGGGCATTGCGCTGCTGCCGGACTTCATCGTCGAAGAGGCATTGGCGGCCGGGCGACTGGTGCCGGTGCTGTGCGAATGGCAAGCCCCGGCGATCACCATCAACGCGGTCTATTCGTCAGCGCGGCGCGTGCCGCAGAAGACCCGGGCGTTTATCGAGTTTCTGGTGGGGCAACTGGCGCCTCAGGTATGAGCGACTGCCCGGCTGCATCACGCGGATCCCTGAACATCAAGTACAGCGGTGCGAGCCCGGATCCCTCGGGAAAAACCACGACATAGTCGTCGAAGCTAACCGTTGAGAGATCCTCGAAGTTTTCGAGCGAAGGCACGGCGCTGGATTGAACGAATTCCAACTGGTTTTCAACATCAGGAGCAAACGACATTGTGGTGTCCAAAGGGGTGGGAGTACTCCAGCTCACCGAAACCGCTGAAACACCATCTGCGGTGAAATCGTAAGTCTGTGAGTGCTCATTCCAGGCAACAGATCGCACCCTGACACCCGGCGATATCGCGGAGCCATTTGTCGGTGTAATGAGCGCCTGCTGCAGCGTTTTGATTTCTCGCAGACTTCGCGACAGTCTTCCTGTTGGCACCGAACAGGTTCCGCTGCTCATTCGAAATGGCAAGTCTTTCTCTGCCCGAGTCGCAGACAGGTATTGCCAATCCACGCCTTCAACCGGAATAAATTCGGACACTGGAAGACAAATCCCATAGAGCCCCGATTCGGCACGGCTGAAAAAGTCGAACTCCAGTATCGCGGCATATTGACCTTGATGGACTGCGTCGCCCGAGGTGACTTGCCAGGTGAACTCAGCCACCGCCGAACGAATGGCTTTTTGCAGATCGACACGATGGTTTTCCAATGACGGCGAAAGTGCATCCTCGACAAGGATCGCCGGGCGCGCGTCGACAAAAGCAAGCGGCGCATAGAGTCGCGCAGGGGCACCACCCGTGTGACGACGCAAATCGACAAGTCGATTGTGAGCCGTTGCCAGCAATGATTCGCTCTGCACGTTTGCAAGACGCTGATTGAAGAGGTTCACCTTCGCGATGGAACTGTCGTAGATCGTCGAGAGTTGCTGGGCGATACCTTGCCATTGCGCATGCAGGGTTTGAGCGTGCACCACATCACTGCGGGCGCCATCCCTTGCAAACCTGATGCGTAGTTGCAGGGTAACAAAGCGGCGAACGGCAGACCTCGCACCGAATTCGGCCGCCTCCAGCGCTCGGATAGACGCTGCACTTTCATCTACGCCAGATTGAGAACCTTGTTGTTCAAGCAAATGCTTGATGCGTTGCTCCAGCACCGCAAGGGCTGTTTGTACTTGTTGTTCCGCGATGGATATATCAGTAGAAAACGTCTTGATGTCCGCAAGGTTTTGCGCGATGCGCTGCTGTGTGATCTGTGTCCAATCGAACGGGGCATTCGAGCGGGCGTGAGACAGGTTGGCAGCAGGCATCGCTTGTCCCTTGAACGCGGCGCGGCCCTGTTGCAGGTGCCAGTCCTTGACGAAATACACCACCGTGTCGGTCTGATAAACGTTGTTGAACTCATCCCGTGACGGATAAAACAGCAGGTCGGCACCTTGGGGATGACCCGCTATCTGGTCGAAATGATTGATCAATCGGTCGTGATCCGCTTTGGGCACATCGACGGCCCAGATCCGCTCGACCAGCGCCTGGAACTCCGGTTCGGTGTAATCGCCGAGGGTTGATTTGAGTTTCATGGTTTTTAACTTCCTTGTTTGTCCGCACGACGCCAGAGGGCACTCAAGTGAATGCCCTCCATCCTTGGTCACTTGCTTCAAAGTTACTCAGGTTTAAAACCCGGTTTGTTATTGAGTGCGCGCCACTCTTTCACTTCTTTCAGGATGCCTTCGGGGCTGTCTTCACGTCCCTCCTTGGGGTAGAAGATGACGTCCGAGCGGTCGGGGTGTTCGGTGATTAGCTCGAAATGATCGACTAGTCTGTCCAGATGGACCTCTAACGCCGCCCCCTCTAACTCACTGGGAAAGTGCACGAATCCTTGTAGAAAAGATAAAAACTCAGCTTCGGTGTAGTGCTCGAACTTCTCTTTAAAAATCATTTCGACTTAAATCCCCGTTTACCGCTGAGCGCGATCCACTCTTTCACGACACGCAGAACACCTTCAGGCGAACTCTCCTGCCCCTCTTTCGGGTAAAAAATCACATCCGAGCGATCAGGATGCTGCGTCACCCGCTCGAAATGCTCTACTCCCTTGAGTATGAAGGCGTCGTAATTGTCAGCAGACATATCATCTCTTTCTTCATAAAGAGCGCGTAAAAACTCTAAAAACTCCACCTCGGTGTAGTCTTCAAGGCTGTCTTTAAGAATCACAACACATCCCCTCTTTTATGCAGATCAATATGCTGCCTTGGCGGCATCACTACTAAATTATCCATATCGTAAACTGCCCCTCCTTTAGCAACTTCTTCGACGTGATGAATTTCTAGCTTCACTCGACCTCCATTTCTATCACCGGCTAATGCGAAAGGCGCTTTGCCTTTTCTCATCAATTGCACGTCAATTGGAGTGAACTGTTTACTTAATTCAAAATCAGCAGCGACAGACCTCCAGAATGCGCGTCGAAAGCCATGAAAACTACTGAACTCTTGTCCTCTCAATTGATTGGCGATATGTATTGGGATGGGGGCAGCGTCGCGTTGTGAAAAATCTAGCCACACATCAGACGCAGAGCTCCCCCTTCCCGTCGCACCCCCCGGATCATCCCTTCGATCCAGAAACAGAACATCCGGTGAAGGCAGCTCCATATCCCCCGGGAACCCCGGAATACTCGCACCCGCCTGCCCTTCATCAACAGCCGGAAACGTCTCGTTTGCCGGTAGGATCGGGATGAGCGGGTTGCCGGGATAAGCCGTGGGTGTCGAGGGGGAAATCGGTGTGGTGGTCGGTCCGAGGTGTTCGCTGCCTGGTGGCACCAGAGGGGTCCAGGTTCCAATCCCCACCGGGGGAATCGGCCATGGCTGGACGGCGGGTAGAACGCCACGTCGTCCGTGAGTACTTTGCGGCGCGACGATGCTGACCCGGTCGAGATTGAACGGGTTCTCGCCGACTGATGCATCGTCCTGAAAGCGCAGTTCGAACTCGCGGCGTTCGCCCACCCAGGTGCTTTTCGGCGCATAGGGGGCGAAGCCTTGCTCGACGCGTTTTTTGTTGACCTCGTCGAACTGGCTGGTGAGTGCAGATTGCTCACCCAATGTCCGCCACAGCGCGTCGCCAAATGCGCCGAAAGACTGAATTTCGCGTCCACGCAACTGGTCGCCGATCTGACTCGGAATCGCCGCCCCGACGCTCCGGCTAGCCGTGTTCCACCAGTCAGCCTTGGCGGGTTGACCCTTGCCGGTGACGACGCCCGCGCCCAACGGTGGCAGGTTGAAGGACAGGTACATCGGCGCCGAGCCCGGCACGCAGATGATGCAGTCCTGAATGCGCAGGTCGACGCCCTTCGGCAAATCCTGAACAACCGGTGGCAGCAGCGCTATCCGGCCCTGGCTCGGAACCTCTTTGGTGATGCTCGCATCGGGCGTGAACTGCAGATGTCGGGGTGGTGAACCGGGGACTTCTGCGGTGTAGTTGCCCGTCAGCGGATCAAGTACCGCGTTGATGACCCGCACACTGGCGCTGATCTCATTGCCGGTGGTGACGGCAATGACGGCGGTGCCTTGCGCAACGGCCTCAGGCTTGAGCCGATAAGGCATGTCCACCGAGCCGCCGGAATCGGCGATTGAGAGCAGCGCCTGGTCATCGGAAAGTCCCAGCGCCTGGGCAGGCACGGCGACAGACTGAAACAATCGTCGTCGCTGCTCCGGCGTCAGCTCTCCATCGCCCAGCGTTGGCGAATACACCAACCCGCCGATCAACACCGTGGACGGATGGGGAACCAGCATGGCGAGGGGAAGGTGTTTGACCGCTTGCCGTACACCTGCCTCGATGAGTGCACCCGCTTGTTGGGCGACGAGTGCCCCGGTACGCGTCAACACCATCGCGCCGTGCGTCATCGACGACATCGGAACAGTCAGCGTATTGGCCTGCCGGGTTCGACTGACCCGCGCATCTTCATCGGCCTGTTGCTTGAATCGAATCCGTGCCTCGCGCTGCGCAGCGTATTGGCGCTGAGCCTCCCAAACCGCTTCCCTTGCACGCCAGACCACTGTCTGCTCGGCATGATGCCTGGCCACTGCTGCGGATTTTCCCCGCAGAGCCTGGATTTGCGAGGTGAGTAATCGCGCTTCATGGGCGGCGGTGTAAGCGCTCTCCCAGATCCGATGCCCATCGTCGTGCGCTTCGCCGAACTGGCCGAGTCGCGCCACATAATCTTGGGAGGTGCGCCTCAGCGGATCATGGCCATCGAAGGATGAAGCCAGCGCCGTGTTCGCATTGAGGTCTGCAGATTTGCGGGCGATCAGCCCGTCGATTTCGCTTTTCTGCTTGCTGATCTGGTAGAGCTGCCAGCGCTCGCTGTGATTGGGGTCGGATAAGGTGCTCGCCGCCCGAATTTCCTGCTCCAGTGCAGGTGCGAACTGCTCGGCCTTTTCGGCAAAACGACGATCGACCTCGGCCCTGATGGCGTCATATCGCTGAACCAGCCCCGCCACAAACTGCCTGTGCGCCAGTTGGCGGGCCTGTTCCTGAGCCTGTGCGGCGGCGGCCTGTGCCTGGTTTGCAGCTTCCTGTGCCTGAGCCGCCGCTTGGGCTTGCTCTTGCTGTTGTTTTTGCCGGTGCGCCGCCTTGGCCCGCGCCCGAGCCTTTTGTTTGCTCTTGCTGACCTTGCCGAAGCCGCCCGAAACCCCGCCACCGCCACCAAAACCACCACCCGAGCCGCCACCCGAAGCGGGCGGCCCGGCTCGGATGACGACGCTTCCCGACGTTCCATCGTTGAAATTGTTCTGTGCCATACAGTCACTCCTTGTCTGTAGGGCACAGCGTGTCGATCAAGCGGTAGTCAGGTGCGGTACATAGTTATCGCGATGGAAATCAGGGGTTGATTGACGTTTCAGCCAATGGTCTGCGGCCTGCGAATCCCCAACCGGCTGATCCATACCGCCGCCAGAATCACGCTGCCACCGAGGAACAACCGCCCGAGCTCTTCGTGCTGATTCCAGATCAGCAGGTTCAGCAGCAGTCCCACCGGCACGTGCAGGTTGTTCATCACCGCCAGGGTGCCGCCGTTGACCAGGCACGCGCCCTTGTTCCACCAGTACAGACCGAGTGCGGTCGAGACCAGGCCAAGGAACACCAGCACGCCCCATTGCAGCGGTGCTTCGGGCAGGAAGTTGGATTTTCCGAACAGCAGGAACGCCGGCAACGCCACCGCCAGTGCGCCGAAGTAGAAGAAGCCGAAGCGCCGGTAGTGCGGCAGATCGCTCGGGTGTTTCGCCACCAGATGTTTGTACAGCACCTGCCCGGCGGCGTAGGTGAAGTTGGCCAGTTGCAGCAGCAAAAAGCCCATGAAGAAGTCCGGGTTGATCCGGTCGTAGCGAATCACCGCCGCGCCTGCGACCGCCACCAGTGCCGCGATCAGCGCCCACGGGTTGAAGCGTCGGTTGAGCGCGTCTTCGATCAGCGTCACATGCAACGGCGTGAGGATGGTGAACAGCAACACTTCCGGCACCGTCAGCACGCGGAAGCTCAGATACAGGCAGACGTAGGTCACGCCGAACTGCAACGCGCCGATCAACAGCATGCCGCGCATGAACGTCGGCTCCACCGAGCGCCAGCGGGTCAGCGGGATGAACACCAGCCCGGCCAGCACCACCCGCACCAGCACCGCGAAGTAGCTGTCGACATGACCGGCCAGGTATTCGCCGATCAGACTGAAGGAAAACGCCTGGATCAGCGTGACAAAAAGTAGATAGCCCATGCTCGCCTCGATTTCGAATGGCGGCGACGATAGCGGTTTTTGCCGGCCATCGCTAAATCCCGGGCAAAAAAAAGCCCGATCTCGCTAAAGCGTTCAATCGGGCTACAGCACTCAGGAGCAACAAGTGCAAAGGGAGGTTCGATGCGCGTAGAGCCTTGAAGGGGTTGCGCCAGGTCACTAGAACAATCGGCGATTATCTGGCGATTAACATATCAAGCGACCTGGGACAGTTTGGCGTTGGCCTGGTTGAGGCCCTTCTCCTGGAAGTCGCCGCCCAGGTTCATGCCCTCGGCGTGGATGAAGGTCACGTCGTGGATGCCGATGAAACCCATCACCTGACGCAGGTACGGTTCCTGATGATCCGCCGGGCCACCGGCGTAGATCCCGCCGCGAGCGGTCAGCACGTAGGCACGCTTGCCGCTGAGCAGACCTTGCGGGCCGGTTTCGGTGTATTTGAAGGTCACGCCGGCACGCAGTACGTGGTCGAGCCAGGCTTTCAGGGTGCTCGGGATGGCGAAGTTGTACATCGGCGCAGCCATCACCAGCACGTCGGCGGCGAGCAATTCATCGGTCAATTCGTTGGAGCGGTCCAGCGAGGATTGCTCGCTGTCGTTGCGCTGCTCGGCGGATTTCATCCAGCCGCCCAGCAGGTTGATGTCCAGGTGCGGCACCGGGTTCACGGCGAGGTCACGTACGGTGATCTGATCGGCCGGATGCGCCGCTTTCCACTGGCTGATGAAGGTCTGGGTCAGTTGACGGGAAACCGAGTCTTGCTGGCGGGCGCTGCTTTCGATGATCAGAACGCGGGACATGTTGTGTAGCCTCCATCCGAGAATGTTGTAAGTCGATGGAGTGAAGGTTAAACAGAGTCTTATCGATGAAAAAGCGCAAATAATTGCTGCAAAGCATCGAAAAATTCGTTTAGATGCAAGCCATACCCTGTGGGAGCCCGCCCCCACAGGGCCGTGACGCTATTTCGGGGTGCAGCTCAGCTTGATGCGCAGCTTGATGATGGTCCGGGTGAACTTGGCCGTAGCGTTCTTATGCTTGCCCGCAGCCACTTCGATGTTGCGGGTACGCGGCGCTTCCGGGCCGTTGGTGAACACCACCTTGCAGGTCGCGTCGACGTCGCCGTAGTTGTTGACCTGGATGGAGCCGATGTCGTTATCGGTGTCGAACGCGTTGTAGTCGATCTTCAGGCCGTTGAGGTCCTTTTCCACATCGATCGGGTACGCGAACGCAGTCAGCGGAAGCAGCGCCAGCAACACACAACAGAATTTTTTCATTCGGCAGTCTCCATGAGGGACCGCCAGCTTAGGACAAGAGGAGCTATTGATGAAAGCGCCCCGCGTGACCCTTGATCAATGGCGAACGTTGCAGGCCGTGGTCGACCACGGCGGATTCGCCCAGGCCGCCGAGGCCCTGCACCGCTCGCAATCGTCGGTGAGCTACACCGTCGCCCGCATGCAGGATCAGCTCGGCGTGCCGCTGTTGCGCATCGATGGCCGCAAGGCTGTGCTGACCGAAGCCGGCGGCGTGTTGCTGCGCCGCTCGCGACAACTGGTTAAACAGGCCAGCCAACTGGAAGACCTCGCCCATCATATGGAGCAGGGTTGGGAAGCCGAAGTGCGGCTGGTGGTCGACGCCGCCTACCCGAGCGCCCGCCTCGTCCGCGCCCTGACCGCGTTCATGCCGCAAAGCCGTGGCTGCCGCGTGCGTCTGCGGGAGGAAGTTTTGTCGGGCGTCGAAGAAGTGCTGCTCGAAGGCGTGGCCGACCTGGCCATTACCGGCCTGAGCATTCCCGGTTACCTCGGCGCGGAGTTGAGCGACGTGGAGTTCGTCGCCGTCGCCCACCCCGAACACGCGCTGCACCGGTTGAACCGCGAGCTGAATTTCCAGGACCTGGAAACCCAGATGCAAGTGGTGATCCGCGACTCCGGCCGCCAGCAACCCCGGGATGTCGGCTGGCTCGGCGCCGAGCAGCGCTGGACCGTGGGCAGCCTCGCCACCGCCGCCAATTTTGTCTCCAGCGGTCTGGGCTTCGCCTGGCTGCCACGGCACATGATCGAACGGGAATTGAAGGAAGGCCTGCTCAAGCTGCTACCGTTGGATCAGGGCGGCAGCCGCAATCCGAGCTTCTATCTGTACTCGAACAAGGACAAACCATTGGGCCCGGCCTCGCAGATCCTCGTCGAACTGCTGCGCACCTTCGACACCCTGCCGCTGGACGCACCGTTTGCCGCCCCCGAACAAGCCTGACACGGAGTTCACCGATGGCGTATTTCGAGCATGAAGGTTGCAACCTGCACTACGAGGAATATGGCCACGGCGATCCATTGCTGCTGGTTCACGGTCTCGGCTCCAGCACCCTGGACTGGGAAATGCAGATTCCGGCGCTGGCCGCGCATTACCGGGTGATCGTCCCGGACGTGCGCGGTCACGGCCGCTCCGACAAGCCCCGCGAGCGCTACAGCATCGCCGGGTTCAGCGCCGACATCGTTGCCCTGATCGAGCATTTGAAACTCGGCCCGGTGCACTATGCCGGGCTGTCCATGGGCGGCATGATCGGTTTCCAGTTCGCCGTCGATCAGCCGCGGATGCTCAAGAGCCTGACCATCGTCAACAGCGCGCCCGAGGTCAAGGTGCGCAGCCGCGACGATTACTGGCAGTGGTTCAAGCGCTGGAGCCTGATGCGCCTGCTCAGCCTCGCCACCATCGGCAAGGCCCTTGGCGCCAAGCTGTTCCCCAAACCGGAGCAGGCGGATTTGCGTCAGAAAATGGCGGAGCGCTGGGCAAAAAACGACAAACGTGCTTATCTCGCCAGCTTCGATGCGATTGTTGGCTGGGGGGTTCAGGAACGACTTTCCCGGGTCACCTGTCCAACCCTCGTCGTCAGCGCCGACCGGGACTACACCCCGGTTTCGCTGAAAGAAACCTATGTCAGACTGCTGCCCGATGCGCGGCTGGTGGTGATCGCCGATTCGCGCCACGCCACCCCGCTCGATCAGCCCGAACGCTTCAATCAAACGCTGCTGGAGTTCCTCGCCACAGCCGATAATCACCCTCAGGATCACTGACCCATGCTGAAAAAACTCGCCCTCGCCGCCGGCACCGTGCTGTTCGCTGCCAACCTGATGGCTGCCACGCCGGCAAAAGCGCCGCACGTGCTGCTGGACACCACCAACGGCCAGATCGAAATCGAACTGGACCCGGTCAAGGCGCCGATCAGTACCAAGAACTTCCTCGAGTACGTCGACAGCGGTTTCTACACCAACACCATTTTCCACCGCGTGATTCCGGGCTTCATGGCCCAGGGCGGCGGCTTCACCCAGCAGATGCAGCAGAAAGACACCAAGGCCCCGATCAAGAACGAAGCCAGCAACGGCCTGCATAACGTTCGTGGCACCCTGTCGATGGCCCGTACTTCCAACCCGGATTCGGCCACCAGCCAGTTCTTCATCAACGTCGCCGACAACGCCTTCCTCGATCCGGGCCGCGACGCCGGTTACGCGGTGTTCGCCAAAGTGGTCAAGGGCATGGACGTGGTCGACATCATCGTCAACTCCCAGACCACCACCAAACAGGGCATGCAAAACGTGCCGGTCGACCCTGTGATCATCAAGTCGGCCAAGCGCATCGACTAAGCTTTACAGGGCATATCGAGCGGCGCCGATTACCCATCGCGCCGCTCACACTGATAAAAGGAGAGCCCGTGCTCCGGGCGGTTATCTGATGCTCTATCGCCGTTTCGAACAACTGATCGACATATTCCGCGATGCCCCGACGGCATCCCCGCCGGACCGCGTTCTGCCCTTCTATACCTATTACCTGAAGCAGGTCTGGCCGAGTTTCGCCGCCCTGCTGATCGTCGGCCTGTTCGGTGCACTGATCGAAGTGGCGCTGTTCAGTTACCTCAGCCGCATCATCGACCTCGCCCAGGGCACGCCGAACGTCGACTTCTTCAAAGTGCATGGTGCCGAACTGGCGTGGATGGCGGTGGTGGCATTGCTGCTGCGTCCCCTGTTCCTGGCGCTGCACGACATGCTGGTGCACCAGACCCTGAGCCCGAGCATGACCAGCATGATTCGCTGGCAGAACCACAGTTACGTGCTCAAGCAGAGCCTGAATTTCTTCCAGAACGACTTCGCCGGGCGCATTGCCCAGCGCATCATGCAGACCGGCAACTCGCTGCGCGATTCCGCCGTGCAAGCGGTGGATGCGTTGTGGCATGTGCTGATCTACGCGATCAGTTCGCTGGTGCTGTTCGCCGAGGCCGACTGGCGCCTGATGATCCCGCTGCTGACGTGGATCGCCGCCTACATCGGCGCGCTCTATTACTTCGTACCACGGGTCAAGGACCGCTCGGTGGAAGCCTCCGATGCGCGCTCGAAACTCATGGGCCGGATCGTCGATGGCTACACCAACATCGCCACCCTGAAGCTGTTCGCCCACACCAACTTCGAACAGCACTACGCCCGCGAGGCGATCCAGGAACAGACCGAAAAAGCCCAGCTGGCGGGCCGCGTGGTCACCAGCATGGACGTGGCGATCACCACCATGAACGGCCTGCTGATCGTCGGCACCACGGCGCTGGCCCTGTGGCTGTGGACGCAGTCGCTGATCAGCGTCGGCGCGATCGCCCTGGCCACCGGCCTGGTGATCCGCATCGTCAACATGTCCGGCTGGATCATGTGGGTGGTCACCGGCATCTTCGAAAACATCGGCATGGTCCAGGACGGTCTGCAGACCATCTCGCAACCGGTCAGCGTCACCGACCGGGAGCAGGCCAAACCGCTGGCCGTGGCCCGTGGCGAAGTGCGTTTCGAGCACGTGGATTTTCACTACGGCAAGAAGAAAGGCATCATCGGCGACCTCAACCTGACCATCAAACCGGGCGAGAAAATCGGCCTGATCGGCCCGTCCGGCGCCGGCAAGTCGACTCTGGTGAACCTGCTGCTGCGCCTGTACGACGTCGAGGGTGGGCGGATCCTCATCGACGGCCAGAACATCGCCGAAGTCGGCCAGGAAAGCCTGCGCGCACGGATCGGCATGATCACTCAGGACACCTCGCTGCTGCACCGCTCGATCCGCGACAACTTGCTGTACGGCAAGCCCGACGCCACCGACGCCGAACTCTGGGAAGCGGTGCGCAAGGCCCGTGCCGATGAGTTCATCCCGCTGCTGTCGGACGCCGAGGGGCGCACCGGATTTGATGCGCATGTCGGCGAACGCGGGGTGAAACTGTCCGGTGGTCAGCGTCAGCGGATCGCCATTGCGCGGGTGCTGCTCAAGGACGCACCGATCCTGATCATGGACGAAGCGACCTCGGCGCTGGACTCGGAAGTCGAAGCGGCGATTCAGGAAAGCCTGGAAACCCTGATGCAGGGCAAGACCGTGATCGCCATTGCCCACCGCCTCTCGACCATTGCCCGCATGGACCGGCTGGTGGTGCTTGAGAACGGCAAGATCGCCGAAAGCGGCAACCATGCCGAACTGCTGGCCCATGGCGGATTGTATGCGCGGTTGTGGGCGCACCAGACCGGAGGGTTTGTCGGCATCGACTGATCCTGCGTCAAAACACAAAAACCGCCAAAGCCCTTTACCCACGGGCTCTGGCGGTTTTTTATCGCCTGCTGGAAATCCACAAAATCCCTGCTGTACTGATCCAAGGCTCCGGAACGGAACCTGTCGTAAATCTGCAGGGACGCACCACTCGATGCAGTCTCGATAGCACGCCTATCAAGGACTCTCTCATGTCTCTGTTCAAACGTTCAGTCACTGAGTTGCTGGGTACGTTCTGGTTGGTTTTGGGCGGTTGCGGCAGTGCGGTCATCGCCGCGTCTTCACCTTTGGGAATCGGCGTGCTGGGGGTGGCGCTGGCGTTTGGTCTGACGGTGCTGACCATGGCGTTTGCCATCGGCCACATCAGCGGCTGTCACCTCAACCCGGCCGTGTCGGTCGGTCTGGTCGTCGGCGGTCGGTTCCCGGCCAAGGAGCTGCCTGCCTACGTCATCGCCCAGGTGATCGGCGGGATTCTGGCAGCGGCACTGCTTTACCACATCGCCAGCGGCAAGGAAGGCTTCGACATCGCTGCCGGCCTGGCCTCAAACGGTTATGGCGAGCACTCGCCGGGCAAATACTCGATGGCATCCGACTTCGTCACCGAGCTGGTGATGACCGCCATGTTCGTGGTGATCATCCTCGGCGCCACCGACAAGCGCGCCCCGGCAGGACTGGCACCGATCGCCATCGGCCTGGCCCTGACGCTGATCCACCTGATCTCGATCCCGGTCACCAACACCTCGGTCAACCCGGCCCGCAGCACGGGCCCGGCGCTGATGGTCGGCGGCTGGGCCATCGCCCAGTTGTGGATGTTCTGGGTCGCGCCACTGCTCGGTGCGGTAGTTGGCGGCGTGCTCTATCGCTGGCTGGGCAAGGAAGACAGCTGAGGGTGCCGGCGAGGATCAGGCTTGCCGATACGGCAAGGCGCTCCTCGCCTCTTCGGCATAGGCCAGTACACCGGCGCGCTCCTGGTGCAGGAAGTCTTTGACCGCGGCTTTTAGACCGGGATGGCGCAGGTAATGCCAGGAATGGGTGATCACCGGTTCGAAGCCGCGAATCAGTTTGTGCTCGCCCTGGGCACCGGCATCGAAACGCTGAAATCCATTGGCAATCGCATAGTCCACGCCCTGATAGAAACAGGTCTCGAAGTGCAGCCGGTCAAACTCGGCCAGGCATCCCCAATAGCGTCCGTAAAAACTGTCGCCGCCCACCAGACTGAACGCCATCGCCACCGGCCTTGAGCCCTGCCGAGCCAGTACCACGCGGATCGATTCCGGCATGCGCTCGGCCAGCAGGCTGAAGAATTCCCGGGTCAGATATGGCGCCTGCCGGCGTACCGCGTAGGTGTTGGCGTAACAGGCATAGACGAAATCCCACTGCGCTTCGTCCAGCTCCCGGCCTTCCAGCCATTCGAACTCGAAGCCCTGCCCTGCCACCTGCTCGCGCTCCTTGCGCATCTGCTTGCGCTTGCGCGAGGCGAGGACGTCGAGGAAGTCCTGAAAGTCGCGGTAACCGCGATTCTGCCAGTGGTACTGACAGCCGATGCGTTGCAGCCAGCCCGGCTGCTCGGCCATGGCGGCATCGGTGAACGCGTCGGTGAAGTTGATGTGGGCGCTGGAAAGGTCTTCGATTTCCAGATACCCCGGCAGGCTCTTGAGTAGTTCGAATCCGTCCTCGACATTCGCTGCCAGCAACCGTGGGCCGCTGACCGGGCTGAACGGCACGGCGCTGAGGAATTTGGGGTAGTAATCGATGCCGGCCCGGGCGCAGGCATCGGCCCAGCCGTGGTCGAACACGTATTCGCCGTAGGAATGCCACTTGCGATAACCGGGCAACGCGGCGATCACGCGCCCCGCTTCGACATGCAGCAAATGCTCCGCTTGCCAGCCCGTGTGCGGGCCGACGCTGCCGCTGTCCTCCAGCGAAGCCAGGAAGGCGTGGCGCAGAAACGGCTGGTTTTGCGGGACCAGAACATCCCAGTCGGACGCTGGAATTTCCGACAGTTTATGCAGACGTTGCAGCGGCATTTTCCTCTCCACTTTCGGGCGTGAACGCCCGGCGAGTATCGCTGATCGGCCGGGCGTTGCCCACGCCCGAATGCGCGACAGCGCTCTAGATCAATAGTTCACGGCAGTTTTGTATCGTCATCAACCTGCCATCATCGTGCCACTGCTCTGTCATAAACCATCGCGATACTGGCGCCTGTTTTTAGAGCGCCGGGTTCTACCCCGGACACTGTTTTCCGACCGTCAAACCGTCGGTTGTGCCCAGGATGGTTCAGCCATCCCCTTCATCTTCGGAGATTGCTATGCGTCTTGCTTCCACGAAAACTGCGGCGGCCCTGTGCGGTGGCCTGTTGCTGGCCATGAGTGTACCGGCCAGTGCCGCAGTCGACGCCAAACTGCTCGACATGCTCAAGGCTAACGGTTCGATTTCCCAGGCGCAGTACGTAGAACTGCAAACTGAACTGGCCAAGGATCAGAAGGCCCAGCAAATCGCGCAGCAGGCGCAGCAAGAGACCAACGAGCAAATCGCGGCGACCGCGAAGAAAACCAACGAGCTCAGCAGTTTCGACCAGAAACTGGCCTGGGCCGCCAAGACCCAGTTCAAGGGCGACGTACGTATCCGTCAGGAAACCATCAAGATCGACGGCGAACCGAACAACGGCGGCCGCGACAAGGATCGCCAGCGTATCCGTGCCCGTCTGGGTGCGTACACCGAGATCAACCCGCAAGTCGACACCGGCATCCGTATCGCCACCGGCGGCGGCGACGACGCCCGTTCGACCAACCAGGATCAGGACAACTACTTCGACAAGAAGCAGATCTGGCTCGACCTGGGCTACATCGACTACCACCCGGACCAGATCAAGAACCTGCACATCATCGGCGGCAAGATGCTGCAACCGTGGGTGAGCATGGGCGATGTGATCTGGGACAGCGACATCAACCCGGAAGGTCTGGCCGTTACCTACAAATATCCATTGGGCAGCAGCGTCGAACTGTTCGGCAGCCTGGGTAACTACAACCTCAAGGACAACGTCGACGGCGACGGCGTGCAGTTCCGTCACGACCTGCGCCTGACGTCCGGTCAGCTGGGCAGCCGCTTCGCCATCACCGACAACCTGAAACTGACCGTGGGCGGCAGCGTCTACGCCTACCAGAACGACGAAGACAGCCGTTGCACCGGCACCTCCACGCCGTGCGCCCTGGCCGTCAACGGCAACTCGGCGAACAACGAATTCCGTCTGTACGAAGGCTTCAGCCAGGTCGACATCGGCGGCCTGCCAATGCCGCTGTCGTTCTACGGTCAGTACGTGAAGAACAACGATGCAGTGACCGATCAGGACACCGCCTGGCTGGTGGGTGCCAAGTCGAAAGTCTTCGGCCTGAACCTCGACTACAACTATCGTGACGTGCAGCGCAACGCTGTGGTCGGCGCCTTCACCGACTCGGACTTCGCCAACGGCACCACCGGTTCCCGTGGTCACAAGTTCAAGGTCGGTTACGACATCGACAAGAACTTCGCCCTCGGTGCGACTTACTTCCTGACCAAGGCCGACTTCTCCAGCCGTACCCAGCGCGATGCAGACACCAACACCCTGCAGCTGGATGCGGAAGCGAAGTTCTAAGCAACCCGGCAACAGACTTCAAACGATGGGTTGTACATCCGGTTCCATCGTTTGAAGAGGCTTCAACAGACTGGCGCGGCCGCAGCGATCCCCATCATCCGTTCGCTGCGACCGCGCCAGTCTGTATTTTCAGGGACTATCCTCGCGACGCAGCTGTGCCAACTGTTCGGCCAACGCGTCCACGCCCTCTTCAGGCTTTTGCGGCATCGCCCGCAACGTCGCCTGCATCAAACGCATCTGGCGAATGAAACGCCGGCAATTGCGGCAGAACATCAGGTGATGACGCACCATCAGTTTCTCGCGAAAGCTCAACTGGCCATCGAGATAATCGCTGGATCGCGCCACTTGCTCCTTGCAGGTCAACATTCTCCCGTCTCCTCAAAATGCTCCACGGTCGCAAAGACCTTCAAACGTGCCCGATGCAGCAGCACGCGGACATTGGAGAGCGAGATCTCCAGAAGATTACAGATCTCCTCCAGCTCCAGACCCTGGCGTTCGCGCAGCAACAGCACGCTGCTTTGCAGCTCCGACAGGCTCAACAACGTGTGCTCGAGGCATTCACGCAGCTCGCCTTCTGTCAGCAACGCTTCGGGCGTGTCCTGGTGCCAGGCGAACGGTGCGACCAGCCAGTGGCCGTCGCCGGGAGAAAAACGATCGTCGTCGATGGTCCCGTGGGGGGACGGCAGATCATCCAGCAACACTTCGCGACGATTGAGTTTGTAGCGGCTCTTGGCCGAATTGGCGGTGATGGTCAGCAACCAGGTCTTGAGACTGGAGCGCCCCTCGAAACGGCCGATATTGCGCACCACCGACAGCCAGGCATCCTGCACCACTTCTTCGACATGGCGCTGGCCGACAATCGCGTAGGCCACCGCGCGCATGGGGCTTTGATAGGTACTGACCAGCTCCTTGAAAGCCTTCTGCTCACCGGCGAGCAGCCGCTCAAGCAATCGGGTGTCGTCAACTGCCATCCATCAATCCCCTGTTCCTGACTTCGAAAATGATAGCGGCAGGACTTCGCCTGCCGCCACTTTCGAAAATTACAGCGTTCGCGCCGATTCGGATGTAGGAAACGTCAGCGCGATTAAGAGGAAATGAACCCGATTTTAGCGTTTACGCAGAATCACACTACCAATCGAGTAACCAGCACCAAACGAACTCAGCACCGCCAGCGAACCGGCCGCCAGATCGTCCTGATATTTGTGGAACGCGATCACCGAACCTGCGGAGCTGGTGTTGGCGTAGGTGTCGAGAATCACCGGGGCTTCTTCTTCGGTGGCTTCGCGGCCCAGCAACTTGCGCACGATCAGGTGGTTCATGCTCAGGTTGGCCTGGTGCAGCCAGAAGCGCTTCACGTCACCGACGTTGAGCTTGTTCTCTTCCAGGTGTTCGCCGATCAGCTCGGCCACCATCGGGCAGACGTCCTTGAACACCTTGCGGCCTTCCTGCACGAACAGTTTGTCGCGGGCGCCGATGCCCTCTTCCGCTGCGCGGTTGAGGAAGCCGAAGTTGTTGCGGATGTTGTTGGAGAACTTGGTCAGCAGTTTGGTGCTGACCACGTCGAACTGGTGTTTCGACGTCGCCGTATCGGCACGCTCGATGATCACCGCAGTAGCCGCGTCACCGAAAATGAAGTGGCTGTCGCGGTCACGGAAGTTCAGGTGACCGGTGCAGACTTCCGGGTTGACCATCAGGATCGCCCGGGCCTGGCCCAGTTGCACGGTGTTGGCGGCTTGCTGGATGCCGAAGGTCGCCGACGAGCAGGCAACGTTCATGTCGAAACCGAAACCCTGGATGCCCAGTGCTTCCTGGACTTCGATGGCGATGGCCGGATAGGCGCGCTGCAGGTTGGAGCAGGCGACGATTACACCGTCGATGTCGGCGGCGGTCTTGCCGGCACGCTGCAGGGCTTGCTCGGCAGCGCCTATGGCCATCTGGCAGAGCACCGACCATTCGTCGTTGGAACGCTCCGGCAGGCGTGGCGCCATGCGCGCAGGGTCGAGGATGCCGTCCTTGTCCATGACAAAGCGGCTCTTGATGCCGGAAGCTTTTTCGATGAACGCGGCGCTGGACTCGGTCAGGGCCTGGACTTCGCCGCTGGCGATGGCTTCGGCATTGTCCGCATTGAACTGGGCGACGTAGGTATTGAAAGACTGCACCAGCTCTTCGTTGGAGATGCTGTTGGCCGGGGTGTACAGGCCGGTGCCGCTGATGACGACGTTATGCATGGTCGTTTCTCTAATCTGTTCAGGCAGAAAGTGCTGGCACCGACGTGCCAACACGCAAAGGGTCCATTCCCGTATAAGGGACGCAAAAACCTGGCATCGCTTTATTCCGACCTCGCCCGCGGTTGAGAAGGCTCAAAACCGCGGGGCCGGCGTTTATAGGCGCGAAGTTTGCCATAAACCTTGGCTTTTGGCGCCTTTTGCAGGATCGGAGGTCAGGCCTCGACCTGCGTCCACTGTTTGTTCAGGCGCTTGTCGGAGATCGGCACTTTCGTCCCCAACTGCTGGGCGAACAGCGAAACCCGATACTCCTCCAGCCACCAGCGATACAGCTCGAGCTGCGGATCGCGTTTGCCTTCCTGGGCATGTTTGGCGGCGCGGGTCTGGTATTGCGTCCAGAGGCCGGCGAGTTCGCCGCTCCACACCCGATCCTTCTGCACCTGCGCGCCCAGTTTCTCGAAACGCTGCTCGACCGCTTTCAGGTAACGCGGCAACTCCTTGAGCCAGAGCATCGGCGTTTCGCGGACGAAGCCCGGATACACCAGATGACTGAGCTGCTGCTTGATGTCGTTGAGCGCCACCGCCTGAGCCAGGTCGATCTTGCCCTTGAAGCGTTTTTGCAGGCCGTGCCAGAGCTTGAGGATTTCCAGGGTCAGACGCGCTACCCGCTCGGCGTGCTCGGTCCAGCTGCCGCGCTTGCGCTCGGCCAGTGCCGCCAGACCTGCGCCGTCACGCGGCAACGGGTCTTCGCCCTCGAGTATGCAGCTGTCGAGGCTGGCCAGCAGAATGTCTTCGACCAGTGCATCGACCCGACCCAGTTCGCGGTACAGCAACCCCATTTCGGTCAGGCCCGGCAACTTGCCGCGCAGGAACTTGGCCGGTTCCGCCAGTTGCTGCATCAGCAGGCGTTGCAAGGCGCGGCGGTGCTGGAACTCGGCTTCGGCGGGGGTCGAGAAGCGACCTTCCTTGACCGTGCCGCCCTCTTCCACCAGCGCCGGATAGACCGTCATCGACAGCCCGGCGATCTTCTGCTGAGTCTTTTCCGCCACCGGCGCGAAGACCTTGGCCTCCACCGGTTGCTGGCTTTTCGCACTCTGCGGTACGGCCAACGCAGCCTGGCTGGCTTCGGCGAAACGTGCGGTCAGTTCCGCCAGATCCCGCCCTTCGCCAAGGAACTTGCCCTGGCCGTCGACGATTTCCAGGTTCATCCGCAGGTGGCTTTCAACCTGCTGCGTCGCTTCGGCCCAGGCTTCATCGCTGACCCGCGCACCGGTCATGCGCAGCAGTTCCCGGCCCAGCGCTTGCGGCAACGAGCCTTCGGCAAAGGTCATGCGCTGCAGCGCGGCCTTGATGAAGTCCGGCACCGGCACGAAGTTCTTGCGCAGGGCCTTGGGCAGGTTGCGCACCAGCGCAATGCACTTGGCCTCGATCAGCCCCGGCACCAGCCACTCCAGACGCTCCGGCGGCAGCATCGGCAACAGCGGCGCCGGCACACGCAGGGTCACGCCGTCGCGCGGGTGATTCGGTTCGAAGTGGTAACTCAGGGCCAGTTCCAGATCGCCGATGTGCAGCGTGTCCGGGTAATGCTGGGCGGTGACTTCGCTGGCCTCGCGGGCCAGTACATCTTCCTCGCGCATGATCAGCAGTTGCGGGTCTTTCTGGCTGTTGACGCGATACCAGCTGTCGAACGTCGCGGTCTGATGAATTTCCGCCGGCAGCCGCGCATCGTAGAACGCGTAGAGGGTTTCCTCGTCGGCCAGAATGTCTCGGCGACGGGCCTTGGCCTCCAGTTCGTCGAGCTGTTCGAGCAATTGCTTGTTGGCGGTCAGGCATTTGGCCCGGGACTGAATCTCGCCCCGCACCAGGCCTTCGCGGATAAACAACTCCCGCGAAACCACCGGGTCCACCGGGCCGTAATGCACCGGTCGACGACCGACCACGATCAGACCGAACAGGGTGATCTGTTCGAACGCGACGACCTGGCCGCGCTTCTTCTCCCAGTGCGGTTCGAAGTGGTTCTTCTTGATCAGGTGCCCGGCCAGTGGTTCGATCCAGTCGGCGTCGATCTTCGCCACCATCCGCGCATAGAGCTTGGTGGTTTCCACCAGTTCGGCGGTCATCACCCACTGCGGGCGCTTCTTGCCGATGCCCGACGACGGGTGAATCCAGAACCGCCGCTGGCGGGCGCCCAGGTAATCGCCGTCCTCGGTTTTCTGACCGATCTGGCTGAGCAAGCCGACCAGCACCGCTTTGTGCAGCTTCGGATAATCCGCCGGCTCTTTGTTCAGGCTCAGCTGCAAGTCGCGGCAGATCAGGCTCAACTGCCGATGGGAATCGCGCCACTCGCGCAACCGCAGGTAGTTGAGGAAGTTCTTGCGGCACCAGTTACGCAGCGGGCTCGCGGTCAGCGCCTGGCGCTGCTCTTCAAAACCGCGCCACAGATTGACCAGCCCGGCGAAGTCGGAGTCGGCGTCCTTCCATTGCGCGTGAGCCTGGTCAGCGGCTTGCTGACGCTCCGGCGGACGCTCGCGCGGGTCCTGAATCGACATGGCGCTGGCGACGATCAGCACTTCCTGCAGGCTGCCGAGTTTTGCCGCTTCGAGCAGCATACGGCCCATGCGCGGGTCCACCGGCAGGCGCGCCAACTGGCGGCCGAGCGGCGTGAGCTGACTGTTGCGATCCACCGCCGAGAGTTCTTGCAGCAGGTTGAAACCGTCGCTGATCGCCTTGCCGTCCGGCGGCTCGATAAACGGGAAATCGGTGATTTCGCCCAGGCGCAGATGGAGCATCTGCAGGATTACCGCCGCAAGGTTGGTGCGCAGGATTTCCGGATCGGTGAATTCCGGGCGACCGAGGAAATCCTCTTCGCTGTACAAACGCACGCAGATACCCGGCTCGACCCGGCCGCAGCGACCTTTACGCTGGTTGGCGCTGGCCTGGGAAATCGCTTCGATCGGCAGCCGCTGGACCTTGGCGCGGTAGCTGTAGCGGCTGATGCGTGCGGTGCCGCTGTCGATCACGTAACGGATGCCCGGCACGGTCAGCGAAGTTTCGGCAACGTTGGTCGCCAGCACCACACGACGGCCCGGATGCGACTGGAAAATCCGCTGCTGCTCGGCCGGCGACAGGCGCGCATACAACGGCAGGATTTCGGTGTGTTTGAGCTGGGCCTTGCGCAGCATGTCGGCGGCGTCGCGAATCTCGCGTTCGCCGGGCAGGAACACCAGCACATCGCCGGGACTGCGGCGTTCGCTGCGCTCGTAAGCGGCGATTTCGTCGAGGGTGGCGAGGATCGCCTGATCGACGGTCAGGTCGTCTTCGACGCGGTTGCCCTCTTCGTCCTGCTCAAGGGTCAGCGGGCGATACCAGGTTTCCACCGGGAAGGTGCGGCCGGACACTTCGACAATCGGCGCATCGTCGAAATGCTTGGAGAAACGCTCCAGATCGATGGTCGCCGACGTGATGATGACTTTCAGGTCCGGACGACGCGGCAGCAGGGTTTTCAGGTAACCGAGCAGGAAGTCGATGTTGAGGCTGCGTTCGTGGGCTTCGTCGACGATGATCGTGTCGTAGCGTTCGAGGTAGCGATCATTCTGGGTTTCCGCCAGCAGAATGCCGTCGGTCATCAGTTTGATCAGGGTGTTGGAATCGCTCTGATCCTCAAACCGTACCTGATAGCCGACCAGTGCGCCCAGCGGCGTGCCGAGTTCTTCGGCAACCCGACTGGCCACGCTGCGCGCCGCAATTCGCCGAGGCTGGGTGTGGCCGATCAGACCATGTTGGCCGCGACCGATTTCCAGACAGATTTTCGGCAACTGGGTGGTTTTACCCGATCCGGTTTCGCCGGCGATGATCAGCACCTGGTGCTTTTCCAGGGCCTTCTTGATTTCGTCACGCTTGGCCGCAATCGGCAGGCTGTCGTCGTAACGGATCACCGGCAGGCTGGCCTTGCGCGCCAGCACCTGATCGCAGGACGCCTGCATCCGCGCCACCCACTGGGCCAGCTTGGCCTCGTCGGGTTTCTTGCGCAGCTCAAGCAACTGCCGCCGCAGCCGGTGGCGGTCGGCGAGCATGGCGTGATCGAGGTTTTTCAGCAGTTTGTCGATGGAGGGCGATTCGTCGGTCATCGGGTACGCAATTCGGTCGTCTAGTGGCGCAAGGACGCGATTGTCGCAGATTTGCGGGATTTGTGGCGTGTCTGGGGGATTGCATGCCCTCACCCTAGCCCTCTCCCGGAGGGAGAGGGGACCGATTGGGGGTTGCTTTAGAGCCTCATCGACCTGAACGAGCTATACCGAATCCATAATCGCCAAGATCTTTCAGGTCGATGTATAACGCAAAACACTTCGGTCGGCTCCCTCTCCCTCCGGGAGAGGGCTGGGGTGAGGGGGCTTTTGGGACTATTCGTTATCAAGGCCCTTGCGCCGATACGGAAAGACGTCGATCACCTTTCCCGCCCGAATCGCCTCCTGTAACCCCTTCCAGTAATCCGCGTTGTACAACTCGCCATGCAACTGATCGAACAATTTGCGCTGCGCCGAATCGGCAAACAAAAACGGCGGAAATTCTTCGGGGAACACATCCAGCGGCCCGATCGAATACCAAGGCTCAGAGGCCATTTCATCCTCCGGAGTGCGCGGTGCCGGGATGTGGCGGAAGTTGGCTTCGGTGAGGAAACAGATCTCGTCATAGTCGTAGAACACCACCCGGCCATGGCGGGTGACGCCGAAGTTCTTCAGCAGCATGTCGCCGGGGAAGATGTTGGCTGCCGCCAGTTGCTTGATCGCCAGCCCGTAATCCTCCAACGCTTCGCGCACCTGGGCCTCGTTGGCGTTATCCAGATAGAGGTTGAGCGGCGTCATCCGGCGTTCGGTCCAGCAGTGGCGGATCAGTACGGTTTCGCCTTCCAGCGACACCGTGGACGGCGCAACTTCCAGCAATTCCGCCAGGCACGCCGGCTCGAATTTGCTCAGGGGAAAACGGAAATCGGCGAACTCCTGGGTATCGGCCATGCGCCCGACGCGGTCGACGCTTTTCACCAACCGGTACTTCTCGATCACCGTGGCGCGGTCGACGTTTTTCGACGGGGAGAACCGGTCCTTGATGATCTTGAATACGGTGTTGAAGCCCGGCAGCGTGAACACGCTCATGACCATGCCGCGCACGCCCGGCGCCATGATGAACTGGTCGTCGGTGTTGGCCAGGTGATTGATCAGCGCGCGGTAGAACTCGGATTTACCGTGCTTGTAGAAACCGATCGAGGTGTACAGCTCGGCGATGTGCTTGCCGGGCAGGATGCGTTTGAGGAAGCCGATAAACTCGGCCGGCACCGGCACATCCACCATGAAATACGAACGGGTGAACGAGAAGATGATCGACACGTCGGCTTCGTCGGTGATCAGCGCGTCGATCTGAATCCCCCGCCCCTCGCGGTGCAGCAGCGGAATCACCAGCGGCCATTGATCGTCGTTGGTGTAGATGCGCCCGACCAGGTACGCGCCCTTGTTGCGGTACAGCACCGAGGAAAACAGCTCGACGCTAAGCTCCGGGTCTTTGCACACCCAGTCCGGCAGGTTTTCGCGCAGTTGCGCTTCCAGGCGATGCAAGTCGCCGGGCAGATCGGCGTAGGCCTCGTTGAACCGGTAATCGGCAAAGATGCTCGCGAGCATGGCCGATATCTGCCCTTGCGGTTTATAGGTGCGGGTCTGCGCGGCGCGGGCCCGACGCAGGCTCGGGCGGGTGGTGTGGATGAACATGCAGCCGTCGCTGATCAGGTCGTGGCTGAACAGGCCGCAGAAAATCGAGTTGTACCAGGTCTCGGACAGTTCATCGTCGAAGCGCAGGTCGATGATGCTGATGTAGGCACTTTTCACCAGTGGCCAGCAGGTGACGTCCATCAAGGTGTCCGACTCGAAATACTCGCGCAGGCGGGCGACGGTTTCACCGACCTTTTCTTCATAGAGGTTGATCCGCGCCGCCGACGCGGTTTGCGTGTCCTGCCAGCGGGCCTGCTCGAAACGCTCCCGGGCGCCGTCGGTGATCCGCCGGAAATGCTCGCGGTAATCGTCAAAGCCATCGAGGATCAGGCGGGCGATGTCGGTGGCTGGCCATTGCTGCGGCATAGATGAGACCTCTGCGGGAATTGGAGAATCTGTGCTCGAAGGCCTGAGCTTAGCCACGGAAGCGGGCGCAGGAGAAGCGCAATTTCTGCCAAATCCTCTTGCGGCTTGTACAGCGACACAGTTTTTATCAAAGTTTTTTTAATCGACCGTTCGGTCAATAAACGTCCACTTCGGTTCTCCCCACCACTGGGCGCCAGCCCGCGTCTTCTGTGGGTTTCGGATCCAATTCAGCGGCGACATCTCTAGCCTGCGCTTTTGCCCGAGTTGTTCATGCCTGTCCATTCTCGTCAGCGACTGGTCTTACCAAGATAGTGGCACTTTGATATACAGCCCGCCATCACCCGCCTCACAACAAGATCCTCGGACCACGAGGACGACCTCTCCCCAAACGCCCAAGGAGCACATTGATGTCTATCCGGAATCTGCGCATCGGTTTGCGCGCCAGTTTGTGTTTTGCCGTTCTGGCCAGTCTGCTGGTGGTGGTCGGCCTGTTCGGTCTGGGCCAGATGAAAACCCTGCGCGAGAGCGCGGCGGTGATCGAGGAATCGTGGATGCCCAGCATCGAAAGCATCCATGACGCAGCGGCCAACATCGCCAGCATCCGCCTCGAATCCCTGCGCCTGATCACCAGCACCCAGGCTGCCATTCGCGAGCGGAGCAAAGGCCTTCTCACCGCGCAACGCCAGGAGTTGCTCAAGCGCCTCGACGACCACAAAGCCCTGATCGCCAATGACCAGGAGCGGGCAATGCTGGAAGGCCTGAGCGCCGACACCGCCAAGTACCTGAGCATCCTCGACCAGATCATCAAACAGATCGACGCCGGACAAAACGATCAGGCCTACGCGCGCCTGACCACCGAACTGGCGCCCCAAGGCACGGTGCTCGACAAGACCCTGGAGCAAATGATCAGCCTCAACCAGCAAGGCGCGGATGTCGCGGCCAGGTCCGCAGCGGCGATGTACCAGCAGGCGCTGTGGATCGTCGCCACAATCATCGTCATCGCCCTGATTGCCACGTTGCTGCTGGCCTGGTTGCTGACCCGCAGCATCACTGCGCCGATCAATCAAGCACTGAACGTGGCGCGGCGGATTGCTTCGGGAGACCTCAGCGGTCGCATCGACAGTGAGGGTCGCGATGAAGCGGCGCAGTTGCTCACGGCGCTGGCCGAGATGCAGGGCAACCTTCGCTCGACCATTCGCGGCATCAGCGAGTCGGCCCAGCAACTGGCCTCCGCTGCCGAGGAAATGAGTTCGGTGATGGAACAGAGCACCCGTGGCCTGCAACAGCAGAATGACCAGATCGAACAGGCTGCCACGGCGGTTACCGAGATGAGCACAGCAGTCGACGAAGTGGCCGCCAATGCGGTGTCCAGCGCCGAGGCGTCCGAAGCCTCGAACGAGGACAGCAAGCACGGGCATGTGCAGGTCAGCGAAACCATCAGTTCGATTCAGGAACTGGTCAGCGCGGTGCTCGGTGCGTCCGAACAGGCCGAGGGCCTTGCGACTCAGGCCCAGGACATCAGCAAGGTGCTGGAAGTGATTCGCGGCATCGCCGGGCAGACCAACCTGCTGGCCCTGAACGCTGCGATTGAAGCCGCGCGGGCCGGCGAGGCCGGACGTGGGTTTGCGGTGGTCGCCGATGAAGTCCGCTCGCTGGCCCAGCGCACACAGAACTCCACCGAAGAAATCGAGCTGATGATCAGCAGCATCCAGCAAGGCACCGGAGCCACCGTCGACGCGTTGCAAAGCAGCGCCGAACAGGCCAGCCATACCCTGCGTCGGGCCAACAGCGCCGGCCATGCGCTGGAGAAAATCACCGCATCGATTTCGCAGATCAACCAGCGCAACCTGGTGATCGCCAGCGCCGCCGAGCAACAGGCGCTGGTGGCCCGGGAAGTCGACGAAAACCTGGTGACCATTCGCGATCTGTCGACCCAGACCGCTGCCGGCGCCACCCAGACGTCTGCCGCCAGTCAGGAACTGTCGCGACTGGCGGTCGACCTGAACGGGCTGGTGACGCGCTTCGTGATCTGATCAGAAAATTAAATGCCCGATTAGCGGTTGCCATCGCCGGGGCCCTCGGCAACACTCTCGTCCCGATCAAGGAAGGAGTGGCCCGTGAGCCCTGTCGATATTTTCCGCATGTTGTCGCTGGCTGCCATCTGGGGCGCGAGCTTCCTGTTCATGCGCATCATCGCCCCCGCGATCGGTACGGTTCCGACCGGATTCTTCCGCGTTTCGATTGCCGCCGTCGGCCTGCTGGTAATTCTCGGGCTGATGCGCATCAGCTGGGATTTCAAAGGCAAGCTCAAGACCGTGATGATGCTCGGCGTGATCAACTCCGGCGTGCCGGCGACGCTGTATTCGGTCGCCGCCCAGGTGTTGCCGGCCGGTTATTCGGCAATCTTCAATGCCACCACGCCGTTGATGGGCGTGTTGATCGGCGGGTTGTTCTTCAGTGAAAAACTGACGCTGGCCAAACTCGCCGGGGTGTTCCTCGGCCTGCTCGGAGTGGGTGTGCTGACCCGCGCCGGCCCGGTCGCGTTCGATCTGCAGCTGCTGATGGGCGCCGTTGCCTGCCTGCTCGCAACCACTTGCTATGGCTTCGCCGGGTTCCTCGCCCGACGCTGGCTGGATCAGGCCGGTGGGCTCGACAGTCGTCTGTCGGCGCTGGGCAGCATGCTCGGTGCGACCCTGTTTCTGTTGCCGCTGTTCGGTTACAGCGTCATCACTCAGCCGCCCGTGAGCTGGGGTGGCTGGAATGTCTGGCTGTCGCTGCTGGGCCTGGGTCTGGGCTGCACCGCGTTTGCCTACATCATTTACTTCCGCCTGCTGAGCTCCATCGGGCCGGTGAAGTCGATGACCGTGACCTTCATGATTCCGCCGTTCGGCGTGTTGTGGGGGGCGCTGTTTCTCGATGAGCCGCTATCGATGGCGCACGTGTATGGCGGGGTGTTGATCGCGATTGCGCTGTGGCTGGTGTTGAAACCCGCGGCAGTGAAGCCGGCAGAAATCACCGCCCGCTGATTCGCAGATGCACAAAGGCCCGGGAGTTTCCTCCCGGGCCTTTTTCATGCGCGGCTGTTATGCCGATTTACGGAACACGAACACCAGACCGACGATGATCAACAGCATTCCCAGCACGCTTAACGCGGCCAGGCGATTGCCGAAGATCAGATAGTCCATCACCGCCGTCACGGCCGGCACCAGATAGAACAGACTGGTGACATTCACCAGATTGCCCCGGGCGATCAGTCGATACAGCAACAACGTCGCCAGCACGGAAACCACCAGCCCCATCCACAACACCGGCACGATGAAACCGGCGCCGTGCTCGAAATGGAACGGCTGGAACGGCACGAAAATCCCGCACAGCAACAGACCGGCCAGATATTGCACCGGCAGCGTGCCGAGGGGATTGTCGGTGATGCGCTTCTGCATGATCGAGCCGAAGGTCATGCTCGCCAGCGCCAGCAGCCCGAACAACATTCCCGCCAGCGACATTCCGGCCAGACCGATGCCCTGGTAAACCACCATGATCAGACCGGCCAATCCCAACGCCAGCCCAAAGATTCGGCTCGCCGAGCGCTGCCGCTCCATGATCACCACCGTGAGGATCGGCTGCACGCCCATGATGGTCGCCATCACCCCGGGCGTGACCTTCAGGTCCAGCGCCAGCAGATAAAAGATCTGATAGGCCCCCAGCAGCACCACGCCGGTGGCCATCGCGTACAGCATCGGCTTGCCGCCCTTGGGCAGTTTCAACTTGAGCAACGGCACCAGCAGCACCAGCCCGCACAGGGCAATCACAAAACGGATCAGCAGAAAGGCAAAGGGCGAAGCGTGGGCCAGCCCCCACTTGGAGAAGATCGCCCCGCTGCTCCACAGCAGAACGAACAGGCTCGTGGACGCCGCCGCGAGCGCGGACTTTTTCGAAAGGACAAACATGAATACCACCTGTAGTCAGGCAAATAGCCAACTCAGCCGAAGCTGAAATTCAGTAGGTTTTTTCAGGCGGGCACAGGGGTCAGCAGAAAACGCTGATCAGCCCGAAACACCAACGCCCGGCGGTGATACGACTGCGCACACCGGCGTGCTACGGACAGGTGGAGGGTAATGACTGATCTGCACAGGCTGCTGTTTCCCGCACGGCACGACGCCAGCGTTGACCGCTGAATCGACTACCGCGTTGATGAGGGATGCAGGCATCTGGGCTGATCTTTTTTGAAGGGTTGAAAGGTGAGAGTCGTGGGACTTACGAGCGCCGACTATAACCAGCCCGCGACATGGATTGCAACGACTTGGACAAAGGGCCAGTAGCGACAGGCAGGAGGCAGGCGCATAGGCTCGTTTGCAATTGCAACGACCATCGATGGGGGACATGGAATGCGCGAGATCATATGCCAAGGGAACGGAATCATCTGCGGTATCAGTTGTACAAATCGCAAGCCAGGAAGCTTGCCCGCCTTGCCACGACTCAACTCCAGATTGACCTGGAGATGGCTGGTCCCACAACGCTTGACCTTTCGAAAGTACGTTTCGAAACCATCGACTCGTTGGCGCTGAGTGCTTTTGAGTGTTGGGAGAGCCCGCATTTTTCATGGGAAGAAGTCATTGGATGGAAAGCGCGCGAACCTCTCGCTCTCGACATCGCAATCTGGTTTGAATCTGAACTGTGCGGACTTTGCTTTGCCAACCCGAATAAAAGTCGACAACGCATCCGAATCGTACGACTGGAGGGGCGGCCAAGAGAAACACATCCATTGAAGAACCGTGTTGTACCGCTATCCGTTCTGGCAATTGAGCAATACGCCCGCATCATTGGCAGTAGCTTGATCGAGGCTCAAGAACCATTCCAGGGAGCAATACCAATTTACGAACAACTCGGCTTCGGATTGGATAACGAGGGTCGCCTTGTCAAAACAGTAGGGAGCCTAGTATTGTGAAAAACGCTCAAATATTGATCAACCAAGGTGGGAATATGCGCAAAGAAATAAAAAAATCCCCCAGAAAGAAAAAAGCGCATGCAATAAGGGGTGAATCTGATCCGACAGTTCTGACAGCCAGTCAACGACGGCTCTTACAGATCATTGCAACCGGCACCGCTATCGATGAACCAAGCTTACTTGCTGGCCGTCCCTGATTCCGAAAACAAAAAACCGCTCAAACGAGCGGTTTTTTGCATCTGCATCCAGCCTCAACCAAACAGCCAATACCCAAGCAACGTCAACACCACCACCGCCAGTACCGGCCGCATCACACGGTAGGCCTTTGGATTGCGGCGTTTCCACTGTTTGACCGCACCGCTGAACTTGTCGCTGAAGTTCTTGCTCCACGCGTAAGCCTGGTTGATCCCGCCGACGCGCTCGTCGTCAAGGTTCTGCGGTGCCGTGGCACGGCCCAGCCAGGCGCTGATGAAGCGGTTGATGCGGGTCATCAGACGATTGCTCAGCGGGCGCTCGATGTCGCAGAACAGGATGACACGGGTCTTGTCGGTTTCGTTCTTGACCCAGTGCACGTAGGTTTCGTCGAACATCACGTCTTCACCGTCGCGCCAGGCGTAGACCTGACCGTCGACGAAAATCCGGCAATCGTCGGAGTTCGGCGTCGACAGGCCGAGGTGATAACGCAGGGAACCGGCAAACGGATCGCGGTGCGGGTTCAAATGGCTGCCGCCCGGCAACAGGGCGAACATTGCGCCTTTGACGTTGGGGATGGCACTGACCAGCGCCACGGTTTTCGGGCACAGGGTTTCGGCCGATGGCAGCGGTTTGTCGTACCACTTGAGGTAGAAACGCTTCCAGCCCTTCTTGAAGAACGAGCCGAAACCGGCATCGTTGTTCTTCTCGGCGGCGCGGATGTAGCCCTCGTCGAACAGGTGCATAGCCTCGTCGCGAATGATTTCCCAGTTATCACGCAACACGTCCAGTTCCGGAAACTTGCTGCGATCCAGATACGGCTTGGACGGCACGCCGGAGAACAGGTACATCAAGGCGTTATACGGGGCGAACAGCGCCGAGTGGTTGACGAACTGACGCAGCACCGGCAAACGCGCCTTGCCGCGCAAATGCACATAGAGCGTGCTGCCCAGAAACAGCAACAACACCAACGCCTTGGCGGCAAACGGAAAGGTCATCAACAACTCCTTGAAAAAAGACAACACTGCGCAATGTCATTTACCCGACATGGCGGCCGGCCATGATAAACACTACCGGCTCCGGGAAAAACCCGCCCGATTCAGGATTCAGTGTTAAAAATTGCGCAACAAAGCACTTCTTAACATAGCGATCCTGAACCTTGGCTGACCTGAATCAACACGCCACTTACTGCTGGTTCTCCTGATCGGTGAACAGATCGCTGAACAGCATGCTCGACAGGTAACGCTCACCGGAATCCGGCAATACCACGACGATGGTCTTGCCCTGCATTTCCGGGGTTTCCGCCAAGCGCACCGCCACCGACATGGCCGCACCACAGGAAATGCCGCACAGGATCCCCTCCTCCTGCATCAGGCGCAGCGCCATGGCCTTGGACTCGTCATCCGTCACCAGCTCGACCCGGTCAACCATCGACAGATCAAGGTTCTTCGGCACAAAACCGGCACCGATGCCCTGAATCTTGTGTGGGCTCGGCTTGATCTCTTCGCCCGCCAGCGCCTGGGTAATCACCGGCGAGGACACCGGTTCCACCGCCACCGACAGAATCGGTTTGCCCGCCGTATTCTTGATATACCGCGACACGCCGGTAATGGTTCCGCCGGTGCCGACGCCTGCGACCAGCACATCGATGGCGCCATCGGTGTCGTTCCAGATTTCCGGGCCGGTGGTTTTTTCGTGGATGGCCGGGTTGGCCGGATTATCGAACTGGGCCGGCATGAAGTATTTGCCTGCGTCGCTGGCGACGATCTCTGCGGCCTTTTCGATCGCGCCCTTCATGCCCTTGGCCGGCTCGGTCAGCACCAGCTCGGCGCCCAGTGCCTTGAGCACCTTGCGCCGCTCGATGCTCATCGAGGCCGGCATGGTCAGCAGCAGTTTGTAACCGCGAGCGGCAGCGACAAATGCCAGGCCGATGCCGGTGTTGCCGGAGGTCGGCTCGACGATGGTCATGCCCGGCTTGAGTTTGCCGCTGCTTTCGGCGTCCCAGATCATGTTGGCGCCAATCCGGCACTTGACCGAGTAGCCCGGGTTGCGACCTTCGATCTTGGCCAGAATGGTCACGCCACGGGGCGCGATGCGGTTGATCTGCACCAGCGGCGTGTTGCCGATGGAGTGGGCGTTGTCAGCAAAAATGCGGCTCATGGCTGGGTCCTTATGCAGCGTTGAATTCAGCTCTCCAAGGTAAGCCTGTTGCCCTTCTCAGTCCAGTCGGGCCGAACGTCTGCGGCAGGCGGCAGTCAATCGCTTTACACCGTTCGGGATTTGCTGCCATGAAGCGTCGCTACCGCTGGCCGTTGTGGATTCTCGCCACCCTCGTTGTGTTGCTGGTCGCCCTGCACATCGCCCTGCCCTACATCGTGCGCGACTATCTGAATGACAAACTGGCCAACATGGGCGACTACCGCGGCCAGATCACCGACGTTGATCTGGCGCTCTGGCGCGGGGCCTACAAGATCAACGGCCTGAAGATCGTCAAGGTCGACGGCAAGGTGCCGGTGCCGTTCGTCGATGCGCCGCTGATCGACCTGTCCGTCA
Source organism: Pseudomonas aphyarum (assembly GCF_028657055.1). Classification (NCBI taxonomy): domain Bacteria; kingdom Pseudomonadati; phylum Pseudomonadota; class Gammaproteobacteria; order Pseudomonadales; family Pseudomonadaceae; genus Pseudomonas; species Pseudomonas aphyarum. The sequence continues at coordinate 286,450 of NZ_JAMDGS010000012.1, forward strand.
GCTGGCACTCGCTGTGGTACGACCATGCGGTGGTGGCGCAGGTGAAATTCTTCAAACCGCAGGTGAACTTCGTCGATGGCGGGGCCAACAAGCAGAACTCCCAGACCGGTCAAGGCACCGACTGGCGCGCGCAGCTGGGCAAATTGCTGCCGATCACCCTCGACGAGGTACAGATCAACGATGGCCGCATCAGCTTTCGCAACTTCAACTCAAAACCGCCGGTGAACATGAATGCGACGAATGTCGACGCGAGCATCTACAACCTGACCAACGTGGTCGACACCAAGGGCAAACGCGACGCCCGCTTCGAAGGCAAAGCCCTGCTGCTGGGCCATGCGCCGCTGGAAACCAGCGCCACCTTCGACCCGTTGAGCAACTTCGAAGACTTCGAATTTCGCCTGCGGGCCCGGGACATCGAACTCAAGCGCATGAACGACTTCGCCTCGGCCTACGGCAAGTTCGACTTCAATGCCGGCCACGGCGACGTGGTCATCGAAGCCGCCGCCAACAAGGGCCAGCTCAAGGGCTACATCAAACCGCTGCTGCGCGACGTCGACGTATTCAACTGGCAGCAGGATGTCGAGAACAAGAACAAGGGCATCTTCCGCTCGATCTGGGAAGCACTGGTCGGCGGCACTGAAACCGTGCTGAAAAACCAGGGCAAAAACCAGTTCGCCACCCGGGTTGAACTCAGCGGCAGCGTGCACCAGCAAGATATCAGCGCGTTCGAAGCGTTTTTGCAGATTTTGCGCAACGGATTCATCCAGGCATTCAATGCCCGGTACGAACGGCCGAAGCCGGATGCGGGCTAGCGCACTGCGCGAGCGCATCCAGATACAAGGTGTCTGCGCCGATCTGAATATCCGGATCCGGCCAATCCACACTCCAGCCATCAACTCCGATGATTGCAGCGCCGAATACCTCCGGATCAAGCAATGGCTTGAGGCCTGGATACCTTTCCAGGTCCTGGCTCAAATCGACAATCAATTGCTGCCCCTCAATAAAGGTCAGCGCCAGGCGAAAATCTGCCAAAGGCTGTACAGCCGATAAACGAGGGCGTTTCTTGGGCGACATCGGTTCCGATCCTCTAATCAGACAGGTTCAGCAGGCTACTTCCAAACCGATGCTCGCTGAATGCTGGCTTTGCGCCGAAACTGAGTCAACATGTGACGCCCCATTCAGAGACTGAATAAGCCGTCTGCGTTCACAGTCGACCGGGCCGCGCGTTATAGTCGGGCATCCGATTATTTCGCCCCCGCCCTGCCCGTTCAGGTCGGCGTTACCGTTCGAGGATTAGCAGATGAAGTTCGAAGGCACCCAGGCCTACGTCGCCACCGATGACCTGAAGCTGGCGGTCAACGCCGCCATCACCCTGGAGCGGCCGCTGCTGGTCAAGGGCGAACCGGGCACCGGCAAGACCATGCTCGCCGAGCAACTGGCCGAATCGTTCGGCGCCAAGCTGATCACCTGGCACATCAAGTCCACCACCAAGGCCCATCAGGGCCTGTACGAGTACGATGCGGTCAGCCGTCTGCGCGACTCGCAACTGGGCAATGAAAAAGTCCACGACGTGCGCAACTACCTGAAGAAGGGCAAGCTCTGGGAAGCGTTCGAGTCTGAAGAACGGGTCATCCTGCTGATCGACGAAATCGACAAGGCCGACATCGAGTTCCCCAACGACCTGTTGCAAGAACTCGACAAGATGGAGTTCTACGTTTACGAAATCGACGAGACCATCAAGGCCAAGAAGCGTCCGATCATCATCATTACCTCCAACAACGAGAAAGAGCTGCCGGACGCGTTCCTGCGTCGCTGCTTCTTCCACTACATCGCCTTCCCCGACCGCACCACCCTGCAGAAAATCGTCGACGTTCACTACCCGGACATCAAGAAGGATCTGGTCAGCGAAGCGCTGGACGTGTTCTTCGACGTGCGCAAGGTGCCGGGCCTGAAGAAGAAGCCTTCGACCTCCGAACTGGTCGATTGGCTGAAACTGCTGATGGCCGACAACATCGGCGAAGCCGTGCTGCGCGAACGCGATCCGACCAAAGCCATCCCGCCGCTGGCCGGTGCTCTGGTGAAGAACGAACAGGACGTGCAACTGCTTGAGCGCCTGGCGTTCATGAGCCGTCGCGGCACCCGCTAAGAGGCTGATGCCATGTTGCTCAACCTGTTCAATGAAATGCGTGCAGCCAAGGTGCCGGTGTCGGTGCGCGAGCTGCTCGACCTGATCAACGCGCTGAAACAGCGCGTGACCTTCGCCGACATGGACGAGTTCTACTACTTGTCGCGGGCGATTCTGGTGAAGGACGAACGGCATTTCGACAAGTTCGACCGTGCGTTCGGTGCCTACTTCAATGGCCTGGAAAAGCTCGACGATCACTTGCAGGCGCTGATCCCCGAAGACTGGCTGCGCAAGGAATTCGAGCGCTCGCTGAGCGACGAGGAACGCGCGCAGATCCAGTCCCTCGGCGGTCTGGACAAGCTGATCGAAGAGTTCAAGAAACGCCTGGAAGAACAGAAGGAACGCCACGCCGGCGGCAACAAATGGATCGGCACCGGCGGCACCAGCCCGTTCGGCTCCGGCGGTTTCAACCCGGAAGGCATCCGGGTCGGCGACGCCGGCAAGCGCCAGGGCAAAGCGGTGAAAGTCTGGGATCAGCGCGAGTACAAGAACCTCGACGACTCCGTGGAGCTGGGCACCCGCAACATCAAGGTCGCCCTGCGCCGCCTGCGTAAATTCGCTCGTCAGGGCGCGGCGGAAGAGCTGGACATCGACGGCACCATCGACCACACCGCCAAGGATGCCGGGCTGCTGAACATCCAGATGCGCCCGGAACGGCGCAATACGGTGAAGCTGTTGCTGCTGTTCGACATCGGCGGCTCGATGGACGCCCACGTGAAGATCTGCGAGGAACTGTTCTCGGCCTGCAAGACCGAGTTCAAGCATCTGGAGTACTTCTACTTCCACAACTTCATTTATGAATCGGTGTGGAAGAACAACATGCGCCGCACTTCCGAGCGCACGTCGACCCAGGACCTGCTGCACAAGTACGGCGCCGACTACAAAGTGATCTTCATCGGTGACGCCGCGATGGCGCCTTATGAAATCACCCAGGCCGGTGGCAGCGTCGAGCACTGGAACGAAGAGCCGGGTTACGTGTGGATGCAGCGCTTCATGGAGAAGTACAAGAAGCTCATCTGGATCAACCCGTACCCAAAAGATACGTGGGGCTACACCTCGTCGACCAATATCGTGCGGGATTTGATCGAGGACCAGATGTATCCGCTGACGTTGCGCGGGCTGGAAGAAGGGATGCGGTTTCTGTCCAAGTAATCCAGGATTACTCCCCCGCCAGCGGCGGGGGGGAACGATCAAAAGCGCTGCAGATATTCGACATGCTCCCGGTGTGCCACTTCCTGCACCACCGGACGCAATCTGACCTTCGCTCCCGGCAGACACTGTGCCAGACGCGCCAGTGCCAACGGCGTCAACGCTCCCAATCGCGGATAACCGCCAATCGTCTGCCGATCATTGAGCAACACGATTGGCTGCCCGTCCGGCGGCACCTGCACCGCGCCCAGCGGGATGCCCTCGGAAATCATCGGTTTGCCCTGATACTGCAACGCCGTCCCCAGCAACCGAATACCCATGCGATCGGCGCGACTGTCCAGCGTCCAGGCGCTGTTGAATGCATCGAACAGGCTCTGCCCGCTGAACTGGCCGATCTGCGCGCCGAGCACCAGATCGAGTGGCGCGTCGAGGCGCAGATCCGGTCGATGCTCCGCCGGGACCTCACGCACCAACAGGGTTTCGCCCTGATAACTCAGCGAAGCGCCCTTGGCCAACGGCAAGCCAAAACCATCGAGGCCACCGAGTTCCTCACGTACCACCGTGGCACTGCTGCCCAGCACTTTCGGCGCGTTGAAACCGCCGGGCGCCGCCAGATAGGCCCGCGCCCCCAGCAACGGCTGGGTGAACGTCAAAGTCTGCCCTTTGCGCAGTTTGAAACTGCGCCACGGTGCCAGCGCCTCACCGTCGATCTGCGCGCCAAGATCGGCGCCCGCCAATGCCAGCAAGCAATCTTCTTCAGCCACCACCGTAAACCCGCCGAGGGTGATTTCGATCACTGGCAAGTCCAGGCCATTGCCCAGCAGCCAGTTGGCCCAAGCCATCGACCGCCAGTCCGCCGCGCCGCCCTGAGTCACGCCCAGATGGCGCATGCCAAACCGTCCGGCGTCCTGCAACAGGCACAGCGGCGTGCTTGCTTCAATCGTCAGTCGGCTCATGCGAAGGCCTCCAGAGGCGTGTCGTCACCGCCGAGGCGGATGAATTCGGCATGGCTCACCGCTTCGAAACGCACGGTATCGCCGGGCTGCATGAGGCTGTAGCCATCGCGTTCACGGTCGAACAGTTTTGCTGGCGTGCGACCGATCAGGTTCCAGCCACCGGGGGACACCACCGGATACGCGGCCGTTTGCCGCTCGGCGATGCCGACGCTGCCAGCCGCGACTTTCTTGCGTGGTGTATTCAGACGCGGTGCCGCCAGGACTTCTTCCACCAAACCCATGAAGGCAAACCCCGGTGCGAATCCGAGCGCGAACACCTGATATTCCCGAGCGCTGTGACGGCGGATCACTTCTTCCACCGACAAACCGCTGCGTTGTGACAGCAGACTCAATTCCGGTCCGACGCTCAGGTCGTACCACACCGGCAGCACATGACACTGGCCGCCGGTGCGCGCATTCGGCGACAGGTCGATCAGCGCTTCGGCGATCAACTCCCGGGCCTGATTCGGGCTCAACGCGGTCAGGTCGTAATGCACCATCAACGTGGTGTACGACGGCACCAGATCGATCAGATATGCGCCGAACACCGCGCGCAGCCGCTCGCTGGCGGCGAGCATCCACGGCATGTTGGCTTCGGCGATTTCATCGAACAGGCGCAGCATCAGGCAATCCAGCGCTACCACTTCCACCCGCGGATTCATGGCGCGCTCTGCTCGTTCAGGGCCTGACGAATGCGTTGCACGGCGGCCACCGAACTGGCGTTGTCACCGTGCACGCACAGCGTGTTGGCTTGCAGGTGCAGCGCGCTGCCGTCGCTGGCGGTGAGGTTGTCGCTACGGGCGATGGTCAGCGCTTGCCCGATGATGGTTTCGGAATCGTGGTGTACCGCGCCCGGCAGTTGTCGCGAGACCAGTCGGCCGGCGCTGTCGTAGGCGCGGTCGGCGAAGGCTTCGAACCACAGGGTCACGCCGTATTCGTCACCGAGTTGCTGGGCTGCCGAGTTGTCGCGGGTGGCCATCAGCATCAGCGGCAAGCTCCGGTCGTAAGCCGCAACTGCCTGAATCACCGCCCGCAACTGTGCCGGGTTGGCCATCATGTCGTTGTACATCGCGCCGTGGGGTTTGACGTAACTGACTTTGCCACCCTGGGCACGGCAAATGCCGTCGAGAGCGCCGATCTGGTAATGCAGGATGTCTTGCAGTTCCTGGGCAGTGTAAGCCATGGAGCGTCGGCCGAACCCCACCAGATCCTGATAGGCCGGATGCGCGCCGATCTGCACGCCGTGGCTCAGGGCCAGGCTGACGGTCTTGCGCATGATGCTCGGGTCGCCGGCGTGAAAACCGCAGGCAATGTTGGCGCAATCGATGAAAGGCATGACTTCCGCGTCCAGACCCATGGTCCAGCTGCCGAAGCTCTCGCCGATGTCACAGTTCAATAGCAGGCGGCTCACGGTGAACACTCCTGTAGCTGTTATCTTTTTATGCTGTAGGACAGTTGTCGCAGGTTATCAGTTACTGCGCGTCCAGTTGCTTGCCACGGGTTTCCGGCAGGCTCAGCGCCGCGAGAATCACCACGCCGTAGGACACCGCCGCAAAGGCACCGATGCCTACGCTCAGCGGTACTTTCTGGCTGAGCAGGCCGATCAGCAGCGGGAACAATGCCGCCAGTGCCCGACCGATGTTGTAGCAGAAGCCCTGCCCCGAACCGCGAATCCGCGTTGGAAACAGCTCGGTGAGAAACGCCCCCATGCCACTGAAAATCCCCGAGGCGAAGAAGCCCAGCGGGAAGCCCAGCCACAGCATCACGCCGTTGCTGACCGGCAATTGGGTGTAGAGCAGAACGATGGTGAACGAGCCGACCGCGAACAGGATGAAGTTCTTCTTGCGGCCCAACAGGTCAGTCAAATAGGCGCTGATCACATAACCGACGTAGGACCCGACGATCACCATCGCCAGATAACCGCCGGTGCCGAGTACGCTCAAGCCACGCTCGTTCTTCAGAAAAGTCGGCAGCCAGGAGGTGATCGCGTAGTAACCGCCGAGGGCGCCGGTGGTCAGCAGCGAGGCGCGAATCGTGGTGAAGAGCATGCCGGGGGCGAAGATCTCGTAGAACTTCGAAGGGCTCTCCGGGGTTTGTTTGGCCTTGGCTTCGCGGTAGATCTCTGGATCTTTCACCAGACGGCGGACAAAAATCACGAACACCGCCGGCACGATGCCGAGGATGAACAGTGCGCGCCAGGCGTCTTCCGGTGGCAACACCGAGAACAGCAGCGCATACAGAATCGCCGTCAGGCCCCAACCCAAAGCCCAGCCGGATTGCACCATGCCGACTGCTTTGCCGCGATCCTTGGCGCGGATCACTTCACCGATCAGCACCGCGCCGGCGGTCCATTCACCACCGAAACCGAAGCCCATCAGGGTGCGGGCGATCAGCAGTTGCTCGTAGTTCTGGGCGAAGCCGCAAAGGAAAGTGAAGAAGGCAAACCACAGCACCGTCAGTTGCAGGGTACGCACGCGGCCGATGCGGTCGGAGAGAATTCCCGCCACCCAACCGCCGATGGCCGAGGCGATCAGGGTGCTGGTGTGGATCAGGCCGGCTTCTCCGGTGGTGATGCCCCACATCGCGATCAGGGTCGGCACCACGAAGCTGAGCATCTGGGTGTCCATGCCGTCCAGACCGTAGCCGATCTTGCAGCTCCAGAAGGTGCGGCGCTCTTGCTGATTGATGTTGCGATACCAGTCGAACGGGCCGGGACGGGCCGCAGTCTTGGGGAGGTCGAGGGTGTCGGGCGCACTCATGGCATGTCTCCGCAGGCTTTTATTGGTCTTGTTCGAAGCTCCGACGACGCCTATCGTGGGAACCGGATGCGTCGATTCTTGGGTGCGTCACCCGGTCGCGTCCAACGAATAAAAACCCGCCCAAGACATAAGAAAAATTTGTTGCCATGAACCTGAAGTTTCTCGAAACCTTCGTCTGGGTCGCCCGGCTGAAAAGTTTTCGCCTGACCGCCGACAAGCTGTTCACCACCCAGGCCTCGATCTCCAGCCGGATCGCGGTGCTCGAAGGCGAGCTCGGGGTGAAGCTGTTCCTGCGTGATTCACGCGGCGTCAGCCTGACGCCCGAAGGTTTGAAAGTGCTGGACTATGCCGAGCAGATGCTCGACACGATGCAGGCGCTGAAGCAGTCGATCGAGACCCGATCGAGCAAGGTCGGCCGAGTGCGCATCGGGGTGATGGACACGGTGATTCACACCTGGCTCAGCCCGTTGGTGGCGCAAATGACCGATCTGTACCCACGGGTGGAAATCGAGTTGGTGGCGGATACCTCGCTGAACCTCTGCGATCAGCTGCAAAAAGGCTTTCTCGACCTGATCCTGCAAACCGATCTGGTGCGCCAGGAAAGCGTGCGCAGCCTGGAACTGGCCAGCCACCCCATCGGCTGGATCGTCGCCAGCAATTCGATCTACAACCGCGACTATCAAAGCCTCGCCGACCTGGCCCAGGAACGGATCATCACTTACTCGAAAAACTCCCGGCCGCATCAGGACATTCTCGCGCTGATGCAGGCCCAGGGCGTGCTGGCGCCACGGTTGAACTGTGTGAATTCGGTGTCGGCGATCACCCGGCTGTTGCGCGACGGGTTCGGCATTGGCGCGTTGCCGCCGGTGCTGGTAGCCGAGGAGCTGGCGCGGGGGGAATTGACTTTGCTCGACATCGAACAGCGTCCGCCGAACCTGCAGGTCGTGGTGTCGTGGCGGGTCGGTGTGGAATGGGTCGAGGAGATCGTGACGCTGTGTCAGCAGGTGCTGGAGGGGTATGCGCGCAAGGTGGGCAAGGATTACATCGCTTTAAGTTGATCGTTCCCACTGCGTGGGAACGATGCATCGAAGCTTACAACCCTCGCACATCCCGGTCTTCAATCGGCCGGCTCTGGCGCAGGCGCTTGCCGCCCAGCACCACCCAGTCGATCAGACGGAACAGGCATTCAAGACCGAACGACAGCAGCAGCGCGCCGCTCATGCCCCAGATCATCGCTTCCGGCGTCAGCAGGATCTGGTAGCTGTAGCCGTTCCAGGTTTCCTTGCGGATATCCGGGTCGGCGGCCAGCACCACTTGCAGGAAGCGGATGTACCACGGGCCCTGCATCGCCTGGAATTGCTTGTCCAGCGCCAGCTGACGGTTGAGCAAGGTGCTCAGGCTGTCGGCATCGCTGCGAAACACCGGGTCTTCGCTGGCACGGTAATGGGCGACCAGCGCCTGGATATCACCCTTGAAGAACTGCTCGGCGGTGCCCTGGAAGCCGCGCAGACCGGTCTGCGCCTCGATCAGGTGCGCTTCGACCCGCTTGGCGTAATCGTTGATGAAGCCCGGCACCTGGACACCGATCAACAGGCCCGCCGCAAACAACACCAGCCGTAGATAACTGAGCAACATGGGGGTGCAATCCTTATTCGGTCGTGCCTTGGCTTACGCATTCGCCGCGTCGCCACAGGCTCCATTGGCCCGGTTCGTAGCGGGTCCAGGTTTCGTTTTCAGTCAAAGGTTCGGTGGCAATCACCGTGACCACGTCGTTGGGCGTGGTTTCGGCCTGGAAGTCGACGATCACATCGACATCCTTGAGCCGCGCCGGGCCAAACGGTGCGCGTCGGGTGATCTGCGCCAGTTTGGTCGAGCAATAGCAGAACAGCCAGTCGCCGTCGCTGAGCAGGCAGTTGAACACGCCTTTGCTGCGATATTCAGCGCAGGCTGCGACCAGATCCGGCAGCAGCACCTCTATATCGACCGGTTCCGGAAACGCTGCACGTACGCGGTTGAGCAAATCGCAGAACGCCGCTTCGCTGTCGGTATCGCCGACCGGGCGGTAGAAACTCTTGATCGGCGAGAAATCGGCGAGCTGGCCGTTGTGTGCAAAGCACCAGTTGCGCCCCCACAGTTCACGGACGAACGGATGGGTGTTGGACAGGCAGACCTTGCCGACGTTGGCCTGACGGATATGACCGATGACCACTTCGCTCTTGATCGGATAGCGCTGCACCAGATTGGCCACTTCCGACTCGCTGCTGGCCGCCGGGTCCTGGAACAGGCGCAAGCCGCGCCCTTCGTAGAAACCGATGCCCCAGCCGTCGCGGTGCGGACCGGTGCGACCACCGCGCTGCATCAGCCCGGTGAAGCTGAACACGATGTCGGTCGGCACGTTGGCACTCATGCCCAGTAATTCACACATGTGCGGACTCTCGTGATTACAGACGCGGCTCGACCCGCATGCGCTGCGGATTGCTCGGCACTGGCGGGCGACCATAGCGGTCATCGCCGGCGCCGCCGAACGGTTGATCGGCGTCCCGCTCGTCATCGGCTCGGGCGGCTGCGCGAGCGGCTTCAGCCTGCTCCCGGCGGGCCTTGGAGGCGCGTTCGATCGGCAGGCGGATCAGCACGAAAATCAGGTACAGGCCGAACGCGATCATGGCGTACATGAGCAGTTCGGAAATCGCGCGCCAGGCGTTGTTGCCGACCTTGAACGCCAGATCCAGCGCGGTGATGGCGATGGCCGGGGCGAATTTTTCCTTCACCGGGTCAATGATGGTCGGGCTGAACAGCAACACCGCCATCAATACACGCAGCGGCTCGCGCAGCCAGCGCCACATCCAGCGGGTCATGCGCATCCACACCAGCAGGCAGCCCACGGCGGCAAAGGCGTAAAGGCCCCAGGCGATCAGATAGTCGTTCTCGGTCATGGTGTCCATGGCAAGGCAGGCAAAGAGGCGCTTATAGTAACGACTTTTCGCACGTCAGGCTTCCCCGCCGTCCGTGCGGCCCTTATTTGTCATGTCCGAGAGCTTTCCATGCCCGTATCCGCCAACGTCATCAGCGCCCCGATTGCCCACAAGGCCGCCGGTCACGACCCGTACGCCTGGCTGCAGGAACGCGACACCGACGCGGTGCTCGACTACCTCAAGGCTGAAAACGACTATCAGCAGGCGCAGACCGCCGATCAGGCCGAACTGCGCGAAACCCTGTTCGAAGAGATCAAGGGCCGGATCCTCGAAACCGACCTGTCCCTCCCCTCGCCATGGGGCCCGTACCTGTATTACACCCGCACCACAGCAGGTGACGAATACGCCCGTCACTACCGCTGCCCGCGCCCGGCCGACGACAGCCTGACCCTCGACGAAAGCCGCGAACAGCTGCTGCTCGACCCTAACGCCCTGGCCAACGGCGGCTTTTTCTCCCTCGGCGCCTTCAGCATCAGCCCGGATCACCAGCGTCTGGCCTACAGCGTCGATGCCTCGGGCGACGAGATTTACACGCTGTTTGTGAAGGAACTATCCAGCGAGCGCGTCAGCGAACTGGAATTCCAGGACTGCGACGGCAGCATGACCTGGGCCAATGACAGCCTCACGCTGTTCTTCGGCGTGCTCGACGACACCCATCGTCCGCACAAACTGTTCCGCTATCGTCTGGACGGCACCGCCGCCGAAGAGGTCTTCCACGAGCCGGACGGGCGTTTCTTCCTGCATTGCTACCGCGCCAGCTCCGAGCAGCAATTGTTGTTGTCCCTGGGTAGCAAGACCACCAGTGAAGTCTGGGCGCTGGACGCCAATCAGCCGCAGCAGCCGTTCACTTGCCTGGCGCCACGGGTCGAGGATCACGAATACGACGTCGATCACGGCAAGCTCGATGGCGAGTGGACCTGGTTCATCCGCACCAACCGCGACGGCATCAACTTCGCCCTGTATCAGGCGCCGGACACCGGCATCGCACCGAGCGAAGCCGACTGGCAGAACCTGATCCCGCACAACGATTCGGTGATGCTCGATGGCGTGACCCTCAACGCCGAAGCCCTGACCCTGAGCCTGCGCGAAGGTGGTCTGCCGATCATCGAAGTTCGCCCACACGGTCTGGCGCCTTATCGCGTGCAATTGCCGGACGCGGCCTACAGCCTCTATGTGCAAAACAGCCTTGAATTCGAAAGCGACCGCATTCGCCTGCGCTATGAAGCGCTGAATCGTCCGGCTCAGGTTCGGCAACTGATCCTCGCCACCGGCGAACAGACCGTCCTCAAGGAAACCCCGGTGCTCGGCCCGTTCGACGCCGACGCCTACGTCAGCCAGCGCCTGTGGGCGACTGCGCCGGACGGCACCCAGGTGCCGATCAGCCTGGTGATGAAACGTGAAATGGTCGGCAAAGCGGTGCCGCTGTACCTGTACGGTTACGGCGCCTACGGTTCGAGCCTCGACCCATGGTTCTCCCACGCTCGCCTGAGCCTGCTGGATCGCGGCATGGCGTTCGCCATCGCCCACGTGCGCGGTGGTGGTGAATTGGGTGAAGCCTGGTACCGCGGCGGCAAGCAGGAGCACAAGCACAACACCTTCAGCGACTTCATTGCCTGTGCCGAATTCCTGATCCTCAACGGCATCACCACCGCGCCACAACTGGCGATCAGCGGTGGCAGCGCCGGTGGCTTGCTGATCGGCGCGGTGCTCAACCAGCGTCCGGACCTGTTCGGCGTGGCGATTGCCGAAGTGCCGTTCGTCGATGTGCTCAACACCATGCTCGACCCGGATCTGCCGCTGACCGTCACTGAATACGACGAGTGGGGTAATCCCGAAGAGCCGGACGTTTACGAGCGGATCAAGGCCTACGCGCCGTACGAAAACGTCACCGCGCAGGCGTATCCCGCAACGCTGGTGATCGCCGGCTACAACGACAGCCGCGTGCAGTATTGGGAAGCGGCCAAGTGGGTGGCGAAGTTGCGCGCGACCAAGACCGACGACAATCCATTGCTGCTCAAGACCGAACTGGGCGCCGGCCACGGCGGCATGAGCGGGCGTTATCAGGGATTACGTGACGTAGCGCTCGAATATGCATTTGTTTTCAAGGTTCTGGGCATTGCCTGAGGAACTCCGCCGGTCAGTCAGGTCTTAATTCCGGGCACCGGGAGCCGATAAGCAGATCGGCCCCCGGTGGCGAGCCTGCCACCCGACACAACAAAAAGACCGCACGACATGTCAGAACCCACTCTACTGAACAACGAAATCCGCGACTGGCTGATGGACTGCGGCCTGTTCGATCAATTGCAGCTGGCGGATTTTGCCGCTGCCTCGGGCTACTTCAGCATCAGCACCGTGGCTGAAGGCGAAGCGATCTTTCGCGAAGGCGATGCCGGCAGTTTCATGTGCATCATCCACACCGGCCAGGTGGCCGTGCAGAAAACCGGCGGCGACGGCCAGGTCGTGACCATGGCCACCCTGCGCAGCGGCCGGGCGTTCGGTGAAATGGCTGTGCTCGACGGCGAACGCCGCTCGGCGACGTGCGTCGCGGCGAGCAACTGTCAGTTGCTCAACCTCGGCAAGGATTCGCTGGAAAAAATGCTCAACGACGCGCCGAAGATCGCCGCCAAGATCATCCGCGCCCTCGCCGTCTCCCTGTCCAAACGCCTGCGCATGGCCGACGGCCAGCTCGCCGCCCAGCAGATCTAGCCTCCCGGGGATTTCGGTTTGCTGTCGTTCTGTTCCAGGCCCGGCAATGGCTGATCCTTGATCGGCGGGCTGGGCATTTCGATCGGCACCAGCGGCGGGCCGCCACTGCCGGGGCCGGCCTTGGGAATCGGCACCGGGCTGATCTGCGGATACGGGGTTGGCGTCGCCGTGCCGGGCGAGCCCGGTTGCGGTGTCGGGCTGACGGGAATCGTCTGTTGCGCCTGTACGGCAGTTATCGAGAGCGCGGCCAGGGTAATGACCGTTAGAATGGTGCGCTTCATCAAGGGCTCCGTTGGCCTGAAGTCTGCCTTCAGGCTACTCCCAACGCGCCGGCTTGCCTTCCCCCCTGTAGAGATTTCCATGAAACGTTTCGTTCTGCTCGACACCACGCCGATCCCTGACAACGGTGGCGCCCTGTGCCTGTTCGAGTATGGCGAGGATTTCGTCATCAAGATCCAGGGCGGCGACGGCGGCCAATTGATGAACACCCGCATGCACGGTTCCGAAGACGCGCTGGCCGAGATCCCGTGCCGCAAGGTCGCCGGCCGGCCGAACTCGCGGGTGCTGATCGGCGGTCTGGGCATGGGGTTTACCCTCGCCTCCGCGCTCAAGCACCTGGGCAAGAGCGCCGAAGTGGTGGTCGCCGAACTCGTGCCCGGCGTGGTCGAGTGGAACCGCGGCCCGCTCGGTGAAAAGTCCGGGCGCCCGCTGCTCGACCCGCGCACGGTGATCCGTCAGGAAGACGTGGCCAAGGTGCTGCAAAGCGAGCCAAACGGTTTCGACGCAATCATGCTCGACGTCGACAACGGCCCCGAAGGCCTGACCCAGAAGGCCAACAGCTGGCTGTATTCCGCCGCAGGCCTGGCCGCGTGCGCCAATGCGATGCGGCCCAAAGGCGTGCTGGCGGTGTGGTCGGCCAGCGCCGACCGGCAGTTTTCCGACAAATTGAAGAAGGCCGGTTTCAAGGCCGAGGAAGTCCAGGTCTTCGCCCACGGCAACAAGGGCACGCGCCACACGATCTGGATTGCCGAGAAGCTCAAGGGCTGAGCTAAACTTGCCTCATAACCGTCATTAGTCTTTTTACAAAGGTGAACCCATGAGTTCGTCCACCCCGACCAACACTTCGAAGCTGGATCGCATCCTCGCCGACAACCAGCGCGACAAGGAAATGGGCTACCGCGACAAGGCCCTGAAGATGTACCCGCACGTGTGCGGCCGCTGCGCCCGTGAATTTTCCGGCAAGCGCCTGAGCGAGCTGACCGTGCACCACCGCGACCACAACCACGACAACAACCCGCAGGACGGTTCCAACTGGGAACTGCTGTGCCTGTACTGCCACGACAACGAACACTCGCGCTACACCGACCAGCAGTATTTCGGCGAAGGCTCGCTGAGTACGCCGAAAATCGCCAAGGCGACGCACAATCCGTTTGCGGCGCTGGCAGGGCTGATGAAGAAAGAAGACTGACGATCTTCATTGGCCACACCGGCCTCTTCGCGGGCAAGCCCGCTCCCACAGTGATCTCGGCCGCTCACAAATGCTGAGTACACCAGAGAAAACTGTGGGAGCGGGCTTGCCCGCGAATGGGCCGGGACAGACACCGCAAGTCCTGAATCTGCCCGCCCTCCCCCAATCCCCGTATAATCGCCCTCTTTTTCCCGAAGGCACCCCGCTCGTGGCAGACAAACGGTACAGCTGCATTGGTTTGTATAACCCCAAATCACCGGAAAACGTCGGTTCGGTGATGCGCGCCGCAGGCTGCTACGGCGTGTCGACCGTGTTCTACACCGGCAAGCGCTATGAGCGCGCCGCCGATTTCGTCACCGACACCAAGCGCGTGCACTACGACATCCCGCTGATCGGCATCGACGACCTGAAAAAGATCCTGCCGCTCAACTGCGTCCCGGTCGCCGTGGAACTGGTCGACGGCGCCCGCCCGCTGCCGGAATACACTCACCCGGATCGCGCCCTGTACATCTTCGGCCCTGAAGACGGTTCGCTGGATCAAGAGATCCGCGACTGGTGCGAAGACGTCGTGTACATCCCGACCACCGGCTGCATGAACCTCGCCGCCACGGTCAACGTCGTGCTTTACGACCGCATGGCCAAAGGCCTGAACACCCGCTCCGGGCCGAAATTCCGCTGAAACGCCGCACATCCGATGGAACGAGCTGACCGCCTGCGCAGTCAGCTTGTTTATCGATTACTCATTGCCTGGAGAAAGATCATGACCGAGCTCAAACGCGTCGAGCGTATCGAATCCACCCCGTTCCAGAGCCGTTCCGAGCAGAACGTCGAAGGCTGGGAGCGCATCGGCTCACTGGCCGGCGGCGTGATCATGGTCGGCAAGGGCCTGCGTCGTGGCGGGGTGTTCGGGCTGATTCAGGTGGCGATTGGCGGCGTGGCCATGGCCCGCGGCATCACCGGTCATAGCTCGGTGAAAAGCCTGCTGGAGAAAAGCCGTCAGGACATGAACAACGTGCGGGCTAAGATCGAGCGGGCCGGTGAAGAACTGAGCAAGCTCAAAGCCAATGCCGAAGCGGCGACCAAAACCGCCACCGTGACCGGCAATGACTCGGTGAAATCGCCGAAAGCCGGGGTCTGACCGCTACCGAAGCAACCCGGTATCAAGGACTTTGGACGACTCGCCGAGAATGCTTTCGGCGAGTTGCACGAACTCCTTGGTATCCACCGTCCCCAGGTGCATCGCCCCGCGCAGCACGTCATCCAGCGAGCGCTTGTTGCGGGTCTTCAGGCGAATCTCGCCGTCCAGCTCCTGTAACAACAGCACCGCTTTCGACAGCTGCGCCGGGCTGATCTGCTCGCCGCGCAGCGTCGTGACCTTCTGGCTGTCCTTGGCCAGCTTCGCCTGCAACGCCTGATAACGCTCGTCGCTCATGCCCCCGGCACGGCGCACCAGTTCGATGGCGTAATACTCGGCAAAACCCTCGCTGATCCAGTCGCTGCGCTGCTCGTCGTTGATCCGTCCGAACACCTGCGCCAGCTCGCGCACCAGGGCGCTGCTGCCGCTTTCGCTGACCAGCGGCAACCGCGTGTTGAGGTAGATCGACTCCCGTGCCGCCAGGCTGCCGCGCCACATCGGGTCGTTGGCACCGACAATCAACAGTTTGCTCGGATGGCGCGGAAACACTGCCTGCACTTGCGGCCAGACGAACGTCAGCAGCGTCAGCACATCCATCCGGCGCATGCCCTGCCCTTGCGGCGAGGCCACGGTGACTTCGGTTTCCCCTAACCGCGTGCGGCGGCTGCCAAGGTGGCCGGCGAGCATCCAGCCAGTGGGCCGGTCGAACAGGCGTGACGGATTGTCGATGCGGAATTTGTTCTTGCCGATGCGCGGCCAGGCGGTTTCGACGCTTTTCCAGCCGTCGGGCAATTCGAAGTGCAGGCGTGCGACAAGCTCAATGCCGTCCTGCTGATCGAGCCTGGCTGGCGGCACCAGTTCATCGCCGCGCATCAACGCCCAGGTCGGGGTCATGCGCGTGTCGAAGCTGCCGTTCTTGCGGCCGTGGCTGATGCGCACGCGGTAGGTCAGGCTGGCCTTGTCCGCCGCCGGGCGCCAAACCCCGCGCGCCGGTTTGCCCGGCGTCAGTTGCCATTGTCCGTCGGCTTTGAAGTCGCTGTAGTGGCTACCATCGCCAAGGTCGAAATCCAGGCTGCGCACCGCTTCGCCCTTGGCGAGGGTCAGGCGCACTTCGGCCTGGTCGCTCTGCGGCAGCAGGCGTACCTGATAATCCAGATCGACTTTCTTCGCCGCCCACACCGGCGCACTCAGCGCCAGCAACGTGACGATCAGCGCCCGGCGCAATCCCGTCGCCATACCTGCTCCTTGGTCAATCGTTAACCTGCGCGGAAAATCAGGTGATCTTCCCAGTCGTCTTCCGGCACGCTGCCTTCGGCGAGCATGCGCCCGGACTGGGAAATCCGTTCGTGGTGCACCGCGTCGCGATCACCACAGACCAGGTGATGCCACAGCGGCAGATCCTTGCCTTCGCTGACCAGCCGATAACCGCAGGTCGGCGGCAGCCATTTGAATTCTTCGGCCTGGCCCGGGGTGAGCTGGATGCAGTCCGGGACAAACTTCATGCGGTTCGGGTAATCGCTGCACTGACAGGTTTTCAGGTCCAGCAGTTTGCAGGCGATGCGCGTGTAATAGACGCTGTTGTCTTCTTCATCCTCGAGCTTCTGCAGGCAGCACAGGCCGCAACCGTCGCACAGCGATTCCCATTCCTCGTGATCGAGTTGATCGAGGGTTTTGCGTATCCAGAACGGTTCGACTTTGGCGGCCATGGCTCAAGCATCAACATCAGGTGGTGAAAAGGCCGCCAGTCTAGTGCCCAAGGCCCCGTGATCCAAGCGCTGGCGACTGCCGGTTGTGCGGGGCTTGTCAGTTTTTGCGCGGCCAAGTAGCTTTGCCGGTCACACCAGGCCTTTGCCGGATGCCATAAACGCTCGACCGCGTTGCGTCCCGTGAACTGCAGGCTTGCGCCACGACCCCATCGTTCAGCCCAACTGATCCCGCCGGGTTTCGCTTCCAACCTGTCCTCAAACGTAGCAAGGAATCTCTCGATGAGTGCCAACCCTCGCGTTGCCGAATACGCCATTCACCCGCAGTTCACCGATCGCTGGTCGCCCCGCGCCTTTACCGGCGAAGCGATTTCCGAAGAAACCCTGCTGAGCTTCTTCGAAGCCGCGCGCTGGGCGCCGTCGGCGTACAACTCGCAGCCGTGGCGTTTTCTCTACGCCCGTCGCGACACGCCGAACTGGGAGCGTTACCTGGGTCTGCTCAATGAATTCAACCGCAGCTGGGCGCAGCACGCGTCGGCGCTGGTGATCGTGATTTCGAAAACCACCTTCACCGCACCGGGCGCGACCGAGGAAACGCCAGCGCTGTGGCACACCTTCGACACCGGTTCCGCCTGGGGTCACCTGGCGCTGCAAGCGAGCCTGAGCGGCTGGCACACCCACGGCATGGCCGGCTTCGATCAGGAGCTGACCCGCAAGGAGCTGAACATTCCGCAAGGTTATGCGCTGCACGCCGCCGTTGCGGTGGGCAAGCTGGGTGACAAGGCCACCCTGGCGGATTACCTGCAAGCACGGGAAACACCGAGCCCGCGTCGTCCGCTGAGCGAACTGGCGGCTGAAGGCGATTTCACCCTCTAAGCCACACTGCAAAAAAACGGCGGGAGCAAGCTTGCTCCCGCCGTTTTTTTATCGCGCTAAATCAGTAACCGCGTGCGAAATCCACTTCCCCACGCAACGCCTCTCCCGCCTGATACGCCCGCAAGTTATCCAGAAACAACTGCACCATCATCGGCGGCGAGGTCGGCGCCGAGCTGTGCCCGGTCAGCAGCAAGCCCCACGCGGTCCAGAACGGATGCCGTTGCGGCAGCGGTTCCTGGCGGCAAACGTCGATCACCGCGCCGGCCAGATGGCCTTCCTTCAACGCTTCGACCAGATCTGCATCGACCACCGCCACACCGCGCCCGGCGTTGATGAACAACCCGGTCGGTTTGAATTGCTTGAACAGCGCAGCGTCGTAGATATCGTGGGTGTGCTCAGTGTTGGGCAGCAGGTTGACCACATAATCCACCTCGCCCACCAGCCGTGGCAGATCCGCCATCGAACCGACCTCGACAAACGGCGCCTGTTCGCGTGCGCTGCTGGCGATGCCGTACAACTCGACGCCGAACGGCAGCAGGAATTGCGCCACGCTCTGGCCAATGTCACCGGTGCCGACGATCAACACCTTGCGTCCGACCAGACTCTGGCCGGTGCGGTTGTCCCACTTGCGCTCGACCTGGCTGACCAGCCGCGCCAGTACTTCGCGCTCGTGGCCGAGCATGTAGGTCAGCACGTATTCAGCCATGACCTGGCCGAAAATGCCGACCGCCCGGGTCAGGCGGTAATCCCGGCGCAGGCCGTCGGCCAGCAGCGGCGTGATCCCGGCCCAGGTCGATTGCAGCCATTGTGGCTGGTGGCCCTGACGCAGCAGGGTCGCCAGCAGATCCGGCTGGCCCAGCCACACCGGGCAATCGACGGCCTGGCGGGCCAGTTCGGCGGAGTCGCCGCTGGTCAGCACTTCAAGCTCCGGAGCCGCCTGACGCAGCAGTCGGGCGTATATCGCGTGGTCGTGTTCAGCAATCAGAACGCGCATCTTCAAACCTTTCGCAAACCGTGCAGGCGGCCGTCCACTTCGTGGCAGCCGTCGCCGTAAAAATCGTTCCAGGGGTTACAAAAGGCCCAGGACAGGGCCTCGCAGGTCAGACCGGGTCGTTGCGTCGCAGCAACTCTTCGGGCAAGTGCTCGATGTACTCTTCCTCGGCCGGTGGCATTTGCAGGTGATAGCCCTGCTTTTCGAGGTTTTCCAGGACCACGGCGATGTCTTCGCTGGCCAGCTTGCGCTCGGGGGTCAGCACTAGATCGAAGGAATGCTTCGCCTTGCCGAACGCCGCCATCAGGCCTTCCGGCACGCGCTCCAGCGCATCGCTCTTGAGCACGTACAGGTACATGCCGCTTTTCTTCGAACTTTGATAAATGGAACAAATACGTTTCAAGGCTGTTCTCCGGCGGTGGCCAGGCTGTCGAGCAGCTTCTGGCCCATCAATTCGCGGCGCCAGCCACGCAGCGAATCAGGCAATTGGTAAGGGCCCTCGGGGAAGCCGCTTTTGACCAGCGCTTCGAGGGTTTTCTTGCGCAGCATCAGTTCCGGCGCGATGCCCAGACGTTCAGCTTCGGCCTGACCGAGCGCCCGCAGCTGTTTGATCAGCGCGGCAGCTTCGATCGGCAGCGGCTCCGGCACGGCTGGCGGCCATTGATCAGGCCCCACACTGCCAGAGCGCTTGATCAGATCAAGCAGAAACTCGCCGTCCTGACGCACGGTACGAGGGTGCATGTCTTCAATCTTGCCCAGCGCGCTGAGGTTGTCCGGTTGGGTTCGGGCCAGCGGCCACAGCGAATGCTCACGCACGATGCGGTTGCGCGGCAGATCGCGGGCGCGGGCTTCGCGTTCACGCCAGGCACACAGCTCACGCAGCACGGCCAGTTGGGCGCGGGACAGTTTCCACGCCAGCTTGGCCTCGCGATACACCTCGTACGGATCGGTTTCGCGGCGCAGGTTGGCGACCAGTTCGGCGCCGTCCTCCAGCACCCAGGCGAATTTGTCGTCGGACAGTTTCGGACGCAGTTGTACGAAAACCTCCGCCAGATGCACGGCATCTTCGGCGGCGTAGCTGATTTGCGTGTCGGACAACGGACGCTGCAACCAGTCGGAACGGGTTTCGCCCTTCGGCAGTTCGATGCCGAGCACTTCCTGCACCAGACGCGAATAGCCCATCGAGAACCCGAGGTTCAGGTAGGCGGCGGCCAGTTGGGTATCGAACAGCGGCGCCGGCAGGCTGCCGGTCAGGCGCAGCAAGACTTCGAGGTCTTCGCTGCAGGCGTGCAGGACTTTGAGCACCTCCGGGTTTTCCAGCAACGCGGCCAAGGGTTGCCAGGCGTTGATGGTCAGCGGGTCGATCAGGTAGGCGCGTTTGCCGTCGCCAACCTGCAACAGGCCGGCAATCGGGTAGAAGGTGTCGACCCGCATGAATTCGGTGTCGAGGGCAACGAACGGCAGCTGCTGCCACTCGGCGCAAAACTGCGCGAGGCTATCGTTGTCGCGAATCCAGTGAATATCGATGGCCACACGGCTCTCCCTTCAAGAATGGCGCGCAGTATATATCGCCACCGGCGCTTTCCGCGCCTCTACAGGGCAAGAGCTTGATGAAATCTCCTGCCTGAAGGAAAGAATAGTCTTACAGAGTGAGTCTGCCGGCTCAGTCCTTGGCCAACACCCCGTCGATCACCGCGCCCCGGCAGCCGGCAAACATGTCCAGATCCGGCTGGTAGACCTTGCTCTGCACTTCCAGCAGACCAAGCATCGAGTGGAACAGGTTGTCCTGGCTCAGCGGCTTGTCGCGGCTCATTTGCAGGCAATGGGTGTCGACCGAGTAGGACTTCTGATAGCTGTCGGAGAACCACGCCAGCATCGCCACGTGTTTCTGCTGCTCCGGCGCCAGCATGTACGGCGTGCCGTGGAGGAACAGGTTGTACTCGCCCAGGGATTCGCCGTGATCGGACAGGTACAGCATGGCGGTATCGACCTTGTCCTGATTGCTGCGCAGCACATCGATCAGGCTCGACAGCACATGGTCGGTGTACACCAGCGTATTGTCGTAGCCGTTGACGATGCTTTCGCGGCTGCAATTGTTCAGCGCGTTGCTTTCACACACCGGGGTGAAGCGCTCGTATTCCTTCGGATAGCGTTTGAAGTATTCCGGGCCGTGGCTGCCCATCTGGTGCAGGACCAGCACAGTGTCCTTGTCCAGGTGATCGATAAAGCTTTGCAGGCCCTGCAACAGGATTTCGTCGCGGCATTCGCTGTTGGCGCACAGTGCCGGGTCTTTCAGATTGCTGACATCCTGCAAGGTAACGCGATCGCAGGTGCCCTTGCAGCCGGACTGGTTGTCGCGCCAGATCACGTCGATCCCGGCACGCTTGAGCACGTCCAGCAGCCCTTCCTCATTCTTCGCCTTGCTGGCGTCGTAGTCCTTGCGGCCCATGTTGGAGAACATGCATGGCACCGATACGGCGGTTTCCGTGCCGCAGGAATGCACGTCGGTGAAGGCGATCAGGCCGGCTTCCTTGTCCAGTTTCGGTGTGGTGTCGCGGTCATAACCGAGGATGCCGAAGTTTTCCGCCCGGGCACTTTCCCCGACCACCAGCACCGTCAGGGATTTGCGCGGATGAGTCTGCACGGCGGCATTACGCTGGGCGTCTTCGCCGATCGTGACAAACGGTTGCTGCGCCGAAGCCACCTGCTCACGCAGATAACCGGCCGAGGCGCCGATGTAGTTGCTCGGCACCAGCATCAGGCGAATTTCGTGGTGATTGCGAAACAGCGACGACAACCCTTGATAATTGGCCAGCGCAACGCCGCCAATGACCGCGACCGACGCGACACCCACAACAACTTTGCTTAATAACTCGCGATGCCAGCTACGATAGTTGACTGGAACTTTCCACAACAACCAGGACGGCAAGACACCCAGAAAAACGATATAAGCGAGCAACTTCAAAGACAGCAGATCGCGCACTTCAGTGGCATTGGTTTCGGCAAAGTTGCGAAACATGCCGGCATCGATCATTACACCGTATTGGCTCATGAAATAAGCCACGCCGGCGCTGACCATAAACAATAACGTCAACACGGGTTTCAACACGGGTCGAAACGCCAGCAACGTCAGCACGATGTTATACGCCGCGAAGATCATCACCCCGAACGCAATGCGCATGGCAATACCCTTGCCGTCCGCAGCGGTGATATCGAACAGGTGTTGCCAGAGAACGAAATTGAATCCGGTCAAAAGAAAGGCGCTGGCAAACAACGTCACCCATTCCGGGCGCACGGCTTTTAACTTGAACATGGCGAGGGGCTATTTCCTTGAAAGAAGTGCCGTCGTCAATTGTGAAAATTTCATTGACTCAGACAACACAAACTTTAAGCAGGCAACCATCAATTTTTTGTGAAAAAGAAGCCAACGATTAGTTGGCCCATGAAATAACCATGAAACTTTCGGTGTATTTGAGAATGGTTCAGCTGTGGTTCAGTCGCGGGCGACGAGGTCGCCGTATCGACCACCCCGGTTCCAAGGTCTGAAGAGGGAAAACGCTCGCGCCACTGCTCGACCCGTCTGGATAAAGGCTTCTGGCCAGCTTTTCCGGGTTTGATTGTGTACGTCGTGTTACTAAAACTTTCTGTCCCACAACTGACCGTGAAAAGTCCTACAGGGCTTTCTCCTGGCACCATCGTTCCGTTACGATCATGCGCACACGTTTGCGCGGATTCGGCGCAAGGAGCACAGCGAGACAGAACGGATGCTGAACAGTAACTTGCTTAGAAAGCTCGACATGCAGGATCTCATGGTGTTTGTCGCCGTGTATGAGCAAAGCAGCGTCACCGACGTGTCGGAGGCGCTGTTTGTCAGCCAGTCCACCGTCAGTTACTGCCTGAAAAAACTGCGCACCAGCTTCGAAGACGATTTGTTCGTCAACACCCGCACGGGCATGCGCCCGACCTACAAGGCCAGCAGCATGTACGGCCATGTGCAGAAAATCCTCGAAAGCATCAACCTCTGCCACGCCGGCGCCCCGACTTTCGATCCGATGGCGCAACCGGTGACCTTCAACATCTGCGCCCCGGAATACTTCGAGCAACTGATCCTGCCGCGGATGTTGAAGCGCTTTGACTTCGATGACTTGCCGGTGATGGTCAACATGCACAAGTTCGAAACCGACGTGCCGGTCGAAGAGTTGCGTGATGGCAGCCTCGATCTGGTGATCTGTTTCGGCCCGCACTTCCATCGCAGCCACGCCGACCTGAAATCACGCATGCTGCTGGAAGATGACCTGGTCTGCGTCTTCGACAAACGCGCCACGCCGCTGGAGCCGCGCCTGAGCCTGCAAGCCTTCACCGAACGCCGGCATGTGTTTCCGACGCCGTGGACGTCGACCACCAACATGGTCGATGGCTGGCTGGCGCGGCAGGCGCAGAAACGCCAGATCGTCGCCCGTTCCAACAGCTACAGCGCGGCGTTGAAGATGATCACCGGCACCGATTTCATTCTCACCCTGCCCCGGCGCATTCAGCGTTTGCTGACCAACGACGCAGTGTTCAACCACTGCGAGGCGCCGAACGGCTTGCCGGGGTTCACCCTCGACATGCAATGGAGCCACAACGTCGACCAGGACAGCGCCAACCTCTGGCTGCGCGAGCAGGTCATCAAGACCTGCGCGGAGCTGGAAGCGGCCTGAGTCTTACACGCCGATGGCGGTCTTGTTGTAGGACTCGCGGTCGATGTCGAGCAGTTCCACACTCAACTGCACCTCGACACCGGCCGGCCATTCGCACAGATCCTGAAGCACCGCCAACAGGCTCTGCGACAGCTGCTTCTTGATCTCCGGAGAACGACCGCTGAGCAACGCCAGCCTCACCGCGACAAAGGCGCGCTCGTTCATGGCGGTGCCGACCTTGAAGGTTTCAACCTTGAGCGCACGGCTCTTGATATCGAACTCCGCCCCGAACTGACCGGAACCCACCAGTGTGTTGTTGAGCCGGATCAACGCCACATCGGCGTTCAGTTGCGGCAGGTTGGCGGTGTATTCCAGGTGCAGGTGTGGCATCTCGATGCTCCAGTGGTTCGGCGGAAAGGTCGTACATATAACACAGCAACGCCTGACTCACGCCAACGACGACATCACCGGGCGCTCGCTCATGAACTGCTCCAGCCGCGAACGCAGCCAGCGCTCGGCCGGGTCGCTGTCAACGTGGCTGAGCCAGACCATCGACAGGTCGAGGGTCGGGGTCTTGAACGGAAACGGCTCCTTGAACAGAAATCCGGAAGCGGCCATGGCGTCGGCGGTGTAGTCCGGCAGGCTGGCGATCAGATCGGTGCCGGCCAGCAGCGCCGGCAACGAACTGTACTGCGGCACCGACAACACCACCTGACGGGTACGACCGATGTCAGCCAGCCACTCATCGGCGTAGCCACTGACATTGGCGGTGTGGGAAACCAGCACGTGGGGTCGTGCGCAATATTCGTCGAGGGTCAGCGGCGTGTCGGACTTGTCGGCACGCAGGATGCTCGGCTGAATATGCCGCAGCAGTTTGCGTTTGGCGTTGGCCGGCAGGCCGCGGGTCTGGCTGATGCCGACAGTGATGTCGCCCGCCGCCAGCAGATCGGGAATCCGCCAGTAATCGACGTGCTGCACTACGAACACCACGCTCGGTGCTTCCTGGCGCAAGGCACGCAACAACGGTGGCAGCAGACCGAATTCGACGTCATCCGACAGACCGATGCGAAAGGTCATGGTGCTGACGGCGGGGTCGAAATCCCGGGTCAGGCTCAGCGCCACCGACAGCGAGTCGAGCGCGGGCTTTAGATGACGGTAGATATCTTCGGCGCGGGCGGTCGGCTCCATGCGATGGCCGACGCGGATGAACAACGGATCGTTAAGCATGGTACGCAGACGGTTGAGCGCCGAACTGATGGTCGGCTGGCCGAGAAACAGCTTCTCGGCAGCCCGGGTCACGTTGCGTTCGAGCATCAAGGTCTCGAACACCACCATCAGGTTGATGTCGGCCTTGCGAAGTTCATTGCGGTTCATCCATTGCCCCCCGATCCCCAGATTGCGGGCAGTGTAGAAAGCCCCGGCGTTATCGTCTATGCGCCCATGGATCAGTTGACGGTCAGTGTCTTCAAGCCCATGGCCAGTTTTCGGGGGTCCTGTCCCATTCCCAACTGCTGGGGACTGATCGCGTCGGCGAACTGCAACTGCAACCGGAGCAGACCGTCAGCCTTGATCCGCTGGCGGATCGCCGGGGTCAGGCTGACTTCGAGCGTGTTGCCATCAGCCTTGTCCAGTGAAGCCGTCAAAGCCTCGAGGCCATTGAGCCTGACCACCACCCCCTGCCGGACATGGGAGGGCGCAAGGAACGCGGTGGTTTCAAGGCGCAGCCTCCGGGCCGAATCCGGGATGCGCATCACGAGCTCCGCGTTCGGACCACTGGACCATACGCCCCACGGTTCTGGCACCGACCAGCCCTGTGCCAGAAACACGTTGCCCGCAGCACCGAAGCCAAACGGTGTCGTCTGACCGGCCGCGAGCTCGGTAATCAATTGCTGCGGTGCTTTTTCAGCAGGTAACTGCAGACATTCGCGGCACTGCTTCCATCCCGGCGCCAGCAAGGTGAAGCCGTCGATCTCGGTCAAGAGATCGGTGCGGGTGTCGGCAGTCTGAACGGCTTGCAGCAGCGCACGGTCACTGAGCAGGTACAACGAGTCGGCGTCGTACTGACCGGAAGCGAACATCTCGGACGTGTGCTGATCGGCGCGAACGCGTTGCTCGCTGCTCATGCGTCCGAGGTAGACCGCATCCGTCGACAAGCCATGGTTCGCGGCAAAAGCGGCGATGTCGAGCCACTGCGGTGAATAGTTCTGCGGCAGGATCCATCGAATCTTCGGATAATGGGCAGCGGCGCTTTTCCAGAACGGATCGACAAAAGGGCTGGCCCATTGAGCGGATGGCTCGACCATTAAACGCTTGCGTACCACCGACCAGCCACTGCGCGTGTCCGAGACCTGGATCACCAGGGCCAATGCCAGCAGACAAACGGCCGCCCGAGTCTGATTGGCACGAATCACCAGAAAAATGATGAGCAGGATGATTGCGTAGTAAACCGGCCAGAACATGCGCCCGGACGCCCGGAAAATATTGGCGATCGCGAGGACTTTTTCCGGTAGCGGATAAGAGAAATTCAACGGTCCGAGTGCGATATTGTTGGACACCGCAAAGACTGTCAGCCCGGCCATGGCCAGCAGTAGAAAATGATAGCGGCGCAATCTCGCGCCCACGCCGGTCTGTCCCTGCAACCCACCGACAAAGCCACAGATGGCCAACAGCAAAAGCCCCAGCCCGAGATACCCGAAGCCTTCCGAATCACCCAATCCGTTCGGTATGTCTTTGAGGGTGTAAGACCATGCATTGGCACTGAACAGAGTCAGGATATTGGCCCGGTACAAACCAAAACCATCGGACGCCGCATCGGCGCCACTCACTGAAAAATACCCGGCCTGCCAGCAGCAGAGGCTGACCAGCGCAAACAGTACAACCAGTTCGACCGTCGCTTTGCGCACTGTCAGTTTTCTTTTGAAGCATCGGGCAGCAAGATCCGCCAGCCAGATGAGCGCAACCATCGCCAGCAGATAGGCGTGAATCAGCGCTGTACATCCCAGCAAGGCTCCCCAGGCCAGACGCCGTCGCTCATCGCCCGGGCGCAGCGCCAGATAAAGCGCGGCCAGAATCACGAAGTGCCCGGCCAGTGACAGATGCACCGGTATGCGCATGATCATCGGTGGCGCAAACAGAAACAGCGCAGCGCCCAAGGCCCGCAAGGTCACGTGTGGCGTGATCAGCCCCAGCAGTTTCCAGGCGAACCACGACTGCAGCATGAAGCAGCCGAGAAACCACAACCCGAAATACTGGAACGTCTCGGGCAGCAATCCGGTAAAAGGCTTGAACAGCAGGGCCAGCAGCGGATTGGAGTCGGAAAAGATCAGGCCATTGCCCAGCTCAAGCCCGTAAGTCGGGTTCAGGCCCAGCGGGAAGGTCCAGGGCGATTGCCGGAAGAATACCCACCCCAGATAGTGCGTTGCAGGATCGCCCTGGCCCAGCCATGCAATATTCTGCGGATTGAGCGCACGCGGGCCAACCACGATGAAGAAAGCCAGAACGCCGATCATCAACGGCAAGAGAGTGACAACCAGGCGCTTTGCGGAATCCTTCATCGATACGTCCAGAAATTGTGCAGTACAAAGGTGAATGCCGGAATCGTCAGCGCCACGGCAACGATACCCGCCAGATAGTGCAGCCCGGCCATCTGTGCCGCCCAGGCCACGAACATCGCCAACAAAAAGCCCCCCGCCGAAACCAGCATGAAACGCAGCAGGGTTTTACCGTGCAGTCGGGCTGAAAAACTCCAGGTGGTGTTGATCACGTAGGACACAACCGTCGCCACGGCAAAGGCCACGCCGTTGGCCAGAGGCGGCTGGGGACTGACGAAATTGATGAACAGCACCGCCACCAGCGCATGCAATGCGGTGACGAACAGACCGGTCACCGCGAATCGCAGACCGCGCTGAATCAACGGGGATTTTTCGGCGACCGTCACGGCTTGCGCGCCAGCACGAACACACTCAGACCGGCCAGGCGGTTGATGCCCATCAACGGCAGTTCAAGATTGCACAGGGTTTTCAGCAGCGCATTGACCAGCGGATGATGCTTTTTCAGCTGCGAACGCGGTGCCGAACCCCTAGCGCCGCCGGGTATCAGGCGCGACGCCAGCGCAAGCGGGAACACCGCTGCGAAGTAATAGGCGCCCCGCTCCACCGTCAATCCGGCGTTACCCGCCAGAGCCTCGAATTGCCCCAGGGTGTAGCGACGTTTGTGTTCGAGGAAATCATCGTGCCCGCTCCACATGAACTGAAATGCCGGCACGGTCATCAGGAAGCGACTGCCGGACGGCACCTTGTCGACGTAGGACTTGAGCAGGCCGAGGTCGTCATCGACGTGCTCCAGCACATCCATCAGCAACACCAGATCAGCGTCGACGTTGTCGATCGAGCGACGGTAATGCACCGGTTTGCCGGCGGTGGTGGCGCTCGAGTCGGCCGGGTAGCTGATGTCCACGCACCACGCTTCACGCGCCGCCGTGTGGGTCAACAAATGATGGGAGAAGAATCCTGAACCGGCACCGACGTCGAGAATTCGCTTGATCGGCGCCTCACCCAGCAATCGCCGGGTCGCTGCCGCTTTGGAGCAGTAGTACCAATGCTCGCCGATGCTGTCGCCGAGGATGTCGGTTTCCTTGAGGTCCATGCTTCAGTCCTTGGATTCGTAGATGCGGCGCACCAGGAAAACCGGCCGGCGCTTCGCTTCGATATAAGTGCGGCCCAGATACTCGCCGAGCACGCCGATGCCGATCAACTGCAAGCCACCGAGAAACGTCACGGCAACCATCAGCGAGGCGTAGCCGGGCATGTCAACGCCATGGATCAGCGTGCGCACCACAATGAACATCGCAAAAGCGAACGACACCAGAGACACCAGCGCTCCCAGATACGTCCAGATCCGCAACGGTTCGGTGCTGAAACTGGTGATGCCTTCGAGGGCGAAATTCCACAGCCGCCAGCCATTGAACTTGCTCTGCCCCGCTGCCCGTTCCGGGCGTTCGTACTCGACCTGGGTGGTGCGAAAACCGACCCAGGCGAACAGGCCTTTCATGAAGCGCCGGGATTCGGGCAGCGTCAGCAGCGCGTCGACCACACAGCGATCCATCAGCCGGAAATCACCGACGTTTTCCGGTAATGCCTGTTCGGCAATTTTGTTGTGCAGGCGATAGAACCAACTGGCAGAGGTCTGCTTGGCCCAAGAGTCGTTGCGCCGGCTGATTCGGTGGCCGAGCACCACTTCAAAACCTTCGCGCCAGCGCTCGATCATTTGCAGGATGACCTCGGGCGGGTCCTGCAGATCGACATCGATCGGCACCACGACTTGCCCGGTGGCCGTCTGCAAACCGGCGGACAGCGCCGCCTCCTTGCCGAAATTGCGGCTCAGATCGACGATGCGGATGCGCGAATCGCTCTGCTGGCAATGCAGCAAGCGCTCCAGCGTCGTATCGGAACTGCCGTCATTGACGAACACCAGTTCCAGCTCGACCAGCGCCTCTTGCTCGAAAACCTGACGAATGCGCAGGAGAAAACCGTCGAGGCTGTCCTCTTCATTGAATACGGGCACTACCAGCGACAACGTCACCGGGCCCGCGTGTTGCGTTCCATGCGGATGGGTCAATGGACTGCTCTTTCTTATAGTGATTGTCGGTCGCCGAACGCTGTTCGACGCCATGAGCCGCCCCGTATTAAGCAGCAGCCCGGAATGTCATGCAAGGGTGAAACGAGGGCGTTCCGGCCAATCCGGAGGACGATCCCTGCGCTCTGGCCCGCGCCTTCCAGAAACATTCACGAACGATTGGAAACAAATCCCCGATAGCCAAAAATCCGCGCTCCGCTAGGCTTGCGTCGAGGCGTCACACAGGTTGTCGCACATAAATCGCATGGAGCGAACTGAATGTATTTCGAGATTTACAGGCAATCCAAAGGCACCCCGAGCACCGGCAAGGGCCAATGGCGCTGGCGGCTACGCGCGGGCAACCACGAGACGGTCGCCAGTGGCGAATCGTATGTGAACAAGGCGGATTGTCTGCATGTGATCGAGTTGATCAAGGGTGTGCAGGGAGAGACCCCGGTCAAGGAGATCTGAGGACCACCCAAGACGCCGGGCTGCCTGTGTTGGCAGCTCCGGCGACTTCTGAAGTTGCTTCAGAACCTTTCGGGAATGTTCCGGAACGGATAATCCGATTCTTTGTACCCCCCCGGTTTCTGCCGCTTGGGCAATGTCACCTTCTCTCGCGGCACCTCTTTGTAAGGGATGCGACTGAGCAGGTCGGAGATGATATTGAGCCGCGCCCGACGCTTGTCGTTCGAGTTGGCCACCAGCCACGGTGCGTAATCGGTGTCGGTCGCTTCGATCATGTCGTCCCGTGCCCGGGAGTAGTCATACCAGCGGCTGTAGGACTTGAGGTCCATCGGCGACAGTTTCCAGATCTTGCGTCCGTCGACAATGCGCGCCTCCAGGCGTCGGGTCTGTTCTTCCTGACTGACATTCAACCAGTACTTGAGCAGGATCACGCCGGAACCGACAACTGCGCGCTCCACCAGCGGCACGGCTTTG
Source organism: Pseudomonas aphyarum (assembly GCF_028657055.1). Lineage (NCBI taxonomy): Bacteria > Pseudomonadati > Pseudomonadota > Gammaproteobacteria > Pseudomonadales > Pseudomonadaceae > Pseudomonas > Pseudomonas aphyarum. The sequence continues at coordinate 316,623 of NZ_JAMDGS010000012.1, forward strand.
AGGAACTTGTCGACCTCCTTGTCCGTGCAAAAACCCATCACCCGCTCGACGCCGGCGCGGTTGTACCAACTGCGATCGAAGATCACCACTTCGCCGGCCGCCGGCAAATGTGGCAAGTAGCGCTGCATGTACATCTGACTCTTTTCACGGTCAGTCGGCGCCGGTAACGCGATGACGCGAAACACCCGCGGGCTGACCCGCTCGGTCAGCGCCTTGATGGTGCCGCCCTTGCCCGCACCGTCACGGCCTTCAAAGATGATGCAGATCTTGATGCCTTCGGCCTTCACCCATTCCTGCATTTTCACCAGTTCGATATGCAGGCGGCGCAACTCGGCAAGGTAGTCCTTGTTTGACAGTTTTGTATGTTCGTCAGGTTTTTCTCGGGGCGAGTCTTTCTTCTTTCCCTTTGCCATGACCAGACCTCTCGGGTTGGAACGACAGCCAGGCTCGTTGGCACTGCATGACCTGGAACCGGAAAGTTTAGTCATTTATCGCAAAGCGCAAGCAAACGGGCGGTAACGCTCAGGCAACGTGCTTATTGCGAAAAAACCTGTGCAGTTTTTGACGGAACGCCAATCGCCAACCATTCTCCATCACGGCGTAGCGTCCGATGTCGGCCGTTGATGCCTCGCGTGTTGCAAACCTGCCATCTGGATGTGGGGAAGAGGTCATGCACAGTTCGCTCTTGCGTGCCGCGTCGCTCCTGCTCGCCTTGAGCGCTGCACCGCTCTGGTTGCAGGCTGCCGATGCGCCTGCGGCCCCGGCAGCTGCCACCGCGCCGGCCAAAGATGCCGTGTTTACCACGGAGCAGCTCGACCAGATGCTCGCGTCGATTGCGCTGTATCCCGATCCCCTGCTTGCTCAAGTGCTGATGGCCGCCACGTATCCGGGAGAAGTCGCCGAAGCCGCGACCTGGTCCAAGGCTCATCCGGACGCCAAGGGCGATGACGCGGTCAAGCAAGTGGCCAGCCAGACGTGGGATCCGAGCGTGCAGGCGTTGGTGGCGTTTCCGCAGGTCTTGGCGACACTGGGGCAGGATCCGGTCTGGGTGCAACGTCTGGGGGACGCCTTTCTGGCCCAGCCTGACGAACTCATGGCCGGCGTTCAGCGCTTGCGGCGTCAGGCCCAGGCGGCAGGCAATCTGCAGAGCAATCAATATCAGAATGTGACAGTGCAGAACGTAACCCCACCCATCTCTGCCGGGACAACCAAGTCTGCCGACAACACGACCATCATCATTCAGCCCGCCGATCCGCAGGTGGTCTACGTCCCGAGCTATAACCCGACCACCACTTACGGCACCTGGCCTTATCCGGCCTCGCCGCCGGTGTATTACCCGCCGCCGCCCGCTTACTACCCGGGTCAGGCACTGGTGGCCGGGCTGGCCTTCGGTACGGGCGTGGCGGTCGTTGCGTCGTTGTGGGGTAACTGCGATTGGGGCCATAACGACATCGACATCGATGTGAACCGTTACAACAACATCAACGCCAACAACCGGATCACCAACAACCAGAACAAGTGGCAGCACAACACCGTGCATCGCGATGGCGTGCCCTATCGTGACAACCGCAGCCGCGCGCAGTATGGCCGGCAGCTGGACGGCGCGGCTCAGCGTGACGCTTATCGCGGGGACAACGCGCAGCGGGCACAGGCTCGGGAACGGGCGCGCAGTTCGATGGACAGGGCCGGTTTCGAACGCCCCGCCACCAGCAATCGGGAAGCCCGCAATCAAGTCCGCGAAGCGCAATCCGCCAATGCCGGCAATCGCATGCAAGGTGGTGCGGACAGACCCAGAGCCGCCGACCGTGCTCAAAGCAACACGCGGGAGGCGCGCCAGCCCGGCGTCAATCAACGTGACAACCGTGCGTCCCAAGCCCGACCCGCAGCGGGCAGCGCGCGCAACAACGCCTTCGCCGGCGCGCGCTCTCCGTCACAGACCCGCGTCCAGGCTGATCGCGGCCGGGCCAGCCAGATTTCCGCGCAACGTCCCAACACCTCACGCGCCGCCGGACAGCAGATCAGCAGGCCATCCGGCGGGGGCATGCGTCAGAGAGGAGGTGGCCGTCGATGAACATTCATTCTCTCGTCAAAGGCTGTCTAGCCCTCACGGCCGGCCTCGCATTGTCGAGCTTCGCCGCGGCCCAGCAGGTATTTCCAACCCCGGAAAAAGCCGCTGACGCCTTCGTCGAAGCCCTCGGTACGCAACACGCCGACCAAAAACGCCTGACCCAACTGCTGGGCGAGGAATGGCACAGCTTCATTCCCCGTGAAGGCGTGCAGCGCAGCGATGTCGATGCCTTCCTGCAGCAATACCGCGAACAGCACACCCTGGAAAAGACCGGCGACAGCAAGGCCGTGCTCTCCGTCGGGCCCGATCACTGGACGCTGCCCATCCCGCTGATCAAAGACAAAACCGGCTGGCGCTTCGACATGAAAGCCGCCCAGGTCGAAATCCGCGCCCGTCGCATCGGCCGCAACGAACTGGCGGCAGTGCAATCGGCGCTGGCCTACCACGACGCCCAAATGGACTACGCCTCGGAAGACCGCGACGGCGACGGTGCCCTCGAATACGCACAGAAAATCTTCAGCTCCCCCGGCAAACACGACGGCCTCTACTGGCCAGAAGACGACACCAACCAGATTAGCCCCCTCGGCCCCGCCTTCGGCCAGGCCATCAACGACGAAGACTGGCACGGCTACCACTTCCGCATCCTCGACGCCCAAGGCCCGTCAGCCCCGGGCGGCGCTTACAGCTATCTGATTGGAGACAAGATGAGTCGCGGGTTCGCCTTGATCGCCTGGCCAGCGAAGTATGACGACACCGGGGTGATGAGCTTCATGATCAGCCATGAGGGCCAGGTGTTTCAGAAGGACCTCGGGCCGGATGGGGAGAAGGTGGCGAAGGCGATGACGCGGTTTGATCCGGATGATAGTTGGGAAGTGGTGGATTTGAGGCAGAAGTAGTTGGGGTAGCGAATTGCGTTGGATCGGAAACGAAAAAGCCCCGTAGATTTTCATCTACGGGGCTTTATCTATGTATGGCGGAGAGATAGGGATTCGAACCCTAGGTACCGGTGAAGGTACAACGGATTTCGAATCCGTCCCATTCGGCCACTCTGGCATCTCTCCAACGGCGCGCATCATAACAACACTTTTATCGAAAGCAAACCCTCTTTCGAAAATTTCTCCGTGCTATCAGATGCTTGCGTCGATTAAAGCGGTACGCCCAGACGGTTGGCGACTTCTTCGTAGGCTTCGATGACGTCACCGAGGCCCTGGCGGAAGCGGTCCTTGTCCATCTTCTTCTTGGTGTCCTTGTCCCACAGACGGCAGCCGTCCGGGCTGAACTCGTCGCCCAGCACGATGGAGCCGTCGCTGAACACGCCAAATTCAAGCTTGAAGTCCACCAGCAAGAGGCCTGCGTCGTCGAACAGTTTGCTCAGGACTTCGTTGACCTTGAGCGACAGTTCTTTCATGCGCGCCAGTTGCTCGGCAGTGCCCCAGCCGAACGCCACGACGTGGGATTCGTTGATGAACGGGTCGCCCTTGGCGTCGTCCTTCAGGAACAGTTCGAAGGTGTACGGGTTGAGCTTCATGCCCTCCTCGACGCCCAGACGCTTGACCAGGCTGCCGGCGGCGTAGTTACGCACGACGCACTCGACCGGGATCATGTCGAGTTTTTTCACCAGCACTTCGTTGTCGGCCAGCAGCTTGTCGAATTGGGTCGGAATGCCGGCCGCTTCGAGTTTCTGCATGATGAAGGCGTTGAACTTGTTGTTCACCATGCCTTTGCGGTCGAGCTGCTCGATGCGCTTGCCGTCGAACGCCGAAGTGTCGTTGCGAAACAGCAGGATCAAGCGGTCAGCGTCGTCGGTCTTGTAAACCGATTTGGCTTTGCCGCGGTAGAGTTCTTCACGTTTTTCCATGATGGGCTCCGCTTGCTAAGTAGATGGGCTAGGCGATGTGGCGCCAGTCGAGCCCTGAATCTTGATCGGCCAGTTGCAGCCAGTCCGGGTCGCACCCGAGGGTGTCGACAAAACATTGCCGGGCCAGCTGCGGCAGGTTGTTCTTGCTGCTCAGATGGGCCAGGACCAGGTGTTGCAGGCCTTGCCAGCCCAACTCGGCCACCAGGAATGCCGCCTGATGGTTATTCAAATGTCCCAGCTCGCCGCCCACCCGCTGCTTGAGAAAGTACGGGTAATGACCACGGGCCAGCATGTCGCGACAATGGTTGGACTCGATCATCAACGCATCGAGGTCCCGATAGCCGTCCAGCACCCGCTCGCAGTAAGAGCCCAGGTCAGTCAGCAGGCCGAAGCGCCGCTCGCCGTCACTGAATACGTACTGAGTCGGTTCCTGCGCATCATGGGCCACGGCAATGACCCCGATGTTCAGAGCACCGATCTGCAGTTGCTCGCCACCGGTCACGAAACCGGCAGGTTCAATCGGTTTGCGCATCCCGCGCAGTGTGCCGCGACTGAGGTAGACAGGCAGATTGTAGCGCCGAGACAGCAAACCCACGCCATGCACGTGGTCGGCATGTTCGTGGGTTACGAGTATCGCGCTCAGTTGCGCCGGGTTCACACCCAGTCGCAACAGGCGTTTTTCGGTTTCCCGCAGGGAAAAACCACAATCCACCAGCACATACGTATCAGCACTGGCGATCAGCGTGCCGTTCCCTTGGCTACCGCTGCCGAGAACGGCAAAACGCATTGGATCAGCCCAGATTGTCCTGAATCACGCTCAACACTTTGCGGGCCACATCGGCCGGCGCAACGGTGTTGATGTTTTTCTCGACGGTCACCTGAACGTTCTCGCCGACCTTGCTCAGGCGAACCTGATAACGCTCGGCACGGGCTTCAACTTCTTCCTTGGTCGGCGCGCTGCCGAACAGGGTGCTGAAGAAACCAGGCTTCTCGTCTTTCTTCTCGGCCTTTTCGGACAAGTTGATGTAGTAGAGACCCAGGCTGCGGTTGATGTCTTCAACGCGCCATTCGCCCTGCTCCAGCGCACGACCGACGCTCGACCAGGCACGATCCAGGTCCGTACCGACGTTCAGTACCGGGTTGCCGCTGCCGTCTTCGCTCAGGCTGACACGGCTCGGGGTATCGAAATCACGCGAAGCCAGCATCGACACCGAACCACCCTTCTCGGACGTACGGCTCATGCTCGCGAGCATGTCGTCGACCAGCGCAGCGTCGAGGCCGGTGTTGACCGAACGGTTGGTGAAGGCCACGTCGGCGGTGCTGCCGGCAGGACGCTCGGCGCTGACCACATAGACTTCACTGGTGTTGCGCTGCACGCCCGGCTCGATGCGTACCCGCACGCGGGTTTCGCTGTCGGTGCTGACGCCGGCGGCGCTCAGGCGCTTGGCCATGGCGGCGGACAGTTCGTCGGAATGCTGCCAGGTGGTGGTGAATTCGCCGGTTTGCGGGCGCTGTTCATCCAGACGGAAACCGTTGTCCTGGAAGTACTGCACCGCCACTGGCCAGACTTCGGCCGGTGGGTGCTGGGCCATGACCCAACGCGAATCACCGCTCTTCTGCAGCGAGTAGTCGCTGGCGTCGGCAACGGCCGACAGCGGTTGAGGACGCGGAACGATGTATTCACCCTTGGCGGTGTCGTCGGCCACGTTGCGCGGGATCGGCAGCAGCGGATCCAGGCGCTTGGAGGTGCTGACGTCCGGTGGCAGTTGCATCGGTGCAGTCTGTTGCGCTTCCAGGTAATCGCTACCACGGTCACGGAAATAACCTTCCGGGCCCCAGATCCATCCGCAGCCACTGGTGCTGGAGATAATCAAGGCAAGTGCGGAAAGTCCGGCCATTCGCTTCATGCGTTGTACTTCCTCAATTAAACCAGGACGTTGCACTGGCGCAGGGCCGAGCGCAGCGTTTCATGACAAGGAGCGCTCAGCCAGGTCAGCGGCAGGCGGATGCCTTGGTGCATCAGGCCCATTTCGACCAAAGCCCACTTCACCGGAATCGGGTTGGCTTCGATGAACAGGTCCTTGTGCAGCGGCATCAGTTTTTCGTTGATGGCCCGTGCGGTCTCGGCATCGCCCTTCAGCGCGGCCTCGCACAGGTCGGCCATTTCGCGTGGCGCGACGTTGGCGGTAACAGAGATGTTGCCCTTGCCGCCCAGCAGGATCAGCTCGACGGCGGTCGGATCATCGCCGGACAGCACGATGAAGTCCTTGCTCACGCCGTCGATGATCGCCTTGGCGCGTTTCAGGTCGCCGGTCGCTTCCTTGATGCCGATGATGTTCGGCACGGTGGACAGGCGGATCACGGTCTCGGCCTGCATGTCGCAGGAAGTGCGACCAGGAACGTTGTAGAGAATCTGTGGGATGTCGACCGCTTCGGCAATGTGCTTGAAGTGCTGGTACAGGCCTTCCTGGGTCGGCTTGTTGTAGTACGGAACTACCAGCAGGCAGGCATCGGCGCCGGCTTCCTTGGCGTTGCGGGTCAGCTCGACAGCTTCGCGGGTCGAGTTGGCGCCGGTACCGGCGATCACCGGAATGCGACCGGCAACCTGTTTGACCACGGCTTTGATGACGGCGATGTGTTCTTCTACATCAAGGGTTGCCGACTCGCCGGTGGTGCCGACCGCGACAATGGCATGGGTGCCGTTCTTGAGATGGAAGTCCACGAGTTTGCTGAGGCTGTCCCAGTCAAGACGCCCTTGTGCATCCATGGGTGTGACCAGTGCCACCATACTGCCCGCAATCATGAAACCGCTCCTGCCGGAAAAAGAGAGCGGTAATGGTACTGGCGCCAAGATGCTTGCACAAGCGAAGTACTGTGCCGCCATTCCCCTTGGCGCCGCTTTTCGCTACCCTTCAGACTTTGATCGGTACTGATCAGCTTGTACGCCGGGTTCCAGTCTCCCGTTTCGGCCTCCCGGGCCCCGTTCCAGTGTCGTTGCCGTACGCTTCCTTGTTCATGGAGCCGTAGCGCCACACGAATCGGGCCTTCCGGACAGTCATTGCCCCGGCAATCAACGCCCTCTCCCTACCGACCGCTCATCGCTTTAGGAATGCTGCATGTCCACCCCCACAGTTCGCGAACAATTCCTTGTCATCAGTGCCCTCGGCGCCAATCCCATGGAGCTGACCAACGTCCTGTGCCGCGCCAGCCATGAAAACCGCTGCGCGGTCGTCACCTCGCGCCTGACCCGCCACGGCGAGTGCAGCGCGCTGGTGCTCGAAGTCTCCGGCAGCTGGGACGCCCTGGCTCGCCTTGAAGGCAGCCTGCCGGTGCTGGCCAAGCGTCATGCGTTCACCGTCAACGTGGTGCGCAGCGCCGCCCTGGAAAATCGTCCGCAAGCCCTGCCGTATGTGGCTTACGTGTCTTCGGCGTACCGCCCGGACATCATCAACGAGCTGTGCCAGTTCTTCATGGATCACAACGTCGAGCTGGAAAACCTGACGTGCGATACCTATCAGGCACCGCAGACCGGCGGCACCATGCTCAACGCCACGTTCACCGTGACCCTGCCCGCCGGCACCCAGATCAGCTGGCTGCGCGACCAGTTCCTGGATTTCGCCGACGCCATGAACCTGGATGCACTGATCGAACCCTGGCGCCCACAGAACCCAATGTAAGGAAGCTTTCATGGCCGTTGTCATCGACCAACCGGTTACGGATTTCGAAGCACCTGCCACCAGCGGGCAGACTGTTAGCCTGTCCGCCCTCAAGGGCAAGCAAGTGGTGATCTACTTCTATCCGAAGGACAGCACCCCGGGCTGCACGACCGAAGGTCAGGGCTTTCGCGATCAGTACGCAGCGTTCAAGGCTGCCAACACGGAAATCTTCGGCATCTCTCGCGACAGCCTGAAGTCCCACGAGAACTTCAAGTGCAAGCAGGAGTTTCCGTTCGAGCTGATCAGCGACAAGGACGAAGCCGTCTGCCAGCTGTTCGACGTGATCAAGCTGAAAAAACTTTACGGCAAGGAATACCTGGGCGTTGATCGCAGCACCTTCCTGATCGACAAGGACGGTGTACTGCGTCAGGAATGGCGCGGCGTGAAGGTGCCAGGACATGTGGATGCAGTGCTGGCTGCTGCTCAGGCGCTGAACAAGGCCTGATGCTGTCGGCGCCCTTGCGGGCGCCGCTTCATTTTCAAAGCAGCGGCGCCACCACCGGCTCCTTGCGCGGCCATGCATCAAGCACAGCCTTGAACAGCGTCGCCAGCGGAATCGCGAAGAACACTCCCCAGAATCCCCACAACCCGCCGAACAACAGCACCGCGCAGATGATCGCCACCGGGTGCAGGTTGACCGCTTCGGAAAACAGCAACGGCACCAGAACGTTGCCGTCCAGGGTCTGAATGATCCCGTAGACCGCCATCAAATAGATGAACTGATCGCTCCAGCCCCACTGGAACAGCGCAATCAGCAGCACCGGCACGGTCACCACCACCGCCCCGACATACGGCACCACCACCGACACGCCGACCAACAGGGCCAGCAGCGCCGCGTAGTTCAGTCCCAGTGCGACGAATGCGATGTAAGTCACGCCACCACAAATCACGATCTCGATGACCTTGCCGCGAATGTAGTTGGCGATCTGCCGGTTCATTTCTTCGGCGACCCGGGTGATCAGCGCCCGCTCACGCGGCAAATAGCCGCGCACCCACTCGCCGATCATTGCCCGATCCTTGAGGAAGAAGAACACCAGGATCGGCACCAGCACCAGGTAGATCATGATGTTCACCAGCAGCGGCAGGCTCGACAACGAGAACGTCAGCGCCCACTGGCCGAATTTGCCGATCTCGCCCCGCGCCGCTTCGATCGCTTGCAGCACCTGCTCGTCGGAGACCAGATGCGGATAGCGCTCCGGCAGCAACAACAGCAGCGATTGCCACTTGGCGAGCATGCCCGGCAGCTCGTTGAACAGGGTGATCAACTGATGCCAGAGCAACGGCAGCACCACGACGATGAACACCATCAGCACGCCCATGAACAGCGCAAACACCAGACCGACCGCCGCTCCACCGGGCACGCGCAAACGTTCGAGCGTGACCACCAGCCCCTGCATCAGGTACGCCAGCACCATCCCGGCCAGCACCGGCGCGAGCATTCCGCCCAGCGTCAGCACCGCGGTGAAGGCGAGAAACAGCAAAACCGCCAGCACCACCGCTTCCTCATCGGAGAAGTAGCGCTGAATCCAGTCGCGCAACACTTTGAACATCAATTTTCCTTAGGTCATTTACGCGGTCGGTTTCAGGCTTTTTTCAGCCAGTAACGGTAGACACCCGCCTCGTCTTCTTCACGCAGCAGCGTATGACCGGCCAATTTGGCAAAGGTGCGAAAGTCGCGTTGCGAGCCGGCATCCGTGGCAATCACCTTGAGTACCGCGCCACTGGGCAGCTTGTTCAGCTCCATCTTGGCCTTGAGCAACGGCAACGGACAATTCAGGCCACTGGCGTCCAGTTCACAGTCATGGGCTACAGCGTCGGTCATGCGTCACTCCGGATCAGGTGGTCAGGCTGCCTAGAATATCTGGTCGCAAGCCCGGTGTCCGGCTACAGTAAGGTCTTTGTCGACTAAGGCTTTGTGCATGACATTTCTGCGCCCTACCCTGCTGACGCTCGCTTGCCTGCTCGCCTCACCGGGCTTCGCCGACGACCTGCCGTCACTCGGTGACGCCAGCTCTGCCATCGTCTCGCCGCAACAGGAATATCAATTGGGTCGCGCCTGGCTGGCGTTGCTGCGTAGCCAGGTTTCGCAGCTCAACGATCCACAGCTCAAGGACTACGTCGAGTCCAGCGTCTACAAGCTGGTGGAAACCAGCCAGGTCAATGACCGACGCCTGGAATTCATCCTGATCAACAGCCCGCAGCTCAACGCCTTCGCGGCACCGGGCGGGATTGTCGGGGTCAACGGCGGTCTGTTCCTCAACGCCCAGACCGAAGGCGAATATGCCTCGGTACTGGCTCACGAACTGGCTCACTTGTCCCAACGCCACTTCGCCCGCGGCGTCGAGGCTTCGCAGCGGATGCAGGTGCCGATGATGGCGGCGCTGCTGGCCGGTATCGTGATCGCTGCGGCAGGCGCAGGCGATGCCGGGATTGCTGCGATTGCCGGCACCCAGGCGGCGGCGATCCAGGAACAACGGCGCTTCTCGCGCCAGAACGAGCAGGAAGCCGACCGCATCGGCATCCTCAACCTGGAAAAGGCCGGCTACGATCCTCGCTCGATGCCGACCATGTTCGAGCGTTTGATGCGCCAGTATCGTTTTGACGCCAAGCCGCCGGAATTCCTGCTGACTCACCCGGTCACCGAATCGCGGATCGCCGACACCCGCAACCGCGCCGAACAGGCTAAACCCGGCGGCATCGAAGACAGCAAGCGCTATCAACTGATCCGCGCGCGGGTCCAGTTGACCTACGAAGAAACGCCGGGCCTTGGCGCCAAGCGTTTCCGCGCTCAACTGGACGATAATCCGAACAACGATGTGGCCCGTTATGGACTGGCGATCGCCCAGATCAAGGGCGGTCAGTTGAATGAAGCACGGGAGAATCTCAAGCAACTGCTGGCCAAATCGCCGAACGAGATCATCTACAACCTGGCGCAGATCGATCTGGACATCACCAACAACAAGCTGGCCGATGCCCAGTCCCGGGTTGACCGGATGCTCGGTCAGTATCCAGGCAATTACCCGCTGAATCAGGTACGCGTCGATCTGTTGCTGAAACAGAACCGCACCGCTGATGCGGAGAAGGCGCTGGAAGGTTTGTTGAAATCGCGTCCGGACGATCCGGACGTCTGGTATCAGGTTGCAGAAACACGCGGACTGTCCGGCAACATCATTGGCCTGCATCAGGCCCGTGCCGAGTATTTCGCACTGGTCGGCGATTACCGTCAGGCGATCCAGCAACTGGATTTTGCCAAGCGCAAGGCTGGCAGCAACTTCCCGCTGTCCTCGCGCATCGATGCACGCCAGCGCGAGCTGATGGAGCAGGAGCGCATGGTCAAGGACATGATGGGTTAAGCCCGCGCCGAGACAAATTCCGGACACAAAAAAACCGCCTCTTTCGAGGCGGTTTCTTTTACTTCTTAGACAACTGGATCATTCAGCCAGTTTGAAGGTGATGAAGCTGGCACGACCCTGACGCAGAACGCGCATCGACACCGAACGGTTCTTCGGCAGCGCCTTGGCGATCTCGGCGAACTCCTTCGAAGAGCCAATGGCCTGATTGTTCAGGTGGGTGATGATGTCGCCCGGTTGCAGACCGATCAGGGCCGCAGGACCGTCCTGCACTTCCTTGATCACCACACCGCCCTTCAGGTCGTAGGTTTTCTTCTGATCGGCGCTCAGCTCGGCGACCGAAACACCCAGACGATTGCTGTTGGTCTCGGCACCGGATTTCGGCAGGGCATCCAGTTCCTTGTCTTCGTCCGGAATGGCGCCGACAGTCAGCTCGACATTCTTGCGCTTGCCGTCACGAATCACTTCGAGGTTGGCCTTGGCGCCGGCCTTCAAAGCGCCCACCAGATGTGGCAGGTCAGCGGACATGACGATCGGTTGACCGTTCATGCTCAGGATCACGTCACCCACTTGCAGGCCGCCCTTGGCAGCCGGGCCGTCATCCTGAATCTGTGCAACCAGCGCACCTGCCGGTTTGTCCAGACCGAACGACTCGGCCAGATCCTTGTTCACTTCCTGGATGACGACGCCCAGCCAGCCACGGCTGACTTTGCCGCCGCTTTTCAGCTGATTGGAAACGTCCATCGCCACGTCGATCGGAATGGCGAACGACACACCCATGAAGCCACCGGAACGGGTGTAGATCTGCGAGTTGATCCCGACCACTTCACCGTTCAGGTTGAAAAGCGGGCCACCGGAGTTACCCGGGTTGATCGGCACGTCGGTCTGGATGAATGGCACGTAATTTTCGTTCGGCAGGCTGCGGCCGACGGCACTGACGATGCCTTGGGTCACGGTGTGGTCAAAGCCGAATGGCGAACCGATTGCGACCACCCACTGACCGGCTTTCAGGTCCTGGGATTTGCCAAGCTTCAGCACTGGCAGATCCTTGCCTTCGATTTTCAGCAGCGCCACGTCGGAACGTGGGTCGGTGCCGATCAGCTTGGCTTTCATTTCACTGCGATCAGCCAGACGAACGAGGATTTCGTCGGCATCGGCGATCACGTGGTTGTTGGTCAGGATGTAGCCATCCGGCGAAATGATGAAGCCCGAACCCAAAGACTGCGCTTCACGCTGGCGATCACCGCGCGGAGAGCGCTGTTGCGGCGGCATGCCGCGTTCGAAGAACTCGCGCAGCATCGGCGGCAAGCCTTCCAGATCAGGCATCTGCTGGTTCACTTTGCGATCCGGCAGCTTTTGCGTGGTACTGATGTTCACCACCGCAGGCGAGGCCTGTTCGACCAGTTGGGTGAAATCAGGCAGGCTGGCCGGGCTGGCCGCTTCAGCCGCCTGGACTGCAGGAACAGCCTGACCGAGCACCAGCACAGTGGCGAAAATGGAGAGATAAGACTTCAAGCTTGGTATCGACATACAGCTCCCGTTACGACGAGCAGGGTTAAGCGATATGGAGCAAGGAACACCGGAAACCACAGGCCGGCATTTTTGTTCCGGGAACAACAAACAAGGCCAGAGCCGAGAGGCTCTGACCTATAAAAAATTTTTGGGTGTTTTGCAAATGAAAATGCTCAGCAAACATTTCACGTCTCGACGACGAAGTGGAGATAGCTGGAATCAGCTCACTGCTTGCTGGTTGCAGCGCCATCATTGCGCATCGACAGGGCAATCCGTTCGGCGGTCCCGATTGGAATTTCGCCAACCACCGTCACCATCATTTCACCTTGAGGTGTAGTCAGGCGGCGGGATACGGCAACGGTAGGGCCCAGTTGAGTCCGGGTATCGGTGACGGTTGCGCCGTTCAGCGGCTCCAAAAAGACAGAGAATCGGGCAAGACCATCGTCATACATCAAGCTGTTGACCTGGGTCTTGGTTTCCGGATCCTTGTGCGAGGAACTGCTGGTCAGTTCGAAGCCAGGAGGCAGCCAGTCGGAACGCCAGACCTGTGCGGTCTTGACCGCAGACGCCTTGTCGCTGTCGAGGGTGACTGTCTTGCAATCGGAGTTGGCTTGCAGATCCTTGTCGGATGGAACTTCAGAGGTATCCAACCGAGTGAACTGGAATCTCTCAAGCAACTGCCCCTTGTCGTTCAACAGCAGCGACTTGAGCGGCAGACCCGTTTCCTTATCCAGATGCAGTTCGAAACCGTAGCGGTGCTGATCTCGCGGCGTCAGCGATACAATCACCGCCTCACGCCCGGCCACGCGCGACTTGCCAATGACGGCAAGCTCATACCAGTTCTTCAGCTTTTGAGGATCGAGAGGGCGAGCGGCGGAATTGGGAGAATCCCCAAGCCCCGCAATCAGGGTGCCGCTGACGCATTGAGTATGTCCATCAATGCGCACGACTTCCTGAGCCGAACCGTCGAGCTGAAGCAAACGCTCGCGGACCTGGCCATTCTGGACACGATGCCAGATGTTGTGGGTAGAAAAGCTACCGTTACGCTCGTAAACGAATGTGCCGTGAAAGCTTTGCTGCTGCTCGGCCTGGCCCAGGCGGGTCAACCAGTCCTGAGCCTCGTCGGCGTGGGCTGGAACAATGAACCAGCCGCTGAGCAGAAGCGAAAGTAGAGGTATGGCGCGCATGATCCCCCTTAACGGTTTTCCAGGCTTGCTGCACGTGCATATGGCAGCGCGCTCTCGGTGCCTTTCAAGGCAGCCTGTTGAGCGTGTTGACGCAGGTAACCTGGCAGACGCTGATCGTGCCAGCCTGGCTGACCTTGCAGTACGCCATTGGCCATTGGACCAGTAGCTTCCGAACTCTCATTATAGCCTGCCAATACCGCCGGGCCTTTGACCTGAGGAGTGGCCAACACTGGCTGGTTGGATTGCTGAGCGAGTTCGACGCCGGCAATTTCGTCCTGGTTGTACAGACGAACACCTGCGAGAACGGCAACGGTCACCGAAGCAGCTACGGCCAGACGACCGAGACTGCGCCATGGACCGCGGGATACTTTGGCTGGGGTTGCTTCGTCTTCCAGCGCAGCAGAAACGGCCGCAGCGAGATCCAGACGTGGAAGCAACAGATCCTTGTGCATGGCTGCCCGAGCGATCTGGTAACGAGCCCAGGTTTCACGGGTTTCAACATCGTCCAGTGCATTGAGCACTCGACGCAATTCCAGTTCGTCCGCTTCGTTATCCATCACTGCGGACAGCGATTCCTGCAGGGCTTCACGACTCATGGCGTTCCTCTCTTGGCTGTCGCCGCTGTCTTTAGTTTTCCTGCAACAACGGCTGCAGGGCTTTATCGATGGCCTCCCGGGCGCGGAAAATCCGGGAGCGCACGGTACCAACCGGACATTGCATGACGCTCGCGATGTCCTCGTAACTCAGACCATCGAATTCGCGCAAAGTTAACGCCGTGCGCAAATCCTCTGGCAGTTGCTGAATGGTTCGATGGACGGTGCCTTCGATCTCATCCCGCAGCAATGCACGTTCAGGAGACTCGAGATCTTTCAGGCCGTGATCGCCGTCATAGAACTCTGCATCCTCGGAACTTACATCGCTATCCGGCGGCCGACGGCCGCGTGAAACCAGATAGTTCTTCGCCGTGTTGATGGCGATGCGGTACAGCCACGTATAAAACGCACTGTCGCCGCGGAAATTTCCAAGCGCTCGATACGCCTTGATAAAGGCTTCTTGTGCGACGTCCTGGGCTTCATGGGTGTCGTGCACAAAACGCACGATCAACCCGAGAATTTTGTGCTGATACTTCAGCACCAGCAGATCGAAAGCTCGCTTGTCGCCACGCTGAACGCGTTCGACCAGCTGCTGATCCTCTTCCTGGGTTAGCATGAACACTCCTCGATAAACTCGGAGGAGGCTTGCATGACCAAACGACCGGACTTGCAAACATAGACTCGGGCTTTTCGCAAAAGTTCTCCCCCTCCAAGCAAGTTTCCTGCGGGCTCTGATTTGGCACGCACGAAAAACGCAGCGCGGGATGAACCGGCTGCGCGAATAATCTTGTCATCGGCTCACCGGCAAGAACCCAACCGCAGGTTCCGCATTGAAGCCGACACTGTCCCTTGTTTCGGGCAACTGTCTATTGATCTTGAGCCTCTGGCAAAAGTTCCAAATATTTATAGACGTGCCGCGCCGACATTGTGCAACCGTGAGCGGAAAAAGCGTGTTTCATCTGCGATACAGTCGCTTTTTCCCAAAACCAGTAAAAAAAACTTCCGACAAAGCGTCGGTATTTTTCCGTCACGGTAGTTTCACAATGCCATATCGGCCCGGCTATTGTGCCGCCCCACCCCTCTATATACTAGTGGGCTGTGTGGCTGTCTCGACTCGCCCATCCGCCTGTCCTGCGCCAACCCCGACCCGGGTCGCTTTGAGCGGAATCCTGAAATGAGCCAACAGTTTCAACACGATGTCCTGGTGATTGGCAGCGGCGCTGCCGGTTTGAGTCTCGCGCTGACCCTGCCCGGTCACTTGCGCATCGCCGTACTGAGCAAAGGCGACCTCGCCAACGGCTCGACCTATTGGGCACAAGGTGGCGTCGCGGCCGTACTGGACGACACCGATACCGTCGAATCCCACGTCGATGACACCCTCAATGCCGGCGGCGGCCTGTGCCATGAAGACGCGGTGCGTTTCACCGTCGAGCACAGCAAAGAGGCGATCCAGTGGCTGATCGACCAGGGCGTGCCGTTCACCCGCGACGAACAGTCCGGCACGGAAGACGGCGGCTTCGAATTCCACCTGACCCGCGAAGGCGGCCACAGCCACCGACGGATAATCCACGCCGCCGATGCCACTGGCGCCGCGATTTTCACGACCCTGCTGGCCCAGGCCAAAGAACGCCCGAACATCGAATTGCTCGAACAGCGGGTAGCGGTCGATCTGATCACCGAGCGCCGGTTGGGTCTGGAAGGTGAACGCTGCCTCGGCGCCTACGTACTCAACCGCAAAACCGGGGAAGTCGATACCTTCGGTGCACGCTTCGTGATCCTGGCGTCCGGCGGTGCAGCGAAAGTCTATCTATATACAAGCAACCCTGACGGTGCCTGCGGTGATGGCATCGCCATGGCCTGGCGTTCGGGCTGCCGGGTGGCGAACCTGGAGTTCAACCAGTTCCACCCCACCTGCCTCTATCACCCGCAAGCCAAGAGCTTTCTGGTAACCGAGGCCCTGCGCGGTGAAGGCGCCCATTTGAAGCTGCCGAACGGCGAACGTTTCATGCAGCGCTTCGACTCACGTGCCGAACTGGCGCCACGGGACATCGTCGCCCGCGCTATCGACCATGAAATGAAGCGTCTGGGCGTCGACTGCGTCTACCTCGACATCAGCCACAAACCCGAAGCCTTCATCAAATCGCACTTCCCGACCGTCTACGAGCGCTGCCTCGGATTCGGCATCGACATCACCAAACAACCGATCCCGGTCGTACCCGCCGCGCACTACACCTGCGGCGGCGTGATGGTCGATCAACAGGGCCGCACCGACGTGCCCGGCCTGTACGCCATCGGCGAAACCAGCTTCACCGGCCTGCACGGTGCCAACCGCATGGCCAGCAACTCGCTGCTCGAATGCTTCGTCTACGCCCGTTCGGCAGCGGCGGACATCCTTGAGCAACTGCCCGACGTTGCGATCCCGCGCGCCCTGCCCGCCTGGGACGCCAGCCAGGTGACCGACTCCGATGAAGACGTGATCATCGCCCACAACTGGGACGAATTGCGGCGATTCATGTGGGACTACGTCGGTATCGTGCGCACCAACAAGCGCCTGCAGCGGGCCCAACATCGCGTGCGTCTGCTGCTGGATGAAATCGACGAGTTCTACAGCAACTATAAAGTCAGCCGTGACCTGATCGAGTTGCGCAACCTGGCGCAGGTAGCGGAACTGATGATCCGCTCGGCCATGGAGCGCAAGGAGAGCCGAGGCCTGCATTACACCCTCGACTATCCGGACCTGCTGCCCGAAGCACTCGACACTATTCTAGTGCCGCCCACCTACGTCGGCTGAACTTGAGGCGTACCCGCAGGCGTCGGTGCAGATCCGCCGCCTGCGCATCCCGGGGCACGCAGATCGACCTGACCCGCCGCTCACCACCCAAGCGAAAGCGCAGCACCACGATCAGTGGCAGCGCCAGGCTGTCAGGGCGCAACTGCACCGCTTGCCAGCCATCGGTCTTGTTCCACAGCTGCCAGCCATCCGCATCCCGACGCAATCCGCAAAATGCCTTGGGATGACTCAGCAGGATCTGCCGTGGCAACACCCAGGCAGCATGGCCGAGACACGCGAAAGCCCCAAGCAAACCGGCCCAGAAAGAAATCGACAATAGAAACAAAGACCCCAGCGCGAATGCCTGGGCCAGAAGATACGCCGCCAGCAACTGCCGTGAGGCATGCCAGCGGCATTCGAACGTGTTACTTGGGCTGGACACGATCCAGAATCATGCGAACCATGCGTTGCAGCTCGGGATCTTCCGATTCGCTGCGCTCCATGAACCAGCCAAACATGTCCTGATCCTCGCACTCGAGCAGGCGGACATACAGCGCGCGATCCACCTCGTTCAGATTGGCGTAGACCTCTTTCACGAACGGCACCAGCAACACGTCGAGTTCCAGCATGCCGCGACGGCTGTGCCAAAAGAGGCGATTCAGTTCAACTTGTTCGACCATGGAGCCCTCCTCAAATAGGCCGCAAGTATACAGGCCCGAAGCGGGTCGAACAGTCGGCTTTGGTCGGGCACCACCGATCCTTTATCAACTACCCATTTCAACACCACCCCCTTATGATGTGCCCCAGTCTATTTACCCTGCGATGACCCATGGCCGATTCTGCTTTTTTCTGCACACTTTCTCATGAAGGCGTTCTCGCGGTTCGCGGCGCGGATGCCGGCAAATTCCTGCAAGGCCAGCTGACCTGCAACATCAATTACCTGAGTGATACCCAGGCCAGCCTTGGTGCCCGCTGCACGCAGAAAGGCCGGATGCAGTCGAGTTTCCGCATCGTGCTGGAAGGCGACGGCGTGCTGCTGGCGATGGCCGACGAGCTGCTGGAGCCGCAACTGGCGGATCTGAAGAAGTACGCGGTGTTCTCCAAATCGAAACTGACCGATGAAAGCGCCTCCTGGGTGCGCTTCGGTCTGGATCATGGCGATGCTGCCCTGAGCAGCCTGGGTCTGGAACTGCCGGCGGATACCGACAGCGTGGCTCGCCACGAAGGGCTGATCGCGATTCGCGTCTCACCGAATCGTGCCGAACTCTGGGTGCCCGCCGATCAGGCCGACTCCGTCAAAGGCAAGCTGTCCGCGCAGTTGAGCGAAGCCGAACTCAATCAATGGCTGCTGGGCCAGATCCGCGCCGGTATCGGTCAGGTCATGCCGAGCACCCGTGAGCTGTTCATCCCGCAGATGCTCAATCTGCAGGCCGTCGGCGGCGTGAGTTTCAAGAAAGGCTGCTACACCGGTCAGGAAATCGTCGCGCGCATGCAGTATCTGGGCAAACTCAAGCGTCGCCTGTACCGCGTGCAACTGGACGCCAGCGAGTTGCCGGAGCCGGGCACCCCGCTGTTCGCCCCGAGCCACGGCAGTTCCATCGGCGAAGTGGTGCTGGCCGCCCGTGCCGAAAAGAATATTGAACTGCTGGCCGTGTTGCAGGCCGAAGCTGCCGACGCAGGCGATTTGCATCTGGGCACGGCCGAAGGTCCGGCGCTGCACTTGCTCGACCTGCCTTACGAACTGGATCGCGACCGCGAAATCCAGCGTTGATCGCAGCATTTGTTGCAACACCCTAGAGAAACGACATGAGTGAGCTGGCGGATAAGGTCCAACAGGATTTGGTTGAGGCCATCGATAACGATGACCTGGTTCTGCCAACGTTACCGGAAGTGGCCCTGCAGATTCGCAAGGCCGCCGAAGACCCGGATATCAGCGTCAGCGACCTGAGCAAAGTGATCGGCCGTGACACGGCGCTGTCGGCGCGCCTGATCAAAGTGGTCAACAGCCCGCTGCTGCGCGCCACTCAGGAAGTCACCGACCTGCACACCGCCATTACCCGGCTCGGCGTCAATTACAGCAGCAACCTGGCGATCGGCCTGGTGATGGAGCAGATCTTCCACGCCCGCTCCGACGTGGTCGAACAGAAGATGCGCGAAGTCTGGCGCAAGAGTCTGGAGATCGCCGGCGTCAGCTACGCCCTGTGCCGCCGTTACACGCAGCTCAAGCCCGATCAGGCCGCGCTCGGTGGACTGGTTCATCAGATCGGCGTGCTGCCGATCCTGACCTATGCCGAAGACCACTACGAATTGCTGTCCGATCCGGTGAGCCTCAACCATGTGATCGACCACATTCACCCATTGCTCGGCGACAAGCTGCTGCGGGTCTGGGAGTTTCCGGAGCGTCTGGTGGAGTTGCCGGGGCTGTATCAGGATCTCAAGCGCGAATCGCAGCAGATCGATTACGTCGACATCGTGCAAGTGGCCAGCCTGTATTGCCACAAGGACACCGACCACCCGATGGCCCGCATCGATCCGTTCAGCGTGCCGGCATTCCGCAAGCTCGGTATCGACCCGGAGAACAAGGCGCTGTGCGCCGATCTGGAAGAATCGCGGTCGATGTTCTACTGATCAACCGGCGACAAAACTCACCCGCACCTTCAAACCCGCCTGCTCGCCATCGTGCAGACTGATCTGCGCCAGATGCGCGCGGCAGATTTCCCCGACAATCGCCAACCCCAGCCCGGAACCGGCCACCTGCTGGTTGCGTCGGTAAAAGCGTTCGAACACCCGATCCCGCTCCTCCAGCGGAATGCCCGGCCCATCGTCTTCAACCTCCAGCACCGCCGGCGACGTGACCCGCAAAATTACGTTGCCGCCCGGCGGCGTGTGCGCCAGCGCGTTATCCACCAGATTGCTCAGCAACTCGTTGAGCAACGTCGGCTCGCCGCGCAGCCAGACCGGTTCATCCGCTTCCAACGCCAGCGCGACACCCCGCGCGTGGGCCAGCGGCGCCATGGCCATGCCCAGTTCCCGCGCCAACTGACTCAGATCGAGCAACTGCGCACCGCCCTCGGCAATCGCCCGGGCACCGTTTTCCACTCGTGCCAGCGACAGCAACTGGTTGGCCAGATGGGTCAGGCGATCCGTGCTTTGCGCCGAAGATTCCAACGTGTCGCGCCAGGTCTGCGGCTCGTTTGAGCGCAAGCCCAGTTCAAGTCGGGCCTTGAGCGCCGCCAATGGCGTGCGCAGTTCATGGGCCGCATCGGCGATGAATTGCGCCTGCCGCTCGAATTGCCCGCGCAGGCGTTCGGTAAAGTGATTGAGCGCCCGCACCAGCGGCCACAACTCATGTTGCACCTCGACCAGCGGCAACGGCCGCAGGTCGTCGGGCTGACGCTCTTCCACTGCCGTGCGCAAACGCTCGATCGGCCGCAGCGCAGCACTCACCGCAAACCACACCAGCAACAACGCGCCAATCGCCAGCATGCCCAATCGCAGCAAAGTATCGGCCGCCAGGCTGCGAGCCATGCTGACGCGCGCCTCGTCGGTTTCGGCGACGCGAATTTCCGCCATGCCGTTCATGTTCGGCTCGCTGACCGCCTTGAGCAGACTCACCACACGAACGTTCTGCCCCTGATATGTAGCGTCGTAAAAGCGCGCCAGGGCGGGATAGCTGTCGGTTCTCGGCGTGCCCGGTGGCGGACCCGGCAGGTTTTCGTAGCCGGAAATCAACTTCTGGTTGATGTCGTTGACCTGGTAATAGATGCGCCCGGCGCTGTCGTACGCGAAGGTGTCGAGCGCCACGTAAGGCACATCGGCACTGAGACTGCCATCGCGTTGCGACAGACCGGCAGCAATAGTCCGCGCCGAGGCCAGCAGCGTGCGGTCGTAGGCGGTGTCGGCGGCTTCGCGACCGTTCCAGTACGCGCTCAATCCGCTGGCGAGCATCAACACCACCAGCAGCAGCGCGAGGTTCCACAGCAACCGCCAGCGCAGGCTGCTGGGCTTATGCATCGCGGCTTTCCAGCAGATAGCCCAGGCCTCGGAAGGTCACGATGGCCACTGAATGGCCGTCGAGTTTCTTGCGCAGGCGGTGCACGTAGATTTCGATGGCGTCCGGGCTCGCCTCTTCGTCGAGACCGAACACCTGCGCAGCCAGTTGCTCCTTGCTCATCACTCGACCCGGACGGGCGATCAGCGCTTCGAGCACCGCCTGTTCGCGGGAGGTCAGCGTCAGCAATTCATCGCCGAGAGTGAAGCGTCGGGTGTCGAGGTCATAGGCCAGCACACCGCAACGCTGCTGGCGTTCACCGCCGAGCACGCTGCGGCGCAACAGGGCTTTGACCCGCGCTTCGAGTTCGGTGAGTTCGAACGGCTTGGCGAGGTAATCGTCAGCACCGAGATTGAGTCCATGGACCCGATCCTTGACGTCGCTGCGAGCGGTCAGCATCAGCACCGGCAGGTTCTTGCCCCGGGCCCGCAGACGCGCCAGCACTTCAAAACCGTCCATGCGCGGCAGGCCGACATCGAGGATCGCCACCGCGTATTCCTCGCTGCCCAGGGCCAGATCGGCAGCCACGCCATCGTGCAAGACGTCCACGGTCAGACCGGTGCTCTTGAGCGCCTGGGCGACGCTTTCGGCCAGCGGCAAATGGTCTTCGACGAGCAGGACACGCATGGATCTCTACCTCATTCAGGGATGGCCGACGCCATTCTTTGCGGCGGAGTTTACAGCCGCAACCGCCACTGTGAAGCCCGAAAACGCGTTAAAGCCTGCTGAAAGGTTAGCGAAAGGTTGGGCCGATAGAGTCAAGTTACGGAATGTTTCGACTTCCGTCGCTGATGCCACACAGCGATAAGAAAAACGCCTCGAAGCGTTTTCGACCAATAAGAACAATAAACGGAGTACACCTCGCATGCCGTCCTTGCAGACCAAGGCTTCCACGCCTGTCCGTCCTTCCCGTTTCAGCCACGCCACCCTCGCCAGTGCCGCTGCCCTCGCCGGTTTCACGCCGATGAGCTACGCCGACTTCATCGAAGACAGCACCGCCACCTTCGAAACCCGCAACATGTATTTCAACCGCGACTTTCGCGACGGCACCAGCGCCCAGCAGTCCAAACGCGACGAGTGGGCCCAGGGTTTCATGCTCAATCTGCAATCGGGCTACACCGACGGCACCGTGGGGTTCGGTGTCGACGCGTTGGGGATGTTGGGGGTCAAGCTCGATTCGAGCCCGGACCGCACCGGCACCGGCCTGCTGCCGACTCACGATGACGGGCGCGCGGCGGACGAATACTCCAAGGTCGGCCTGACCGGCAAGGTCAAGATCTCCGCCACCGAACTGAAGATCGGCAGCCTGATCCCGGAACTGCCGATCCTCAAGCCGAACGACGGTCGAATCCTGCCGCAGACCTTCGAAGGTGGTTTGCTGACCTCCAAAGAGATCAAGAACCTGACCTTCACCGGCGGACGCCTGGACAAGGCCAAGGACCGCGACAGCACCGATTTCGAGGACATTGCCCTCAACAACAAGAACAGCCGATTCGCCGGCACCGCCGCCGGCAAGCATTTCGACTTTGCAGGCGTGGACTACAAGTTCACCGACAAGATCACCGGCAGTTACCACTTCGCCCAACTCGACGAAGTCTATAACCAGCACTTCTTCGGTCTGGTCGCTTCGCGGCCTATGGGCCCGGGCACCTTCGCCACCGACCTGCGCTTCGCCGTCAGTGACGATCAGGGCGCCGCCCGTGGCGGCGAGATCGACAACCGCTCCCTCAACGGTCTGGTCAGTTATGCCCTGAGCGGTCACAAGTTCACCGCCGGTTATCAGCACATGTCCGGCGACAGCGCGTTCCCGTATGTCGATGGCAGCGATCCGTATCTGGTCAACTTCGTGCAGATCAACGACTTCGCCGGCGCCGAAGAACGCTCCTGGCAGGCGCGTTACGACTTCGACTTCGCCAAGCTCGGCATCCCCGGTCTGAGCTTCATGAGCCGCTACTTGAGCGGTGACAACATCAAGCTCAAGAACGGTGACGAAGGCAAAGAGTGGGAGCGCAACACCGAGATCAAATATGTAGTACAAAGCGGCGCCCTGAAGGACGTTGCCGTGCGTTTGCGTAATGCCACTTACCGTTCCAACTACTCCGCTCGCGATGCCGATGAAGTGCGTCTGCTGGTGAGCTATAGCGTTGCCCTTTGGTAATTCAGTACGTCAATAACAACAACTCCCAAGGAGACATAGATGAACTTATCACTGCGTAAAGTTGCTCTAGCCGCCGGCGTCATGCTGTTTGCCGGCCAACTGATGGCCGAACCGAAACGTCCGGAATGTATCGCCCCGGCCTCCCCCGGCGGCGGTTTCGACCTGACCTGCAAACTGGCGCAAAGCGCGCTGGTCAACGAGAAACTGCTGACCAAGCCGATGCGCGTGACCTACATGCCCGGCGGCGTCGGCGCGGTGGCGTACAACGCCGTTGTGGCGCAGCGTCCCGCCGATGCGGGCACTTTGGTGGCGTGGTCCAGCGGTTCGCTGCTGAACCTGGCGCAAGGCAAGTTCGGCCGGTTCGATGAAACCAACGTGCGCTGGCTGGCTGCAGTCGGCACCAGCTACGGTGCCATCGCGGTGAAAAGCGATTCGCCCTACAAGAGCCTCGACGATCTGGTCAAAGCCCTGAAGAAAGATCCGAGCGCTGTGGTCATCGGTTCCGGCGGCACCGTCGGCAGCCAGGACTGGATGCAGACCGCACTGATCGCCAAAGCCGCCGGGATCAACCCGCGCGACCTGCGTTACGTCGCCCTCGAAGGTGGCGGCGAAATCGCCACCGCTCTGCTCGGCGGCCACATCCAGGTCGGCAGTACCGACATCTCCGACTCCATGCCGCACATCCTGAGCGGTGACATGCGCCTGTTGGCCGTGTTTGCCGAAAAACGCCTGGACGAGCCGGAAATGAAGGACATCCCGACCGCTCGCGAACAGGGCTACGACATCGTCTGGCCGGTGGTGCGCGGTTTCTACCTCGGGCCGAAAGTCAGCGACGAAGACTACGCCTGGTGGAAAGACTCCTTCGACAAACTGCTGGCCTCGGAAGATTTCGCCAAGCTGCGCGATCAGCGTGAGCTCTTCCCGTTTGCCATGACCGGTCCCGAGCTGGACACCTACGTCAAGAAACAAGTGGCGGACTACAAGGTGCTGGCCAAAGAGTTCGGCCTGATTCAGTGATCGTCTCTGTCTAGCGCTCACGGCCCTGCCTCGCAGGGTCGTGGCCCAGGAGCTCCCCATGCTTATTCAACGCATTTTTGCCTCGGTGCTGTTGCTGGTCTGCGCCAGCCTGGCACTGATGGCCTGGCCGTATCAGGCGGCTTTTTCCTACGAACCGGTCGGCCCTCGGGCATTCCCACTGCTGATGCTGGGCCTGATGGGCCTGGCGCTGCTGTACATGGTGTTTCGCCCGGCGCCCATCAAACACAGTGAGGACGAACCGCCGCTGGATCGCGAAACCCTGACCAAGATATCGATCTGCGTCGCCCTGCTGCTGGTGTTCGCCGGCTTGTTCGAACCGCTGGGCTTCATCCTCAGCAGCATTCTGATCGGCATCCCGATGGCGCGCCTGTATGGCGGGCGCTGGGTGCCGAGCGTCATTGTGACGACGCTGATGGCGATCGCTTTGTACGTGCTGTTCGACCGCGTCATGGACGTACCGCTGCCCCTCGGCCTGCTCGACGTTCTGGAGAACTGATATGGATACTCTCGGTTATTTGGGTCAGGGCTTCGGCGTCGCGCTGAGTCCGTACAACCTGGTCACGGCCCTGACCGGCACGTTGATCGGCACCGTGGTCGGATTGTTGCCGGGCCTGGGCCCGATCAATGGCGTGGCGTTGCTGATCCCGATTGCATTCGCCCTCGGGCTGCCGCCGGAATCGGCACTTATCCTGCTGGCGGCGGTTTATCTGGGTTGCGAATACGGCGGCCGGATCAGCTCGATCCTGCTGAACATTCCGGGCGAAGCCTCTACCGTGATGACCACCCTCGACGGTTACCCGATGGCCCGCAAAGGCCTGGCCGGTGTGGCGCTGTCGTTGTCGGCGTGGAGCTCGTTCATCGGCGCCTTCATCGCCACCTGCGGCATGGTGCTGTTCGCGCCGCTGCTGGCGAAATGGGCGATTGCCTTCGGGCCGGCGGAATACTTCGTGCTGATGGTATTCGCGATTGTCTGCCTGGGCGGCATGGCCGGTGATCGACCGTTGAAAACCTTCATCGCGGCGTTGATCGGCCTGTTCCTGTCCAGCGTCGGCATCGACGCCAACAGTGGTGTTTACCGCTTCACCGGCGACAACATTCACCTGACTGACGGCATTCAGTTCGTGGTGCTGGTGCTGGGCCTGTTCTCGATCAGCGAAATCCTTCTGCTGCTGGAGAAAACCCATCGCGGCCAGGAAGCGGTGAAAGCCACCGGGCGGATGATGTTCAACTTCAAGGAAGCGGCGTCGGTGTTCGTGGTGAACATCCGTTGCGGCCTGCTCGGTTTCATCATGGGCGTGTTGCCGGGTGCCGGTGCGACCCTCGCCAGTGCTGTGGCCTACATGACCGAGAAACGCATCGCCGGTGCCAGCGGCAAGTTTGGCCAGGGCGACGCCCGCGGCCTCGCGGCACCGGAAACCGCCATCGGCGCCTCCGCTTGCGGCGCGCTGGTGCCGATGCTGACCCTCGGTGTTCCCGGTTCGGGCACCACAGCAGTGATGATCGGCGCTCTGTCGCTGTACAACATCACCCCCGGCCCGCTGCTGTTCCAGCAACAGCCGGACATCGTCTGGGGCCTGATCGCCTCGCTGTTCATCGCCAACATCATGCTGGTGATCCTGAACATCCCGATGATCCGCATCTTCACCCGCATCCTCGCCGTGCCGAACTGGGCATTGGTGCCGGTGATCGCGATCATTACCGGGATCGGCGTCTACGCCGTGCACGCGACCACGTTCGACCTGTTCCTGATGGTCGGCATCGGCATCTTCGGCTACATCCTGCGCAAACTGGATTTCCCGCTGTCGCCAGTCCTGCTGGGCTTCATCCTCGGCGGCCTGATGGAGCAGAACCTGCGCCGGGCGCTGTCGATTTCCAACGGTGCGCTGGACATCCTCTGGTCGAGCCCGATCACCTTCGGTGTCTGGGTGTTGACCGCACTGATGCTGGCGTTCCCGCTGCTGCGCATCTGGCGCCGTCGCTCCGCTGCCCGGAACGCGATTGCCGATGTTTGATCGCTCTTCGTTGAAACAATGGTGGGGAACCCCGCTGGTCGGTCTGCTTGGCGGTTACATCGCCAGCCAGATCGGCTGGCCGCTGCCGTGGATGGTCGGCTCGTTGCTGGCGATCATCCTGGTGCGCTGCCTGACCCCGTGGCAGTTGGCTGAAATCCCTGGCGGCCGCAAGTGCGGCCAGTGGATCGTCGGGATCGGTATCGGCCTGCACTTCACCCCACTGGTGATGGAGCAGGTGCTCAGCCACTTCGGCCTGATCTTCTTCGGCGCGCTGGTCACCAGCCTGTCGGCGGTGGTCGGCGTGTGGCTGATGCGCCGCACCGGTGAGGATCGCGCCACGGCGTTTTTCTCCAGCATGCCCGGCGGCTCCGGCGAGATGGTCAACCTCGGCGCCCGCAACGGCGCGATGCTCAGCCACGTCGCGGCCGGGCAGAGTCTGCGGGTGCTGGTGGTGGTGTTGTGTGTACCGGCGGCGTTCAAATATCTGCTGGGTGACGGCACCCCGATTTCACACGCTGGCAGCGTCGACTGGCGCTGGCTGGCGATTCTTTTTCCGGCGGGCGGCCTGCTCGCCTGGCTCTGGCAACGTCTGCGTCAACCCAACCCATGGCTGTTTGGCCCGCTGCTGGTCAGCGCGGCAGTGAGCATCGGCTGGGATCTGCACATCGGCTTGCCCAACGGTGGCAGTCAGATTGGCCAGTGGCTGATCGGCAGCGGGCTCGGCTGTCACTTCAACCGGCAGTTCTTCCGCCGCGCACCATCGTTCATGGGACGCACGTTGATCGGCACGGCACTGACCATGTTGATCGCGACCCTGGCGGCATTGGGACTGAGTGCAATGACCCATCTGGATTTGCGTTCGCTGACCCTGGGCATGATGCCCGGCGGGATCGCCGAGATGAGCCTGACGGCGGAAACCCTGCAACTGTCGGTGCCGCTGGTGACGGCGATGCAGGTGATGCGGTTGTTGTTCGTGTTGTTTCTGGCGGAACCGTTGTTCAAATACTGGAACCGTAATCCCGAAGCTTGATCCAGTTATTGATCATTCCCACGCGGACGGTTCGACGCCTCGACGTGGGAACGAGATTAGCCGCCAGCCCTGAGCATCAGACCACCGACGGCAAACGCCACTCGATCGGCGCTTCGCCGTTCTGCTCAAGGAATTTGTTGGTGCGGCTGAAATGCCCGCAACCAAGGAAACCGCGATAAGCCGACAGCGGCGACGGATGCACCGAGGTCAGCACCAGATGCTTGGTGGCGTCGATCAGCTTCTGTTTGCTCTGCGCATGTGCGCCCCAAAGCATGAACACCAGATGCGGTTGCTGCTGGCTGACCACCTCAATGATCCGGTCCGTAAAGAACTGCCAACCCTTGTCCTTGTGCGCATTGGCGTTGGCGCGTTCGACGGTCATGGTGGTGTTGAGCATCAACACGCCCTGATCCGCCCAGCTCTGCAGATAGCCGTGGTTGGGGATGTCGATGTTCAGATCGCGTTTCAACTCTTTATAGATGTTGACCAGCGAAGGTGGCGCCGGCACGCCCGGTTGCACCGAGAAGCACAAGCCGTGGGCCTGGCCCGGGCCGTGGTACGGGTCCTGACCGAGGATGACCACTTTCACCTTTTCCAGCGGTGTCGAATTCAGCGCATTGAAGATCATCGGGCCCGGCGGATAGATTTCCTTGCCGGCCGCCCGCTCCTGCTGCAGAAAAGTGCGCAACTCTGCCATGTAGGGCTGGTCGAATTCGGCACGCAGTGCCTCCTTCCAGCTCGGTTCGAGTTTGATACGGTCGTCAGCAGTCATGGTCATACCCGGCAAAAACAATGGGGCGAACCCTAGGAAAGCCGACCACGCTTGTCAATTGATCTGACGCAGATCCGGCACTTTCCCACACAGCGATCATACTGATCGTTCAAATTCCCGATCGAGGTCACGATGAATCTGCACTTCGAAGAACTCACCGGCACCGACGGCGCACGCATCGGCGTGGCCACGCTGGATGCCGAAAAGTCGCTCAATGCGCTGTCCCTGCCGATGATCCACGCCCTGAGCGACAAACTGAATGCCTGGGCCAAGGATCCGCAAATCGTCTGCGTGCTGCTGCGCGGCAACGGCGCCAAGGCCTTCTGTGCCGGTGGCGAGGTGCGCAGTCTGGTGGAGGCCTGCCGAGCCCATCCCGGCGAAGTGCCGCCGCTGGCCGCACAGTTTTTTAACGCTGAATACCGTCTGGACTACAGTCTGCACACCTACCCGAAACCGTTGATCTGCTGGGGCCATGGATATGTGCTCGGCGGCGGAATGGGCCTGCTGCAAGGTGCAAGCATCCGGATCGTCACGCCGAGCAGTCGACTGGCGATGCCGGAAATCAGCATCGGCCTGTACCCGGATGTCGGCGCCAGTTGGTTCCTGTCGCGATTGCCGGGCAAGCTCGGTCTGTTCCTTGGTTTGACCGGCGCGCACATGAACGGTCGTGATGCGATCGATCTGGACCTGGCAGACCGCTTCCTGCTCGACGAACAGCAGCAGGAACTGATCGACGGCTTGTTGCAGTTGAACTGGCAGGAGCAGACTGCCATGCAGCTCAACAGCCTGCTCAAGGCGTTGCAGCAGGAAGCCGTGGCGCAGATGCCTGAGGCGCAATGGCTGCCGCGTCGACAGCAGATCGATGAATGGCTGGATGTCAGCGACGTGACCTGCGCCTGGAAAGCCATCAGCCTGCATCGGGACAGCAGCGACCTGTTGATTGCCCGTGCGGCGAAAACCATGAGTGAAGGCTCGCCACTGACGGCGCATCTGGTCTGGGAACAGATCATTCGTGCCCGCCACTTGTCGCTGGCCGAAGTCTTTCAGATGGAATACACCCTGAGCCTCAATTGCTGCCGGCATCCGGAATTCAGCGAAGGGGTTCGGGCGCGACTGATCGACAAGGATCACAAACCGCACTGGCACTGGCCGGACATCGCCCGGGTACCGGACGCGGTGGTCGAGGCGCACTTTCACAAGGTGTGGGAGGGGCGGCATCCGTTGGCGGATCTCTCCAGCTACTGAAATCCGGGCACAAAAAAAGCGGCGCTCAATGCGCCGCTTTTTTGCGGGGGGTTACCAGCGGTTGCCGTGCCGGTTGTAATCGCCGCGCCCGCTGTGACGGTCGTAATTGCCACGACCCCGGCGATCATCCCAGCCACCGCGACGGTGGTCATCCCAGCGTCCGCGATCATGACCGTGCCAGCGACGGTTCTCGTAGTAACGCGGGGCCGGTTGGTAGTAACGAGGCGCCGAGTAATAGCGTGGAGCCGGTTGGTAATAACGTGGTGCTGGCTGGTAATAGCGCGGCGCCGAATAATACGTGCTGCCGCCGCTGTAATAAGTGCCACCGCTGTTGTAGTAGGAAGGAGACTGGGAGGTGTAGACCTCTGAGGTGTAGTAGCCATCTCCGTAGGAATAAGGGACGCATCCGCCAAGGGAAAAAAGCATCACGGTAAACAGAAGAATTCGGCGATACATGGCGGCCTCCTGGACCGCGGGTAGCCACACCAGCGACGCTGGCAGGCGTCAGTCTTTCATTGGGTGACTGACGAAATATCTGACAGCGTTTTCGGCATCCGGTGCGTTTCTGCAACAACTTGAAACAAGTGATTCATGAAACCTTGTTCATGCAGAACCGCCGTCATTCAGCCGCTGATTAGTGGTGCCCACCGTGGTATCCGCCGCCGTGATAACCCCGTCCGTAGCCGCCGCGATAGCCATAGCCGCCGTAGTAATAGCGGGCACCGCCGTAGTAGCGCGGACCGTAATAACCACCGTAGTAATAGGGCGAGTAATAGCCGGGAGAGTAATAAGGCGTGGAGTAAACATCGTAGCCGCCGGCGTAGTAGTAACAACCGGACAGCCCCAGACCGAACACCGCAGCGAACAGTGCTCGACGCAGCATTTTCTTGAGCAGCATGGCGGCCTCCTGAAAGACCTGTGACAGCAGTCGGCACAGACCGGCTGACATCAGGTTTGACTGGCGAACCGCTACCGAGTGCCCACGCCGAACGAGCATCGGATCAGCGGCCATCGCGCTGCATCACGGTGCAAGCGCGCACCAACACAAAGCGCTGCCCGAACCCGCCAACTGAGCCCTTCTACCCGCAAGCCACGTGGCAGACGGCTCGCCGCGACTTGGCACGCCTCTCGCTTTAGCAAACCTGTGCAGGAGTCATCACAGGTTCGCGGCACCACAATTTGCAATGGCTGACTAGGGTTCCGGCTCGCATCTGCGAGTGGCTGGTCCGAGAGTTGGCGACCTCCAGTTGAGGTTACACGGCGGGACAAAAGCCCGGGAGACAAGCCACCGTTCGCGGTGCCGCGTTGCCTTCCTGTCCGCCCACGATCAACTGGAGAATCCGCCATGTCACGACTACGTTTCCCCGCCCTGCTCGCCGCCGCCTTCGCCGCCCTCCTCAGCAGCCAGACCCAGGCTGCCCAGAAAGACCATTTCAGCGTGTGCTGGACGATCTACGCCGGCTGGATGCCATGGGAATACGCCGGCAGCCAGGGCATCGTCGATAAATGGGCGAAGAAATATGGGATCAAGATCGACGTGGTCCAGCTCAACGACTACGTCGAATCGATCAATCAATACACCGCCGGTCAGTTCGATGGCTGCACCATGACCAACATGGATGCGCTGACCATCCCGGCCGCCGGTGGCGTCGACAGCACTGCGCTGATCGTCAGCGATTTCTCCAACGGCAACGACGGCATCGTCCTCAAGGGTGACGGCAAGAAAGTCGCCGACCTGAAGGGCATGGACGTCAACCTGGTCGAACTGTCGGTCTCGCATTACCTGCTGGCCCGCGCGCTGGACTCGGTCGACCTCACCGAGAAAGACCTGAAAGTGGTCAACACCTCCGACGCCGACATTTCCGCCGCCTTCAACACCGAGCAGGTCAACGCCGTTACCACCTGGAACCCGATGCTCTCGGATATCAAAGCCAAACCCGGCGTGACCGAAGTCTTCAACTCCAGCCAGATCCCCGGCGAAATCATGGACATGATGGTGGTCAACAGCGCCACCCTCAAAGACAACCCGGCGCTGGGCAAGGCGTTGACCGGCGCGTGGTTCGAAGTGGTCGACTTGATGAACGCCAGAAACGCCGCCAGCAAAGCCGCGCTTGAGCACATGGCCAAAGCTTCGGGCACCGACCTGGCCGGATTCCAGGCGCAACTGGACACCACCAAACTGTTCGCCACGCCGAAAGAAGCCCTGGCGTTCGCCACCAGCAAACAACTGCCGGAAACCATGCGCAAAGTTGCCGAGTTCTCGTTCCAGCACGGTTTGCTCGGCGAAGGCGCCAAGGACACCAGCGCCGTCGGCATGTCCTTCGCCAACGGCGTGACCAGCGGCGACACAGGCAATCTCAAGCTGCGTTTCGATCCGACTTACGTGCAGCTGGCCGCCGACGCCAAGCTGTAAGCCACGGAGGATTTGGCCATGCGCCTGATCAATCG
Source organism: Pseudomonas aphyarum (assembly GCF_028657055.1). Taxonomy (NCBI): domain Bacteria; kingdom Pseudomonadati; phylum Pseudomonadota; class Gammaproteobacteria; order Pseudomonadales; family Pseudomonadaceae; genus Pseudomonas; species Pseudomonas aphyarum. Next base: position 348,431 of record NZ_JAMDGS010000012.1, read on the forward strand.
TCACCCGGATCGACCGAGTCGCCTGCTGCTGGTGATCCTGCCTTTCGCCCTGGTGCTGTTCGCCTACTTCATGGGCTCGGCCGGGCGCCTGGCAGACAACCCCAACGACAAACTGCTGCCCAGTGCGGTGCAGATGAGCGATGCGGTCAAACGCCTGGCATTCAATGCCGACAGTCGCACCGGCGAATATCTGCTCTGGCAGGACACCGCGTCGAGCCTCGGACGCCTGGCCATCGGCCTCGGCATCGCGGCGCTGGCCGGGTTGTGCCTGGGCATGGCGGCCGGCACCCTGCCGCTGTTCGGCGCACCGTTGTCGCCGATGCTGACGGTGTTATCGATGGTGCCGCCGCTGGCGATCCTGCCGATTCTGTTCATCGTCTTCGGCCTCGGCGAGCTGTCGAAAGTGATGCTGATCGTGATCGGTATCACCCCGGCACTCGCCCGTGATCTGGAACAGCGCGCGCGGGACATTCCGGTCGAACTGCTGATCAAGGCGCAGACCCTCGGCGCTTCGACCTGGACCCTGATGCTGCGCGTGGTTCTGCCACAACTGTTGCCGCGCCTGCTGATTTCACTGCGGCTGATGCTCGGTTCGGCGTGGCTGTTCCTGATCGCCGCCGAAGCTATCGCTTCCACCGACGGTCTGGGCTACCGGATTTTCCTCGTGCGCCGTTACCTGGCGATGGATGTGATCCTGCCGTACGTGGTGTGGATCACCCTGCTTGCCTGGCTGATGGATTGGGGCCTCAAGCGTCTGACCCGGCGCGCATTCCCCTGGTATGAGGGGGCGGCCAAATGAGCTTCATCACGGTGAAAAACGTCTGGCAGCAATACGCCGACCAAGTGGTGCTCGAAGGCTTGAACCTCAACGTCAACGAGGGCGAGTTCTGCACGCTGGTCGGTGCCTCGGGCTGCGGCAAGTCGACCTTCCTGCGCCTGCTGCTCGGTCAGGAAACCGCCAGTCGCGGCGAGATTCTGCTCGACGGCCAGCCACTGGCCCGCGAGCCGGATGCCAGCCGTGGCGTGGTGTTCCAGCGCTACTCGGTGTTCCCGCACCTGAGCGTGCTGGACAACGTCGCCCTCGGCCTCGAACTGCCCCGGGCGCCACTGCTCGGGCGTCTGTTCGGCAGCGCCAAACGGGACGCCCGCGAGCAGGCCTCGACGCTACTGCAAAAAGTCGGCCTCGGCCATGCGCTGGACAAGTACCCGGCGCAACTGTCCGGCGGCATGCAACAGCGGTTGGCGATCGCCCAGGCGTTGATCATGAAACCTCGCGTGTTGCTGCTCGACGAACCGTTCGGCGCGCTCGATCCGGGCATTCGCAAGGACATGCACGCGCTGCTGCTGGAACTATGGCGCGAGACGCAACTGACCGTGTTCATGGTCACCCATGACCTGTCCGAAGGTTTCAGCCTCGGCACCCGCCTGCTGGTGTTCGACAAGGTCCGCCTCGACCCGCACGCCCCCGGTGCATACGGCGCACGCATCACCTACGACATCCCTTTGAACAGCGACCGCCGCGCCGAACGCGCCGCCGTCGACGCCCTGCCGGTGCAACTGGCGAGCGCCCTTCGAACCGCTTGAGAGGAATTTCCCATGACTGATTCAACCCGAATTTTTCCACCTTTCGCCGAAGAAACCCTGCCCGGCGGCGGCCACCGCTCCTTCGTCTTGAAGCGCGGACAACTGCTGCGCCTGACCGACCTGCGCGGTGGGGCCAACGTCAGCCTGACCTTGCTCAACGCCCACGAAAAAACCGAACGCCTGAACCTGCCCGACAGCCTCAAATGCCAACACACTGCCAAGCTGACCGCCGGCCATTGCCTGTACTCGGACATGGGCCGCGTGCTGGCGGCGATCACGGCGGATACCTGCGGCTGGAGCGACAGCCTCGGCGGTGTGCTGTGCGCCGAGGAAGTCACGGAAAAATACGGTCAGGGCCGCTATCAGGAACTGCGCAACGGCTTCTTTCGCAACGGCACCGACAACCTGCTGGTAGAGCTCGGCAAGTGGGGGCTGGGCCTGTCCGACCTGCTGATGACCCTCAACCTGTTCAGCCGGGTCAACGTCGACGACGCCGGGCGTTTGCACTTCGTCGAAGGCCACTCGCAGGCCGGTGACTACATCGAACTGTATGCACCGATGGACACCCTGGTTGTATTGACCGCCCTGCAACACCCGCTGGATCCGTCGCCGCAATACGCACCCAAACCGCTGAAGCTGAGCTGGATGAACGCCGACCCGAGCGTCGCCGAGCACTGCCGTACCTCGCGCCCGGAGAACGAGCGCGGCTTTATCAACACCGACCGTTTGTTCGCCTGAGGATCGTCGCCATGTCAGTTGCTATCGCCACTTCGCAAAAACAACCCGACGCTGCGGTGTACCGCGCCACCATTCCCGCCGGCGAACCCTGGCTGATGGAGGTCAAGGCCGGCCAGACCCTGCGCATCCTCGATCTGGAAGGCAATCAGGCGGTCGACACCTTGTTCTACAGCGCCGCCAATCCCCGTGAGCGCTACGACGTGCAACGCACATTGCGCCGACAAAACAACGTCTACCTGAGCACCGGCAGCGTTTTGTATTCCAACCTTGGCAAACCGATGCTGACTCTGATTGCCGACACCTGCGGCCGCCACGACACTCTCGGCGGCGCCTGTGCGCAAGAGAGCAACACCGTGCGCTACGCCCTGGAAAAACGCTACATGCACAGCTGCCGCGACAACTACCTGCGCGCCTGCGCCCACGACGGGCGCCTGGGCAAAGGTGACATCGGGCCGAACATCAATTTCTTCATGAACGTGCCGGTGACTGCCGAGGGCGGCCTGACCTTCGAAGACGGGATTTCCGCCCCCGGCAAATACGTCGACCTGCGCGCGGAGATGGACGTGATCGTGCTGATTTCCAACTGCCCGCAACTGAACAACCCGTGCAACGCCTACAACCCGACACCTGCGGAGCTACTGGTATGGAACTGAAATTCGTCAGTCTGCGCCGCTGGTTGTTTGCCCTGTGCCAGGCGCGCTCAGGCCAGTGCCTGAAAAAGTGAAGTGATTTCGCCGTCGGGGACGACCCTGGCGCCTGAACAAAAACGGCGGGACGGCCCGCCTCCCAGTCGAGCCCGCACCCTGCGCGGACTCCGGGGGTTTCTCCATGTTCGAAAAAGTCCTGATTGCCAACCGTGGCGCGATTGCCTGCCGCATTCTGCGCACCTTGCGTGAACTGCACGTCGAAGGCGTCGCGGTGTACTCCGAAGCCGATGCCGCCAGCCTGCACATCCTGCAAGCCGAGCAAGCCCACAGTCTCGGCGAAGGCGCAGCGGCCGGCACCTATCTGGCCGTGGACAAGATTCTCGCCATCGCCAAAGCCACTGGCGCCACTGCGATCCACCCCGGCTACGGCTTCCTCTCGGAAAACGCCGCGTTCGCCGAAGCCTGCGCAAACCATGGCATTGCCTTCATCGGCCCGACACCGGAGCAACTGCGGGTGTTCGGCCTCAAGCACACCGCACGGGCCCTGGCCAAACAGCACGGCGTGCCGATGCTCGAAGGTACCGAACTGCTCGACAGCCTCGATGCTGCACTGATTGCCGGCGCGCAGGTCGGTTATCCGGTAATGCTCAAAAGCACCGCCGGTGGCGGTGGCATCGGCATGCGCGTGTGCCGTAACGCCAGCGAACTGAGCGAGTCGTTCGAGATAGTGAAGCGCCTCGGGCAGAACAACTTCAGCGACGCCGGGGTGTTCATCGAGAAGTACATCCAGCGTGCGCGGCATCTGGAAGTCCAGGTGTTCGGCGACGGCCACGGCGCGGTGATCGCCCTCGGCGTGCGCGACTGCTCGGTGCAGCGGCGCAATCAGAAAGTCCTCGAAGAAACCCCGGCACCGAACCTGCCCGAAGGCATGGCGGATGAGCTGTGCGCGGCGGCGATCAAACTGGCCAAGGCGGTGAATTACCGCAGCGCCGGCACCGTCGAATTCGTTTTCGACAGCGATGCGCAGCGCTTCTATTTTCTGGAAGTGAACACCCGGTTGCAGGTCGAACACGGCGTTACCGAACAGGTGTGGGGCGTCGATCTGGTGCGCTGGATGGTCGAGTTGGCGGCCGGTGACTTGCCACCGCTGGCCGAATTGTTCGCAGGCCTGCAACCGCAGGGGCATGCGATTCAGGCGCGGCTGTATGCCGAGGATCCGGGGCGCGATTTCCAGCCCAGCCCCGGCTTGCTGACGGCGGTCGATTTCCCCGTCGCCGATGGTCGGCATCTGCGCATCGACACCTGGGTCGAGGCCGGTTGTGAGATCCCGCCCTACTTCGATCCGATGATCGCCAAGCTCATCAGTTGGGCGCCGACCCGCGAACAGGCGCGTGCCGATCTGCATCAGGCCCTTGGCGACAGCCTGCTGTACGGCGTGGAAACCAACCGCGACTACCTGCGGCAGATTCTGCTCGATACGCCGTTCGCCAGCGGTCAGCCCTGGACCCGTTGCCTGGAAAGCCTGGTGTACCGGGCCAACACGTTTGAAGTGCTGAGCGCCGGCACACAGACCAGCGTCCAGGACTACCCCGGTCGCCTCGGCTACTGGGCGGTCGGCGTGCCACCCTCGGGGCCGATGGACAGCCGCGCGTTGCGTCTGGGCAATCGTTTACTGGGCAACGATGAAGGCCTGGCGGCGCTGGAAATCACCATGAGCGGGCCGTTGCTGCGCTTCAATTGCGATGCAGTGGTGGCCGTGACCGGCGCACCGATTGCCCTGACACTCGACGGCCAGCCGCAGGCGATGAACACTGCCCTGCTGATCCCGACCGGCAGTCAATTGCATCTGGGCAATCTGCCGGGCGCCGGGGCCCGCAGCTACCTGTGCCTGCGCGGCGGCGTGCAAGTGCCGGATTATCTGGGCAGCAAAAGCACCTTCACGCTCGGCCAGTTCGGTGGCCATGGCGGACGGGCCTTGCGCGCCGGTGACGTGCTGCATGTGCCGGCGTTGAGTGAGCGCAGCACCGGGCAGACATTGGCGCCCCATCACGTCAGCGAATTACCTGCCGTGCGCCGGATCCGCGTCATCTACGGCCCCCATGGCGCGCCTGAATATTTCACTGAAAACTACATCGACACCTTTTTCGCCACGCAATGGGAAGTACATTTCAACTCCAGCCGCACCGGCGTGCGCCTGATCGGGCCGAAACCAGAGTGGGTGCGCGCCGACGGCGGCGAGGCCGGGCTGCATCCGTCGAACATTCACGACAACCCCTACGCCATTGGCGCCGTGGACTTCACCGGTGACATGCCGGTGATCCTCGGCCCGGATGGCCCGAGCCTTGGCGGGTTTGTCTGCCCGGTGACGGTGATCGAGGCGGATCTCTGGCAACTGGGTCAGCTCAAGGCCGGGGACAAAGTGCAGTTCGTGCCGGTCGATCTCAAGACCGCACGCGATCTCGCCCTGAGATGGGAGACCTGTGGGAGCTGGCCTGCCAGCGATGAAGTTGACGCGGTGTCTGCTCGGGCCTCATCGCTGGCAAGCCAGCTCCCACAGGGTCTGGTTTCACCTGTGGTTCTGGAGTTGGGTCAAGACGACAAGCGGCTGGTCGGGCGTGTGTCCGGCGATACCCATCTGCTGCTGGAAATCGGCGCGCCGGAACTGGATCTGGTCCTGCGCTTTCGCGCCCACGCACTGATGCAGGCGCTGCAAGCCAAAGCCCTGCACGGCGTGATCGACCTGACCCCGGGCATCCGCTCGCTGCAGGTGCACTACCAGCCCGAGCAACTGCCGCTGGCCGATCTGCTCGGCATTGTCGCCGGCGAGTGGAACGCCGTGTGCAGCGCCACTGACCTGCAAGTGCCGTCGCGAATCGTCCACTTGCCCCTGTCGTGGGACGACCCGGCCTGCCAGTTGGCGATCGAGAAATACATGACCACGGTGCGCAAGGACGCGCCGTGGTGCCCGAGCAATCTGGAGTTCATCCGCCGCATCAACGACCTGCCCAACCTCGACGAGGTGCAACGCACGGTGTTCGATGCGAGCTATCTGGTGATGGGCCTCGGTGACGTCTACCTCGGTGCGCCGGTCGCCACGCCGCTCGACCCGCGCCATCGGCTGGTGACCACCAAGTACAACCCGGCGCGCACCTGGACCGCCGAGAACTCGGTGGGCATCGGCGGCGCCTACATGTGCGTCTACGGCATGGAAGGCCCGGGCGGTTATCAGTTCGTCGGGCGTACCTTGCAGATGTGGAACCGCTATCGCGAAGTCGCCGCGTTCGAAGGCAAACCTTGGCTGCTGCGTTTCTTCGACCAGATCCGCTTCTACCCGGTCAGCGCCGACGAACTGCTGCGCATCCGCCGGGATTTTCCCCTCGGGCGTTTCGACCTCAACATCGAACAGAGCCAGCTCAACCTCGGCGACTATAAAGAGTTTCTCAACCGCGAAGCCGAGAGCATCCACGCCTTTCGCCTGCAACAACAAGCCGCGTTCAACGCCGAGCGCGAACGCTGGATCGCCAGCGGCCAGGCGCACTTCGACAGCGAAGAGGCCGTGCCGCAAAGCCACGAAGAAACACCGCTGGCCAGCGGTCAGCAGAGTGTCGACAGCCACATTGCCGGCAACCTGTGGCAGGTCCAGGTCGAGGTCGGGAGTCGCGTCGCGGCCGGTGATGCACTGGTGATTCTGGAGTCGATGAAGATGGAAATCCCCGTGCTCGCGCCGCTGCCCGGTGTGGTCCGGGAGATTCGCGTGCAACCCGGTTCGGCGGTGCGCGCCGGTCAACGGGTCGTGGTGCTGGAACTCGACTGAACCCATTTTTGCAAAGGATGACCTCATGAATCTGCAACTCGATGCCCTGCGCCAGGCCTACCGCGACGGTCAGACCACACCGCGCAAATTGCTGTTGGCCCTGCGGGAAAAAGCCGCTGCGCTCAATCCCGACTATCACCTGTTTATTCATCTGCTCAGCGTCGAGGAACTGGAGCCGTACCTTGCCAGCCTCGACGGCCGTGATCCAGAGAGCCTGCCGCTGTATGGCGTGCCGTTCGCGATCAAGGACAACATCGATCTGGCGGGTGTCCCGACCACAGCCGCGTGCCCCGCATTCGCCTACCTTCCCGAGCGTTCGGCAACCATCGTCGAACAGTTGCTGGCGCTGGGCGCGATTCCGTTGGGCAAAACCAACCTCGACCAGTTCGCCACCGGCCTCAATGGCAGCCGCTCACCGTATGGCGCCTGCCCGAACAGCGTGTTGCCGGAATATCCCTCCGGTGGTTCCAGCGCCGGCTCGTCGCTGGCGGTGGCGCTCGGCGTCGCCAGTTTTGCCTTGGGCACCGACACCGCAGGCTCGGGACGGGTGCCGGCAGCGCTGAACAATCTGCTGGGACTCAAAGCCACCAAAGGCCTGATCTCCACGGCGGGCGTGGTGCCGGCCTGCCGCACGCTGGACTGCGTCACGACCTTCACCGCGACCGCACGCGAGGCGAGCCAGTTGCTGGCACTGACCGCCCGCTTCGACCCTCGGGATGAATACAGCCGCAGCAATCCGGCGTGGAATGACGGCTCGGCATTCGGTGCTCCCAAACCCTTCCGGTTTGGCGTGCCGCGGGCGCAGGATCTTGAGTTTTTCGGTTGCCCCGAAGGTCCGCTGCTGTTCGGCGATGCCATCGACCGTCTGAAGGCTCTGGGCGGCGAAGCGGTCGAACTGGATCTGTCACCGTTCCTCGAAGCCGCGCGGTTGCTGTACGAAGGGCCATGGGTCGCCGAGCGTTACAGCGTCGCCGGCGAGCTGATGGAACAGCATCCCGAAGCAGTGCTGCCGGTGATCCGCACGGTGCTGGCCAAGGCCCCGGCGGTGACGGGCGTGCAAGCGTTCCGTGCGCAGTATCGACTGCAAGCGCTCAAAGCCGTTTGTGATCAGGCCCTCGACGGACTCGACTGCGTGCTCACGCCCACCATCGGCCGCCCGGTGACTCTGGCCGAACTGGACGCCGAGCCGGTGCTGCGCAACGCCGAACTGGGTTACTACACCAATTTCATGAACCTGCTGGATTACGCGGCCGTCGCCGTGCCCAGTGCGGTCATGGACAACGGTTTGCCGTGGGGCGTGACGCTGTTTGGCCGGGCGTTCACCGACCAGTATCTGCTGGGCCTGGCGGACGCCTTGCAGCGCCAGCAGAATCCGGCGCTGCCGACACCGGCGAGTCCGGCACGCAATGACCGGGCGCGGCTGGTGGTCTGCGGCGCGCACCTTGATGGACTGGCCCTGAACTGGCAGTTGCAACAACGCGGCGCACGCCTGATCGAAGCCACCCACAGCTCGAAGGACTACAAACTCTACGCGTTGGCCGGCGGTCCACCGCAGCGTCCGGGCATGCTGCGCGTGGCGGAAGGCGGCGTGGCAATCGAGGTGGAAGTCTGGGAGTTGCCAAGCCGCGAGCTCGGTTCATTCCTGACCGGCATCCCGGCCCCCCTCGGGCTGGGCAAGGTTCAACTGGCGGACGGCCGCTGGGAGAGCGGATTCATCTGCGAACCCTACGGGCTGGCCGGAGCGCTCGACATCAGCCATCTGGGTGGCTGGCGCGCCTACCTCGCCAGCCGCGACTGACCCGAAAACCCGGCAAATCGCCGACCCTCTCCCTGCTGGAGAGGGTCGGTGAGCGAGCGGCGTCTGATTACCCGTCATTTCAGGCACAAATCCCGCAGTTTTTTCCCGGCCATCTCACTAGAATGCTGCCATCGGGCCACCGTCGACGGAACTGCCAATGCCGCTCAGATCTGCGTTTTACTCCCAACGTTCGCTGGTACTGACTCTGGTCGCCCTCCTCGGCGCAGGTTTCCTCGCCACCTCGCTGCTCAGCTACTACGCCTCGCGGGCGTCGATCCGCGACAACATCGTCAACACCGAACTGCCGCTGACGTCCGACACGGTGTACTCGGAAATCCAGAAAGACCTCGTCAGACCGATCCTGATTTCATCGATGATGTCCCGCGACACCTTCATGCGCGACTGGGTGGTGAACGGCGAGAAAGACAGCGACCAGATGACCCGCTACCTCGACGAGGTCATGACCCACTACGGCGCCTACACCGCGTTCTTCATTTCCAACAGCACCCACACCTACTACCACGCCAAGGGCGTGCTCAAGCAAGTGAAAATCGACGAGCCACGCGACGCGTGGTACTTCCGCGTACGCGACATGAAGGATCCGTACGAGATCAACGTCGACCCGGACCTGGCCAACAAAGACAACATGACCTTCTTCATCAACTACAAGGTCTACGACTACAACGATCGCTTCATCGGCGCCGCCGGCGTAGGGCTGACGGTGGACGCAGTAATCAAGCTGATCGACAAGTACCAGCAGCGCTATCAACGCAGCGTTTACTTCGTCGACACCTTCGGCCGACTGGTCTTGACCGGCGCCGAGGGCGGACCGGAAGGGGCGCCAGTCGGGAAAAGCCTGAACGACCTCGAGAGCATGAAAAGCCTGGTCAGCCAGTTACCCAAACCCCACAGCGGCAGCTACGAATATTCCACCCACGGTCAGGGACATTTCCTCAACGTGCGGTTCATTCCGGAGTTGAACTGGTACCTGTTCGTCGACAAACGCGAAGACGGCGCGCTGAGCGAAATCCGCCAGTCGCTGTACCTCAACTTGCTGATCTGCCTGCTGGTGACGTTGATCGTGCTGGCGCTGGTCAACCGCTTGATCCGCCGTTATCAGGAAAAAATCCACGCCCAGGCCACCCTCGACAGCCTCACCGAACTGCCCAACCGTCGCGGCTTCGACCTGCTCGCCGTGCAAGCGCTGCACGAAGCTCATCGCGAACCGAAACCGCTGACAGCGTTGTTGCTGGATCTGGATCACTTCAAGGTGTTGAACGACACCTACGGACACATGGCCGGTGATCAGGTGCTGATCGGGTTCGCCCGGGATCTGCAAAGTTGCCTGCGGCATTCCGACATCGTTTGCCGTTGGGGCGGTGAGGAATTTATCGTGCTGCTGAAGGACACTGACGGCGAGACCGGTCAGAAGATTGCCGAGAAGATCCGTCAGCACGTCGAACAGCATGAATATGCCTACAACGGTCATACCCTGAATCTGACGGTCAGCATCGGCGCCACCACCCTGCAACGGGATGACACCTTGCACAGCCTGCTGTCACGGGCCGATCATGCGATGTACCGGGCCAAACAGACCGGCCGTAACCGCACCTGCGTGGAAATGCCTCACTCGACCTATGCCTGACACTCATGAACAAACCTGACCTCTGCCCGGCCTGCGGCGCGCGCAACGACTGCACCCTGGCCGACCCGCGCACCGCCGACCGCGCCTGCTGGTGCTACGGCGTATCCATCGATCCGGCAGTGCTCGAAGCCCTGCCGCCGGAACTGCGCGACCAATCCTGCCTGTGCCCGCGTTGCGCCCAGGTCGAGGCGCAACTGCAAGCGGCCAAGCCGTCGATCCCGTAAGATGCGCGCCCCGCTTCTTGCCGATTCCTGATCATGCGCGTCGACCGTTTCCTCAGTAACCTGCCCCGCTACAACCGCAAGCAGGTTCGCCTGTTGCTGGTGGAAAAGCGCGTGCGCATTGACGGAAAAGTCGTCAGCGATCCCCACAGCGAAGTCCTGGAATTCAACCGCGTCGAAGTCGACGACGAAGTGCTGCAAAGCGGCAAACCGGCGCGCTATTTCATGCTGTACAAACCGCAAGGCTGCGTCAGCGCCACCCGCGATCCCGAGCATCCGACCGTGCTCGACCTGATCCACGAGCCGGACAAGGACGACCTGCACATTGCCGGGCGCCTGGACTTCAACACCACCGGGCTGATGCTGATCACCAACGACGGCAGTTGGTCGCGGCGCCTGACCCAGCCGCAGACCAAACTGCCGAAGGTCTATTACGTCGAGACCGAACAGGAAATCGGCCCGGAATATGCGATCAAATTCGCCGAGGGGATCTATTTCGCCTTCGAGGACCTGACCACCCAACCGGCGCAGCTGGAAGTGCTCGGCCCACGGACGGCGCGGCTGAGCATCGTCGAGGGTCGTTACCATCAGGTGAAGCGCATGTTCGGCCATTTCAACAACAAAGTGCTGCGCCTGCACCGCGAATCCATGGGCCCGCTGCCGCTGGATCACGCGCTAAAACCGGGCGAGTACCGCGCCTTGCGCACCGAAGAGATTCATTTGTTCTAAGCAGCCGACCGCTCAGCAGAAGTTGTCGAACAATTTACCAACGGCACTTGCGCGATCCGGATCCCCCTGCTTGAATCAGGACGTCGGCCAAATTGTGACCGATGAGTCACACATAACTTCTAAGAAACCTTTTGCCGGTAGAGAGTCCTCAAGGGCTCCGCCTCAGCCGGCAAATTGCCCGCCAATAACAATACCCGTCGACCTGCCGTTCCGGATCGACATGGGCTCCAAAATTCCAGGCGTATGCCTACCTGTCACAAAGCTCGTGCAATCTCTATTTGCGCGCATACCCGCTTGCTTGCCAGGAGTCTTATGACATGAGGCCAGAAATCGCTGTGCTGGATATACAGGGTCAGTATCGGGTTTACACGGAGTTCTATCGCGCAGACGCCGCAGAAAAGACCATCATCCTGGTCAACGGCTCGATGGCCACGACTGCGTCGTTTGCACAAACCGTGAAAAATCTGCACCCGCAATTCAACGTGGTCTGCTACGACCAGCCCTACGCGGGCAAGTCGAAAGTCCACAACCGCCACGAGAAACATCTGACGAAAGAAGTCGAAGGTCTGATCCTGCTGGAGCTGATCGACCACTTCGCGGCCGAACACGTGCTGTCGTTCTCCTGGGGTGGCGCCGCGACCATGGTCGCTCTTGCGCACCAACCCCGGCGAATCGAAAAAGCCGTGATCAGCTCGTTCTCCCCGGTGATCAACGCGCACATGCTTGATTACCTCGAACGCGGCGTCGAATGCCTCGGCCAACGTGACGGCGACCGGGTCGGCCACCTCGTCAACAACACCATCGGCAAACACCTGCCGTCGCTGTTCAAGCGCTTCAACTATCGCCACGTCAGCAGCCTGGCCGAGCACGAATACGGGCAGATGCATTTCCACATCAGCGACGTGCTGCACAGCGACCGTCAGTGCTATCTGAACGCGGCGAAGAAAATCAACGTACCGGTGCTGTTCCTGAACGGCGAATGGGACGAATACACCGCCGCCGAAGATGCGCGCCTGTTCGGCAGCCACGTGGCGCAGAGCACCTTCACCACCCTGCAGGCCACCGGGCACTTCCTCGACATGGAACACAAATCCGCCTGCCGGGACAGCCAGAACGCCCTGCTCGGTTTCCTGAAACCGGCGCAACAGGCCAGCCGAACGCGTTACCAGCTCGTCCAGGATCACCATGCATTGGCCATTTGAAACAGTGTCGTCGCGAGCAAGCCTGCGAGGCTGAGATTCAGCCGTCCTCCAGCCCCGCAGCGCTTGCCCGCGATTGACCGATTTCGGCTCTGTTTCAGGACTTTCCGTAGTTCGCGTGCAAAGAAAACTTCAAATCCGTGGCCGAGTCTGGTACAAAGTCAGCCGCTCTGAGCGGGTGTCGTATAATGGCATTACTCCAGCTTCCCAAGCTGATAACGAGGGTTCGATTCCCTTCACCCGCTCCAATCGAATTTATGTCCTGCGTCGTGGTTTGACGGGGGATGCGGAAACAGAAAAAACCGGCCTTGATGGCCGGTTTTTTTGTGTCTGGGATTTGAGTTTTCATTGGCAAATCCAAAGATCGCTACCGTCGAAACACCCTGCCCCCTACTGCTCCATCGTGATCAGCTTATCGCTGCAAATTCCGCATACGTATGATCCTTCTCCGACGGCGAAATCAGGATTAAACCCTCATAAGCAACGCTCCGTATCCAGGCTAAATAAGCTGGTAACCAACCGGAAGAGGGATCGACCATGAACGACACAGCTATTCCCGAGGGCTTCACTCCGCTGACCCGCAGCAGTCCGCTGCTCGACTTGCTTGGCCCGATCTATACCAGAGGCAGTGGCTTGCAACTTGAAATCGGTCTGCGGACAGACTCACGACATGCCAATGGACGGGGCACGTTGCATGGCGGTGTATTGGCGACATTGGCGGATGTCGGCATGGGTTACGCCATGGCATTCTCCAGCGACCCTCCCCTGCCATTGATCACGGCGAGTATGACCCTGGACTACCTCAGCGCGGTGCAGATCAATGAGTGGCTCGAGGTACGCGTTGAGCACTCCAAAAAAGGACGGCAGCTGGCGTTTGCCACTGTCGGGTTGCATGTCGGTGATCGAATGGTTGCCCGTGCCAGCGCAGTGTTCGCTGTGCCGCAGTAGTCCCCCAGACGAATCCAAGCGGGTCTTGATGACCGGTTTTTTGTGTCTGGGATTTGGAGCAAACCGTATGAATCAGAACACACTCAACAACGGTGCACGCGTATCCTCAACTGCAGCTAACTCCATTTAATTGTGAGTTATCACGACTAAACCGAGATAAGACCCAAACTGTTGGAGTTAGAAGCAGCCAGCGGTTTCCACTTTCACACGGGATCAGTCGCGCGTTCTGGCCTCAGTCTCGCGTCTGAGACCGGTTCATCCTTGGCGACGCATATATTCAGCAAAAAGCGGGACGGTGAAATTCAAGTAGCCGTGATCTGTGCTGTAGATCATTCCTTTGGAGATTATGTTGGCCCGAGTCGGACCCAGCGATGACTGTGTACGCCCCATCGCTTTCGCAATATCGGCCATTGCATAGGGGCCATCCCCGAGCTCCGACATCGTCTTCACGAACTGCACTTCCGACTTTGTCAGTCGATCAATACGCACCCTGAAAAAGCCCGCATCAAGAGAAGCCAACGTCTCCGCGTATGAATGGTCCACATCTTCGACTGTGATTTCAGGCCCTTCAGCGTTGTTCCAAGCAGTGGATGCCCACTCCTGAAGGAAGAAAGGATACCCTCTCGTCCGATCAACAATATTGCCAAGTGCTGCGAGTTCGATCGAAGCCTCCTCATCCGCGATTGGCTTCTGAACTGCTTGAATTGCAGATACTTGGTCGAGCGCATCAACCGCAGGGTATAGAAAAAGCCGCTCTGCATAGGATTTTGCCTCGCCTGCCAAACGAGCAACCTGGGGAAGACCAGCACCGACAAGAAGTACCGGCAGCCCTTCTTGAGACATGTGATGGATCGACACAATAAGCGCAGATAAATCTGCTTCGGAAAGGTACTGAACTTCATCAATCAGAAGAATCCAGCCTTTGCCTGCAGCTTGCGCAGCTTGACCTATCACGGCAAAAAGATCTGGAAGATCGTATTGAAGATCCCCGCTGTCAGCGAATCCTGGCTCCGGTTCGACACCAATCTCCACGCCTGCGATATCGATCTTGAAAATAGAGGCGAAACCGCGCAAACCATTCAGTCCACGGGCCGCAATTTGCTTGGCAGCTTCTACAGCAGAAAGTGAGCGCATGACTTTCCGCATTTCAGGAAAGAGAAGGCGTGCAAGACTTTCACGCTCCGGAGCCTCTACCTTTGAAACGAGAAGCCCCTCTTCCCTCGCAATTTTTCCAATCTCGTTCAGCAGTACCGTCTTACCTGTGCCTCTCAATCCAAGAAGCATGATGGATCGGGCGCTTCGTCCGTTGATGGCTCGCCCACATGAGATCCTGGCTGCCTCTAGGATTGTGTCGCGTCCTGCCAATTCAGGCGGTCTGCTTCCTGCGCCTGGAGCAAATGGATTACGGTATGGATCCATGAAAGCCTCACAAATGCGTGTCTCTACACGAATATATCGATGTATAGCAGATATCCCTATACACCCTTAGATTTCACTATATTTTGCTACTTATTGGGCCGAACTCTGTCAACCTCACGAGCATTGCGCCTGAAATACTGATTCGAATACTCGCCCGATACGGACTTCGACAACACTCGACGCTTTGCAGCCAGGTTGAAATGAAACTAAAAACCGGTCGTGATGACCGGTTTTTTTATGCCTGCCCGAACAGGTGCAATTCAGTCCTTCACCTCAACATGATCCAGCGCCTGATTCACCGCCAACTCCCCCAGCATCACCAGTTGCGCAATGCCTATCGCGGTTCTGCGGTGGGTGGGGTCGAGGGTGGCAGCGAAGTTGTTGAGCATTTCGCTGGCCGAGCCAAGGGATTCGCTGGCGTTAGCGAGCAAGGATTCGGTGTCGTAGGCCGGGTTGGCGAAGTACATGGGGTCGGGCTGGTTGTTTGTGCCCATGACATGGGCGCCTGGGCAGAGGTAATGGTCGAGGGCGCGGTTGGCGGCGTCGTTGAGTTTTCTGGAGTCGATTGAGCTGTAGGGGGACGTTGGGTCGGTTTCGACTTCGGGGGGATTAGGGGTTGGCTTCTTCATAATGGCTTCTTTCTGATCGATAGGTGGAGCTGACCTACTCGGTTCCAATCGAAGAGGTGGCAGCTGTACGCGAGTTGGAACCCGGGCGAAAAAAGCCAAAAACCCGACAGACTCGAAGTCTCTCGCGCACAGCCGCCATAACAAGAGTGCACACCATGAAGGCGGGCAAGCATACGTCATGAAAGCTGCTTTTGCTTTTTCGGGAAGTCGCCGGGGTTCCAATCCCGATCGCCGATTCATCAGCGACCCTCAAAGGCTAGAGCCCGCACTTCCGACGGACAACCTGAAAACCTTGTGGGAAGGTTCAGTAAACGGAACCCACTCTTTAAACATCCCGAATCGAAAAACCACGTTTACAGATCCCCAACACTCCCTCAGTTCTCACACTCGCCACGACCCGCTAGCATTTCCCCATCGCCCACCACCCTCCCCCTGCGCGGCCATCGACGAATACGCGCCTTCACGTTTCGAGGGATTCAAGACCGTGGCCTCCGAGCCACCCAAATCAAATTCAAAAGAGCAGCAAACCCATGACCCAGAACATCTACGACGATCCCGAATTTTTCCAGGGCTACAGCCAGATGAACCGCTCCATCGGCGGCCTTGATGCCGCGCCGGAATGGCCGGCGCTGAAAGCCTTGTTGCCCTCCCTGCACGGTTTGCAGGTGGTGGATCTGGGCTGCGGCTACGGCTGGTTCTGCCGCTGGGCCAGCGAACAAGGCGCTGCCGAAGTGCTGGGGTTGGATGTCTCGGAGAAAATGCTCGAACGTGCGAAGGAAACCACCTCGGCCGCGAACATCCGCTACGAACGTGCCGACCTGGAACAGCTCGATTTGCCTGCGTGCACTTACGATCTGGCTTACAGCTCACTGGCCCTGCACTACATCAAGGATCTCTCGGGGCTGTTTGCCAAGCTGCATGCAGCGCTTAAACCGGGTGCGCATTTTGTGTTTTCCATCGAGCACCCGATCTTCATGGCGCCGCGCAATCCGGGCTGGCTGATCGACAGCGAAGGCAACAAGCGCTGGCCGCTGGACAGTTATCAGATGGAAGGCGAGCGGGTGACCAACTGGCTGGCCGACGGTGTGATCAAGCAGCATCGTACGGTCGGCACGCTACTCAACGCGTTGATCGGCGCCGGGTTCACGATTCAACACGTCAATGAATGGGGCCCGAGCAATGCCGAAGTGGCCGCGCAACCGGCGCTCGCTGAAGAGCGTGAGCGACCGATGATGATGCTGGTCGCCGTACAGCGCTGACCACAAAAAAAGGGCCGATCAAATCGGCCCTTTTTCATTTCAACGTGTGGCGACAATGAACAGCCGTGGAAACGGCAATAACACCGAACCATCCGCCAGCGCCGGATACGCCTTCGCGACATCCGCCAGATATTGCGCCAGATATTCCGCCCGCTCGGCCTCAGTCAGCGGACTGAGAAACGGAATCAAACCACTGCCCTTGAACCACTCAACGATACCCGAGGCCCCGCCCGCCAACTGATGGTGATACGTGGTGCGCCAAACATCGACCCGCGCGCAATGCGGCCGCAGCATCGAGAAATAAGCACTGGCGTCCGCCATCTCGGTCCGCTGCCCCGCCGCGCCCGCCAGTTTGCTGGCCCACGGCCCGTTGGCAGCCACTTCACGCATCAACCGATGGGACGGCTCATTGAGGTTGTCCGGCATCTGAATCGCCAGACTGCCACCCTGCGCCAACTTGCCCGCCAGCGCTGGCAGCAACGTCGCATGTTCCGGCACCCACTGCAAAACCGCGTTGGCGAAGATCACATCGAACGGCCCTTCATCGGCCCATTTATCGATGTCCGCCACCTCGAACTGCAACTGCGGCAGACGCTTGCGCGCGGCGTCGATCATGTCCGGCGAACTGTCGAGCCCCTGCACTTTCGCCCCCGGAAAACGCTCCACCAACAACTCGGTCGAGTTGCCGGGACCACACCCGATATCGACTACGGACCGCGCCTCGACCGTGGGAATCACCGCCAGCAAGTCGCGGGCCGGGCGGGTGCGTTCATCTTCGAAAGTGACGTATTGCTTGGCGGACCAGGTCATTGCGTTCTCCTGTCTTGGACGTTTTCGGCGAAACGTGGAAAAGCGGCTGCCGTCACGATACAGCGATCGTGTTTATCTGCCTTCCCCTACGTAGGTCCGATATCGCCGGGAACGCTGTCTTCGGCCGTGCCCACAGGGATTCAGAAAAACTGTAAGTAGAATTTTCCGCATCCCCCCGATGTCTGAATTTCAAGCTCCCCCAACAAGGAACACGGCCATGAAATTCGCAAAGGTTTCGCAAACGCTGGCGCTCTGGGCCGGCAGCCCCAAGACGTTCATGGGGGCTTTGATTCTGATCGGGCTCTGGGGGTTGAGCGGGCCGATTTTCGATTACAACGACACTTGGCAACTGATCATCAACACCTCGACCACGATCATCACGTTCCTGATGGTGTTCCTTATCCAGAACACCCAGAACCGCGACACCGACATCCTGCATCTGAAACTCGATGAGTTGCTGCGGGTGAACAAGGAGGCGCAGAACGCGATGCTCGGGCTGGAGTCACTGGATCTCAAGCAGCTGGAGGCGCTGCGTAGGCATTACCGGGCGATGGGTGAGAATGAGGTGTTTGACCTGGAAGGTCTGGGGGACAAAAGCAAGCCGAAGCAGGATCTGAATGAATGCTGACAGGCAAAAAAAAACGGCGCTAAAAAAGCGCCGTTTTCATTGCCATGGATTCAGCGACTGGCCTGAAGAGCCCGCGCCATTTCCAGATGGCTCTGGAGTTTCGGCAGGGTCTCGTCGGCAAACGCCTTGATCTCCGGCACGTCGGTGGTCTGGGCTTCCTGCTGGATCTGTTCGATGGCTTCTTCCGTGGCTTTGACCTGGCTGGCGGCGTAGGCCTGATCGAAGCTCGCGCCTTCTTTGACTTCCGGCATCAACGCCTTGGCCTTGTCGGCGACCTCTTCGCGGGGCGCCACCGGCAGGTCCAGTTTCTTGGCGATTTTCGCCAGGTGCTGGTTGGCGGTGGTGCGGTCGTTGATGACGACGATGGTGTAATCCTTGACCTCTTTGGACTCGGCCTTGCTGTGCGCCAGACGACTGGCCTCGATGTCGGCCATGCCTTTGGCCGAGGCTTCGTTTATGAAGTCGGCGGGCGACTGGGCAAACGCGCTGCTGGCAAACAACCCCAGCAGGCTGACAAAACTGATGTGGCGTACTCGGGTGGCCATCCGGCTCATGGTCGCGCCCTCCTTCTCTCGAAATTCAAGCGGGAGCTTGCGCCCCCGCCTCTCAATCAAAACAACCTTCGCCGACTACTTCGATTTCTGAGCAGGCTTGCGGCCCATGTCGGTTTTAGGCTCTTTGTCGACAGTCGTGGTGGTGGTTTTCCCACCTTTGCGACCGGCTTCAGACGCCTTCGTTCGATCGTTGGCGAAGTTTCCCGAGTTCGAGTTTCTTGAGTTAGGCATGATTCTCTACCTCTTGGCATTGATCGTTAGCGAGCAGGTGCCCGCCTAGATTGAGAATTTCCTGACCGCCAAAGGTTTAGAAAAGTTGCCGTCGCCGCGACGAACGGTGGCCCGCCGATCAGCTGTCGAGTGCCCGATGATTCAGGCGTTTGGCGGCGTACATGGCCTGATCGGCGTGGCGGAACAGTTGCTGTTCCTCATCGCCATGCTCGGGATAACGGGCCACGCCGATGCTCGGTTCGATGTGCAGGTTGTGCCCGTCCAGGCGCATGGGTTGCACCAGGACCTGTCGGATTTTTTCCGCCACGCTGTCGGCATCGTCGGCGGCGTGGACGCTGTGCAGCAGTACCACGAACTCGTCGCCGCCGATCCGCGCCACGGTGTCGGTTTCGCGCACGCAGCCTTTGAGCCGGTTGGCCACCGTCTGCAACAGCATGTCGCCAACCCCATGGCCAAAGGTGTCGTTGACCTGCTTGAAGCGATCCAGATCGACATATAGCAGCGCCATGTGCCCGGACTGATCACGCGCATGGCTCAGTGCAGCCTTGAGCCGGTCGCGCAGCAGTTCGCGGTTGGGCAACTGGGTCAGTTGATCGTATTGCGCCATGCGTCGCAGGCGGGCGTGCAGTTGCTGGCGTTCGATGGCGGTGGCGACCTGGGCGCAGACGTATTGCAGCAGTTCCTTGTCGCGCTCAGTGTAGCGTTCGCCGCCGGGCAGGCTTTTGACGATCAGCGCGCCGATGGTGCGGTCTTTCGAACTCAGCGGTACCCCGAGCCAGCACGGCGATTGCTGCCCGGCCACCAGCGCGGCGAACTCCGGCGGCGCGTGGGGGCAATCCGGGGTCAGCAGGATCGGCTGACCGCTGCGGATCACTTCCGCACACAGGCGCCCGGTGACGGTGCCGGGTTGCTCCGGTTGCAACTCGTCATCGTCGACGTGATAGGGAAAATTCAGCTGCGCGCAGTGTTCGTCGTACAGCGCCACGGAGAAATTCAGCGCCGGCAGCCACTCGCCAATGATCAGGTGGATGCGCTTGAACAGCGCCAGCAGATCTTCCGCCGCATGGGCCGCTTCGGAGATCGCGTAAAGCGCCGCCTGACGGGATTCGGCGAGTTTGCGCTCGGTGATGTCCCGGGCCACGGCGATGCGCAGTTGGTCGACCTCCGACCAGCGCGCCGACCACAGGATATGCACGAGGCTGCCATCCTTGCGCACGTAGCGGTTTTCGAAATTGTGCTTGGGCTCGCCGCCCATGATGTCGCTCGCGGCGGCCAGGGTGCGCTCACGGTCGGCCGGGTAGACGTAGTCGATCATCGACTGGCCGATCAGTTCGTCAGGCGTGTAGCCGAGAATCCGCTCGCAGGCCGCGCTGACAAAAACGAAACGACCTTGCTTGTCGACCGCGCAAACGGCGTCCAGCAACAGATCGATGTAACTCGCCAGCGGCGCGGAATTTCGGCTTTCCATGGTTCAGCGTGGGTGTCCGGGCAATGCAGCACTGTTCAACCATCCGTGACCTCGACCTCGCATCCCAGCGACTGTTTTCAAGCCTTGTTCGGCATCAACCCCGGCAGCGCATGCACCAGCGCGTTGATGGCAAAACCGATGAACATGATCCCGCACAACCGGGTGATCGCCAGTTCGTGGCGCTGGTACAACGTACGCACCTGGCGCGCCCCGACGATGCCAATGAGGATAGCGTAGGCGAGCAATCCGCCGAGGAAACTCAAGGCGATCAGCATTGGCAGCATCGACCAGTTGAGCAGTTCGGCGCGGCTCGACAGCAGCGCAGTGAATGTCGCCACCGCCACCGGGTAGGCCTTGGGGTTGGTCAGGCCGAACAGAATGCCGTGCCAGAAAGGCTGACGCGCCGCGCCCTGCGGCTGATCGCCATTGCTGCGCTTGGCCCGCACCGCGCGCCAGCCGAGCCAGAACAGGTACAGGCCGCTGAGCACGCCGAGCACATCGAACGCGGTGCTGCCGATTTCCCGGGCGCCGACAATCGCGATCAGCGCGGTGCTGCACCAGATCACATCGCCCAGCAGATGCCCGCACAGGAACCCCGCCCCGGCCCGCCGCCCACGTGCGGCGCCGATGCCGAACACCGCCAGCACACCCGGCCCCGGCGTGATGCCGTAGATGAAACCCGAGGCCAGCACGGCCATTAGCAACGATGGAGTCATGGAAAACCTGCAAGTCCCGGAAAACGTGGCCGCCAGTCTATCCCAGCGGTTTGTGAATATTCACGACTCGTTGAAAAAACGCATGCCTGCGTAGGGCTTTTGCCGACACGCGGCCAGTCGCGAGGCCAGATCGCCGACGTGGACTTCGAGTTTGTGCCCGTCCGGGTCGAGGAAGTAGAACGACGCGCCTTCGCTGCGGTTATCGCGCCATTCCCGCACGTTGGCGGCGCGAAGCTGTTGCACGAACAGCGGGAAATCCGCCGCACCAAGGCTGAAGGCGTAGTGGGTGTAGTCGGCGGCGGGCTCGGGATGGCGCTTCGGGTCGAGGGACAGGCACAACCACAGGCCCGGGAGCGACAGATAGGCACCGGCGTCCCAGGTGGCTTCGACCCGCAGCTTCAGCACGTCGCGGTAGAACGCGAGGCTGCGATCAAGGTCGGTGACGGCGAGGGTCAGGTGGTTGAGGCCGGTGAGCATCGGGTCAGTAACCTCTGAGGTCTTCGGGAATGGTGTATTGCTTGCCGTCGTAGGTCAGGGTGATTTGGGTTTTCTTCAGCGGGGAATCCTGGGAAACGCATTCCTTGCCGGCCTTGACGGTTTTCATCGCCGTGCCGCTTGAGGTGACGATCAGGTCGGAATAGCCGTTGTGGCTGGACGGGCCGATTTCCACGGTTCGGCGAATTTGCTGACCTTCACCTTCGCATTCATCCATCCACTCACCATGGTTCTTGTAGACCACGAGACCTTCCAGCACCGGGCGCAGCTTGCCGCCTTCACGCACATACAGCGCCAGATCGGTTTTTTCGTATGGATTGGCGCGGGAGCTGTGCTCGAACTTCGAACGCAAACCAAAGGCACGGACGTCCGGAGCCAGCCTGTAGCGGGCCGTATCGATCACCAGGTCGTCGAACCGGATGGCATCGGAGTTGTAAGCGCCGGGTTTGGTGTAAGTGGCAATCGGCCTGGCATTGGTGCTGTTCAGCACCGCCAGATCCAGATCAAACACGCCCGCATCGTCATTACCCGCATCCGGTACATAAGTGGACTTGAGGGCAATCACCTGCTCCTTGAACGCCGGCCATGGTTTGCAGCGTGAGAGCGATTGGTCGTCATGCTTCTTTGTTACGCAGGCCGGTTGCGCCTGGGCGGTGATCGCGAAAAAGCTGAGGGCGATGAAAAGTCGGGTTGGGGGGAGCATTGTTCTTCCTTGAAATAAGTCGCGTTGGCTCTGTATCACTCGATGGCTTTGAAACCTTTAGGCAAGACGTAGGATTTTCCGTCGTAGCGAAGGGTGGTCAACACCATCCCACCACACCAGACTTCACTGTCACGCCCCGCTCCTTGATGTTTTTCAGCCGCGCACTATCCCCTGCTCAATCCGTCGATTCAACCAGTTCAACGCCTGATCCCCGCCCCGCCGCTTGTGCCACGCCGATACAAACGTGAACGGCGCAATTTCAAACGGTGGCGGCACAACGATCAGCGACTCTTCATCCACCTCATTCAACGCCCGCGAAGCCACGGTCAGGATCAAGTCCGTGCCGCTGATAAACCGTGGCGCAACGCTCCAATGCGGCAGGCTGATGGCGACGCGGCGGCGTTCGCGCAGGGCGGTCAGGGTGCGTTCGATTTCCGGAGTGCCGCTGCCGCGCATTTCCAGCAAGACATGGGGACGGGAGAGATAGGTTGGCAGGTCGAGAACACGTCCGGGGGGAAGGCTCTGGCGATCCAGGAGGCACACGTAGCGCTCCTCGAACAGTGGCGTGCTGCGCAGTTCGCCGGGCAATTCGGGAAGTACGCCGGCGGCGAGGTCGATGTCGCCGTTGAGCAGGCCTTCAACCATGCCTTCGCGGCTGGCGTGGCTGATTTGCAGGTCAATGCCCGGCGCTTCCGCGCGCAAGGTGCGAATCAGCCCGGGCAGGATGATCGCCGCGCCGTAATCCGACATTGCGAGGCGAAAGCTCCGACGGGCGCTGGCAGGATCAAAGGTGTTCGGCGCCAGCAGTGATTGCACCTGAGCCAGAGTTTCCGCCAGCGGTGCCGCCAGCTCCAGCGCCCGCGCGGTGGGCACCAGCCCCGAACCGGCCCGCACCAGCAATGGATCACCGAGCAAGTCGCGCAGACGCGCCAACGCGTGGCTGACTGCCGGTTGGCTCAGGTGAAGGCGCTCGGCGGCGCGGGTCACGCCTTGCTCGCCGAGCAAGGCGTCGAGGATCACCAGCAGGTTGAGGTCGATGCGGCGCAGATCATTCATTCGATGCATGTTCCGGATACCAAAACAGAATTTAAATCTGCGCGACGAATACCCTAGAGTCCAGCAAAACCTTGCCGGAGAACGATCATGGGAACGATGCAGTGGGTCGGACTGCTGCTGTTGGCGGTATTCGCCGGGGCGGTGGTGCCGTTTCAGAGTGCGATCAACATCAATCTGGCGCGGGGATTGGGGCATCCGCTGTGGGCGACACTCACCTCACTGGTAGTGAGCGTGCTGGTGCTGTTGCCGGTGATTGTCGCCCTGCGCCTGCCGTTGCCGTCGTTGGCCCTCGCCAGCAAGCTGCCGTTGTGGATGTGGACCGGCGGCGCGTTCGGGGTG
Organism: Pseudomonas aphyarum; assembly: GCF_028657055.1. NCBI lineage: Bacteria > Pseudomonadati > Pseudomonadota > Gammaproteobacteria > Pseudomonadales > Pseudomonadaceae > Pseudomonas > Pseudomonas aphyarum. The sequence continues at coordinate 372,061 of NZ_JAMDGS010000012.1, forward strand.
TGCTTCGTGGCATTGGCGGTGGTGTTGCTGCCGAAGCTGGGGGCTTCGGGTTTTCTGGCGTTGGCTTTGGCCGGGCAAATGATCACGTCAATCGTGCTGGATCATTTCGGCCTGTTCGGGCTGGTAGAGAAGCAACTGACGTTGCCGCGCCTGTTCGGCGCGGTGTTGTTGATGGCGGGGGTGGTGCTGATTCAGTTTGGTGATACCGCCGCCAAGTCCTTGGCACCGGCGAACTGATCGTTCCCGATTTCGAAACGACCAGCCCGTGACCTCAGTCCTGTCGAGCGTAATGTCTCAAAAGGCACTGCGGAAAATCTCCTCGATCTGCCGCTGATCCGCCGCCCGTGGATTGGTAAAGCCGCAGGCGTCCTTCAGGGCGTTGGCGGCGAGCACCGGGATGTCGGTGCACTTGGCGCCCAGATCACGCAGGCCGCCGGGAATCTCGACGTCTTTGGCCAAGCAACGGATCGCGGCAATCGCGGCTTGCGCGCCCTCCTCCGGACTAAACCCGCGAATATCGGCGCCCATGGCGTGGGCCACGTCGGTGAGGCGATCGGCACAGACCAGCGCATTGAACGTCTGCACATGCGGCAACAACACCGCATTGCACACCCCGTGAGGCAGATCGTAGAAACCGCCCAACTGGTGCGCCATCGCATGCACATAACCGAGGGAGGCATTGTTGAACGCCATGCCCGCGAGGAACTGCGCGTACGCCATGTTTTCCCGCGCGGCCAGATCGCTGCCGTCGCGCACGGCCAAGCGCAGGTTGTTGCTGATCAGGGTCATGGCCTTCAGTGCGCAGGCGTCGGTGATCGGGTTGGCGGCGGTGGAAACGTAGGCTTCGATCGCGTGGGTCAGTGCGTCCATGCCGGTGGCGGCAGTCAGGCCCTTCGGCATGGCGACCATCAGCGCCGGGTCGTTGACCGACAGCAGCGGCGTGACGTTGCGGTCGACGATGGCCATTTTCACGTGGCGGGTTTCGTCGGTGATGATGCAGAACCGGGTCATCTCGCTGGCCGTGCCGGCGGTGGTGTTGATGGCGATCAGTGGCAGTTGCGGCTTGGCCGATTGATCGACGCCTTCGTAGTCGCGGATCTGCCCGCCGTTGGTGGCGCACAACGCGATGCCCTTGGCGCAGTCGTGGGGCGAGCCGCCGCCGAGGGACACCACAAAATCGCAGCAACTGTCCTTGAGCAGCGCCAGCCCGGCCTCGACGTTGGCGATGCTCGGGTTGGGTTTGGCGCCGTCGAAGATCACTGAATCGATGTCCTGCATTGCCAGTTTTTCGGCAATCATCGTCGCCACGCCGGCCTTGGCCAGCCCGGCGTCGGTGACGATCAGCGCCTTGCGAAAACCGTAGTTGCGGATCGCGTTCATGGCGTCGTCGAGGCAGCCGCTGCCCATGATGTTGACTGCTGGAATGAAAAAGGTGCTGCTCATGGCGCGTCTCCTGACTGGGGCCGAATCGACTCCTGCGATCCGGCGGATACGCACAGGATCGACCGATCGGTCACGGCGGATGTTGATCTGGCTCAATGCCCGCTCGTGATAAAGTCGCCGCCCATCTGCCCTTTGTTTTGAGACGTGCCCTGCAATGACCGATTTTCTGGATGTCGACGCCACACTCGAAGACTGGAACGCGTTGCGCGCCACCACCGACTTCAGCGGTCTGTTGCTGGGCAACGGCGCCAGTCGCGCGGTATGGGACGATTTCGGCTACGACTCGCTGTTCGAAAACGCCCGCACGGTGGAAGAAAAGCCCCTGAGCCCGTCGGAACTGAGCGTGTTCGACGCGATGCAGACGCGCAGCTTCGAGCAGGTGCTCGGCGCGCTGAAAACCACCAGCCGGGTCAACAAGGCGTTGGCCGTCAGCTCGGCGGCGCCGCGCAACCGCTACTACGCGATCAAGGAAGCGCTGATCAACACCGTCCACGCGGTGCACATCCCGTGGCGGCTGATCGAAGCCTCGACCCTGGCGACCCTGAACAGCGAACTGGCGCGTTATCGCACGGTGTTCACCACCAATTACGACCTGCTCAATTACTGGGCGCTGCAACATCAGGGCGAGGCGATCGACGACTTGTTCAACGGCCCCGACGCCAGTTTCGATCTGTGCGAAAGCAGCACTGAAAAACCGCGTCTGCTGTACCTGCACGGCGGCCTGCACCTGGTGCGCAATCAGGACGGCACCGCCCGCAAACTGACCGCCACCGAGGGCACGCTGCTTGGCAGTTTCGCGATCAACAACACGATCAAGACGCTGGACGACGTGCCGCTGTTCGTCAACGAAGGGCCGAGCGCCGACAAGCTCAAGACCATCCGCAGCTCGGATTACCTGTCGTTCTGCTACGACCAGTTACTCGGTCACGGCGACAACCTGTGCATCTTCGGTCACGCTCTGGGCGAACAGGATAGCCACCTCGTGCGCGCCCTGCGTCTGGCGAAACTGCAGACCGTGGCGATCTCGATCTACCCGCGCAGCGCGGCGTTCATCCAGCACCAGAAGCGCCACTACGCCAAGTTGTTCGAAGGCACGGGCGTCGTGTTGCGGTTCTTTGATTCCAAGAGCCATGCGCTGGGCCATCCGAAGCTGTCGGTGCCGGTCGAGGTCTGATCACTCCTCGCTGCTGTGCACCACCACCAGCAACTGCGCCTGCACCTCGCCTACTGAGCGGATGCGATGCGGCTTCTGCGCATTGAAGTGCAGCGCATCGCCCCGCTCCAGCAGCACCCGTTCGTTCACGAAGTCCACTTCGACCTGGCCTTCGTGGACGAACAGAAACTCCTCGCCCAAATGTTCCTTGAAGGTTTTGTCAGTGAATTCGCTCGGCGGGTAAATGATGAACGGCAGCAGGCTGCGTTCGCTGACCTGATGAGCCAGCACCGCGTAGCCGGGGCTGTGGTCGTTGGCCGCCAGCGACTGGCGCTCGTGGCTACGCACCAGGCTGTAGCTGTCGAGGCTGACGTTGTCTTCGGAGAACAGCTCCTCGACTTTCACGTTCAGCGCCTTGGCCAGTTTCAATGCGGCGGCAATCGACGGCGTGTTCAACCCCCGCTCGACTTTCGACAGATAACTCTTGGTCATGCCGGATTTCTCGGCCAGTGCCTCAAGGGTTACGCCAAGTTTTTTTCTCAATAATTTCAAACGGATAGACATGCGAAGCGATTAATCCAGCAAAGGAAAGACGATTTGTCCTTGCCAATGACACAAAGTGTCATATAGCCTCTTAAGTGTCATCCATGGCAACCACCACAGGACACGGATATGGCGAAGACATTAGCACTACCCAAAGACGAACTGGTCAAGCAAGCGCTGACCCAGATGCAAAAAAGCCTGGCGGATAATACGTGGACAGACCGGCAAAAGCTGGCCCTGACCTGCCGGATCCTGTTCGAGAACGGCCACGATTCGGGCCTCGCCGGACAGATCACCGCCCGTGGCCCGCAGCCGGGCACTTACTACACTCAGCAACTGGGCCTGGGTTTCGATGAAATCACCGCGAGCAATCTGCTGCTGGTCAACGAAGACCTGGAAGTGCTCGAAGGCCACGGCATGGCCAACCCGGCCAACCGTTTCCACAGCTGGGTGTACCGCGCCCGGCCGGACGTGAACTGCATCATCCACACTCACCCGACGCACATTGCAGCGCTGTCGATGCTGGAAGTACCGCTGCAGATTTCCCACATGGACCTGTGCCCGCTGTACGACGATTGCGCGTTCCTTGAAGGTTGGCCGGGTGTGCCGGTGGGCAACGAAGAAGGCGAGTTGATTGCCGGGGCGTTGGGCGACAAACGGGCGATCCTGCTTTCCCATCACGGGCAGCTGTCGACCGGGACGACCATCGAGGAAGCCTGTGTCATCGCGCAACTGATCGAGCGCGCCGCCAAACTGCAATTGCTGGCAATGGCCGCCGGGACGATCAAGCCGATCATCCCCGAGCTGGGTCGCGAGGCCCATGACTGGGTGTCGAAACCCAAGCGCCACGCCGCAGCCTTCAACTACTACGCCCGGCAGAACCTGCGTCAGCACGCCGATTGCCTGAACTGAACACCTCATCCTTGCGGAGCACTCTCATGTCCAACATTCACGGCATCATCGGCTACACCATCACCCCGTTCGGTGCGAACGGCGAAGGCGTTGACCTGCCGGCCCTCGGCCGCTCCATCGACCGTCTGATCGCCGGCGGCGTCCACGCCATTGCGCCACTGGGCAGCACCGGCGAAGGCGCCTACCTGAGCGATGCGGAGTGGGATCAGGTCGCAGAGTTCAGCATCAAGCACGTCGCCAAACGCGTGCCGACCGTAGTCAGCGTGTCCGACCTGACCACCACCAAAGCCGTACGCCGCGCCCGTTTCGCCGAAGCCCATGGCGCCGACGTGGTGATGGTGCTGCCAGCCTCCTACTGGAAGCTCACCGAAGCGGAAATCCTCGCCCACTACCGCGCCATCGGCGACAACATCGGCGTGCCGATCATGCTCTACAACAACCCGGCCACCAGCGGCACCGACATGTCGGTGGAACTGATCCTGCGCATCGTCAACGGCGTGGAAAACGTGACCATGGTCAAGGAGAGCACCGGCGACATTCAGCGCATGCACAAGCTGCAACTGCTCGGCGAGGGCCGGGTGCCGTTCTACAACGGCTGCAACCCGCTGGCGCTGGAAGCGTTCGCCGCCGGGGCCAAAGGCTGGTGCACGGCAGCACCGAACCTGATTCCGCAACTCAATCTGGATTTGTACGAAGCCACGCTGGCGGGGGATCTCGGCAAGGCGCGGGAGCTGTTCTACCGCCAGTTGCCGCTGCTGGATTTCATCCTCAAGGGCGGCTTGCCGGCGACGATCAAGGCCGGTCTGCGACTGACCGATCTGGAAGTCGGCGATCCGCGTTTGCCGGTGTTCCCGCTGAGCGAAGCCGGGTGTAATCAGTTGCAGGCCATTCTCAAAAGCCTGAGCTGATCTTCAAGCGCGACAAAAACCCTGTGGGATCGGCGCACTGCCAGTCCCACGGGGTTTTGTGTTGAAAATGGATTCAAAGCACCGGCAGGGTTTTATCCTTGATCACCTTGGACGGCCCGTTGGCCTTGACGCTGGCGATGCCTTTGGCACACGCCGTGTCCGATGAATAGGATTCGCTGCTGCCGATGATCTGGTGATTGGCCGCCTTGAGGTTGAAGTACGGATGGCCGTCCTTCGTCGATTTTTTCTCGTAGCGTTCGTCCAGCGGGCTGTTGACCTGCACCGAGGCGATGCCGTTTTCGGCGGCCGTGCGGCTGGTGTACAGCTCGCTGGTCAGAATGGTTTCGGCATTCGCCGCTTTCAGTACGAACTTGTACTGGCCGTTGCTGCTTTTGCTCAACTCATACCATCCGGACATGGTGTTTCTCCTTATCGATGTGTCACAGGGTGATTTTGGTTCCAAGCAACCCCAGGAAACCCGCTAGCCATTTCGGGTGAGCCGGCCAGGCAGGCGCGGTGGCCAGGTTGCCCTGGACATGGCCGTCCGTGACCGGGATGTCGATGTAGGTGCCGCCGGCCAGCCGAACTTCCGGGGCACAGGCCGGATACGCGCTGCACTCGCGGCCTTCGAGAATCCCCGCTGCCGCCAGCAGTTGCGCGCCGTGACAGACGGCGGCAATCGGCTTGCCGGCCTTGTCGAAAGCTCTTACCAGTTCCAGGACTTTTTCATTCAGCCGCAGGTATTCCGGCGCACGACCGCCGGGCACCAGCAGTGCGTCATAATCGTTGGCATCGACCTTGGCGAAGTCGAAGTTCAGGGCGAACTGGTGACCGGGTTTTTCGCTGTAGGTTTGATCGCCTTCGAAGTCGTGTATCGCGGTGCGCACGGTCTTGCCGGCAGCTTTATCCGGGCACACGGCGTGGACGGTGTGACCGACCATTTGCAGGGCCTGGAACGGCACCATCACTTCGTAGTCTTCGACGTAATCGCCGACCAGCATCAGAATTTTTTTCGCGGCCATGGACAGGACTCCTCTGGTGAATGCGCAGGAATATTCACAGTAGTCCAAGGATCGCGATGGCGTCGCAAACTGTATGGATAACTCTGCGCCCAGCTGTAACAGCCCGATTGCCGTGGTTTGTGGCTAGATGAAGACACCTCCCTGCCACCCTCGAATCTGGTTGCCCTCATGTCTTCGCGCGAAAACACCGGCATGGCCCTCGGCCTGCTCGGCGTGGTGATTTTCAGCCTTACCCTGCCCTTCACCCGCATCGTGGTGCAGGAACTGCACCCGCTGCTCAATGGCCTGGGCCGCGCGTTGTTCGCGGCGATTCCGGCAGCGGCGCTGCTGTTGTGGCGACGGGAAAAGTGGCCGACCTGGAAGCAAGTCAAAGGCCTGAGTCTGGTGATCGCCGGGGTGATTCTCGGTTTCCCGGTGCTGTCGGCGTGGGCCATGCAGACGTTGCCGGCGTCCCACGGTGCGCTGGTCAACGGTTTGCAGCCGCTGTGCGTGGCGCTGTACGCCGCGTGGCTGTCCCATGAAAGACCGTCGAAAGCCTTCTGGGCCTGCGCCGCGTTGGGCAGTGCGCTGGTGCTGGGTTATGCGTTGTACACCGGCGCCGGCAGCATTCAGGCCGGGGATTTGTTGATGTTGGGTGCGATTGCAGTAGGCGGCCTGGGGTATGCCGAGGGCGGGCGTCTGGCCCGGGAGATGGGCGGCTGGCAGGTGATCTGCTGGGCGCTGGTGTTGTCGACGCCACTGCTGATCGGCCCGGTGCTGTATCTGGCTTTCCAGCATCAGGGCGCGGTGTCGACGAAAACCTGGTGGGCCTTCGGTTACGTCGCGCTGTTTTCGCAGTTTCTGGGGTTCTTCGCCTGGTACGCCGGGCTGGCCATGGGTGGCATCGCCCGGGTCAGTCAGATCCAGTTGCTGCAAATCTTCTTCACCATCGCGTTTTCCGCGCTGTTCTTTGGGGAACACGTGGAGCCGATCACCTGGCTGTTCGCCTGCGGGGTGATCGCGACGGTGATGCTCGGGCGCAAGACCGCGGTGCGCCCGGCTCAACCGGGCACGTTACCGGCGGGGGGTCAGCTCAAGCCTTGAGCTTCAGCAAGCCGTCGGCGAGCAGCAGGGTTTCGAGGCAGTGCTCGCTGATCTGGTAGAACGCTTTCAATTCCTGGATTTTCACCAGCAGCTGAGTCGGGTCCACCGGCTCGGCGCGCTTCACGGCGAGGATCATCTTGTTCTTGTTGGTGTGGTCCAGAGAGATGAACTCGAACACCTTGGTCTCGTAACCGCAGGCTTCAAGGAACAGCGCACGCAAGCTGTCGGTGACCATTTCCGCCTGCTGGCCCAGATGCAGACCGTATTGCAGCATCGGCTTGAGCAGCGCCGGGCTCTGGATCTGCAAGCGGATCTGTTTGTGGCAGCACGGCGAGCACATGATGATCGCGGCGCCGGAGCGGATGCCGGTGTGGATCGCGTAGTCGGTGGCGATGTCGCAGGCATGCAGGGCGATCATCACGTCCAGCTCGCTCGGCGCGACGCTGCGCACATCACCGCATTTGAACACCAGCCCCGGATGTTCCAGCTTCGCGGCGGCGGTGTTGCACAGGTTGACCATTTCTTCGCGCAGTTCGACACCGGTGACTTCGCCCTCGGCCTTCAACGTGTTGCGCAGATAGTCATGGATGGCGAACGTCAGATAACCCTTGCCCGAACCGAAATCCGCCACCCGCACCGGTTTATCCAGGGCCAGCGGCGACGAGGTCAGCGCGTGGCTGAAGACTTCGATGAACTTGTTGATCTGCTTCCACTTGCGCGACATCGCCGGAATCAGCTCGTGTTGCGCGTTGGTCACGCCCAGGTCCTTGAGGAACGGCCGGTTCAGATCGAGGAAGCGGTTTTTCTCGCGGTTGTGCTCGGCGGATGGCACTTCGCGCAATTGCTGGGGTTTGCTCATGAACAGCGAGCTCTTGCCCTTTTTGCTGTATTCGAGCTGGGCTTCGTCGGTCAGAGCCAGCAAATGCGCATTTTTGAACGCCGCCGGCAGCAGCCCGGCAATCGTCGCTACCGCTTCGTCCAGCGGCAGGTTCTTGGTGATGTCGCGGGTCTTGTAGCGATACACGAACGACAGGCACGGCTGCGCCTTGACCGTCACCGGTTTGATGATGATCCGCTGCAGGTCCGCTTCTTCGCCGACGTACTTGGCCAGCACCAGTTTGATGAAGCCGTTCTGTTCGAGGCTGGTTTGCAGCAGCTCGATGAACCGGGCGTGGTGATCGGGCGCCGGTTTGGCAGATGCGGTGGGAGCGGTAACGGACATGGGAAAAAGCGGCCTCGGACGGGCAAAACGGGAATGGCCACTAGTTTAGGGGGGATGGGGGTTGGGGACACGCTCTTATTTACCGAACGGCTTTTAAAAGCGGCCCTCACCCCAGCCCTCTCCCGGGGGGAGAGGGAGCCGACCGAGATGTCTTTCGCTATCCATCGACCTGAAATATCGAGTCGATTATGGATTCAAAGCCAATCGTTCAAGTCGGTGTATCTCCTCAATATCCCCCAATCGGCTCCCTCTCCCCCTGGGAGAGGGCTGGGGTGAGGGGTGACTTTCAAGCTGAACGCAAAAATCAAAGCTACCCCAACACCACCAACCGATTCGGCAACTCATTCCTCACCTGCGTCACCGGCACATGCACCTTGAGCAACTCGCCGCACGCCTCGATACAAGTGACAAACCCCTGCAACGTCTGCCCCTGCCGTACCTGCTCGGTAAACGCCGCGACAATCGAATCCCAGCTCTTGTTATCCAGCTTTTTGGAAATCCCTTCATCCACCAGAATCTCCACATACCGCTCCGCCTCGCAGACAAAAATCAGCATGCCGGTGCTGCCCACCGTGTGATGCAGGTTCTGTTCGAGAAACTGCCGCCGCGCCAGGTTCGAGGCGCGCCAGTGGCGGACGTGGCGCGGGATCAGATGGGTAGTGACCTTTGGCAGGCGAAACACCAGGCACAGCACGACAAAACTGACCCACTGCACCAGCAACAGGCTGTGCATCGTCAGCCAGCCGGTCAGGTAATGCACGATCCCCGGCACCACCAGTGCCAGCAGGCTGGCCCACAGCAGCGGGATGTAGGCGTAGTCGTCGGCGCGGGCCGCGAGCACCGTCACCAGTTCGGCGTCGGTGTCGCGCTCGACCCGGGCGATAGCCTCGGCGACCTTGCGTTGTTCGTGTTCAGTCAGTAATGCCATGTCGTGAAGTGCCTGCTCATTATTGTTATCACCAGCCGCCGGAGGACCCGCCCCCACCGAAACTGCCACCGCCGCCGCTGAAGCCCCCGCCTCCACCGCCGCCGCCAAAACCACCGCCACCAAAGCCGCCCCCTCCTCCGGAGCCGCCCCGGCCGGCGGGAAGGATACCGAGCATCTGGCAGACAAAAACAGTCAGGATGAACAACATCACCAGAAATACGAACAACGCCGGGTGCCGCGAGACGAAATCATCGGCGGGATCGCCAGCCGATTCATACACCGTGGACGGTTCGTCCAGCGGATTGCCGCCCAGCACCACCAGCATCGCCGCCACGCCGTCGCTGATGCCCTTACTGAAATTACCGGCCTTGAACGACGGCGTGATCACCTGATGGATGATCACCGAACTCTGCGCATCGGTCAGGCGATCCTCCAGCCCGTAACCGACCTCGATGCGCAATTTGCGCTCGTCCCGGGCGACGATCAACAGCGCACCGTTGTTCTTGTCCTTCTGGCCGATACCCCAGTGCCGGCCGAGTTCGACGCCGTAGTCCTCGATGGTGGCGCCTTGCAGGTTCGGCAACGTCACCACCACCAGTTGCTCGCCGGTCGCCTGTTCGTGGGCCTGCAATTGCTGGCTCAGTTGCGCGCGCACTGACGGTTCGATCATCTGCGCGTCGTCCACCACCCGCCCGGTCAGCGCCGGAAAGGTCAACTCGGCCCGGGCGCTGACGGCGAACAGCCACAGCATCAGCACCAGGCCCATCTTCAACACACGCATGGGCATCCCCGGCTCAGAACTTCACTTCCGGGGCCTTGTCCGCGCCGGGGCTGGTGGCTTCGAAGGTCTCGCGGATCGGCAGGTCGCTGTACATCACGCTGTGCCACAGGCGACCGGGAAAGGTGCGGATCTCGGTGTTGTATTTCTGCACCGCCAGAATGAAATCCCGGCGGGCCACGGCGATGCGGTTTTCCGTGCCCTCAAGTTGCGATTGCAGGGCGAGGAAGTTCTGGTTGGCCTTGAGGTCCGGATAGCGTTCGGACACCACCATCAACCGGCTCAAGGCGCCGGTCAGTTGATCCTGGGCCTGCTGGAACTGCTTGAGCTTTTCCGGGTTGTCGAGGGTGCTGGCATCGACCTGGATCGACGTCGCCTTGGCCCGGGCCTCGATAACCGCCGTCAGAGTTTCCTCTTCATGCTTGGCATAGCCCTTCACGGTTTCCACCAGATTGGGGATCAGGTCGGCGCGCCGCTGGTACTGGTTCTGCACCTGGCCCCAGGCGGCCTTGGCCTGTTCGTCGAGGGTCGGAATGTTGTTGATGCCGCAAGCGGTCAACAACGTGGCCAGCACCAGCAAGGTGGCGACCTGCAAACGCGAGCGGTAGACAGGACTGACATTCATCGGACGGGTGCTCCCTTGCACATTTCATGAAAATTCGAGCGCGAAACCTTCTCGGTCGGCTCTTGGGGCATAATCGCCCGCGCCACTGGATTGCGGCGGGCCGATGGGCTAAAAAGAGGCCCTGCGCGATCACGCTGCTCAATCCGGCAGCGTTTATTCGGCGTCGTTTTTTGCGTCAACACCCGAACAACAATAGTCGCTCCCTAAATTTTGGCTGGCCGGCGTTGTAACGCCGTTTGCGCCCTTGAGAAAACTATTCATGAAGAAGCTGTGTTTGCTGGGCCTGTTCGTCAGCCTGGCCAGTCATCAAGTACTGGCCGCCACGACCCCGGTACCCCTGGAAAACAAGGACGCGTTCATCAGCAACCTGATGAAGCAAATGACCCTCGACGAAAAGATCGGCCAGTTGCGCCTGATCAGCATCGGCCCGGAAATGCCCCGCGAGCTGATCCGCAAAGAGATCGCCGCCGGCAACATCGGCGGCACGTTCAACTCGATCACCCGCCCGGAAAACCGTCCGATGCAGGACGCTGCCATGCGCAGCCGCCTGAAGATCCCGATGTTTTTCGCGTACGACGTGATCCACGGTCACCGTACGATTTTCCCGATTCCGCTGGCCCTGGCATCGAGCTGGGACATGGACGCCATCGGCCAGTCCGGGCGCGTTGCCGCCAAGGAAGCTGCCGCCGACAGCCTCGACATCACCTTCGCGCCGATGGTCGATATCTCCCGCGACCCGCGCTGGGGCCGCAGCTCCGAAGGTTTCGGTGAAGACACCTACCTGACCTCGCGCATCGCCAAAGTCATGGTCAAGGCCTATCAGGGCGAGACCCCGAGCGCGGCCGACAGCATCATGGCCAGCGTCAAGCACTTCGCCCTGTACGGCGCGGTCGAGGGCGGTCGCGACTACAACACCGTCGACATGAGCCCGGTGAAGATGTACCAGGACTATCTGCCACCGTACCGCGCTGCGATTGATGCCGGTGCCGGCGGCGTGATGGTGGCGTTGAACTCGATCAACGGCATCCCGGCCACCGCCAATACCTGGCTGATGAACGACCTGCTGCGCAAGGACTGGGGCTTCAAGGGCCTGGCGGTCAGCGACCACGGCGCGATCTTCGAGCTGATCAAGCACGGCGTGGCCCGCGACGGTCGTGAAGCGGCGAAGCTGGCGATCAAGGCCGGCATCGACATGAGCATGAACGACACCCTGTACGGCAAAGAGCTGCCGGGGCTGCTCAAGTCCGGCGAGATCGAACAGAAAGACATCGACAACGCCGTACGTGAAGTCCTCGCGGCCAAGTACGACATGGGCCTGTTCAAGGACCCGTACCTGCGTATCGGCAAGGCCGAAGACGATCCGGCCGACACCTACGCCGACAGCCGCCTGCACCGCGCCGACGCCCGTGAAGTGGCGCGTCGCAGTCTGGTGCTGCTGAAGAACCAGAACGAAACCCTGCCGCTGAAGAAAACCGCCAAAGTCGCGCTGGTCGGCCCGCTGGCCAAAGCCCCGATCGACATGATGGGCAGTTGGGCTGCCGCCGGTCGTCCGGCGCAATCGGTGACGCTGTTCGACGGCATGAGCAATGTGATCGGCGACAAGGCGAACCTGATCTACGCCCGTGGCGCCAACATCACCAGCGACAAGAAGGTTCTCGACTACCTGAACTTCCTCAACTTCGATGCGCCGGAAGTGGTCGATGACCCGCGTCCCGCCAACGTGCTGATCGACGAAGCGGTAAAAGCCGCCAAGGACGCCGACATTGTGGTTGCAGCCGTGGGCGAGTCCCGTGGCATGTCCCACGAATCGTCGAGCCGCACCGACCTGAACATCCCGGAAAACCAGCGCGAGCTGATCCGTGCCCTGAAAGCCACCGGCAAGCCATTGGTGCTGGTGCTGATGAACGGCCGTCCGCTGACCATCCTCGAAGAGAAAGAACAGGCCGACGCGATTCTGGAAACCTGGTTCAGCGGCACCGAGGGCGGCAACGCCATCGCCGACGTGCTGTTCGGCGACTACAACCCGTCGGGCAAACTGCCGGTGACCTTCCCGCGTTCCGTGGGCCAGATCCCGACCTACTACAACCACCTGAGCATTGGCCGGCCGTTCACGCCGGGCAAACCGGGCAACTACACCTCGCAGTATTTCGATGACACCACAGGTCCCCTGTTCCCGTTCGGTTACGGCCTGAGCTACACCAACTTCAGTCTGACTGACATGGCGCTGTCCTCGACCACCCTGAACGCCACCGGCAAGCTCGACGCCAGCGTCATGGTCAAGAACACCGGAAAGCGTGACGGCGAAACCGTGGTGCAGCTGTACATCCAGGACGTCACCGGTTCGATGATCCGTCCGGTCAAGGAACTGAAGAACTTCCAGAAAATCATGCTTAAGGCCGGCGAGCAGAAGGTCGTGCACTTCACCATCACCGAAGATGACCTGAAGTTCTACAACGCCCAGCTCAAGTACGCGGCCGAGCCTGGCAAGTTCAACGTGCAGATCGGCCTGGATTCCCAGGACGTGACGCAGCAGAGCTTTGAGTTGCTGTAATTAGCCAAACGCCACAAAACCTGTGGGAGCTGGCTTGCCAGCGATAGCGGTCGGACAGTCAACTATAATGTTGAATTTGCCGGCCTCATCGCTGGCAAGCCAGCTCCCACAGGTTCTGCTACAAATCTGAAAACTGCGCTTAGCCGCGTCTGTCGAGCAGATTGACCACCACCCGATCCACCCAGCCCCAGATCCGCTGCTTCACCCGCCGCCACAGCGGCCGGCGCTGCCATTCCTCCAGACTCACCTGCTGACTCAGGCCGAAGTCCTTCTCGAAACTCGCCGCCACCGCTGCCGTCAATGACGGATCCAGCGCTTCCAGATTCGCCTCAAGATTGAAGCGCAGATTCCAGTGATCGAAATTGCACGAACCGATGCTCACCCAATCGTCCACCAGCACCATTTTCAGGTGCAGGAAACACGGCTGATATTCGTAGATTTTCACCCCGGCCTTGAGCAGGCGCGGGTAGTAGCGATGCCCGGCGTAACGCACTGACGGGTGATCGGTGCGCGGCCCGGTCAGCAGCAGGCGCACGTCGAGGCCACGGGCGGCGGCCTTGCGCAGGGAGCGGCGGATTTTCCAGGTCGGCAGGAAGTACGGCGTCGCCAGCCAGATCCGTTTTTGGCCGCTGTTCAGCGCGCGGAACAACGATTGCAGAATGTCCCGGTGCTGGCGGGCGTCGGCGTAAGCCACGCGGCCCATGCCCTCGCCCGTGTCCGGCACGCGGGGCAGCCTTGGCAGGCCGAAATGCGCGTTGGGCCGCCAGGCCCGGCGATGGCGGTTGGCGATCCATTGACGGTCGAACAGCAACTGCCAGTCGAGCACCAGCGGGCCGGTGATTTCCACCATGACCTCGTGCCATTCGCTGGTGTCGTGGCCCGGCGTCCAGAATTCGTCGGTGACCCCGGTGCCACCGACCACTGCCAGACGCTGGTCGACCAGCAACAGCTTGCGATGATCGCGATAGAAATTGCCGACCCAGCGCCGCCAGTTCAGCCGATTGTAAAAACGCAGCTCGACTCCGGCACCGGTCAGCCGCCGGCGCAGCGTTAGGGTGAAGGCGAGGCTGCCGTAATCGTCGAACAGGCAACGCACCCGCACGCCCCGTTCCGCCGCCAGCACCAGCGCCTGCACGATGGTTTCGGCACAGGCGCCGGCCTCCACCAGATACAGCTCCAGTTCGATCTGCTCGCGGGCGCGGGCAATCTCGTCGAGCATTCGCGGGAAGAATTGCGGGCCGTCGATCAACAGCTCGAAGCGGTTGCCATCACGCCACGGAAACACCGCGCCGCGCATGTCAGCGCGCCGTGAAGATCAGCACCGCACCCACCGGCACCGACAGACTGATGGCCGACAGGCCGGCCATGTTGCGCAGGCTTTCCAGGCCCGGCAGCAGATCGAAATCCTCGGCGCTGATCACCAGCGGCTCCAGGGTCACCACTTGAAAGCGCCGGTCATCGAGGCGCGTGGCGAGCAGTTCGGCGGGGTATTCGTGCTGTTTGCCGTGCAGATTGACGGTCAGCGGAAGGCGCAATTCAAGCTGCGCGCCGGGGGCCAGATCGTTGATCGGGCGCAGGTCGATCTGGGTGGTGATGGTCGCTTCGGGGAATTGCTCGATCTGGAACAGTTCCTTGCGCATGCGCTCGTCGCGCAGCGGGATGCCGCTGTTGATCGAGTCCAGCTCGACTTCGACCACGGCGCGGCCATCGGGATCGACCTTGCCGTGCAGCACCAGAAAGCGCTGCACTTCGGACACGTTGGCGTTTTTCGTGCTGACGAACGACAGCCGCGACGACTCGCCGTCCAGATACCAGTTGGCCTGGGCCGGCAGCGCAGCGGCGCCCAGCAGCAGGCCGGCGAAGGCGTTGCACAGAGAACGGTTGAACATTGAAGACTCGTGGGGCCGATAAACCTGCACGAACCTTAACTGGCCTGAGCCACATTGCAAACTGGCAGTTCCTGCAATGCACACTCCTGTGGCGAGGGCGCTTGCCTCCTCGCCGCAGATCACGGCTGCAGGCGACAGCCCTGGCGTTGGCCCATCCAGTGCGCACTGTTGCGGCGGCCCATGCCGCTGACAGTGATGGTCTTGCTGGCAGGGTCATCGCTGAAATGGCTGGTCGGCAACCACTGTTTCACGTAACCCCGGCAATATTCAGCGTCGTTGCTCATCACGTAACGGCACGAGCAATATTCCTTGGCAGTGTAGGCGCTGATGATGTCGGGGAAGGCCCACAGGTTTTCGCGCTCGAGCCAACCCCAGCCCAGCAGCAGGACCAACAGCACCAGCAGGATTCGTCTGAGCAGCTTCATGGCCGCACCGCCCCGAGCACGCGCTTGAGCAATTCGTTGTGGCGATAGCTGCCGTCGCGGTCATCGGCGTAGCGCACGATCACCAGTTTTTCGCTCGGGATCACGTACAGCGCCTGGCCCCAGTGGCCGAGGGCGGCGAAGGTGTCGGGCGGTGCGTCGGGCCACGGCGAAGGCGCTCCATCCGCCGGGCGATTGAGCCACCACTGGCCGCCGGGCACGGCTTCGTCCTGATGGGCCTTGTAGCCGGCGAAGGGTTGTCGATTGAAGGCGACCCAATCCTTGGGCAACAACTGCCGGTCGTTCCAGCGTCCGTCCCGTTCCATCAGCAGACCGATTCGCGCCAGATCCCGGGCCGTCATATAGGCGTAGGAAGAGGCTACGAAGGTGCCCGTCGCGTCGGTTTCCCAGGTGGCATGGCGGATGCCCAAGGGATCGAAAAGCGCTGTCCACGGATAGTTCGGATAACGCTGCGGGCCGACGATGGTTTTCAATGCGGCGGCCAACAGATTGCTGTCGCCGCTGGAATAACGGAACGCCTGCCCCGCTGGCGCGTAGCTGTCGTGATCGGCGGTGAAGGCGGCCATGTCGCGGTGGCCACGGGTGTAGAGCATCGCCACCACCGAGGATTTCAGCGGGGCGTATTCGTAGTCTTCCTGCCAGTCGATGCCCGAGGCCCAGTGCAGCAGATCCTGGATCGTGATGGCCGGGTGTTTTTCCAGCGCCGGGTAGAACGTTGCCGCCGGGTCATCGAGCTTGAACAGGCCTTCGCCGTACGCCACGCCGAGCACCGTGGCCATCAGGCTTTTGCTGATCGACCAGGTCAGGTGCGGGGTGTCGGCGCTGGTCGCGGCGGCGTAGCGTTCGTAGATGAGCTGGCCGTCGCGGATCACCAGCAAGGCGTCGGTGCGGATGCCTTTGCGGGTGGTGTCATCGCGGATCGGGAAGGCGTAGGCCTCCAATGCCTCGACGGCCGGGCCGGTGAGTTTCGGGCCCGTCGGCCATTGTTCGCCCGGCCATTGCTCGGCCTGAACCGTGAAGCTGATCAGCAGCAGAAACAGGGACAGGCCTTTGAACATGGTGAGGGCTCTTGGGGAGAACCTGCTGAGGGTAGTCAGGATTGATGACAAATTTGAGATTTTGGCTGCCCATGAGATCGCCATCGCTGGCAAGCCAGCTCCCACAGGGTCCGTGGTATGTAGACAACTTGTGGCAATCCTCTAACCCTGTGGGAGCGGGCTTGCCCGCGAAGGGGCCGGTCAATTCACCGCTAAAGCCTTGGCCAGGCGTTTGCCCCGCGCACCCGCCGCCAGCTGCATGACCGATTGATCACGCTGCCACATCGCCGCCCACTCAGAATTGCCGTCACGCAACGCCTGATCGACTTCCGCTTTGAGCCCGTCGAATTGCGCAAACAAACCGCCGAGCAACACATGCCCCGCCGGATTGTTCGGCGGCTGGCGACTGACTTCCGCGCAACCGGCCAACAGCGCCAGCAAGCGCAATTGCAGCGGCTGCGGCCAGCCGCTGTCCTGACCGACGCCGTACAACCATGCGGTCATCGCGCTCAGCACATAGACATCTTCAAGGGTGCGGAACGGTTTGACGTAAGCATCCCAACCGTCCCCGGCGAGCAGTTCGCACAGAGCCTCGTCGAGGTACAAGCGGCCATGGCTGATGTCCGGCATCAACGGCAGCGCCGGGAGCTTTTCCACGCGCACGCCGGATTCGCCGGGATACACCACCGCCAGACTCAGGCGCGGTGATTCGCCGGGTTGTTCGCTGCGCGCAGCGATCAGCAGCCAGTCCGCCGCATCGCCGGCGGTGACGAAATCCTTTTGCCCGGTGAGGCGCAGATCCGTGAGCCGGGTCTGCATGTCCGCCGGGCGCAGGCTGCGCTGCTCGGTCGCACACAACGCACCGAGGCTCGGCGGCGCGCTCGGCCAAAGCATGCGCAATGCCGCCTGATACCCCACCAGAAACGCCAGCCCCGGCGTCGCCATCCGCCGCCCTCCCGCTACCGCCAGTTCGAACGGCGTCACGCTGCCCAGTTGATGCAGCAACGTGGCGAAGCCCTCCGCCAGATCGGCAACGGCGGGCAGGCGTTCGCGGCATTCAAGCAGGGTCGACCAGGTCATCAGAGGCTCCTCGTGGGCTGTCATATAAGCATCACCAAACATTCATGGCGATGACACCGGGGCTACATAGCCTGACTTTGCACAACACGGCTGCATAAAGAAAGTCGATCGGCTGCAACCCATGACGGGTTCAAGGCCCGTACGGAGATTCACATGACTCAGATCGCCCGCATCAGCGACACCGGCAATGAACGCCGCCTGCAAGCCGAACGCCTGATCGGCGCCGAGGCCTTGCAGCAAGCCCAGGCCTTGCGCTTCAACGTGTTCAGCGGCGAGTTCAACGCCAAGCTGAACGGCGCGGAGCTGGGTCTGGACATGGATGACTATGATGTTCACTGCAGCCACATCGGCGTGCGTGACCTGAACACCGGCCGCCTGGTGGCGACCACCCGTTTGCTCGATCACACCGCCGCCAGCAGCCTGGGCAAGTTCTACAGCGAAGAAGAATTCAGCCTGCACGGCCTCGCCGGTCTGCAAGGCCCGATCCTGGAAATCGGCCGCACCTGCGTCGACCCGGCCTACCGCAACGGCGGCACCATCGCCGTACTCTGGGGCGAACTGGCCGAAGTATTGAATCAGGGCGGCTACAGCTACCTGATGGGTTGCGCGAGCATCCCGATGCAGGACGGCGGCGTACAGGCCCACGCGATCATGCAGCGCCTGCGAGAACGTTATCTGTGCACCGAACACCTGCGCGCCGAGCCGAAAAATCCGCTGCCAAGCCTCGACATTCCGTCGAACGTGATCGCCGAAATGCCACCGCTGCTCAAGGCCTACATGCGCCTGGGCGCGAAGATCTGCGGCGAGCCGTGCTGGGACGAAGACTTCCAGGTCGCCGACGTGTTCATCCTGCTCAAGCGCGACGAACTCTGCCCGCGCTACGCCAAGCACTTCAAGGCGGCGGTGTAATGAGCCGGCTGCGGGTGTACGCGCGGATCGCGCGAGTGCTGCTGGTGGTGACGCTGGGGTTGAGCATGGCCAGTGTCTTCGGAGTATTCGAACGTCTGGGTCTGGCCCATTCGATGGAGCGCCGGCAGCGCTGGTCGCGGTTTTTCATGGCGCGTTTGAGCAACGCCCTGCCCTTTCGCGTGACCGTGCATGGTGAGCTGCCGAAGCAGCCGATGCTGTGGGTCAGCAACCATGTGTCGTGGACCGACATTCCACTGCTCGGCATGCTCACGCCGCTGTCGTTTCTATCCAAGGCCGAAGTGCGCACCTGGCCGGTGGCCGGCTGGCTGGCGGCGAAGGCCGGCAGCCTGTTCATCCGTCGCGGTTCGGGCGACAGCCAGTTGATCCGCAAGCAGATGACCCGTCATCTGCAAACCGATCATCCGCTGCTGATGTTCCCGGAAGGCACCACCACCGATGGCCGTTCGCTGCGCACCTTTCATGGTCGTCTGCTGTCGGCGGCGATTGATTCCGAGGTGAAGCTGCAACCGGTGGCGATCCGTTATCTGCGCGACGGCAAGATCGATTCACTGGCACCGTTCATTGGTGACGATGATCTGCTGTCGCACCTGATGCGCCTGTTCAGCAACGACTGCGGCGATGTGGAAGTTCATCTGCTCAAGCCGATTGCCTGTCAGGGCCGGGAACGCGCGGCACTGGCGTTCGAGGCGCAGCAGGCGGTGCAGAAAGCCTTGTTCGGCGATGTGCTCAAACCGGTCGAAGCACAACATGCCCGCGATCTGATCGCAGCCTGATCGGCGACGTCTATCTACAGCTGCCGGCCGGCAAAGTCCTGCAGCTGTGGGTAGAACAAACGAAAGTCCTCGCTCAACGATTCATACAACCGCCGCAATTCCTCCATCGCCCCCGCCAGTTCCTCAGGCCGGGTCAGGCGCCGGGAGATCCCGCGCAACACCTGCTCCAGCACTTCGAATTCCTGATACGAACCCAACCAGTCATTGGCGACCATGTGCGGGGCGATCTTCGCCAGGCGTTCGGGCAATTGCCGCTCGCTGGACAACACGCGGTAAACGTCGGTGGTGAATTGGCCGAGCGGCCGGTCGGCGTACTGCGTCCAGTCCCGGGCCAGGCAATGGTCGAAAAACACGTCAAGGACGATGCCCGCGTAACGGCGGCGAGTCGTGGAAAACCGCGCCAGTGAAGCATCCACCAATGGATGGCGATCAGTGAACACGTCGATTCGCCGATGCAGGACAATCGCCGCTTCGATCTCCGGGTCGAACTGCCCTTGCAGCCGCCCTTTGACGAAATCGCCATACAGACTGCCGAGCAGTTGACCGGGGCGCTGGCCACCGAGGTGTAAATGTGCGAGATAGTTCATGGGCGCAGCTTAGCACCGCGCCCGCGTTTGTTTACACCTCACATATCGTTATAACCCGATATACCGATTTATGCGGTCATCAGATCAAATTCATATTGGTATATCGCGAAGTACCGATTTAAAGTTCGCCTCATCGCGATATAGCGCTACACACATCACGAGCACCCGGCCATGAACATTGACCTCGACGAAATAATAAAAGCCCTGGCACACCCAGTACGGCGAGACATCCTCAACTGGCTGAAAGACCCGAAAGCCCAGTTTCCGGAACAGATCCACAACCACGAGTACGGCATCTGCGCCGGGCAGATCGATCAACGTTGCGGCCTGTCGCAGTCGACCGTCTCCGCCCACCTGGCGACCCTGCAACGGGCAGGACTGATCAGCAGCCAGAAAGCCGGCCAGTGGCACTTTTTCAAACGCAACGAGGACGTAATCCAGGCGTTCCTCAGCACCCTCAGCAAAGAGCTCTGACCCTTAACGTCAGCCAGCCAAAAGGATCAAACGATGCCCCTCTCGCTACTCATACTCGCCTTGAGCGCCTTCGCCATCGGCACCACCGAGTTCGTCATCATGGGCCTGCTGCCCAATGTCGCGGCTGACCTCGGTGTGTCGATCCCCGGCGCCGGCTGGCTGGTGACCGGCTACGCCCTGGGCGTGGCGATTGGTGCACCGTTCATGGCAATGGCCACTGCAAAACTGCCGCGCAAGGCTGCACTGGTAACGCTGATGGGCATCTTCATTATCGGCAACCTGCTCTGCGCCATCGCCACTGATTACAACGTGTTGATGTTCGCCCGTGTCGTTACAGCCCTCTGCCACGGTGCGTTCTTTGGCATCGGTTCGGTGGTCGCGGCCAACCTGGTGGCGCCGAACAAACGTGCTTCGGCCGTAGCCCTGATGTTCACCGGCCTGACCCTGGCCAACGTACTGGGCGTACCGCTGGGCACCGCGCTCGGTCAGGAAGCCGGCTGGCGCTCGACCTTCTGGGCAGTGACCGTGATCGGTGTGATCGCGCTGATCGGCCTGATCCGCTTCCTGCCGGCCAAGCGTGACGAAGAAAAACTCGACATGCGCGCCGAACTGGCCGCACTCAAGGGCGCCGGGATCTGGCTGTCCCTGAGCATGACCGCACTGTTCGCTGCGTCGGTGTTCACCCTGTTCACTTACGTTGCGCCGCTGCTGGGCGATGTCACCGGCGTCTCGCCCCGTGGCGTGACCTGGACGCTGATGCTCATCGGCCTGGGCCTGACCGTCGGCAACATCATCGGCGGCAAACTGGCCGACAAGGGCCTGGCCGCGACGCTGATCGGCGTGTTCATCGCCATGGCCGTGACCTCCACCGTCCTGACCTGGACCAGCATCGCGCTGATTCCGACCGAAATCACCCTGTTCCTCTGGGCTACCGCGTGTTTCGCCGCCGTGCCGGCCCTGCAAGTGAACGTCGTGACCTACGGCCAGGCCGCACCGAATCTGGTGTCGACCCTGAACATTGGCGCCTTCAACGTCGGCAACGCCCTCGGCGCCTGGGTCGGCGGCAGCGTCATCGCTCACGGCTACGGCCTGACCAGCGTGCCTCTCGCCGCTGCAGCGCTGGCGGTACTCGCGCTGCTGGTGACCCTGATCACATTCCGCCAGAACGGCAATCCCGAGCTGGCCACCGCTAACTGATTCACTTACTTACCTCACGAGGGTTGTATCTCATGGCAACAATTTTCGATCCGATCAAACTGGGCGATCTCGAACTGTCCAACCGCATCATCATGGCGCCGCTGACCCGCTGCCGCGCCGACGAAGGCCGCGTGCCGAACGCGCTGATGGCCGAGTACTACGTACAACGCGCCTCGGCCGGCCTGATCCTCAGCGAAGCCACGTCGGTGACCCCGATGGGCGTCGGCTACCCGGACACCCCGGGCATCTGGTCCAACGACCAGGTGCGCGGCTGGACCAACGTGACCAAGGCCGTTCACGCGGCCGGCGGCAAGATCGTCCTGCAACTGTGGCACGTCGGCCGGGTCTCCCACCCGTCGTACCTGAACGGCGAAGCGCCGGTTGCCCCAAGCGCCATCCAGCCTAAAGGCCACGTCAGCCTGGTTCGCCCACTGGCCGACTTCCCGACGCCACGCGCGCTGGAAACCGCTGAAATCGCCGACATCGTCGACGCCTACCGCGTGGGTGCGGAAAACGCCAAGGCGGCCGGTTTCGACGGCGTGGAAATCCACGGCGCCAACGGTTACCTGCTCGACCAGTTCCTGCAAAGCAGCACCAACCAGCGCACCGACATTTACGGCGGCTCCCTGGAAAACCGTGCCCGCCTGCTGCTGGAAGTGACAGATGCTGCGATCGAAGTCTGGGGCGCCGGCCGTGTCGGCGTGCATCTGGCACCACGCGCCGACTCCCATGACATGGGCGACGACAACCTGGCCGAGACCTTCACCTACGTCGCTCGCGAGCTGGGCAAGCGTGGCATCGCCTTCATCTGCTCCCGCGAGAAAGAAGGCGCCGACAGCCTCGGCCCACAACTGAAAGAAGCCTTCGGCGGCGCGTACATCGCCAACGAACGCTTCACCAAGGACAGCGCCAACGCGTGGCTGGCCGAGGGTAAGGCTGACGCCGTGGCATTCGGCATTCCGTTCATTGCCAACCCGGATCTGCCGGCGCGTTTGAAGGCCGATGCGCCGCTGAACGAACCGCACCCGGAAACCTTCTACGGCAAAGGCGCAGTCGGCTACCTCGACTACCCGACGCTGTAAGCCACACCGCAGAAACACAAAAGCCCCCGACTCGTGAGAGTCGGGGGCTTTTTATTGGTCGCCGGGTGGGTCAGGCGCTCACATTCGTTCACAGGCTCGACACAAAATCCCTACAAAATACGTAGCTCGCTACGTATCAACCCGCGCTGCAGAGGTATATAAAAGCATCCCATTGCAGCGGG
Source organism: Pseudomonas aphyarum (assembly GCF_028657055.1). NCBI lineage: Bacteria > Pseudomonadati > Pseudomonadota > Gammaproteobacteria > Pseudomonadales > Pseudomonadaceae > Pseudomonas > Pseudomonas aphyarum. The sequence goes on from NZ_JAMDGS010000012.1 coordinate 394,903, forward strand.
GCGAGTGAACAGGGATCTTCACCCTCCTCCGTCATTGACACAAACTGATCCAACAGCGAGTTTTGTTTCATTTGCGCAGGCTGGGGCTCAGGCGCAGCATGTCCAGCCCGGTATCGACCCAGCGCTCGGCCTCGGCGTACAGTTCGAAGCTGTCCGGCGCCAACAGCCATCCATAAAGGAGGCCGTCGATATAGGCGTGAATGCTGATGGCTGCCCGGGCAGTGTCGAGGTCTGCCGGCAATTGCCCACGATTGACCGCATTACTCAATGTCAGCGCGATCCGCACATTGCAATCGAGGCTGGCGGTCCGGCGCTGCTGGCGCAGATCGCACATTTCATCGGTGAACTCGCACTTATGAAACAGAATTTCGTTGATACGCCGGGTCTTCGGGTCCAGCGCAACTTGATGAAACAAATGAATCAGCAATTTGCGCATGCAGCCCAGCGGATCGGGTTCGTCCTCGCTTTCGCTGGCCTTGGCCAGTTCGTCCAGCGGCTCGTGCAGGGTATCGAGCATGGCTTGCAGCAGATCGGCCTTGTTGCTGAAGTGCCAGTAGATGGCACCGCGCGTCACCCCGGCCAGGGTGGCGATGTCCGACAGGGTCGTGCGGGCCACGCCCCGCTCATAGAAGGCTTTCTCGGCCGCTTCGAGAATCTGGCTGCGCGTTTCCTGAGCTTCCTCTTTGGTACGACGGACCATGGCAGTAAAACCTCAAACAGGATGTTTCAGGGATGGCTGAATATCCGCTGAATAAAAAAGGGTTGATCTCTCGCGGATCGGCTCCCCGGCCTACAATTTCAGACCTTGCGACGACTTTTGTAACAGGGTGGATACGACGCCAAGGTGTTTACAAACAACCATGAACGTAAGTATATTCCTTAGCAAGCTACTTATCCACCCGGTAACCCTTTTTTACCCTTCCACACTTCTTGTGCGCTTTTCGCGCGCCTGACCCGAGGATCTTCATGCAATTCAAGCCAGCTGTTACCGCTCTGGTCACTGCCGTCGCCCTGGCATCGCTGCTCAGCGGATGTAAAAAGGAAGAGGCGGCTCCCGCCGCACCACCTCCTCAGGTCGGCGTCGTCACCCTGCAACCACAAGCCTTTACCCTGACTTCCGAACTGCCGGGCCGCACCAGCGCGTTCCGCATCGCCGAAGTTCGTCCGCAGGTCAACGGCATCATTCTCAAGCGTCTGTTCAAGGAAGGCGGCGATGTCAAAGCCGGCCAGCAGCTGTATCAGATCGATCCGTCGGTCTATGAAGCGACCCTGAAAAGCGCCGAAGCCAACCTGCGTTCGACCAAGTCGATCTCCGATCGCTACAAGCAACTGGTCGACGAGCAGGCCGTCAGCCGTCAGGAATACGACACCGCCGTGGCCAACCGCCTGCAATCGGAAGCGTCGTTGCAGACCGCACAGATCAACGTGCGCTACACCAAGGTCTACGCACCGATCTCCGGTCGTATCGGCCGTTCCTCGGTGACCGAAGGCGCGCTGGTCAGCAGCGGCCAGACCGACGCGATGGCCGTGATCCAGCAACTGGACCCGATCTACGTCGACGTCACCCAGTCCTCGGTGGAACTGCTGGAACTGCGCCGTGAACTGGAAAGCGGCCGTTTGCAGAAAGCCGGCGACAACGCCGCTGCGGTCAAGCTGACCCTCGAAGACGGCAGCCAGTACAAGCTCGACGGTAAGCTGGAATTCTCCGAAGTGTCGGTCGATCAGACCACCGGTTCCGTGACCCTGCGCGCTGTGTTCCCGAACCCGGATCACACCCTGCTGCCGGGCATGTTCGTCCACGCGCAATTGCAGGCCGGTGTGAACAGCGCTGCGATCCTCGCACCTCAGCAAGGCGTGACCCGCGACCTCAAAGGCACCCCGACCGCGCTGGTCGTCGGCCCGGACAACAAAGTCGAACTGCGCCAGCTCAAGGCCAGCCGCACCGTTGGCAGCCAGTGGCTGATCGAAGACGGCCTGAAGGCCGGCGATCGTCTGATCACCGAAGGGCTGCAATTCGTCAAACCGGGTGTTGAGGTCAAACCGACCGAAGCCACCAACGTCGGCAACAAGAACCCGGCCCCCGCTCAGGCAGCTGACAAAGCCGCCGGCGGCAAAGGGGAGTAATCCATGTCAAAATTTTTCATCGACCGTCCGATTTTCGCCTGGGTAATTGCCCTGGTGATCATGCTGGTCGGGGCACTTTCGATCCTGAAACTGCCGATCAACCAGTACCCGAGCATTGCGCCACCGGCCATTGCGATCTCCGTGACCTACCCGGGTGCTTCGGCACAGACGGTTCAGGACACCGTGGTGCAAGTGATCGAGCAGCAACTCAACGGTATCGACAACCTGCGTTATGTGTCCTCGGAAAGTAACTCCGACGGCAGCATGACCATCACCGCGACCTTCGAGCAAGGCACCAACTCCGACACCGCGCAGGTCCAGGTCCAGAACAAGCTGAACCTGGCCACCCCGCTGCTGCCGCAGGAAGTGCAGCAACAGGGTATCCGTGTGACCAAGGCAGTGAAGAACTTCCTGCTGGTGATCGGTGTGGTGTCGCGTGACGGCAGCATGACCAAGGACGACCTGTCCAACTACATCGTGTCGAACATGCAGGATCCGATCTCGCGGACCGCCGGTGTCGGTGACTTCCAGGTCTTCGGTGCCCAGTACGCGATGCGCATCTGGCTCGACCCGGCCAAGCTGAACAACTTCAACCTGACCCCGGTCGACGTGAAAACCGCGATTGCGGCGCAGAACGTCCAGGTTTCGTCCGGTCAGCTTGGCGGCTTGCCTGCCGTGCAGGGCCAGCAGCTGAACGCCACGATCATCGGCAAGACCCGTCTGCAGACCGCCGAGCAGTTCAAAGAGATTCTGCTCAAGGTCAACAAGGACGGCTCGCAGGTTCGCTTGAAAGACGTCGCCGACGTCGGTCTGGGTGGTGAAAACTATGCGATCAGCGCCCAGTTCAACGGCAGCCCGGCTTCCGGTCTGGCAGTGAAACTGGCCAACGGCGCCAACGCCCTCGACACTGCAAAAGCACTGCGCACCACCATCGACAGCCTCAAGCCGTTCTTCCCGCAAGGGATGGAAGTGGTGTTCCCGTACGACACCACCCCGGTAGTGACCGAGTCGATCAAGGGTGTGGTTGAAACCCTGGTCGAAGCGATCGTGCTGGTGTTCCTGGTGATGTTCCTGTTCCTGCAGAACTTCCGCGCCACCGTCATCACCACGATGACTGTGCCGGTAGTATTGCTCGGCACATTCGGCATCCTCGCGGCGGCCGGTTTCAGCATCAACACCCTGACCATGTTCGGCATGGTGCTGGCGATCGGCTTGCTGGTGGACGATGCCATCGTCGTGGTGGAAAACGTCGAGCGGGTGATGGCCGAGGAAGGGCTGTCACCCAAGGAAGCGACCAAAAAGTCCATGGGCCAGATCCAGGGCGCACTGGTCGGTATTGCCCTGGTACTGTCGGCGGTTCTGCTGCCGATGGCGTTCTTCGGTGGTTCCACCGGCGTGATCTACAAACAGTTCTCGATCACCATCGTCTCGGCCATGGCGCTGTCGGTGCTGGTAGCGCTGATCTTCACCCCGGCCCTGTGCGCCACCATGCTCAAGGCGATTCCGCACGGCGAACATGGCACCCCGAAAAAAGGTTTCTTCGGCTGGTTCAATCGCAACTTCGACCGTAGCGTCAAAAGCTACGAGCGCGGTGTCGGTAACATTCTGCGTCAGAAAGTGCCGTACCTCCTGGCCTACGCGCTGATTCTGATCGGCATGATCTGGCTGTTCATGCGTATTCCATCGTCCTTCCTGCCGGAAGAAGACCAGGGCGTACTGTTCGCTCAGGTGCAGACCCCGGCCGGCTCCAGTGCCCAGCGCACTCAGGTGGTCGTGGATGAAATGCGTGAGTTCCTGCTGCGTCCGACCAAGGATGGCGGTGAAGGCGACGCCGTAGCGTCGGTGTTCACCGTGACCGGCTTCAACTTCGCCGGCCGTGGCCAGAGCTCGGGTATGGCGTTCATCATGCTCAAGCCATGGCACGAGCGGAACGCCGACAACAGCGTGTTCAAACTTGCCGCCCGCGCCCAGCAGCACTTCTTTACCTTCCGCGATGCGATGGTGTTTGCCTTCGCTCCCCCAGCGGTACTGGAGCTGGGTAACGCCACCGGTTTCGACGTGTTCCTGCAAGACCGTGCCGGTATCGGTCACGAGCAACTGATGGCCGCTCGTAACCAGTTCCTGGGCATGGCCGCGCAAAGCAAAGTGCTGTCGCAGGTGCGTCCGAACGGCCTGAACGACGAGCCGCAGTTCCAGCTGGAAATCGATGACGAGAAGGCCAGTGCCCTGGGCATTACCATCGCCGACATCAACAACACCCTGTCGATTGCGCTGGGCAGTAGCTACGTCAACGACTTCATCGACCGTGGTCGGGTGAAGAAGGTGTACGTACAGGGCCAGCCGGACTCGCGCATGAGCCCGGAAGACCTGAAGAAGTGGTATGTGCGTAACGCCAGCGGCACCATGGTTCCGTTCTCCGCGTTCGCCAAGGGTGAGTGGATCTACGGCTCGCCCAAGCTGTCGCGTTACAACGGTGTGGAAGCGGTCGAGATCCTCGGCGCCCCGGCGCCTGGCTACTCCACCGGTGAAGCCATGGCCGAGGTCGAGGCGATTGCCGCCAAGCTGCCGAAGGGTGTCGGTATCTCCTGGACAGGCCTGTCCTATGAAGAACGTCTGGCAGGTTCGCAGGCGCCGGCACTGTTCGCGCTGTCGCTGTTGATGGTGTTCCTGTGCCTGGCGGCCCTCTACGAGAGCTGGTCGATTCCGATCGCCGTCGTGCTCGTCGTACCGCTGGGGATCATCGGGGCATTGCTGGCGACCAGCCTGCGCGGTCTGTCCAACGACGTGTACTTCCTCGTAGGTCTGTTGACGACCATCGGTCTGGCGGCGAAAAACGCCATTCTGATCGTCGAATTCGCCAAGGAACTGCACGAACAGGGCAGCAGCCTGCGCGATGCCGCCATCGAAGCTTGCCGTATGCGTCTGCGTCCGATCATCATGACGTCCCTGGCGTTCATCCTCGGCGTGGTGCCTCTGGCGATTTCCACCGGGGCAGGCTCGGGCAGCCAGCACGCAATCGGCACCGTGGTGATTGGCGGTATGATCACTGCCACCGTTCTGGCGATATTCTGGGTTCCACTGTTCTTCGTCACTGTGTCGTCCATGGGTCAGCGCAAAAACGCCGGCAAGGATGACGCCATAGAAACTCCTAAAGAGGCTGGCCAATGAGCAAGTCGCTACTCTCCATCGCAGTCGCGGCCTTCGTGCTGAGCGGTTGCTCGCTGATACCGGATTATCAGCAGCCTGAAGCACCGGTGGCCGCGCAATTCCCGCAGGGCCCGGCGTACTCGCCGGCCCAGGCACCGGCGCAGGCCGCTGCCGAGCAGGGCTGGAAGCAGTTTTTCCATGACCCGGCCCTGCAACAGCTGATCCAGGTCGCCCTGGAAAACAACCGCGACCTGCGTGTCGCGGCGCTGAACATCGACGCCTACGCGGCTCAATACCGCATCCAGCGCGCCGACCTGTTCCCGGCCGTGTCGGCCAATGCCAGCGGCAGCCGTCAGCGGGTTCCGGCCCGTGCGTCGCAGACCGGTGAGTCGAGCATCACCAGCTCCTACTCCGCCACCGTCGGCATCAGCGCCTACGAACTCGACCTGTTCGGTCGGGTTCGCAGCCTGAGCGAACAAGCGCTGCAACAATACTTCGCCACCGAAGAAGCGCGCCGCAGCACCCAGATCAGCCTGGTGGCCAGCGTGGCCAACGCCTACCTGACCTGGCAGGCCGACAAGGAACTGCTGAAGCTGACTCAGGACACCCTCGGTGCCTTCGAGGAAAGCTACAAGCTGACCAGTCGCAGCAACGAAGTCGGTGTGGCTTCGGCGCTGGACCTGGCGCAGTCGCGCACCTCGGTGGAAAACGCCCGGGCACAACTGGCGCGTTACACCCGCCAGGTCGCTCAAGACGAAAACAGCCTGACCCTGCTGCTCGGCACCGGCGTACCGGCCAACCTGCAAGCGGCCAAGCCGCTGTCGGATGACCTGCTGGCCGACGTGCCGGCCGGCCTGCCGTCGGATCTGCTGCAACGTCGTCCGGACATCCTTCAGGCCGAGTACAACCTGAAGGCCGCCAACGCCAACATCGGCGCGGCCCGTGCAGCGTTCTTCCCGAGCATCAGCCTGACCGCCAACGCGGGCAGCCTGAGCCCGGACCTGTCCGGCCTGTTCAAGGGCGGTTCGGGCACGTGGCTGTTCCAGCCGCAGATCAACCTGCCGATCTTCAACGCCGGCAGCCTGCGCGCCAGCCTCGACTACGCCAAGATCCAGAAGGACATTGGCGTGGCGAACTACGAGAAGTCCATTCAAACGGCCTTCCAGGAAGTCGCCGATGGCCTGGCCGCCCGCCAGACCTACACCGAGCAGTTGCAGGCCCAGCGTGACTTCGTTCAGGCCAACCAGGATTACTACCGCCTGGCCGAGCGTCGCTATCGCATTGGCGTCGACAGCAACCTGACCTTCCTCGATGCCCAGCGTCAGCTGTTCAGCGCGCAACAATCGCTGATCACCGACCGCCTCGCGCAGCTGACCAGTGCGGTCAACCTGTACAAGGCCCTGGGCGGTGGCTGGAATGCGCAGACCGCGCAGAACGAGCCGCTCAAAGAAGAAGCACCGAAGATGAAGTTGTTCTGATCATCCGGTGAACACAAGAAGCCCGCCGATTGGCGGGCTTTTTGTTGCCTGCCAATCTTGCGTTCGATAATCGCCCAAATTCCACTTTCGCCGATTGAATCACCTCGCCCGCGCCCCGCACCATTCGAGCCACAAAACCAATAACAACAGGTTCGACACCATGCTCCCGCGCCCTGCTCCCTCCGGCTGATCGCCGCCGCTTCGCCCCCTGATTCCATTGAATTTCTGCGCCTCAGAAACGGCCGCAGCGCCCCCGTTCGCCCAAAAAAACAAGAGAGACCCGAGCCCATGACAACGTCCCCTGCGCCCTACGCACTTCCCGGTCTGATCGCCCTCGCCCTGGCCGGCGTCGCGCTGCCCGCTGCGGCTGAAGAAGCCGGTTTCATCGAAGGGGCCAAGGTCAACCTGAACCTGCGCAACTTCTACATCAACCGCAACTTCACCAACCCGACCAAGACTCAGGGCAAGGCTGAAGAATGGACGCAGAACTTCATCCTCGACGCCAAGTCCGGTTTCACCCAGGGCACCGTCGGGTTCGGCATGGATGTGCTGGGGCTGTATTCGGTGAAGCTCGATGGCGGCAAAGGCACCGGCGGCACCCAGGCGTTGCCGCTGGATCATGACGGTCGCCCGGCGGACACCTTCGGCCGCACCAACGTGGCGTTCAAGGCCAGGCTGTCGCAGACCGAAGTGAAGGTCGGCGAGTGGATGCCGGTGCTGCCGATCCTGCGTTCGGACGACGGTCGCTCGCTGCCGCAGACCTTTCGCGGCGGCCAGATCACCTCGAAGGAGATCGACGGCCTGACCCTCTACGGCGGCCAGTTCCGCGCCAACAGCCCCCGTGACGACAGCAGCATGAGCGACATGTCGATGTTCGGCAAAGCGGCGTTCACCTCGGATCGCTTCAACTTCCAGGGCGGCGAATACATGTTCAACGACAAGCGCACCCAGATCGGCCTGTGGAACGCCGAACTCAAGGACATCTACAGCCAGCAGTACGTCAACCTGATCCACAGCCAGCCAATCGGCGACTGGACCCTGGGCGCCAACCTCGGTTTCTTCTACGGCAAGGACGACGGCAGCGCCCGCGCCGGCGACCTCGACAACAAGACCTGGTCGGGCATGTTCTCCGCCCGATACGGCGGCAACACCTTCTACGTCGGCCTGCAAAAACTCACCGGCGACAGCGCCTGGATGCGGGTCAACGGCACCAGCGGCGGAACGCTCGCCAACGACAGCTACAACTCAAGCTACGACAACGCGCAGGAACGTTCCTGGCAACTGCGCCACGACTACAACTTCGCCGCCCTCGGCGTGCCCGGCCTGACCCTGATGAACCGCTACATCAGCGGCGACAACGTGCACACCGGGACCATCACCGACGGCAAGGAGTGGGGCCGCGAATCGGAACTGGGCTACACCGTGCAAAGCGGCGCGCTTAAGGATCTGAACGTCAGGTGGCGCAACTCGACCATGCGTCGTGACTTCAGCAACAACGAGTTCGACGAGAACCGCCTGATCGTCAGCTATCCGATCAGCCTGCTCTAAGCCGCCTGTCAGAATGGCTGGCGTTGCGCCAGCCATCAATTAAAGTGGAAAAAACCTGAAGGACTCAGGTGCTCCACCCTCTTCGCTTCCGTTATCTGTTGATGTCGGTCTCCAGGACTTGGTCAGGTTGTCATCGGAAGACCCTGCTGATCACTGGAGGACCACCTCATGATCACCCGACTCAATCCCGCTCCCGTCGACAAAGACTGGGACGCCCGGGCGTACCAGCAGTTTTCCCGTCTCAGGCAACAACCGGTCGATGAACTGCTCGGTCGTGTCGACCTGCACAACCCTCAACGCATTTACGACCTCGGTTGCGGCACCGGCATTGCCACGAAGGTTCTGGCAGATCGCTGGCCGCAGGCAGATCTCAAGGGCATCGACAGTTCGAAAGACATGCTCCAGGTCGCCCGCTGCCTGCCGATCAAGGCGCGCTGGCAACACGCCGAGCTGCAACACTGGAAACCCCGCAAGCCGGCCGACCTGTTGTTCGCTGCGGCCGTGTTGCATTTCATCGACGACCATCGAACGCTGTTGCCGGCATTGCTTCGCCACCTCAACCCTGGCGGTTGTCTGGCCGCGCATATGCCGGACTGGCGCGATGCGCTGTGGTATCGGCTGATGCTCGACACCCTCGACGATGCCGGACCCTGCGGCCGCCCCATCGGCACTGCGCAATTGCGCCAGCGCATGGCGGCGCGGCCGTTGTTGTCGCTGGAGGATTACTACCGTTTGCTGGCGCCGCTGACCCGCTCGCTGGAGATCTGGGAAACCGAGCAGTTGCAGGTCGTGCACGGAAGCTCGCCGATTTATGACTGGGTGAAGGTGTCGGCACTGCGGCCGGTGATGCTGGGGCTGACGTCAGAGGAACAGGCGCGCTTCATTTATCACTACCTGATGCGGGTGCATGCGCATTATCCGCAGGAGGAAAACGGCCATACGTTGTTTGCGTTCAAGCGGATTTTCATTGTTGCCAAGGTGTGAAGTTCAAGGATCGCAGCCTGCAACAGGCTGCGATTCTTCAAACTCGACGATTACTCGCGAGATTCGGTACCCAGCTCATCCCACACCGATTCAGCCAGATGGAACGTCGCATTCGCCGCCGGAATCCCGCAGTAGATCGCGCTCTGCATGATCACTTCCTTGATCTCGCCGCGGCTCACGCCATTGTTGGCCGCTGCGCGCAGGTGCAACTTGAGTTCACCTTCGCGGTTCATGCCGATCAGCATGGCGATGGTGATCAGGCTGCGGGTGTGGCGTGGCAGGCCCGGGCGGGTCCAGATATCGCCCCAGGCGTGACGGGTGATCATCTCCTGGAATTCCGAATTGAACTCGGTCAGCGTGGTCAGGCTGCGATCGACGTGCGCATCGCCGAGCACCGCGCGGCGCACTTGCATGCCGTCGTCGTAACGTTGTTTCTCGTCCACGGAAATCCCCTCAATCGGCCAGCAAAAAGGTCAGCACGCGATCGCTGAACGCGTCGCCCGCCTGAACGTTGGAAAGGTGCGCCGCATAAAACTCGGCGTACTCGGCACCGCGCACATGTTCCTGAATGAAATGCCCGCCGGACGGTGGCGTCACCGCATCTTCACTGCCTGCGATCACCAGCAGCGGCGCCGTGATCGACGACAACTGCTCACGGAAATCCGCATCGCGCACCGCCGCGCAGTTGGCGGCGTAACCTTCAGGATTGGTCGCGGCCAGCATGTCGGTGATCTGCTTGGCCGCTGCCGGGTTGGCGGCAGAAAAGTCCGGGGTAAACCAGCGGGCAATCGATGCATCGCGCAACGCGACCATCGCCGCCGGGCCGTCGCGCAGCACGGTTTCGATGCGCGGATTCCACACCGACGGATCGCCGATTTTTGCCGCTGTGTTGCAGACGATCAGTTTGTTCAGACGCTGACCGGCGTTGATCCCCAGCCACTGGCCAATCAACCCGCCCATCGACAGACCGCAGAAATGCGCACGTTCGATATGCAGCGCATCCAGCAGCGCCAGCACGTCGCGACCCAGTTGTTCGATGCTGTAAGGGCCCGGTGTCACCAGCGACTGGCCGTGCCCGCGCGTATCAAAACGCAGCACGCGAAAATGCTCGGTGAAGGCCGGCATCTGCGCGTCCCACATGTGCAGGTCGGTGCCCAGCGAGTTCGACAGCACCAGCACCGGCGCATCGACCGGGCCTTCCAATGTGTAATGCAGTTCGCCATCGGCGAGTTGAACGAAAGCCACAGCCCTCTCCTTTCAGTCAGACAATGCGTTGTGTTCGGCCACTGCCCGCTCGACCCAGACCTGCGCCTGACCGAGGTAATGGGCGGGGTCGAGCAGATGATCCAGTTCGGTTGCGTTCAGTTCGGCGGTCACCCGCGGCTCGTCACCGAGTACTGCACGCAGGTGGCGCTGTTCGGCCACCGCTCGTTTGCAGCATTGTTCGAGCAGATGATGCGCAGTGTCGCGGCCGACCCGTTGCGCGAGCACGATGCTTACCGCTTCGGCCAGCACCAGGCCTTGAGTCAGTTCCAGGTTGCGGGCCATGCGCGCGGCATCGACCTCCAGACCGTCAGCCAGCAGCCGCGCCTGTTGCAGCGCGCCCGACACCAGGCAGCAGATCTCCGGCAGGGTTTCCCATTCGGCGTGCCACAAACCAAGGCTGCGTTCGTGTTCCTGGGGCATGGCGCTGAACAACGTCGAGACCAGCCCCGGGACGCGGGTCGCCGCGCCGATCAGTACCGCCGCGCCCACCGGATTGCGCTTGTGCGGCATGGTCGAAGAACCGCCCTTGCCCGGCGCCGACGGTTCGAAAACTTCCGCCGCTTCGGTCTGCATCAACAGACTGATGTCGCGGCCGAATTTGCCGAGGCTGCCGGCAATCAGTCCGAGCACCGCGCCGAACTCGACGATGCGATCACGCTGGGTGTGCCACGGTTGTTCCGGCAGGGTCAGTTGCAGTTCTTCGGCCAGCGCCTGGGCAATCGGCAATGCCTGTTCGCCGAGCGCCGCGAGGGTGCCGGACGCGCCGCCGAATTGCAGCACCAGCAGTCGCGGCTTGAGCTCGCGCAGGCGTTGACGGCTGCGAGTCACGGCACCGAGCCAACCGGCGATCTTCATGCCGAGCGTCACCGGCGTCGCGTGTTGCAGCCAGGTTCTTCCCGCCAGCGGTGTGGCGGCGTGGCGCTGTGCCTGAATGGCAAGGGCGTCGGCCAGTTGCGCCAGTTCCCCTTCAATCAACTCCAGCGCCTGGCGCAATTGCAGCACCAGTCCGGAATCCATCACGTCCTGGCTGGTAGCACCCAGATGCACATAGCGCTCGGCTTCGGCATCGGTCGCGGCGATCTGTTTACCCAACGCCTTGATCAGCGGAATCGCCGAATTGCCGGCCGTGGCAATCGCCTCGCCCAGCGCTGCGAAATCAAACAGCCCGGCGCGACAGGCGTTTTCAATCGACGCGACAGCACCCGCCGGAATCAACCCGACCCGCGCTTCGGCCCGGGCCAGCGCCGCTTCGAAGTCGAGCATCGCCTGCACCCGACCCTGATCGCAGAACACGTCGCGCATATCGCGGGCAGTAAAGTAGGCATCGAACAATTGATTGCCCGGTCGCTGAGTCATAAACAGTCCTTGCCGGCGCGGGCCGGTGTGGCCCGCGCGCATCGGTTTAAAGGTCGTGGTGCAAATACTTCGCTTCTTTGGGCAGGCGCAGGCTGAACAGGAACGCCACGGCCATCATGATGGTGACATACCAGTAGAACGCGTTTTCCATGCCGCCGGCCTTCAGGCTCAGGGCGACGTATTCGGCCGAGCCACCGAAGATCGCGTTAGCCACCGCATACGCCAGGCCGACGCCGAGGGCGCGGACTTCCGGCGGGAACATCTCGGCTTTCACCAGACCGCTGATCGAGGTGTAGAAACTGACGATCGCCAGCGCCACGGTGATCAGCACGAAGGCCAGGAACGGGCTGCCGACACTTTTCAGGCTGAGCAGGATCGGCACCGTGAACAGCGTGCCGAGGCCGCCGAACCAGAGCATCGAGTTACGTCGGCCGATCTTGTCGGCGAGCATGCCGAACAGCGGCTGCATGCACATGTACAGGAACAGCGCGCCGGTCATGATGTAGCTGGCGGTCTTGGCGTGCATGCCGGCAGTGTTCACCAGGTACTTCTGCATATACGTGGTGAAGGTGTAGAAAATCAGCGAGCCGCCGGCGGTGTAGCCGAGCACGGTGATGAACGCAGCCTTGTGGTCGCGGAACAGTGCGCGGATGCTGCCGGCGTCCTTGTTCTCGCGCATTTCCTTGCTGGTGGTTTCTTTCAGCGAACGGCGCAGGAACAGCGAAATCAGCGCGGCCCCCGCACCGACCACGAACGGAATCCGCCAGCCGTAGGCACGCAATTCTTCTTCGGTGAGGAACTGTTGCAGGATTACCACCAGCAGCACCGCCAGCAGTTGCCCGCCGATCAGGGTCACGTACTGGAACGAGGCGAAGAACCCGCGCTGGCCCTTGAGCGCGACTTCGCTCATGTAGGTCGCGGTGGTGCCGTACTCACCGCCCACCGACAGGCCTTGCAGCAGGCGCGCGAACAACAGCAGCAGCGGCGCCCAGACGCCGATGTCCTTGTAGGTCGGCAGACAGGCGATCAGCAACGAGCCGAAGCACATCATCAGGATCGAGATCAGCATCGAGTTCTTGCGCCCGTGCTTGTCCGCCACCCGGCCGAAAATCCAGCCGCCGATCGGTCGCATCAGGAACCCGGCGGCGAAGACGCCTGCCGTGTTGACCAGCTGCACCGTAGGGTTGTCGGAGGGGAAGAACGCCGGGGCGAAATAGATCGCGCAGAAGGCGTAGACGTAGAAGTCGAACCATTCGACGAGGTTGCCGGACGATGCGCCGACAATGGCAAAGATGCGCTTGCTGCGCTCTTCACCGGTGTAATGGGAGGTGAGGGTTGTCATTGTTTTTCACTCGATAGGGACAGTGAGAGTCTAGACACACTTTGCAACAGTCCCGTTCCACAGATACTCAAGCGCTGCAAATCCCTGTGGGAGCGGGCTTGCCCGCGAAAGCGGTGGGTCAGCCAACTCAATGGCGACTGACACACCCTCTTCGCGAGCAAGTCCGGTCCCACAAGGGATGTGTGGTGATCTTCAGTAATCGAAGAACACGGTTTCCGCATCAGTGCCCTGCAGAATCACATTCCACTGATAAACCCCCGCCGCATCCGGCTTCGCCAGCAACGTGGTGCGGCGCTCGGCCGGTACGCATTCGAGCAGCGGATCATTGACGTTCGCCGGATCGCCCTCGAAGTAGATCCGCGTCAGCAGGTGCTTCACCAGACCGCGCGCGAACACCAGCACCACCAGATGCGGCGCCTGGGTCGAGCCCTTCAGGCCTTCGACCGTGCCCGGCTTGATGGTGGTGAAACGGAAGCGCCCTTCGGCGTCCACCGGCACCCGGCCGAAGCCTTCGAAATTCGGGTCGAGCGGTTTGGCCTGCTCGTCTTCCGGATGATCGTATTTGCCGGCGGCGTTGGCCTGCCAGACTTCAAGCATGGCGTCGTTGACAACATCGCCGTTGCCGTCCACCACTTGCCCGGTGATCGCCACGCGCTGGCCGAGGGTCAGTTCGTTGGCGAGGTTTTCACGGTTCAGCCAGGTCAGGCCGATGTGGTAATACGGCCCGACGGTGTGGGACGTGGTCGCAGTCAGGGTCATCTCATTTCTCCATCGGCGTGGCTTCGCGGCCGCGCAGCACGATGTCCCAGCGATAAGCGAGGGCGTAGGACGGAATGGTTTTTTCCAGATCGAAAGCGGCGATCAGGCGTTCCTTGGCCGAGGTGTCCGGCACGCAGTTGTAGATCGGGTCGTATGGCAGCAGCGGATCGCCCGGGAAATACATTTGCGTGACCAGACGCGTCAGGATGCTCGGCCCGAACAGCGAGAAATGCACGTGCGCCGGGCGCCAGGCGTTGTGGTGGTTGCCCCACGGATAGGCGCCAGGCTTGATGGTCTGGAACTGATACCAGCCGTCGGCGTCGGTCACGGTGCGGCCGGTGCCGGTGAAGTTCGGGTCAAGCGGTGCGTCGTGCAGGTCGCGAGCGTGGTTGTAGCGACCGGCGGCGTTGGCCTGCCAGATCTCCACCAGAATCCCCGGCACCGGCAGACCGTCTTCGTCGAGCACACGCCCGTGAATGATGATCCGCTCGCCGAGCGGTTCACCCTGGTGCTGGGCGGTCAGATCGTTATCGGTGTCGGCCACACGCTCGGCGCCGATGGTCGGGCCGGTGATTTCCGACAGCGAGTGCGGCAGAAACACCAACGGCTTGGACGGCGAGCGCAGATTGGTGGATTGATAATTCGGGTGCAGGTACGGCGGCTGGGTGCCTTCCTGCGGGCGGCGGTAACCAGGCTTGTCAGTCATTTCGCTTTCCTCTGTTCTTGTTCGTCACGGCTTGCGTCAGACGCGTTCGATCGCCAGGGCCAGACCCTGGCCCACACCTACGCACATGGTCGCCAGACCTTTCTTGCCACCGGTCTTTTCCAGCTGATGCAGCGCGGTCAGCACCAGACGTGCGCCGCTCATGCCCAACGGGTGACCGAGGGCAATCGCGCCGCCGTTCGGGTTGACCTGGGCCGCGTCGTCCGCCAGCCCCAGCTCGCGCAATACCGCCAGACCCTGGCTGGCAAACGCCTCGTTGAGTTCGATCACATCGAAATCGCTGACCGCCACGCCGAGGCGTTCGGTGAGCTTGCGCACCGCCGGCACCGGGCCGATGCCCATCACCCGTGGCGCGACCCCGGCACTGGCCATGCCCAGCACTTTGGCCCGGGCAGTCAAACCGTGTTTTTTCACCGCTTCCGCCGAGGCCAGAATCAGCGCAGCAGCACCGTCGTTGACGCCCGAAGCGTTGCCGGCGGTGACGGTCTTGTCCGGGCCGTTGACCGGTTTCAGTCTGGTCAGGGCTTCAAGCGTGGTGTCGGCGCGAGGGTGTTCGTCCTGGCTGACCACGGTTTCGCCTTTCTTGTGGGCGATCCGTACTTCGACGATTTCCTCGGCGAAGTAGCCGGCAACCTGTGCAGCGGCAGTACGTTGCTGACTGCGCAGGGCGAAAGCGTCCTGATCCTCGCGGGAAATTTCGTAATCGTCGGCGACGTTGTCGGCGGTCTGCGGCATCGCGTCGACGCCGTACTGCGCCTTCATCAACGGGTTGATGAAACGCCAGCCGATGGTGGTGTCTTCCAGCTTCATGTTGCGCGAGAACGCCGCATCAGCCTTGCCCATCACGAACGGCGCGCGGGACATCGACTCGACGCCGCCGGCAATCGCCAGCTCCATTTCGCCGCTGGCAATGGCGCGGAACGCCGTGCCGATGGCGTCCATCCCCGACGCGCAAAGGCGATTGAGGGTGACGCCCGGAACGCTCTCCGGCAGACCGGCCAGCAGCAACGCCATGCGCGCGACGTTGCGGTTGTCTTCGCCGGCCTGGTTGGCGCAGCCGAGGAACACCTCGTCGATGGCGCTCCAGTCCACCGACGGATTGCGTTCCATCAGGGCCTTGATCGGCACGGCGGCCAGGTCGTCGGCGCGAACCGCCGCCAGACCGCCACCGAAACGACCGATGGGGGTACGGATCGCATCGCAGATATAAACGTCGCGCATCATGCTTCTCCCGGTGCCTGGCCGTGGGCCGCTGCGGTACGGGCTTCGAGATCGCGCAGGGCGCTCAGCTCGACCTCGGTCGGTTCGGCTGTGGTGGCCACGCTGTCGGCAAAACGGATCGCCCAACCGGTGGCGGCGACCACTTGCTCGCGGGTCACGCCCGGGTGCAAAGCAGTAACGACGAATTCGTGGGTGCCTTCTTCCGGCTCCATGATGCACAGGTCGGTGATGATCCCGACCGGGCCGGCGCCCGGCAGGCCCAGACGTTTGCGCGAATCGCCGCCCTCGCCATGGCCGACCGAGGTGATGAAATCGAGCTTGTCGACAAACGAGCGCGCCGACTGTTTAAGGATGATCAGCACGCTTTTCGCGGAGCCGGCGATCTCCGGCGCGCCACCGGCACCCGGCAAGCGCACTTTCGGCTGGTGATAGTCGCCGACCACGGTGGTGTTGATGTTGCCGAAACGGTCGACTTGCGCTGCGCCGAGGAAACCGACGTCGATGCGTCCGCCCTGCAGCCAGTAGCGAAAAATCTCACCAGTCGGCACGACAGTGTCTGCGGTTTCCGCCAGTTCGCCGTCACCGATCGACAGTGGCAATACGCTGGGTTTGGCGCCAATCGGGCCCGACTCGTAGATCAGCACCACGTCCGGCGACGAGGTCAGGCGCGCCAGGTTGGCGGCTTTCGACGGCAGGCCGATGCCGACGAAGCACACCGAGCCGTTCTTCAGGCGACGGGCGGCGGCGACGGTCATCATTTCATTGGTGGTGTAAGTCATTACTTGGCCTCCGAAGCAGCGGCCAACTTGGCCTGGAACTCGCTGAAGTCAGCGCAGCCATGGATGTATTCGTTGATCCACGTGGTAAACGTCTCACGGTCGCGGGCGATCGGATCCCACGCCTGATAGAAGCGATTGTCACGCTCGGTGTAACCGTGGGCGTAGGACGGATGCGCGCCACCGGGCACATGGCAGACCGCGCTCAAGGCCCAGGTCGGCAGCACGCAGGCGTTCATCGGGGCATTGAGGTTGTCGACGATTTCTTCGACGGTGACGATGCAACGCTTGGCGGCCAGTGCAGCTTCTTTCTGCACACCGAGGATGCCCCACAACAGCACATTGCCTTGACGGTCAGCCTTCTGGGCGTGGATCACCGTCACGTCCGGACGCACCGAAGGCACCGCCGCCAGCACTTCACCGGTGAACGGGCACGTTACAGATTTGATCAGCGGGTTGACCTTCGGCAGGTCGGAACCGGCGTAGGCCCGCAGTACCGCGAATGGCAGGCCGGAGGCGCCGGCGACGTAGGCATTGGCCAGGTCGGCGTGGCTGTGTTCTTCGATTTCCAGCGCATGCGGCCATTGCTTCTCGACCGCGTCGCGCAGACGGTGCAGCGAACCCACACCAGGGTTGCCGCCCCAGGAGAAGATCAGCTTGCGTGCACAGCCGGCGCCGATCAGTTGGTCGTAGATCAGGTCAGGCGTCATCCGCACCAGGGTCAGATCTTTCTTGCCCTGACGAATGATTTCATGACCCGCCGCCGTAGGGATCAGGTGAGTGAAGCCTTCGAGCGCGACGGTGTCGCCGTCGTTGACGAATTGCTTCACCGCGTCGTGCAGCGAAAGGATCTCAGCCATGGAGCGGGCTCCTGTTTTTGTAATGAATCGCCAGTGATAAAAAGGCGCGAGGTTCTGCGCCGGAGTCACTGAAGATTAAGCCGCTGATTTTCGCCAAACAATCCGATAATCGACTGAGTGTTCGTTTATCGAACAGATTGTTATCTGCCTAATGATCACTCCCGCACCGCGTGCGGGAGTGAAGGAAGTGGATATCACGTCGCGTCCGCGTGACTGACCAGACCCTTGATCACCACCGCTGCCGTGGCCAGCCCCGCAGGGATCACCAGCGCCGTCAGCACCTGTTCGAAATTCCAGCCCAACCCCAGCAGGGTCGCGCCCATCCACGCCCCGAGAATCGCGCCGAACCGGCCAATCCCGAGCATCCATGACACACCGGTCGCCCGGCCCTGCGTCGGATAAAACCGCGCCGCCAGTGACGGCATCGCCGATTGCGCGCCGTTGACGCACATACCCGCCACCAGCACCAGCGTCGCCAGCAGCGTGATATTGCCCAGGCTCTGCCCCACCGCGTAGGCAAACACCCCGGCCAGCAGGTAGAAAATGCCGATGACCTTGTGCGGATTGAAGCGGTCCATCGCCCAGCCTACGCCGACCGCGCTCAACACCCCGCCGAACTGGAACAGCGCGCCGATGAACGCCGCCTGCTCCATGCTCGCGCCACTGTCGCGCATCAGGGTCGGCAGCCAGCTGGTCAGCAGGTAAACAATCACCAGCCCCATGAAGTAGGTCAGCCACAGCAGCAACGTGCCGACGCTGTAGGTACCGGAGAAAATCACCGCGAACACATTGCGCGCTTTCACGGTTTTCTGTTCCGGCACGCTGAAACTCGCGGCCTGAGCGACGGTGGCGGGATCAATAGGCGCGAGGGTCTTGCGCACTTTGTCGGTGCCGCGATTGCGCACCACCAGATAACGCGCCGATTCCGGCAGCCAGAGCAGCAAGACCACGGTGAGGATCAGCGGCAGGATCCCGCCGATCAGCAGCAGGCTGTGCCAGCCGAATGCCGGGATCAGCTTGGCCGAGATGAATCCACCGCCGGCCATACCGAGGTTGAAGCCGCAGAACATGCTGGTCACCAGCAACGACTTCTTGCGCTCCGGGGTGTATTCCGACAGCAGCGTGGTGGCGTTCGGCATGCCGGCGCCCAGCCCCAGACCGGTGAGGAAGCGCAGCACCAGCAGTTGATCGACGTTGGTGGCGTAGGCCGAAGCCAGGCTGAAAGCACCGAACAGAAATACCGCGCCGACCAGTACGACTTTTCGCCCGAAGCGGTCAGCCAGCGGACCGGAGCCCAGCGCACCGAAGACCATACCGATCAGCGCGGCACTCATCACCGGGCCGAGGCTGGCGCGGTCGATGCCCCAGTCCTGGGACAGGGCCGGCGCGATAAAACCCATGGCCGCGGTGTCGAGGCCATCGAGGAACACAATCAGGAAACACAGGATCACCACTCGCCACTGATAGCGCGAGATCGGTTGGGCGTTGATGAAGGACTGCACGTCGAGGCAGTGACCTACAGCGGACTGAGGCTGGTTCATTATTTTTATTCCACGCAAAAAAACGCAGTCGAACGGCGGCCGGCCAGAGAGCGGCACGGTCACAACTATATAAGGAAGGAATCAGGCGTTGCGCTAATACCGGCAACAGGAACGGGAGCGGCGACAGTCGGGGAACGTGCGCATGGGAAGTTGCCTCTTGTCATTATTATGGGAGTCGACAATCCGGCGGGCTCATTCACATTCGCGCCGGATGACGCTGCCGCGACATTAATGATCCGGGGGTTTTAGCGTCAATTCGATAAACGCAACTCTGTGCGTTTATCGAACAGCTTCATCAGGCAAACAACTGCGCACTGAGGTCGCGACTGGCGCTCAACAGGCCGGGCAGAAAGCGCTGCTCAAGCTCAGTGCGGCTGACGCGACCGGCGTGGGTGCTGACGTTGAGCGCGGCCACCACCTGGCCGGAAGCGTCGTAGACCGGCACGGCAATCGAGCGCAGGCCCTGCTCCAGTTCCTGATCGACGATGCACCAGCCTTGCTGCCGCACTTCCTGCAAACATTCGAGCAAGGCGTCGGGGGTGTGAATCGTGCGGCTGGTCTTGGCGACCAGTTCAGCGTGGTCGAGGTATTCGCGCAGCGAGGTGTCGTCCAGCGCTGCCAACAGGATCCGCCCCATGGACGTGCAATACGCCGGCAAACGCCCGCCCACCGAGAGGTCCACCGAAATCAGACGCTGAGTGGTGGCCGAACGGGCGATATAGAGAATGTCGTCGCCTTCCAGCGTGGCCATGTTGCAGGCCTCGTGCAGTTGCTCGCTCATGCGGTCGAGGTAAGGCTGGGCCGAGACCGCCAGCGGCGTCGAAGACAGATAAGCGTGACCGAGGGTCAGCACTTTGGGCAGCAGCGAATAAGTGCGCCCGTCGGTGGTGGCGTAGCCGAGCTTGATCAGTGTGTGCAGGCAACGGCGCACGGCGGCGCGAGGAATTTCCGTGCGATGGCTGATCTGGGCGATGGTCAGGTGACGCTTGCGCTCCTGAAACGCCTGCACCACCGCCAGGCCACGGGCCAGGGAGGTCATGAAATCCGGATCACCGGTCAGGGCCTGGATACGCTTGGCCGGCGAAGCGACGATCGGCGGCGCTACCGAGGTGAAGGAATTGCGCATTTGATCGTTCATGTCAGGTCCTTTTTTTCTTGTTCGGATCAACGGCTATACAAGCGGCTCGCCGGCGGATACACAAGCGACAGACCGCCAACACCGGGCGATTATCGAACCGTCGACCGATAATCGCAATCGCCCTCTCCTCCTCGGCCGGGCTGTGCAGAGCGGATTTGAACTTGGAACGCCGGTGCGATTTAACCGCCTTAGTTGTTCGACTAAATGGCGCCAGAAACCAAACACTGCGCAACAACGATGCAACTATTGCCGGAAGTTGCACGTCACAAAACAATCACACATCCGGAACCGTTTTTAACTTGGCAAAGATAGTCAATCCCGATTCGGCCGCTATAATGCACCTCAGTGACACCGCGCTTTTATTTGCCGACGGTGCCACCCGCTGGCGCGATGTCCATCGCCGCCGGCCCCGGCCAGCGCCTGATGCTCATTACTCATGCACCGCCAGCGCGCTCGCTGAAACAGGAAACTGATGCTGCGTCAGTTTTAATCTGGTGCCGTAGCCGCCTGCAACATGGAAGTCCTGACCGTCTTCCCGACAACACCGCTGCCTGTCCGGGCGAGCGCTTGTTGGTGAACCGGTTAAATGATTCGTTGCAGTGCGTTCACCAGACATTTATCTCAACTCATACAGGTAGCACTGTGACGAAAGACGAACTGCGCGCGGAACTTGAGCGCCAGGAACAACGTTACAAGGAAGTTTACGGCGGGGAAGTCACCACCTACGCCGCCCAGCCCGAACCCGAACGCAAAGCCTGGCGTAAACGCCCTACCGTTCAGGATCAGGTCTTCCAGCAAGAACTGAAAAAAATGGAAGAGGAACTCAAAGCCGAAGAGCCTTGAAGCCGTCCTTTGCATCTTCCGAGGGTAAGCGTACTCACCGGGTTACAAGCACGGTGGACTGACGATGCCTTGCGCGCCCGCTACCCGCGGGCAGCGGCCAACTCCCCTGTATTGCGCAGGTCTGGAATATGTCAGACGCGTTTCTCAGATATTTCATACAGGCTTCTGCCCCCTCCCGACAACCGGTCAATCCGCCGGCTCTTCGCATTTTTATCAATTGAATCAACACCTTGCAAAACCCTGCAAAAAGCTTGGGTAATGCCCCCTGATACAAATTAATTCGTTGAAGAATGTTACCGATGAGCAGGTAGGGGATCGATTTCCAGTCTTTTCTGGCATAATCGCGCCCCCTTATGACCGGGTCAGAAAACCTTCATGATCGATTTATTCAGCGGACTGGATGCCTGGGTGCTTGTGAGCCTCCTGCTCGCCCTGACATTTGTCCTCGCCTTCGAGTTCATCAATGGATTTCATGACACCGCTAACGCGGTAGCCACTGTTATCTACACCAAAGCGATGCCGCCTCACCTGGCGGTGTTCTTCTCGGGCGTGTTCAACTTCCTCGGCGTACTGCTGGGCGGCGTTGGCGTGGCGTATGCCATCGTGCACCTGCTGCCGGTAGAACTGTTGATCAACGTAAACACCGGCCATGGTCTGGCAATGGTGTTCTCGCTGCTCGCCGCCGCGATCGCCTGGAACCTGGGCACCTGGTACTTCGGTATCCCGGCCTCCAGTTCGCACACGCTGATCGGTTCGATCCTCGGTGTCGGCCTGGCCAACGCCCTGATCAACGAAATTCCACTGGCTGACGGCGTCAACTGGCAGAAGGCGATCGATATCGGCGCCTCGCTGGTGTTCTCGCCGATGGCCGGCTTCCTGATCGCCGCGCTGGTGCTGATCGGCCTGAAATGGTGGCGCCCGCTGTCGAAGATGCACAAGACGCCGGAACAGCGCCGCAAGATCGACGACAAGAAGCACCCACCGTTCTGGAACCGTCTGGTCCTGGTGATCTCGGCCATGGCCGTGAGCTTCGTGCACGGCTCCAACGACGGCCAGAAAGGTATCGGCCTGATCATGCTGGTACTGATCGGTATCGTGCCTGCGCAGTTCGTACTCGACCTGAACAGCACCACCTACCAGATCGAACGTACTCGCGACGCGACCCTGCACCTGAGCCAGTTCTACAAGCGCAACGCCGACACCCTGGGCGAATTCCTGGCCCTGGGCAAAAGCGTGGAAGGCGACCTGCCGGAGAAATTCCGTTGCAACCCGCAACAGACCGAACCGACCATCGCCGCCCTGCTCGACACCCTCAAAGGTGTAGCGGACTACCACTCGCTGTCCTCGGAAAGCCGCATCGAAGTGCGTCGCTACCTGCTCTGCCTGGACGACACCGCGAAGAAAGTCAGCAAACTGCCAGGCCTGGCGCCTCGTGAGAAGGCTGACCTGGACAAGCTGCGCAAAGACCTGACCACCACCACCGAATACGCCCCGTTCTGGGTGATTCTGGCGGTCGCACTGGCCCTGGGCCTGGGCACCATGGTCGGCTGGAAACGCGTGGTACTGACCATCGGCGAGAAGATCGGCAAACAAGGCATGACCTACTCGCAAGGCATGTCGGCCCAGATCACCACCGCCAGCCTGATCGGCATGGCCAACATCTTCAGCCTGCCAGTGTCCACCACCCACGTCCTCTCCTCGGGCGTGGCCGGCACCATGGTCGCCAACAAAAGCGGCCTGCAAGGCGGCACGGTGAAAACCATCCTGCTGGCCTGGGTCCTGACCCTGCCAGCCACCGTGGCCCTGTCGGCCGGCCTGTTCTGGCTGGCGTCGAAGGCGCTGGGTAGCTGATAGATTGATGTAGTGAAGAAGGCGTGATTCGAAAGGATCACGCCTTTTTTGTTGCCTGTGGTAAAGAGGCGCGGAAGATCAAGAGCGCCCTCACCCTAACCCTCTCCCGGAGGGAGAGGGGACTGACCGAGTTGTTTGGGAGAGGTACGCCGACGTGATATACCGAGGTGAACTCAGGTCTTAAAAAGCAAACATCTCAAGCCTGCCTTTGCCTTTGCTTTGGCTTTGGCTTTGGCTTCCCACCACTCAACACGATGAGCGTTAGCTCGAGTACCGCTTTTGACGTGCCGGCCCCTTCGGAAGGCTGAGTGGAGGG
>NZ_JAMDGS010000013.1:0-297479 GCF_028657055.1 Pseudomonas aphyarum
TTGCCGCGTGCGATAAGCCAGAGCCCGCACCTCATCGGCGACCACCGCAAAACCGCGTCCACTCTCCCCGGCCCGTGCCGCTTCGATGGCAGCATTGAGCGCCAGCAGGTTGGTCTGTTCGGCGATCGCTCGAATCACGTCCAGCACTTTGCCGATGTCCTGCGACTGATTGGCCAGCGACTGCACCAGCTCGCCGGTGTGTTCGACCTCGCTGGCCAGAGCGTTGATGGCGCCGGCGGTTTCGCTGACCCGCTCCTGACCCAACTGCGCGGATTCGCTGGACTGGCGGGGGGCGTCGGACGTCGACACCGCATTGCGGGCGACTTCCTCGACCGCCGTGGTCATCTCGTTGACGGCGGTGGCAGCCTGTTCGATTTCGTTGTTCTGCTGTTGCAGCCCTTGCGTGCTGTCGTGGGTAACCGCGCTCAGTTCATCGGACGCGGTCGCCAGTTGCGTGGCCGAGCCGCTGATGCCCTGCAGGGTTTCGCGCAGGTTCTGCTGCATGGTCGCCAACGCCTTGAGCAAGCGGCTGACTTCATCGTTGCCGTGTGTTTCGATCGGACGGGTCAGATCGCCTCTGGCGACGTGTTCAGCAGCGTCGACGGCGGCGCTCAGGGGACGAACAATGCTGCGGGTCAGCAACATGGCCAGGGCCACGGTCGCCAGCGCCGCCAGAGCGATGAACAAGCTCACGATGGTGCGCGAGGTTTCGTAGTGGGCGGCAGAGTTCTGGCTTTCGGCGGCGACCTGGCGGGCGAACAGATCCGCGAGGTCATTGAGTTGTTTGCCGGAGCCGTCGACCACGGTTTTCATGTCGACCAGCAGCAGCTTGGTCAGCTCATCGCGCTTGCCTTGCTCGGCGAGGGTGAACGACTGGGCGATCCCGGTGCGGTAGGCAGTAAAGGTTTTCTTGAACTGATCGTATAACTGCTGACCTTCCGGGGTGGTCACCAGCCGGTCGTAAGCGGCGATTTTCTCGCTCAGCTCCTTGTCGCGGGTGTCCATCTGGCTGCGGTACGTGGCGATGTTGGCCGGATCCTGATCCAGCGCCATGCGCAGGGAGATGGTGCGGATGCGCAGCATGATCTCGCGAATCTCGTCGCCGCCGCGAATGCTCGGCAGCCACTGCGTCTCCACCGCCACTTCGCTGTCGCGGATGCTCGACATCTGCCCCAGCGCAAACACCCCGAGCAACGCCACCAGCACCGCGATCAGGGCAAAGCCCAGGGCGGCACGGGGAGCAATATTCAACTGACGAAGCAACATGACGAACGCCCTTTTTCTTGTATTGGCCGGATGCAAGGGGCGATCGATGGCAGGCCCCTTTCGTTAGCGGGCTATCGGCAAGTTGTACGACGACTTGAATGAAACATTTCCGGAGGGCAAAAAAAATCCCCGTATCTTTCGATACGAGGATTTTTAATATGGTCGGGGTAAGGGGATTCGAACTCCTGACATCCTGCTCCCAAAGCAGGCGCGCTACCGGACTGCGCTATACCCCGGTAAAAAAAAGGCGACCTTTCAAAGATCGCCTTCTTCGATCAGCGCTTTTGGCCTCTGATCTTAAGATTCGATCCCAGCGTTAACTGGTTTCAAAAATGGTGGGTCGTGTGGGATTCGAACCTACGACCAATTGGTTAAAAGCCAACTGCTCTACCAACTGAGCTAACGACCCAAAAATGGTCGGGGTAAGGGGATTCGAACTCCTGACATCCTGCTCCCAAAGCAGGCGCGCTACCGGACTGCGCTATACCCCGGCTTGAAATTGGCTCCGTGACCAGGACTCGAACCTGGGACCCAATGATTAACAGTCATTTGCTCTACCGACTGAGCTATCACGGAACTACATATTTCAATTTACAACGATGAAACTTGCAGCTTCTCGACACCGTTTTCGCATCGCTGCGTTCGTGTGTCTGAGGCGCGCTATTCTACAACCTAGAACACCTCTGTCAACCCCCTAAATTGCTTTCAAGTTAATGATTTGCAACTTATTTCAGATTTCTGCCCAGTGAGCTGAAACCGTGTTGGTGACTGACTGCGGGGCGCACTTTACAAGCCTTTTCCTTTGAGTTCAACAGCCTAACGAAAAAAAAGGCCTCGCAGTGCGAGGCCTTGATTACTTCCTCAACGTCGAGCGTCAGTTGAACGTGATCTCGTCGTTCTCCACCACACCGGTCGCGGTCTCGCCTGGCAGGAAACGTCCCGACAGGATCAACTGCGCCAACGGGTTCTCGATCCAGCGCTGGATCGCCCGCTTCAGCGGCCGTGCGCCATAGACCGGGTCGTAGCCGACGGCAATCAACTTGTCCATCGCTTCCGGGCTCAGCTCCAGCTTCAACTCGCGCTCGGCCAGACGGCTGCGCAGACGGCCCAGCTGGATCTCGGTAATGCCCGCGATCTGATCCCGCGCCAATGGCTCGAAGATCACCACTTCGTCGACCCGGTTGATGAACTCCGGACGGAAGTGGGTGGAAATCGCATCCATCACCGCTGCCCGTTGCGCTTCACGATCACCGACCAGTTCCTGGATCTGCATCGAACCCAGGTTGGAGGTCATGACGATCACGGTATTGCGGAAGTCCACCGTGCGGCCATGGCTGTCGGTCAGACGACCATCCTCCAGCACCTGCAGCAGGATGTTGAACACGTCCGGGTGCGCCTTCTCGACTTCGTCCAGCAGGATTACCGAGTAAGGCTTGCGCCGTACCGCTTCGGTCAGATAACCGCCCTCTTCGTAGCCGACGTAGCCCGGTGGTGCACCGATCAGCCGTGCCACGGAATGTTTCTCCATGAACTCGGACATGTCGATCCGCACCATCGCCTCTTCCGTATCGAAGAGGAATTCGGCCAGCGCCTTGCACAGCTCGGTTTTACCGACACCGGTCGGGCCGAGGAACATGAACGAGCCGCTCGGGCGATTCGGGTCAGACAACCCGGCACGGGAACGCCGCACCGCGTTGGCCACGGCAACCACCGCTTCGTCCTGGCCGATCACGCGTTGATGCAACAGGCTTTCCATCTTCATCAGCTTGTCGCGCTCGCCTTCGAGCATTTTCGACACCGGAATACCGGTCCACTTCGAAACGACTTCGGCGATTTCCTCTTCGGTCACCTTGCTGCGCAGCAACTGGTTTTCACTCTTGCCGTGCTGGTCGACCATTTGCAGGCTGCGCTCCAGATCCGGGATCACCCCGTACTGCAACTCGGCCATGCGGTTCAGGTCGCCTTTACGGCGCGCGGCTTCCAGTTCCTGACGGGACTGTTCGATCTTCTGCTGAATCTGCGCAGAACCCTGCACCTCGGCTTTTTCCGAGTTCCAGATTTCTTCCAGATCCGAATACTCCCGCTCGTGGCGGACGATTTCTTCCTGGAGTTTTTCCAGGCGCTTGATCGCCGCTTCGTCGCTTTCTTTCTTCAGGGCCTGGGATTCTACTTTGAGTTGAATCAGGCGCCGCTCCAGACGATCCAGCACTTCCGGCTTGGAGTCGATCTCCATACGGATGCGGCTGGCCGCTTCGTCGATCAGGTCGATCGCCTTGTCAGGCAGTTGCCGATCGGTGATGTAACGATGGCTGAGCTTGGCCGCCGCGATAATCGCACCGTCAGTGATCGCCACCTTGTGGTGAACCTCGTAACGCTCCTTGAGGCCACGCAGGATCGCGATGGTGTCTTCTTCGCTCGGCTCATCCACCAGCACTTTCTGGAAGCGCCGCTCGAGGGCCGCGTCCTTCTCTATATATTGGCGGTACTCGTTGAGCGTGGTCGCGCCGACGCAATGCAGCTCACCACGGGCCAGCGCCGGTTTGAGCATGTTGCCAGCGTCCATCGAGCCTTCGCCCTTGCCAGCGCCGACCATGGTGTGCAGTTCGTCGATGAACAGAATGATCTGCCCTTCCTGTTTCGACAGCTCGTTGAGCAGCGCTTTCAGGCGCTCTTCGAACTCGCCGCGATATTTGGCACCGGCAATCAGCGCCCCCATATCGAGGGACAGCAGACGCTTGCCGCGCAGGCCATCCGGCACTTCGCCATTGATGATGCGCTGGGCCAGACCTTCGGCAATCGCGGTTTTACCCACGCCAGGTTCGCCGATCAGCACCGGGTTATTCTTGGTGCGGCGTTGCAGAACCTGAATGGTGCGACGGATTTCGTCGTCACGGCCGATCACCGGGTCGAGCTTGCCTTCTTCGGCGCGCTTGGTCAGGTCGACGGTGTACTTATCCAGTGCCTGACGCGACTCTTCGTGGTTGGCGTCGTTAACGGCTTCGCCACCGCGCAGGTTGTTGATTGCATTCTCCAGCGCCTTTTTGCTCACGCCCTGGCCGAGCAGCAACTTGCCAAGCTTGCTGTTCTCGTCCATCGCGGCGAGCAGCACCAGTTCGCTGGAAATGAACTGGTCGCCCTTCTGCTGGGCCAGACGGTCGGCCTGGTTGAGCAGACGCGCCAGATCCTGCGACATGTTCACGTCGCCGGTCGGGTTCTGGATTTTCGGTAATTGATCGAGCTCTTTGGTCAGCTCTTTACGCAAGCTGTTGACGTCGAAGCCCACCTGCATCAACAGGGGTTTGATCGAACCACCCTGCTGTTCAAGCATGGCTTGCATCAAATGCGCCGGCTCGATGGCCGGATGATCGTGGCCGACAGCCAGGGATTGGGCATCGGACAACGCCAACTGCAATTTGCTGGTTAAACGGTCTATACGCATGGGTCACCTTCCTTTTGAGCAGGCCGGACCTAAAAACCATCCTGAATAAAGAAACCTGCCAGATACCGCTATAGATGCGGTCGATTCTGGAAGATTCAAGCGTCAGGGAGTTGATGCAGGTCAGACAAGCTTAGCGGGTGAGCCAGACAAGGGAGGCGAAGCGACCAGTACGCGATGCACGGCGATAAGAGAAGAAACGCGGATCGGTCACGGTACACAAACCGCCACCATAAACAGCGGTGACACCACGAACCGCCAGACGCAGCCGCGCCAGCTTATAGATGTCGGCCATGAACTTGCCGGCGTTGTGGCTCGGGACAAAGGCTGTCTCGGCTTCGGGCAATTGATTGATGAAGACTTCCCGGACTTCCGGGCCGACTTCAAAGGCTTGCGGGCCGATGGCCGGGCCGAGCCAGACCAATACGTCTTCGGCGGGCACATCCAGACTGTCGAGGGTGGCTTCCAGCACGCCGGCCGCCAATCCACGCCAACCGGCATGAGCCGCCGCCACGCGAGTACCGGCACGGTCGCAGAACAGCGCCGGCAGGCAGTCGGCGGTCATCGCCGCACAAGCGATACCCGGCGTTGCCGTCCAACTGGCATCCGCCGTGGCCACCACGGACGGATCCGCATGCGCCACGGCAATCCCGTGCACTTGCTGCAACCAGGCAGGTTTTATAGAGAAGTGTTCGGTCAGGCGCCGACGGTTTTCGGCGACGGCCTCAGGGCGGTCATCGACGTGATCGCCCAGATTGAGGCTGTCGAACGGCGCCTCGCTGACGCCGCCCTCGCGGGTGGTGACACAGGCCTTGACGCTGGCCGGCGCGGGCCAGTCCGGCGTCAGCCAGCTCATCCGATGAATGCCTCGCGGTCCTGCTTGAGCAGGGTCAGCAGCCAGACCAGATCTTCCGGCAGCGGCGATTCCCAGCTCATGCGCTCACCGGTGGTCGGGTGATCCAGCTCAAGGAACCGCGCATGCAGGGCCTGACGCGGGAAGTGCTTGAGGGATTCGACCATGGTCTGGCTCGCGGCCGGCGGAATACGGAAACGACCGCCGTATGCCGGGTCGCCGACCAACGGGAAGTTGATGTGCGACATGTGCACGCGAATCTGGTGAGTACGACCGGTTTCCAGCTTCACCCGTACGTGGGTGTGGGAGCGGAAGCGCTCCAGCACGCGGTAGTGGCTGACGGCAGGCTTGCCGCCTTCCATCACCGCCATGCGCTGACGCTGCTGGCCGTGGCGGCCGATCGGGGCATTGATCTTGCCACCGGCCGTCACCACACCGATCACGATGCACTCGTAGATCCGGCTGACGCTGCGGCTTTGCAGCTGCGCAACCAGCTTGGTCTGCGCCTGAATGGTCTTGGCCACCACCATCAGACCGGTGGTGTCCTTGTCCAGACGATGCACGATACCGGCGCGCGGGACATTGATGATGTCCGGCACGTGGTGCAGCAAGGCGTTGAGCAAGGTGCCATCAGCGTGACCGGCAGCCGGGTGCACCACCAGGCCCGCAGGCTTGTTGATCACCAGAATGTCGTCGTCTTCATAGACGATGTCGAGTTCGATGTCCTGAGCGACCCATTCACCCTGGGCCTCCTGCTCGGCAGTGAGCTCAAGGATGGCACCGCCATGAACGATGTCGCGCGGGCGGATGACCGCCCCGTCCACAGTCAGGCGACCTTCTTTGATCCAGGCGGAAAGGCGCGAGCGCGAGTGCTCGGCGAAGAGTTGGGCGGCGACTTGATCGAGGCGTTGGCCGCCCAATTCGGACGGCACCTCTGCGCGAAGTTCAATTTTATCGGACATGCTCGGACTGGGCGTCGGCTACAGCCTTTGGTTTCGGCTGCGCGCTTGTGGTTAAATACGGCGTCTTTTGCCCCGGGGCTTTTCAACGGGGCGCTCATCATAACAGGACGGCCCCGCCCAAGACAGCGGCCGTCATAGGGACGCAAGCCGCCATGCAAGTGAAACACCTGCTGCTGATCGCCATCCTCGCATTGACCGCTGCTTGCTCATCGAAGGAAGTCGTAGACGAAAACCTGAGTGAAGCCGAGCTGTACCAGCAGGCTCAACAGGACCTGGACAACAACAGCTACACCAGCGCCACAGCCAAGCTGAAGGCTCTGGAGTCGCGTTATCCGTTCGGTCGCTACGCCGATCAGGCGCAGCTGGAACTGATCTACGCCAACTACAAGAACGCCGAGCCGGAAGCTGCAAAGTCCGCCGCCGAGCGTTTCATTCGTCTGCATCCGCAGCACCCGAACGTCGATTACGCCTACTACCTGAAGGGCCTGACCTCGTTCGACCAGGACGTCGGCCTGCTGGCGCGCTTCCTGCCGCTGGACATGACCAAGCGTGACCCGGGTGCCGCCCGCGACTCGTACAACGAGTTCGCCCAGCTGACCAGCCGCTATCCGAACAGCCGCTACGCGCCGGACGCCAAGCAGCGCATGATCTACCTGCGCAATCTGCTGGCGGCCTACGAAATCCACGTGGCCGACTACTACCTGACCCGTCAGGCCTATGTCGCCGCTGCCAATCGTGGTCGTTATGTAGTGGAAAACTTCCAGGAAACCCCATCGGTCGGTGACGGCCTGGCGGTGATGACTGAAGCCTATCAGCGTCTGCATCTGGACGAACTGGCGGCCACCAGTCTGGAAACTCTGAAGCTCAACTACCCGAACCACTCGAGTCTGCAGGACGGTCAGTTCGTGCCACGGGTTGCCGAAGCCGACAACCGTTCGTTCCTGAGCAAGGCCACTCTGGGCCTGATCGAATCCCGTCCGCCGCTGCCGCCGGGAGAGACCCGCGCCAACCAGGACGTGCAGAAGCAGTTCCAGGACGCGAAAGACGCGATCCCGAACGAGCTCAAGCCAAAAGACGAAAACGGCGACGTGATCGAAGAGCCGGAACCGGAGTCGAGCGACAGCGACCGTTCCATCTTCAGCTACATGACCTTCGGTCTGTTCGACTGATCACTTCGGTGATGCCAAAAAGGGAGATCTTCGGATCTCCCTTTTTATTGCGGCGTGTGATTGGGCTGTGCGCTTGTCGGGTCCTTGGCTAAACTGCCGAATCATTAGCCGAAAAGCCGCCCATCATGCTTCGTTTACTGTTCTGGATTGCCTTGATCGCCGCTGCTGTCTGGTTGTGGCGCAAATTCAAGGCCCCTGCCTCGTCCGCCCGATCGCCTCGCGAACAGGATGCCGCGCCGATGGTGCGCTGCGCCCATTGCGGCGTGCACCTGCCCCGCGACCGCGCGCTGAACCTTCAACAACAGTGGTATTGCAGCCAGGCTCACCTTGAGCAAGGCCCCGGTTCCAGTGATCGCTGAGGCCGAAAACGCCGACAGCAAACAGGCTCAGCGACTGCTGCGCCTCTATCATCTGTACCGTTTAAGTGTCGGCATCACCCTGGTGTTGCTGATCTCCAGCAACATGGACAACCGCCTGCTGACCTCGGCCAACGACGAGTTGCTGCGCAACGGCAGCTGGTTGTACCTGGTGCTGAACATCCTGCTGGTGGTGTTCCTCGAGAACATCCGCCGACCCGCCCAACTGTTCGGCCTGGCACTGGTCGACATCCTGCTGCTGTGCGTCGTGTTCTATGCGGCCGGCGGTGTGGCCAGTGCGATCGGCAACCTGCTGATCGTTTCGGTCGCCATCAGCAACACGTTGCTGCGACGACGCATCGGCTTGCTGATCGCCGCCATTGCCACCCTCGGCATCGTCGGGCTCAGCTTTCTGCTGAGTTTCAGCCACCCCCTGAGCGCCAACGACTATCTGCAGGCCGGCACCCTCGGCGCCCTATGCTTCGCGGCGTCATTGCTGGTGCAAGGATTGATGCGCCGTCTCGAAGTCAGCGAGAACCTGGCCGAGCTGCGTGCCAGCGAAGTCGTGGGGCTCGAAGCCCTCAACGCGCTGATCCTGCAACGCATGCGCACCGGCATTCTGGTGCTCGATGAACAGCGCCGGGTGCAACTGGCCAATCACAGCGCCAAGACCCTGCTGGGCCAGACACACCTTGAAGGCGACCTGATCGACGAGCACTCGAGCGCGTTGGTCGAACGCCTGCAACTGTGGCTGAACAACCCGACCCTGCGCCCGCAAAGCCTGAAAATCGCCGGCAACGGCCTGGAGCTGCAACCGAGTTTCATCGCCCTGGAACAGAGCCCGAACCGCCAGACTCTGGTGTTTCTCGAAGACCTCGCCCAGATCGCCCAGCAGGCCCAGCAATTGAAACTGGCCGCGCTGGGCCGGCTGACCGCCGGTATCGCCCATGAAATCCGCAATCCGCTGGGGGCCATCAGTCATGCCGCGCAGCTGTTGCAGGAATCCGAGGAACTCGACGGCGCGGATCGGCGTCTGACGCAGATCATTCAAGACCACTCCCAGCGCATGAACCGAGTCATCGAAAACGTCCTGCAACTGTCCCGCCGCCAGCAGAGCGCGCCGCAACGGCTGGATCTCAAGCCGTGGCTGGAGCAGTTCGTCAGCGAGAGCCGCGAACAGGCCGGCGAGCGCCAGCACATTCACCTGCACATCGGCCCGGGGGATTTCCGCACCCTGATGGATCCCGGCCAGCTCACACAGATTCTTGACAATCTGTTACGCAACGGCTGGCGCCACAGTGCCCTTTTGCACGATCCGGCCGAAGTCTGGCTGACGCTGTTGATCGACCCCGAAAGCACGCTGGCCGTGCTCGAAGTACAGGACAACGGCCCCGGCGTGCCGCTGGATCAACAGGCTCACCTGTTCGAACCTTTCTTTACCACCAGCAGCCAGGGCACCGGCCTTGGGCTTTATCTGTCCCGTGAGCTGTGCGAAAGCAATCAAGCGCGCCTAGACTTCAAATCACGCCAAGGCGGCGGCTGCTTTCGCATCACCTTTGCTCACGGACGGAAACAAAGTTGAACACGAGCCCACGGCAAAAAATCCTCATCGTCGACGACGAGCCGGATATCCGCGAACTCCTGGAAATCACCCTGGGACGGATGAAACTCGACACCTTCAGCGCACGCAATCTCAATGAAGCCCAGGCGCTGCTGCACCGCGAGACATTCGATCTGTGCCTGACCGACATGCGTCTGCCTGACGGTACCGGCCTGGAATTGGTGCAGCACATTCAGCAACGTTATCCACAACTGCCGGTGGCGATGATTACCGCCTATGGCAGCTTGGAAACGGCAATCAACGCCCTGAAAGCCGGGGCTTTCGACTTCCTGACCAAACCGGTGGACCTGACCCGCCTGCGCGAGCTGGTCGGCTCGGCATTGCGCATGCCGGCGCCGGGCAATGTCTGCACTTCGATCGACCGGCGGCTGCTCGGCGATTCACCGCCGATGCGCAACCTGCGCAAGCAGATCGACAAACTGGCCCGCAGCCAGGCACCGGTTTACATCAGCGGCGAATCCGGCAGCGGCAAGGAACTGGTGGCCCGGCTGATTCATGAACAGGGCCCGCGCGCCAGCCAGCCATTCGTACCGGTGAACTGCGGGGCGATTCCGTCGGAGTTGATGGAAAGCGAATTTTTCGGCCACCGCAAAGGCAGCTTCAGCGGCGCGGTCGAGGATAAGCCGGGGCTGTTTCAGGCGGCCCATGGCGGCACGCTGTTTCTCGATGAGGTGGCGGATCTGCCGCTGCCAATGCAGGTCAAGCTGCTACGGGCGATCCAGGAAAAAGCCGTGCGCAGCGTCGGCGGCCAACAGGAAACCGTGGTCGATGTGCGCATCCTGTGCGCGACGCACAAGGACCTCGATGCAGAAGTGGCTGCCGAGCGTTTCCGTCAGGATCTGTATTACCGGCTGAACGTGATCGAACTGCGCGTACCGTCCCTGCGCGAACGTCGCGAGGATATCGAAGCACTTGCCGGCCATATGCTCAAGCGCCTGGCCAATGGCACCGGGCAACCGGCGGCACGTCTTCATCCCCATGCCTTGGAGGCGCTGAAAAACTACCGTTTCCCGGGCAACGTGCGGGAGTTGGAGAACGTGCTTGAACGGGCGCACACCCTGTGTGAAAACCGCACGATCGAGGCCGAGGATTTACGCCTGAGTGAAGGTAATGGCACCGCTGAAGGCGGCATTGCCGATCTCACGCAGATCGACAACCTGGAAGACTATCTGGAAAGCGTCGAGCGCAAACTGATTCTGCAGGCGCTGGAGGAGACTCGCTGGAATCGCACGGCGGCAGCGCAGCGGTTGAGTCTTTCGTTTCGGTCGATGCGCTACAGGCTCAAAAAACTGGGTCTGGATTGAAGATGCACAAAAACGCAGCCTGTGTTGGCTGCGTTCTTTTTATGTGGCTTCAGATGCGTCCGGCCGGTGCATACGGAGCCGGATCAATGATCGGCGCACGCCCCAGCATCACATCGGCAAACAACTGACAGGACGCAGGCGCCAGCACCAGCCCGTTGCGATAATGCCCGCAGTTCAGCCACAGACCGTCAAACCCCGGAACCCGGCCAATGTATGGAATGCCTTCCGGCGAACCTGGTCGCAGCCCGGCCCAGTGCCCCACCACTTCGGCCTCCGCCAGCGCCGGCAACAACTCGACCGCCGATGCCTTGAGGCTTTCCAGCGCGTTGTCCGTCGGGGTCTTGTCGAAGCCTTCGTGCTCCAGCGTACTGCCGATCAGAATGTGCCCGTCGCGGCGCGGAATCGCGTAGCGCCCCTTGGCCAGCACCATGCTCGGCAGGAAATCCGCTGCACACTTGTAGAGAATCATCTGGCCCTTGACCGGTTCCACCGGCAGCGACAGGTTCAAGGTCTTGAGCAGTTCGCCGCTCCACGCACCCGCCGTCAGCACGACCTGATCACCGGTGATCACACCAGTGGAGGTCTGCACGCCCACCACCCGCTCGCGATCACGGACAAATCCGCTGACTTCACACTGCTCATGAATCGTCACGTTCGGCAGCGCCTGCAACGCCGCTTTCAAAGACTTCACCAGCCGAGGATTGCGCACGTTGGCCACATCGGCCATGTAGATCGCCCGGGAAAACCCGCCACCAAGCACCGGCACAGCATCATGCGCCGCCGAGATATCCACAGTCCGCAGCGGGCGGCTTTCCCGTTTGGCCCACGCCAGCGCTTCGGCTTCGTCATCCAGGTCCAGCCAGTACAGGCCGGTGGTGTGCACTTCGGGGTCGACCCCGGTATCGGCAAACAGACGCTCGCCCAGCTGTGGATAAAAATCCTGCGACCAGTGCGCCAGCGCGGTGACCGCCGGGCTGTAGCGCCACGGGTACAGCGGAGAGACGATACCGCCGCCGGCCCAGGACGATTCCTGGCCGACGTTCGAACGATCCAGCAGCACCACGCTGCCGACCTTGGAGGCGAGGTTGTACGCAGTGAGCAGGCCAATCACCCCGCCACCGACAATCACCACTTGCTGTTGCCTGGTCATGTTTGATCCAACCGTAAAAAAGACAGTGGGCGCAAATGGCGCCCGAAATAAAGCGGCTCAGCGGCCCCAGCAATCCTTGGTGGTCAGCCCGGTGGTCGCGTTGTTCATGCTTCTGACACCGGTGTTGGTGAGGGTGAAATCCCCGCACTTGTCAGTGGCCATGGCCGTGCCGGTCTTGCGGGTCGCGGTCAGCAGAAAGGTCTGATCGGTGATCGTCGGCGTGATGGTGTAGAAATCGTTGCCGGTGCTCAACCCGGTGACACCGGTGTAGACGTTGTTCTTCGAATAGAAGCGCTCGAGGATCTGTGCCTGTTCCGACAAATTGCTGACCACGTCGGCACGGCGGCCCTTCTTCACGTATTCGGTGAGGCTCGGATAGCCGATGGTGATGACGATACCGATGATCGCAATCACGATCATGATTTCGATCAGGGTGAAACCTCGGTTGGATCTGCGCATGCCTCAACTCTCACTTACTGTATTTGTCGCCACATTATGCGACGGCTACCGCCGCCGGATTTTTCCACCAGGGTGGTGATACCGCCACTGGAATCGTTCACGACCTTGCGTGATGCACCGTTGACGATGGCGTTCAGGGTCGGGATACCGCCGGTGAACACCACGCCGCTGGAAATCGTGTCGTTGCTGTCGACCACGCCATCGGCGTTGGTGTCGAGCACCGCGTAGTTGAGCATCTTACCGCTGAACGCATCGAGTTCGATCAGTTTGCCGGTACCGAAACTGGAACACGGGTCGGTGGTATCGACACTGGCCGTGGTGAACACGATGCGTCCCAGCACCAGACTGGCCTGGTTGATCACCCGTTCGCCGGTCAATGCGTTGTTGTACACCAGCGGCAAGTACCAGCCCTTCTCCGCCGGATAAGTCGTGTCGTTCTGGCTGGTGGTGACGAACTGCCCGGTACTGCCGGAGAACACCCCGGTAATCGCCTGCGGCTGCAAACTGCTGACCGTGATCTGGCCCGACCCGCCATCGGCGTCCCACACCGAATAGAACGCCTGCAAATCCTTGTTGGTCTTGTCGGCGGTTTCGTTGAACTTGCCGGTACCGACGAAAATCTGTTTGCCGCCCAGAGCGTTGTCCGCCAGCAGCGGTTGCGCGGTGATCGGCTGAGTCGCCCCGCCGGCCGTGGTGAACAACGGCTTGCCGGAAAACGCCACGCCCCAGCTGTCGGACGAGGTGGCGCTCAGGTCGAACTTCCACAACCGTCCCTTCAAGTCACCGCCATACGCGGCCTGCACCACGTTCTGCGAATTGACCCGCAGCTTCACCGAGGACAAACCGTTGGTGGTTTCCGTGCTGTCGATGACGATTTTCTTGATCAGCGAGCCGTCACGCACATCCAGCACATACAGCGCTGCCACCCCGGAGTTGCTGCCGTAACCGTTGGCAATGAATGCCGCCCAGCGACCATCGGCCAAGCGTGCCACTTCCGGACGGGCATAGGCGTAACCCAGATCATTAAAAGCGTTGGACGTGCTGGCGGTGGCCGGCGCGCTGACTTCCCACAAGGCACGGATGACGTTGCCCGCCGAGGCGTCAAACAGTTGAAGCCCATAGAAAGTCTTGCCGCCCGCCCCCGTACCGCCGATGGCCAGGGTTTTCCAGGCCGTGCCGAATTGGGCGTCGAACACACCGAGCTGACCATCCACCAGAAACTTGTGGCTGACGCCGTTGACGTAGTTCGGATCGGCAATCAGGCGCAGCGAGGGCAGTACGCTGGACGGCATATAGGCATAGCGCCGGGTACCGTTGGCCGAGTTGATGACGCTGACAAAACCGTCGTTGGCGTTCACCACGAGGCTGGCATTCATGTTCGAGGCCTTGGTGGTCAGATAGGTGCTGTAGGTGGTGTCACCGGCCAGATCGGAAGCGGTTTTTTCCGTGGGCGAAGCCAATACGAGCGGCGAGTTGATGATGTCCCCAAGCAACACGCTGCGCACTTTGAGCCCGGCCTTGTTGGTGCCTTTGCTCCATTCGACCAGGTCGATGCCGCTGATGCCGGTGGGCAAACCCTGGCTGAGAACGGTCTGCTGGGCCGGGGAGAAGTTGCCGTAGGCCAGCGTCACCGCCGCGTTGTTCAGGGAGTTCCACGACTGGTAGGTCGGCGCAGTGGCGCCGGGCACGATGGCTGTGTCAGTGGTCCACAATACCGCCGAAGTATTGACCGCCCCGGCCGAGTTGAAGCCAAAGGACTTGATCGTGCCGCGCCAGTCCTTGGGGTCATAACTGGTCTGGAAATAACTGGTGCCGCTCGCCAGCGTCGTGCCGCTGGCGACACCGCTGCCGCCGGAGCCGGCCTTGGAGGTGATGTCGCTCAACGCCGAGGACAGCGCGGCATTCAGGCCGGCGCTGTCGGTCGCCTGATAGTAGCGGCCCTGTCCGTAATCGGCGGCGTCCGAGAGCATGTCGTTGGAGGCAGTGAACCCCACGGTGTAGGTGTTCATGTTTTGTTTCGGGAAGTCCACCGCATTCCAGCTCTTGCCCGCCGCATCGGTGCCGGTCGAACGCATGTCGATGTCGAAGGCGAACTTGGCGATATCGTCCAGGTACAGCGTATCGCCCTCCCCGTCCCCGTTCAGGTTGTTCCCGTCATTGTTGATACCGTCCCAGTTCGGCAAGCGGCTGCCGCCCAGCGGGTCGTTGTTCGGAAAGGTGCGGTCGTAGGTCGGCAAACCGTCGGTGATGACCACGCCGTAGTTTTTCTGGCAGCGGTACTGGATCGGGCTGGTATAGGTGCTCGGCGTGCTGTTGTAGTACGGCGCCATCCCGCGCATGTAGCGGGTGATTTCGTAATAAGTCTCGGCCAGTGGCGTGTTGGCCACCGCGCTCAGGCCATTGATCGAGGAAATCAGTGCGTTGTAGTTGGTGTCGGCCTGGGCCTGGGTCACGCTGCCGCTGACCGGTGACAGGTCGCTGATGGAGCGCGCAATGAAACCGCCGTTGCCGGGGTTGTTGCTGGTGGCCGGATTGAAGGTGGCCAGGCCCATGCGCAGGTTGCGGTTGCTGGTGACCAGTGCGGTGGAAACGTTGCGCGCCACGTTGATCCGGTAATCGTTGGGAATCGCCCCGGTGGTGAAGTCGCGCGTGCCGTTGTTGATCGCCAGACTCACCACGTAGGAAATGTAATCCGCCGAATAGCGGGTGTTGCCGCTGCCCACCGGATCCGGCAGCTTCAGGCAGAGCGGCGTCAGGCTGTTGTTGTAGAACGCATAGGCGCCGCCGGAGCAGCCGGAGGTCGGCAGGCTCGAGAGAAAGATCGTATCGCCGGTAATGGCGGTCGAGCTCAGGCACAGGCCGATGACCGCGTTGCACTGGCGGGCCGCCGTGCGATCCACGGTCGGATCAAAACCTGCCGCATAGATGATGCTGTTCATGCTGCCCGAATCGTCAATCATCAACATGACGTTCGGTGGCACGGCAGCCGCGCTCAACAGCGGCGAATCGGACGGCGTGAAGGCATACGCCGGTGCAGCCAGATAAAGCCCGGTCAGCATGCCGAGCAGCAGCGACAGCCCCTTGAAGCGTCGCTCAGTACTTCGCATAGACACTCTCCACCACACTGCGCGAAGTGCCGGCGATGCCGACGGCCGTGACCCGATACAAGGTCGCCGAGGTATTGCTCGGTACGTTCACCGCCGTCAGGGTCGTGCCGATGTTCTGCACTCCGTAAAACCCGCTGCCGGCGGCGATCCAGGTCACGCCCGACGTGGAATTGAGCCCCGCCGCGCTGACCACCGAGGATTCCGCCGGCGGCGCACATTGGGTGGTGCTGGCGCACACCGCCAGCGCGTAGCCGTCCAGTTGCACCGCGCTTTCGCCGATGCGCAGCGCCGCCTCGGCAGTCTGGAACGATTGATTGCGCAGGCTCACGCTACCCGCCATTTTTTCCTGCAGGTTGGCGCTCTGCATCGATGACAGGCCGATCACTGTCAGGAGCAGCAGAAACACCAGGCTGACCAGCAACACCATGCCGCCCTGGGACCGTCGCCGATGGAGAGAAACGTTCATCGCCCGCTCCTCACTGCAAGCGGTTGCGCAAGGCGGCAACCACGTTGAAGGTTTGATTGCGGACCCGATTATTCGGGTCAGTGAGGGTCAGGCTCAGGCGCACGCTGCGGATCCGCGCCGGATCACCGGGGTTGGCGCTGTAGGTCGACGCCGCCACGTCGGTCGCAGAACTCGCCAGACCAAACATCACGGTGAACGCACTGACATTGTTCACCAGCACCTGCTGGGTCGGATTGCCGCTGCCGGTGCCCATCAGAATCTGGTTGTTGCTGAAGCTGTAGACCAGTCGACGGATCGGAAACGCGATCTGCCCCGTCGCCGCCACTCGCGCGCCGGTATAAGCGGTGGCGCTGTTGCGGCAATCGGAGACCACGGTCCAGGTCGCCGTCCCGCCCGCGCTACCGACATCGGCGGTTACCAGGGTCAGCTTGAGGTTGGCGTTGTCCCAGCTGATCGGCGTGATCTGGGCCGCAGTGAAATCCCCCGCCGAGCTGGAATCGGTAATCGTGCCCAGGCAGCCGAACATACCCACCATGCGCAGCTCCTGGATCATCTTGCTCAGCACGAACCGCGCGTCTTCCTGCATGGCGGCGGCGCTGTTCTGGCTGACGTAGGTGTTTTTCGCCGCCAGAAAAATCTGCACCACGCCGAGCACCACGATCAACCCCAGCGCCAGGGCGACCAGCATTTCGATCAGACCAAAGCCCAGATTTTGGCGCTTCATGGCGTAGCCACCGGATCGACTGCGGCGCGGCTGGTCAGGACAAAGCTGCGGGGCGCACTGCTCGTATTGGCGGCGCGCGCGTCACTCCAGGTGATGGTGATGGTGTACACGCGCTGATTGAGGGTGATACTGCCGGTGGCGGTCGGGCCGCCGAAATTGACGATATTGGTGGTGAAGTCGTAGAGATCCTGATCCCGGGCGACACTCAGGTTGCCCGTGGTCGGCGGCGTGACGGTGTAGTCGGCGCCCGAATTGGCACGAATCCGGTCCATCATGTCGTAGGCGATGAAACTCGCCTGGCTGGTCATCCGCGAGCTGTCGGTGTACTTCAGCGCATTGAGCTGAACCGCCGCCGCGCCCAGCAACCCGACCGTCAGAATCAGTAACGCGACCAGCACTTCGATCAGCGTCATGCCCTCCTGTGCGCGCTTGCTCCCTGCCCTCATCCGCAATTTCCACCCAATTGAATTCGTCCGTTCAGACACACGTTCAGCGTCCTGCTTTGCGTTCCCAGCACGTAACTGATGACCACCGCTGTGGACGGTGCCGCCAGCCCGCCCAGATTGTTGAAATCCAGCGCGGTCACTCCCAAGGGTAGCGTCAGAGTCGCGCCGCTGCTCATTGCTGGAACAACCCGCAATACATTGGCCGGAGTGCCAGTACTGTCGTAGACCGACAGTTCGCCGGTCCAGACCGTGCCGCCGGCACTCGGCCGCAAGCGGGTAGTGACGCCCCGGTTGATCGCCTCGAGCCTTGCGTAATTGAGGGCCCGTTGCAGGTCGCCGACTTCGGTGTCGGCCTTGCTGCCCTGCACCGAACGGGTGAATGCCGGCACCGCCATCGTGATCAGGATCACAAACACCGCGAGCGCCACCAACAGCTCGATCAGCGTGAAACCTTTTGTACGATGATCCATCGATGCCCTCCGTTGCCGTCGGCTATACCTGTACAAACCTAGAACATTCGACCGGCATGCGCCGGTTGATTTAACGCGAACGGCGCACGGACTGCGCCGCTGTGCACAATCCAGGGAGGACGCGCACATGCCGCAACAGGGTTTCAGTCTGGTCGAACTGCTTATGGGACTGGCGATCGGCGCAATTGTTCTGTCGCTGGTCAGTCCGGCGCTGGCGGACTTCACCGAATCAAACCGGCGGCAGCAGGCCGCGCAGTCTTTGCTCGACGGGATTCGCAATGCCCGGACCATGGCCATCACGCGCAACCAGAGCGTGGTGATTCATGGCATCAACGGTGATTGGGGCCAGGGCTGGCGGATCATTCTGGATATCAGCGGAAAGGGACCGGGGGATGCCGATAATCCATTGCTGATCGAGCAGGCGAGTGACGGACGGATACCGATTGTCGGCAACTGGCTGGTGAGCCGGTACATACGCTTCAGCAGCCTGGGTCAGCCATTGGTGCCGGACCGGAAGTTTCAGGCGGGAACGTTACATCTATGCTCGGCTCGCGAGCCGGTCAGCCGGCTCCAGGTGGTGCTGGCAGCAACCGGTCGCGTACGCCTGACCAGCCAAAAGACTGAACAGGCGCTGTGCCGAAAGGATAAAGCGATCAGATCGAGCGAACGCGCAGCTCTTTAGGCATCGAGAACGTGATGTTCTCCTCACGCCCGGCCAGTTCGTCGGCACCGGTGGCGCCCCAGGCCTGCAACTGCTGGATCACGCCACGCACCAGGACTTCCGGAGCGGAAGCACCGGCGGTGATGCCGATACGCTCGACACCGTCGAACCAGCTCTTTTGCAGGTCTTCGGCGCCATCGATCAGGTAGGCCGGCGTGGCCATGCGTTCGGCCAGCTCACGCAGGCGGTTGGAGTTGGAGCTGTTCGGGCTGCCCACCACCAACACCACGTCGCATTCGTCGGCCAGTTGCTTGACCGCGTCCTGACGGTTTTGGGTGGCGTAGCAGATGTCGTCCTTGCGCGGGCCACCAATGGCCGGAAAACGCGCACGCAGGGCATCGATGACGCGACTGGTGTCGTCCATGGACAGGGTCGTCTGGGTAACAAAGGCGAGCTTCTCGGGGTTATGTACCTGCAACTCGGCGACATCCTTCTCGTCTTCGACGAGGTAGATCGCGCCGCCATTACTGGCGTCGTACTGGCCCATGGTGCCTTCGACTTCCGGGTGACCGGCGTGGCCGATCAGGATGCACTCGCGACCGTCACGGCTGTATTTCGCGACTTCGATATGCACCTTGGTCACCAGCGGGCAGGTGGCGTCGAATACTTTCAGGCCACGGCCGGCGGCTTCGGTACGCACGGCTTGCGAGACGCCGTGGGCACTGAAGATCACGATGACGTCGTCCGGCACCTGATCCAGTTCCTCGACGAAGATCGCGCCACGACTGCGCAGGTCTTCGACCACGAACTTGTTGTGCACCACTTCGTGACGCACATAGATCGGCGGCCCG
Organism: Pseudomonas aphyarum; assembly: GCF_028657055.1. Lineage (NCBI taxonomy): Bacteria > Pseudomonadati > Pseudomonadota > Gammaproteobacteria > Pseudomonadales > Pseudomonadaceae > Pseudomonas > Pseudomonas aphyarum. The sequence goes on from NZ_JAMDGS010000013.1 coordinate 19,302, forward strand.
AAGACCTCCAGGGCGCGGTTGACGATTTCGATCGCCCGGTCCACGCCGGCGCAGAAGCCACGGGGGTTGGCGAGTTTGATTTGCATGCGGTGCCTCGTGTCTTGCGCGCGAAAGATTGGATCATTACGGGAGCCGGCCTGCCGGCTCCTGCAGAACAGCGATTACAGCGCTTTGACGGAGAAGATTTCCACGTCAAAGGTCAGCGTCTTGCCGGCCAGCGGGTGGTTGAAGTCGACAGTCACTTGCGCGTCGTCGAATTCTTTCACCACACCCGGCAGCTCAGTATTGGCCGCATCGTTGAAGATCACCAGCAGACCCGGCGACAGCTCCATGTCCGCAAACTGCGAACGCGGGATGATCTGTACGTTTTGCGGGTTCGGCTGGCCGAAGGCGTTTTCCGGTTCGACGGTCAGGGTACGCTTGTCGCCGGCCTTGAAGCCGAACAGCGCCGCCTCGAAGCCCGGCAGCAGGTTGCCGTCGCCGACCTTGAAGGTCGCCGGGGCTTTGTCGAAAGTGCTGTCGACCGTGTCGCCGTTCTCCAGGCGCAATGCAAAGTGCAAGGTGACTTCCGTGTTCTGGCCGATGCGTTGCTCAGCCAATACCTGTTCAGTCATGAACGGTTTCTCCGGTTTTTTTACTTTTGAACATATCCAGTGCCAGCATCACCGCGCCAACGGTGATGGCGCTGTCGGCGAAGTTGAACGCCGGGAAGTACCAGCGGTTCTGCCAGTGCACCAGAATGAAATCGATCACATGGCCCAGGGCTATGCGGTCATACAGATTGCCCAGCGCTCCGCCCAGCACCAGCGCCAACGCGATGGCCAGCCAGGTTTCGTTGCGGCCCAGGCGCTTGAGCCAGACCACCAGCACCGCACTGACCGCAATTGCGATCAGGGCGAACAGCCAGCGCTGCCAGCCAGAGCTGTCCGCGAGGAAGCTGAAGGCAGCGCCGGTGTTGTAGGCCAGGGTCCAGCTGAAGTAATCAGGGATGATCACGATCTGCTGGAACATCTCGAGCTTGCCTTCGAAGTAGAACTTGCTGGCCTGGTCGATGACCAGAACCAGCAAGCTCAACCAGAGCCAGCTCAGCCGTCCGAAACGGCCAACGGCATTAGGCATAGTGACGAACCTCGCCGGCGCCATCGATGTTGTCCACGCAACGGCCGCAGATTTCCGGATGCTCCGGGTTCACGCCTACGTCTTCGCGGCAGTGCCAGCAACGGGCGCATTTCGGGAAGGCGGATTTGACGATTTTCAGCTTCAGGCCGCTGACTTCGGTGGCCACAGCATCGGCCGGAGCCTGCACGAACGGCGCAACAGTGGCAGTCGAGGTGATCAGGACAAAGCGCAGCTCGTTGCTCAGCTTGGCCAGGTCGGCGGTCAGCGCGTCTTCGGCGAACAGCGTCACTTCGGCTTGCAGGTTGCCACCGACGGCCTTGGCCGCGCGCTGGATTTCCATTTCTTTGTTGACCGCCACCTTCACTTCCATGATGCGATCCCAGTACTCGCGACCCAGCTCGAAGCCTTCCGGCAACTCGGTCAGGCCTTCGTACCAGGTGTTGAGCATCACCGATTCGTTGCGCTCGCCCGGCAGGTATTGCCACAGTTCGTCGGCGGTGAACGCCAGGATCGGCGCGATCCAGCGCACCAGCGCTTCGGAGATGTGGAACAGCGCGGTCTGGCACGAACGACGGGCCTTGCTGTCGGCGCCGGTGGTGTACTGGCGGTCCTTGATGATGTCCAGATAGAAACCACCCAGCTCCTGCACGCAGAAGTTGTGGATCTTCGAGTAGACGTTCCAGAAACGGTATTCGCCGTAGTGCTCTTGCAGCTCGCGTTGCAGCAGCAGGGTGCGATCCACCGCCCAGCGATCCAGCGCCAGCATGTCTTCGGCCGGCAGCAGGTCGGTGGCCGGGTTGAAACCGGTCAGGTTGGAAAGCAGGAAGCGTGCGGTGTTACGGATACGACGATAGGCGTCCGCACTGCGCTGCAGGATCTGCTCGGACACGGCCATCTCGCCGGAGTAGTCGGTCGACGCGACCCACAGACGCATGATGTCGGCGCCCAGGGTGTCGTTGACTTTCTGCGGCGCGATCACGTTGCCCAGGGACTTGGACATCTTGCGGCCGGACTCGTCCACGGTGAAACCGTGAGTCAGCAGTTCGCGGTACGGCGCGTGGTTGTCGATGGCGCAACCGGTCAACAAGGACGAGTGGAACCAGCCACGGTGCTGGTCCGAACCTTCCAGGTACAGGTCGGCACGTGGGCCGGTCTCGTGGCCCATCGGGTGCGAACCGCGCAGCACGTGCCAGTGCGTGGTGCCCGAGTCGAACCAGACGTCGAGGGTGTCGCTGATCTTGTCGTACTGCGGCGCTTCATCGCCCAGCAGTTCGGCAGCGTCGAGTTTGAACCAGGCTTCGATGCCTTCGACTTCGACGCGTTTGGCGACTTCTTCCATCAGCTCGACGGTGCGTGGGTGCAGCTCACCGCTTTCCTTGTTCAGGAAGAACGGGATCGGCACGCCCCAGTTGCGCTGACGGGAGATGCACCAGTCCGGACGATTGGCGATCATCGAGTGCAGGCGCGCCTGGCCCCAGGCCGGGACGAACTTGGTCTCTTCGATGGCTTTGAGCGAGCGCACGCGCAGGGTGTCGCCGGATACCGGCTCCTTGTCCATGCCGATGAACCACTGCGCGGTGGCGCGGTAGATCAGCGGGGTCTTGTGGCGCCAGCAATGCATGTAGCTGTGTTCGATGACGGTGGTGTGCAGCAGCGCACCGACTTCAGTGAGTTTTTCAACGATGGCCGGGTTGGCCTTCCAGATGAACTGGCCGCCGAAGAACTCCAGCGACGGCACGTAGACGCCGTTGCTCTGTACCGGGTTGAGGATGTCGTCGTTGACCATGCCGTATTTCTTGCAGGTCACGAAGTCGTCCACGCCGTAGGCCGGGGCAGAGTGAACCACGCCGGTGCCAGCGCCCAGTTCCACGTAGTCGGCCAGGTACACCGGCGACAGACGGTCGTAGAACGGGTGACGGAAGTTGATCAGCTCCAGCGCCGAACCCGGTGCGGTGGCCAATACGGTGCCTTCGACGCCGTAACGGGTCAGGCAGGATTCGACCAGCTCTTCAGCCAGCACCAGCAGCTTGTCGCCGATGTCGACGAGGGCGTAGGTGAATTCCGGGTGAACGTTGAGCGCCTGGTTGGCCGGGATGGTCCACGGGGTGGTGGTCCAGATCACGATCGAGGCAGGTTTGCCCAGCGACGGCAGACCGAACGCGGCGGCCAGTTTGGCCTCGTCAGCGATCGGGAAGGCGACGTCGATGGTCGAGGACTTCTTGTTCTCGTACTCGACTTCAGCTTCGGCCAGGGCCGAACCGCAATCGAAGCACCAGTTCACAGGCTTCAGGCCCTTGAACACGAAACCGCCCTTGACGATTTCGGCGAGGGCGCGGATTTCGCCGGCCTCGTTCTTGAAGTCCATGGTCTTGTACGGGTTGGCGAAGTCGCCCAGCACGCCGAGACGGATGAATTCGGACTTCTGCCCTTCGATCTGCTCGGTGGCGTAGGCACGGCACAGTTCGCGGGTCTTGTCCGCGCCCAGGTTCTTGCCGTGGGTCACTTCAACCTTGTGCTCGATCGGCAGGCCGTGGCAGTCCCAACCTGGAACATACGGCGCGTCAAAGCCCGACAGGGTCTTCGAGCGGATGATCATGTCCTTGAGAATCTTGTTCAGTGCGTGACCGATGTGGATCGTACCGTTGGCGTACGGAGGGCCGTCGTGCAGGACGAACTTCGGACGATCCTTGCCAATCTCGCGCAACTTTCCGTACAGGCCAATACTGTCCCAGCGCTGCAGGATCTGCGGTTCGCGCTGTGGCAGGCCGGCCTTCATTGGGAAGGCGGTGTCCGGAAGGTTTAGCGTGGCTTTATAGTCGGTCATTTAAGGCTCTTCATTAGCGATGGGCGCTAGGTGCGGCTAGTGCACGGGCGGCGGCGACATCCGCGCTGATCGCCGTTTTCAATGCCTCCAGGGAGGCGAAACGCTGCTCTTCACGCAGCTTCTGGTGGAAAACCACCGTCAAACGCCGGTCATACAGATCGCCGGCAAAATCTAAAAGATGGACTTCAAGGTGGGCCTTGCCATCACCTTGCACCGTGGGCCGCACGCCGATATTGGCGACGCCGGGCCAGGTCTTGCCGTCGATGTCGACGTCGACCAGGTAAACCCCGGTGAACGGCACGCGACGGCGCTTGAGTTGAATGTTCGCCGTGGGCGTACCCAGTTGGCGGGCGAGTTTCTGGCCATGCAGCACACGACCGGCAATCCGGTACGGGCGACCGAGCAAGCGTTCGGCCAGCGCGAAATCGGCGGCGGCCAACGCATTGCGCACCTGGGTGCTGCTGACACGAATGCCGTCCAGCTCGACGGTTTGCGCGGCTTCCACGGTAAAACCGTGAACCTGCCCGGCCTGCAACAGGAAATCGAAATCGCCGAGACGGTCGCAACCGAAGCGGAAATCGTCACCGACCTCCAGATGCTGCACGCCGAGGCCATCGACCAGGATGGTATCGACGAATTCGCTGGCGCTGAGTTTGCTCAAGCGCTGGTTGAACGCCAGGCACAGAACCCGGTCGACGCCTTCGGCGGCCAGCAGTTGCAGCTTGTCGCGCAACCGGGCCAGACGCGCCGGCGCGGTCTCCGGGGCAAAGAATTCCCGTGGCTGCGGCTCGAAAATCACCACGCAGCTGGGTACGCCCAACTCGAGCGCACGCTCACGCAGTCGGGCCAGAATGGCCTGGTGACCACGGTGAACACCGTCAAAGTTGCCAATAGTGGCGACGCAGCCCCGATGCTGGGGGCGCAGATTGTGGAGGCCTCGAACCAGCTGCATAACGCGCTTCTTGCTCATAAAGTGGCCGATTATAACCACACCCGACGGCCGACGACAGGCAACACCGTAACCCAAAGTGATCGAGCCGACAAAACTGCCGGCTCGCGCCCGTCTTTCAAGGGTGAAACCTCAGCTCAACGCCTTGCGATTGAAGTCGCGCAAGCGGAAACCGAGCAGCAGCAACATGCCGAAATACGCCACTACGCCGGCAACCACCAACGCGCCCAGGCGCAGGAAGCGCTCCAGCATGTGGCCCTGATCCCACGCGGGCATGAAATGCATCCCGATCAACAGCACCGCCGACATGACCGCCACCGCAACCACAAGCTTGAAACCGAACTTCAGCCAGCCCGGTTGCGGTTGGTACATCTGCTGCTTGCGCAGTTGGTAGAACAGCAGCCCGGCGTTCAGACAGGCACCGGCGCTGATCGCCAGTGCCAGCCCGGCGTGCGCCAGCGGACCGATCAACACCAGGTTGAACAACTGCGTGACCACCAGGGTGAAGATTGCGATTTTTACCGGCGTACGGATGTTTTGTTGCGCATAGAAGCCTGGCGCCAGCACTTTGATCACGATGATCCCGAGCAGACCGACAGAATAGGCAATCAGCGCCCGCTGAGTCATCTCGGCGTCAAATCCGCTGAACTGGCCGTACTGGAACAGCGAAACCGTCAACGGCTCGGCCAGGATTCCCAGCGCCAGCGCACACGGCAGCACCAGCACGAAGCACAGGCGCAGACCCCAGTCGAGAATCCGCGAATATTCGTGGCGATCCTTGCTGGCGTAGGTCTTGGCGAGTGTCGGCAGCAGGATCGTGCCCAGCGCCACACCGAGCACACCGGACGGCAGCTCCATCAAACGGTCGGCGTAATACATCCACGACACCGAACCTGCTACCAGGAACGAGGCGAAGATGGTGTTGATGATCAGCGAAATCTGGCTGACCGAGACGCCGATGATCGCCGGCAACATCTGCTTCATCACCCGCCAGACGCCGGTATCGCGCAGATTCAGGCGCGGCAGCACCAGCATGCCGATTTTTTTCAGGTGCGGCAGTTGATAGAGCAACTGCGCCAGACCACCGACCAGCACTGCCCAGCCAAGGGCCATGACCGGTGGATCGAAGTACGGCGTCAGGAACAGCGAAAACACGATCATGCTGACGTTGAGCAGGGTCGGCACGAATGCCGGCACCGAGAAACGGTTCCAGGTATTGAGGATCGCACCCGCCAGCGAAGACAGGGAGATCAGCAATATATAGGGGAAGGTCACTCGCAGCAGATCGGAGGTCAGCTGGAATTTTTCCGGCGTATCGGTGAAACCCGGCGCTGTGGCCCAGATCACCCAGGGCGCGGCGATCATGCCCAGCGCGGTGACCAGCGCCAGCACCAGCGTCAGCAGGCCGGAAACGTAAGCAATAAAGGTGCGGGTCGCCTCTTCACCCTTCTGGCTTTTATATTCGGCCAGGATCGGTACAAAAGCCTGGGAAAACGCCCCCTCGGCGAAAATCCTGCGCAGCAGATTGGGCAGTTTGAAGGCGATAAAGAAGGCGTCGGTCGCCATTCCGGCGCCGAAAGTGCGGGCGATGAGCGTGTCGCGAACAAACCCGAGAATCCGGGAAAGCATCGTGATAGAGCTGACGGCGGCCAACGATTTGAGCAGATTCATTGAAGGAATGTGTGCCTGTCGATAAACAGCAGGCGAATAACGCGCCCACTTGTGCGATACTCCGCGCCGCAACAGCACAGAGCCAAAGCTCGCGAGTTTACAGGTCAAGCGCCGGAAATAAATATCCCGCCTCTTTATACCTACCACTTAGCGGAACGTCTCAAGCGCCCTTGACAAGACATCTCTTCATCGGCATGATTCGCGGCCTATTTTGTTTGCTATTTCCTAAAAAGTCTTTCGAGGAGCTCGACGGTGGCCAACTCACCTTCCGCCAAAAAACGTGCAAAACAGGCTGAGAAGCGTCGCAGCCACAACGCCAGCCTGCGTTCCATGGTTCGTACCTACATCAAGAATGTAGTTAAAGCCATCGACGCAAAAGACGCTGAAAAAGCTCAAGCTGCATACGTTCTGGCTGTGCCAGTTATCGACCGCATGGCCGATAAAGGCATCATCCACAAGAACAAGGCTGCTCGTCATAAGAGCCGTCTGAATGGCCACGTCAAGGCACTGAAAGAAGCTGCCTAATCGACGTAGTCATTAAAAACCGACCTCAGGGTCGGTTTTTTATTGCCTGCGATTTGCCCTGATTTCAGCAAATCGCAGGCAAAAAAAGAGGAGCCAACCGGCTCCTCTTTTTTTACGCGCGATTAATGAGCCGACGCCCAAGGCAGAATCGGGATCGCCGTCACCGCATTCTGCGGGCTACCTTCGATCAGACGATCGCTGTAGACCAGATACACCAGCGTGTTGCGCTTCTTGTCGAGGAAGCGCACCACCTGCATCGTCTTGAACACCAGCGAAGTGCGCTCCTTGAACACCTCTTCGCCATCCTTCAATTCACCTTTGAAGTTGATCGGCCCGACCTGACGGCAAGCAATGGACGCCTCGGCACGATCCTCGGCCAGACCCAACCCACCCTTCACACCGCCCGTCTTGGCGCGCGACAGGTAGCAGGTCACACCTTCGACCTTTGGATCATCGAATGCCTCGACCACGATCCGGTCGTTCGGCCCGACAAACTTGAACACCGTCGACACCTGACCGATTTCCTCGGCCGAGGCCAGCAATGGCAACGCCATCAGCAAGCCCAACAATCCTTTTGCCATGCGCATCGCGTTTTCCTTACACCAGAATCAGGTTGTCACGGTGAACCAGTTCCGGCTCAGCCATATACCCCAGCAAACCGACAATCGCATCCGACGACTGACCGATGATTTTTTGTGCTTCCAGCGCGCTGTAGTTGGCCAGGCCGCGGGCGATCTCACGACCGTCCGGCGCCACGCAAACCACCATTTCGCCACGACGGAAACTGCCCTGAACCAGCTTGACGCCGACCGGCAGCAGGCTTTTGTTGCCTTGGGACAACGCGGAAACCGCGCCATCATCCAGCACCAGCGTGCCACGGGTTTGCAGATGCCCGGCCAGCCACTGCTTGCGCGCCGCGAGCATGCCGCGCTCAGGCGACAGCAACGTACCAATGCGCTCACCCGCCTTCAGACGATCGAGCACGCGCTCCAGACGCCCGCCAACAATGATGGTGTGCGCCCCGGAACGCGCCGCCAGACGAGCCGCGCGCAGCTTGGTCTGCATGCCGCCACGACCCAATGCACCGCCAGTACCGCCCGCCACCGCATCCAGCGTCGGATCATCGGCGCGCGCTTCGTAAATCAATTGGGCGTCAGGGTTGTTGCGCGGATCAGCGTCGAACATGCCGTCGCGATCCGTCAGGATCACCAGCAGATCGGCCTCGACCAGGTTGGCCACCAGCGCCGCGAGCGTGTCGTTGTCGCCGAAGCGGATTTCGTCAGTCACCACGGTGTCGTTCTCGTTGATCACCGGGATGACTTTCAGCTCGACCAGCGCACGCAAGGTGCTGCGAGCGTTCAGGTAGCGCTTGCGGTCGGACAGGTCGTCGTGGGTCAGGAGAATCTGCGCAGTGTGCCGGCCATGCTCGGCAAAGCTCGATTCCCAAGCCTGCACCAAGCCCATCTGACCGATTGCTGCAGCGGCCTGGAGCTCGTGCATCGCACTGGGTCGAGCGGTCCAGCCCAGGCGACTCATGCCCGCCGCCACTGCCCCGGAGGACACCAGCACCAGCTCGACGCCGGCCTCATGCAAAGCCACCATCTGCTCGACCCAGACACCCATTGCCGCGCGATCCAGCCCTTTGCCATCCGCTGTCAGCAAAGCGCTGCCGATCTTCACGACCCAACGCTGCGCACCTGTCACCTTGCTCCGCATCATCTTCAACCTTAGCTTGAGGGCAGCGCGACCTGGCACTGCCCGTGACGTTATTCGTGGTTCTTCGTGACCAACAATCGATTTCCAGATACTAAAACGCCGCTCGATTGAGCGGCGCTTAAGTTTACTGCAACGAATCAGTCACGCACGTAAATGATTTCCGGACCGTCTTCGTCATCCACATCTTCTTCGTCCCAATCATCGTCGCCGATGTCGTGGACCGACTTCACGCCGCTGCGACGCAGGGCACGCTTGTCGTCCAGCGCCTGCAACTGCGCACGGGCTTCGTCTTCGATGCGCTGATCGAGATCGGCCAGCTCTTCCTTGTAGGCCGGGTCATTGGCCAGGCGATCGGCACGATCTTCCAGATAACGCATGATGTCGCGCGTCAGGCGCTCGGTGCCGTCTTTGGCGATGGCCGAGATCACGTAGACCGGACCTTCCCACTGCAGACGCTCGACCACTTCCTTGACCCGCTCCTCGTGCTCTTCTTCGAGGATCTGGTCGCACTTGTTCAGCACCAGCCAGCGATCACGCTCGGCCAGCGACGGACTGAACTTGATCAGCTCGTTGACGATCACTTCAGCGGCGTCCGGCGCACTGCTGTCGTCCAGCGGCGCCATGTCCACGAGATGCAGCAACAGACGGGTACGCGCCAGGTGCTTGAGGAAACGAATCCCCAGGCCAGCACCGTCGGAAGCGCCTTCGATCAGCCCCGGAATGTCGGCGATGACGAAGCTTTTCCAGCGATCGACGCTGACCACACCCAGATTCGGCACCAGGGTAGTGAACGGGTAATCGGCAACTTTCGGCTTGGCAGCCGATACCGAACGGATAAAGGTACTTTTACCGGCGTTCGGCAGACCCAACAGGCCGACGTCAGCCAGCACTTTCATTTCCAGTTTCAGGTCGCGCTGCTCGCCCGGCTTGCCCGGCGTGGTCTGGCGCGGCGCACGGTTGGTACTGGATTTGAAACGGGTGTTGCCCAGACCGTGCCAGCCGCCCTGAACCACCATCAGTTTCTGACCGGCCTTGGTCAGGTCGCCAATGACTTCCTGGGTGGCGGAGTCGATCACAGTGGTGCCGACCGGCACGCGCAGGATCAGGTCTTCACCCTTCTTGCCGGTGCAGTCGGTGCTGCCACCGTTGGAGCCACGCTCGGCATCGAAGTGCCGGGTGTAACGGTAGTCCACCAGGGTGTTGAGGTTTTCGTCGGCCATCATGAAGATGGAACCGCCGTCACCGCCGTCACCACCGTTCGGACCGCCGTTTTCAATGAATTTTTCCCGACGGAAACTCATGCAGCCATTGCCGCCGTCACCAGCCTTTACGCGGATCGATACTTCATCAACAAACTTCATAACCAACGCCTCTCGCCGTACGGACGAGCCGAAAAACAATCAAGACATAAGACTCTTGCAAAAATGAGCGCAGCGACCCCAACTCACGAACTGCATCGCGCGCCGACAGCCCATACAAACAGCTTTGCAAGAGACTCACCCCACAAACGAAAAAGCCCCGTCGCAAGACAGGGCTTCTCCAGCATACTCGCGATTAAGCCGCGACTACGCTCACGTAACGGCGGTTGAAAGCGCCCTTTACTTCGAACTTGATCACGCCTTCGATTTTCGCGAAGAGAGTGTGATCTTTACCCATGCCAACGCCGTAGCCAGCGTGGAATTGGGTGCCGCGCTGACGCACGATGATGTTGCCGGCCTTGATGACCTGGCCGCCATACATCTTCACGCCAAGGCGTTTGGCTTCTGAGTCGCGACCGTTACGGGTACTACCACCAGCTTTTTTGTGTGCCATGAGTCAATTCTCCTAGTGAGGAATTAGGCTGAAATTAAGCCTGAATACCGGTGATTTTGATCTCGGTGTACCACTGGCGGTGGCCCATACGCTTCATGTGGTGCTTACGACGACGGAACTTGATGATGCGGACTTTATCGTGACGACCTTGGGAGATCACTTCAGCCACAACGGTAGCGCCAGCAACAACTGGAGCGCCGATATTCACGTCGTCGCCATTGGCAACCAACAGAACGCGATCAAAAGTTACGGATTCGCCAGTAGCGACTTCCAGTTTTTCGATCTTCAGGTATTCACCTGGTGCAACTTTGTACTGCTTGCCACCAGTAACGATTACTGCATAAGACATGGTATTTCTCCGATAATCCTGCTCACCCAGCTCTTTATAAGAAGAGGTATTGGCTGGCATGGCTGCAATGGGCTGGAGGCCCGTTTGCAATTGCGTAAGGCAGGTGCTGCCCAGGAAGTTCAGGGTGCGCGATTGTACGCAAGCCTTCGAAGTCATGCAAGGGGCCGTCCATCGCGCCTTGACAGGCCCGGACGTGGGTCCTAGCATGCCGCGCAACCCTTCTGGAGCACCTGTCGCTGATGCAACCCCAAGCTTTCTACCGCGCGGTGGCGGACGATTTTAGCGCCGTCGACGGCATCATCAAGAAGCAGCTGACTTCCCGAGTGCCGCTGGTATCGAAAATCGGCGATTACATCACGTCGGCCGGCGGCAAACGCCTGCGTCCTTTATTGGTGCTGCTGTGTGGCAAGGCCCTGGGTCGCGAAGGCGACGACATGCGCCTGCTGGCCGCCACCATCGAATTCCTGCACACCGCCACCCTGCTGCATGACGACGTGGTCGACATGTCCGGCATGCGCCGTGGCCGTTCGACCGCCAATGCCATGTGGGGCAACGCCCCGAGCGTACTGGTCGGCGACTTCCTGTACTCGCGCTCGTTCGAGATGATGGTCGAACTGGGCTCGATGCCGGTGATGAAGATCCTGTCCCAGGCCACGCGCATCATCGCCGAAGGCGAAGTGCTGCAGCTGTCCAAGGTTCGCGACGCCAGCACCACTGAAGAAACCTACATGGAAGTCATCCGCGGCAAGACCGCGATGCTTTTCGAAGCTTCGACCCACAGCGCCGCGGCGCTGGCCGGCGCCACCGCCGAGCAGAGCGAAGCGCTGCGTACCTTCGGCGATCACCTGGGCGTGGCGTTCCAGCTGGTCGACGACCTGCTCGACTACAAGGGCGACGCCGAAACCCTGGGCAAGAACGTCGGTGACGATCTGGCCGAAGGCAAGCCGACCCTGCCGCTGATCTACACCATGCGCGAAGGCACGCCAGAGCAAGCTGCACTGGTACGTCAGGCGATCCAGAAAGGCGGGATCGAAGACCTGGAAAGCATCCGCATCGCCGTGGAAGCCTCCGGTTCGCTGGAATACACCGCGCAACTGGCCCGTGATTACGTGGCTCGCGCGATCAAGTGCCTCGACGCGCTGCCGGCCAGCGAATACCGCGATGCACTGGTTGAGCTGAGCGAGTTCGCGGTCGCCCGCACGCACTGATCAATGCTGCATCATCAAAAAACCGCAGCCTCCATTGGAGCCTGCGGTTTTTTGTTGCCTGCCATCAGCGGCTAAAACCCTATACAATGTGCGACTTTTAGCGATCCCCTCTCCAAGGAGCCTTAGTGAGCACGTTGCCACCCTGCCCGAAATGCAATTCCGAATACACCTACGAAGACGGCACCCAACTGGTGTGCCCGGAGTGCGCCCACGAGTGGTCCGCCGGCGGTGAAGCCGAAGTGGCGTCCGATGACGCCGTGAAGAAAGATTCGGTCGGTAACGTCCTGCAGGACGGCGACACCATCACCGTGATCAAGGACCTGAAGGTCAAGGGCACTTCGCTGGTGGTCAAGGTCGGCACCAAGGTCAAGAACATCCGCCTGTGCGATGGCGATCACGACATCGACTGCAAGATCGACGGCATCGGCCCGATGAAACTCAAATCCGAGTTCGTCAGAAAAGTCTGAGTCTGCTGTCTTCCATCCCGCGCCCGCCGTGGGATGGAGCTTCGCCCTCCCCCGCATTCCCCAACAAATCCTCGCGATAGCCAAACGCCAGCCGTTTTGACCTTACGCAATCTTTACCCGCAAAAAATCACAAACCGCCAATAGGCGCTTGCTATTTGACGAATAAGAATTATTCTCATTGAAACCCTTTCAATGGAGATGAGACCCATGACTTATTTGATCGACGCCTGGCTGGATCGCCCGCACCCGTACCTCAGGATCCTGCATCGGGAAACCGGTGAAGTCTGCGCCGTACTGGAAGAAGAAGCCCTGCACGAGTTGCAGGATCAAGGGGATCTGGACGTCAGCGGCCTGAGTTCCAGCGAGCCATTGGTGCTCAAGGAGCTGGTGCGCAATCTGTTCCTGTTCTGCTATGCCCGGGCCTTGCGCCCGACCAGTGAACTGCACAACAAGATCGAAGTATGAGATCGGCGGAGAAACCCTGCACAAGCCACGCTTGTGCAGGGTAACGGGATTACAGAACGTCGAGCAGCTCGACGTCGAACACCAGAACGCTGTGCGGCGGGATGCTGCCAACGCCTTGAGCGCCGTAAGCCAGTTCGCTCGGCACGTACAGACGCCATTTGCTGCCGGCATTCATCAGTTGCAGGGCTTCGGTCCAGCCAGCGATAACGCCGCCAACCGGGAATTCAGCCGGCTGGCCACGCTCGTAGGAGCTGTCGAACACGGTGCCGTCGATCAGCGTGCCGTGGTAGTGAGTACGCACGGTGTCTTCACGGGATGGCTTGGCGCCTTCACCTTGAGTCAGCACTTCGAACTGCAGGCCGGAAGCCAGCGTGGTGATGCCTTCTTTCTTGGCGTTTTCAGCCAGGAATGCCAGGCCTTCGCCAGCGGCGGCTTCAGCTTTGGCAGCGGCTTCGGCTTGCATGATCTCGCGGATCACCTTGAAGCTGGCGGACATGGCTTCCTGGCTTACACGGCTTTCCTTACCGGCGAATGCGTCGGTCAGGCCGGCCAGGATGGCGTCCAGGCTGACACCCGGTGGCGGGTTGTCGCGCAGCTGGTCACCCAGCTGACGGCCGATGCCGTAGCTGACGCGGGTTTCGTCGGTGGACAGATTTACTTCGGACATGACACTGCTCCGCTGTGCGGACGGCCTCAGGACATGCCGTGCGTACACAGCGCGTCCCGGCGCGCCCGGAACCAAAAGGGCGAGCAGACTAGCACAGATGTTCCGGCATTGATCAGGCCCTCGGGCCTACAGCGCGGATCGCCAGGCCAGCGGCACCTTCAGGCTTTCTTCGCCACTGGCGCCAAGACCGCACATTTCATCGTGCACCGAGGTGTGCACCAGATTGAAAGGCAGCACCGGAAAGTTATGCAGCACATCCCGGGCATGCTCGACCGAACGCAGCGTCAGCATTTTCCCCTGCGGATCGCTCAGCGGATACGCCGCACCATGCATTCGGGCTTCCAGCAGATAGATCCCGCCTTCCATGGAGATCAGATTCAGTTCGTCGACCTTTCTGGCGACGGCAAACGCATTCAACTCTTGCAGGTTCATGAACGCACCTCACGCGGTGGCGAGCCTTGAGACCTACAGGGATATGCCTCGGCCGATCAAAGTACAAGCCACAAACGACACCGCCCGTCTGTTTCGCAACAGACGGGCGGTTTTGTTACAGCAATCGTCAGCTCATCAGTGCTTGGTGAGCTTGTCCAGATAACCCATGGCAAACGCCGAGACCACGAAGGTCATATGGATGATCACGTACCACATGAGGTGCTCAGGATCCTTGTTCTGCGCGTCCATGAACACTCGCAACAGGTGGATCGAGGAGATCGCCACGATCGACGCCGCCACTTTCATCTTCAGCGACGAGGAGTCCATGGTGCCCAGCCAGCTGAGCTTCTCTTTGCCTTCATCGATGTTCAGCTCGGACACGAAGTTTTCGTAGCCGGAAATCATCACCATCACCAGCAAGCCGCCGACCAGCGCCATGTCGATCAGCGACAGCAGCACCAGAATCAGCTCGGACTCGGCCATGGAGAAGACGTTGGGAATGACATGAAACACTTCCTGGAAGAATTTCAATGCCAGCGCCAGCAGCCCGAGGGACAGCCCGATGTAGATCGGCGCCAGCAGCCAGCGCGTGGCGTACATTGCATTTTCGATAAAGCGTTCCATTGACTCTCACACAAGAAGGGTTGAAATCGGCGGCGAGTATACCAGCCGCCCATGACAGCCAGAAACCGTCCGGAAATCCGCCACCTGCGTGTGTGTGTCAAAGTTTTTCTGCTAGTGTCCAAACCATTGACAGCCCAGCGACAGTGGACAGGACGACTGGAAATGGATGTGCGATTGCCGATAACGACTGCCGGATTTTGCCTCGCCCTGTTGCTTGGCGGGTGTTCCCCCGGCGATGAAAAACCCGCCGTCAGCCTCGAAGAAAAGACCGCACAGTTCGAGCAATCGCTGGACGCCATCACCGACCCGAAACTCAAGGACGCCGTAACCGAACTCGGCGGCTCGCTGCTGTTGCTCGAACGCGCGCAACAGAAGCTCGACAATAAACCACCCCGGACCGAATACGGGGAAGATGCCCTCGGCGTGCTCCGGCATTACCCGACACCCCAGGCGCTGGTCGACACCTTCATCAATGGCCTGTTCGTACTGCACAAGGATTCCAGCTCCGATTACCTCACCGACCTGCAACCCGTGTTCCCTTTCGTTCTCAACATCCCCGGCGGCTTTCTGTTCCCCCATGGCGTGGAATGGCAATCGGTGACCCTGAGCAATAAACGGGTCATCGCTTATCAGCCGGAGTGGTCGGAAACCGATCCGGGCATTCAGTTGAGTCCGTCCAGTTCCAACGTCACCAACCCCGACGACCTGACCGTCACCTACCCGTTCATCGAAGGGTTGAATGTCGACAAGAAGAACCTGCCGCGCCCGGTCAGTCTGCAAGGCCAGGTGGAAGTCATCGCGCCGAAACGCCTGCACAGTTTCAACCTGGATAAAAAGGACGTCGGCCAGACCCGCTCCGACGGCAACCTCAGCGTGACCCTGCTGAAACTGGACACCCACTACGCCGAACTCGAGTTCAGCAACCAGCTGCCGCTCGCGCCGGAAGTCGCCAACACCCGACTCAATCCGTTGATCGTCCAGGCCCGCGACTCGACGGGCCAGTATCTGGTGCGTGCCGGCGCCATCAACGAAAACCCCGAGCAGGTGGCGTTCTATCAAAAGCAGCTGGCCTACCTGCAACAGCAAAAGGGCTGGAGCGAGGCGCTGGAAAAAAAGCTGGACGATGAACAGCAGGCCTTTGAGCAACAGCACCCGCACCACTACAACAAGGTGTACTTCAACGGCCCGATCGACACGCTCGAAGTCAGCCTGCTGGATTTTTCCGAAGCGACCGTCACCCGCAAGGCGCTGGATCTGCCCGTGCGCGAATTCGATCCGCACACCACGGAAAAAACCGTGCAGCCGCTCGACCTGCCGATCACCGTCTACGACGACCAGGCGCCCGACTGGCTCAAGGGCGCGTCCCTGACGGAGGAACAGCTGAAAAGCGGCGTTCATATCCGCCAGTCGGTTGAAGAACCGAGCGCCGCGCGCATCGAGTTCGACCACCGCAAAACCTTCAATGATGAATTGCTCGGCAACGACTTCAGCCCCGGCGAAAGCCCGGTGACGTTCTTCACTGAAAAGCACAACGGCAAACTCGACGAGCCAATCGAACTGCCACCCGAGGCATACCAGGTCGATCCACTACAGGCGACGATCACCTACGACCTGAACCTGTTCCCGGAAACCCCGGCGATTGCCGTCGGCTCGATGCCGTTGTTCCTGGCCACGGTGGACAAACAGGCTTACGAAGCCAAGGCCCTGCCCAAAGGTCTGGAAATCAGGAACAACGCGCTGGTGGTGGATTTGAAGCGATACCCGGCCAACGAATGGCGATTCTTCGTCAAGGACGACAGCGGTCATTATCTGAAACAGATTCTGTCGGTCAGCCACGACGCGAGCGCGGAAGGGCCGGCGTTATTCGGCGTGCATTATTTCTACGGCCGCCCGACGCACGTGGAAACCTACCAGCGAACCGACCTCGCCACCGTGCAATACGGCTTTGAGGTCAAACTCGACAAGGCGCAGACCCAGGGCGCTGCGCCCTGATCGACGCTGATGATCGGCACTCTAGTGATCGAAAGTGCCGATGCTGCGTCCGCGTCCACCGTTGATCTGCCGCAACTGCGCCTGCAGATGCAACGACCAGATCTGTGGATCATTGGCCAGTTCATAGCCGTGCATCGTCAGGCTTTCAACGATGGTGTCGAGAATCGACTCGGCGGCGATCGGCCCGTGAAACGGGCCCTGAGCCTTGATGGCGGAAGGTTGTTCACCGGCCATGCCGGCGGCGAAGAGCAACGTCCACATGCCGTTATCGCCGGCCAACGGTTTGATGGCGCATTCGATACGGGTCACGAGACCCAGGCATTGACGGGTGAGGCAGAGGTTGCGCGACATGGCGGCGACCCTCGGTAAAGCCGGTGTTCAGCCCTTGCTGAAGAGCTGTTTCGATCCAGTGATACTGTCGATGTCCTTGACCAGAGAATAGAAGAAAAGTCCGGCGCGCAAGCCGCACAGAACCAGAAGGCGCCGAATGGTCATTGTGTGAATATTGACGCCAGAGTGATGGCACTTTTGCCGACGTTCGCGACAAAACAAAAACGGGAGCACAAGGCTCCCGTTTTTGTTTTGTCGCCTGACTTAAGCTGGTTTGGCCTCGGCCAGCGCCTCCTGCGCCAGTTCCTTCTCGGCCTCTTTCAGATCCTCTTCGCTGATCATCTCGGCAATCACCCGCAGACGTTCCACCACCCGCGCATTGACGCTGCCTTCCGGGAATTCGCCCTCTTCGTTCGGCTCACCGGCCGGCTCGCCCACCAGCAGGCTCAACGCTTCGTCGGCCTGACGCACCGCGTAAACGTGGAACTGCCCGGCACGCACCGCCGCCAGCACCTTCTCATCGAGCATCAAGGTGGCGACGTTGGCCTGCGGAATGATCGCACCCTGCTCGCCCGTCAACCCGCGTGCTTCGCAGAGACGGAAGAAGCCTTCGATCTTCTCGTTGACCCCGCCCACCGCCTGCACTTCGCCGAACTGGTTGATCGATCCGGTGATCGCGAAGCACTGCTTGAGCGGGGTTTTCGACAACGCCGAAATCAGCGTGCACGCCTCGCCCAACGACGCACTGTCGCCATCGACGTAGCCGTAGGATTGCTCCAGCGCGATGCTCGCGGAAATCGCCAGCGGGAATTCCTGTGCATAACGGCTGCCCAGATACCCGGTGAGAATCATCACACCCTTGGAGTGAATCGGCTGACCGAGGTTGACCTCGCGTTCGATGTCGACGATGCCGCTGCCGCCCGGGTACACCGTGGCGGAAATCCGCGCCGGTACACCAAACGCCGAGTCACCGACTTCGAGCACGGTCAGGCCGTTGCATTTACCGACCGCCGCGCCGTCGGTGTCGATCAGAATGATCCCCGCCAGCATGTCGTCGAGAATCCGCGCCGACACCCGACCAGTGCGAGTGGCCTTGGCCTTGAGCGCACGCTCGATGTGGCCGGCGTCGGTCATTTCATCGTTGGCCAGATGCCGGATGAAATCCGCCTCGCTGACCAATTGGAACAGATCGCCGATCCGCGCCGACAAACGCCCCTGGTGTTCAGCCAGACGCGCACTGTAAGTTGCCAGACGCGCTACCGCGTCGGCGGTCAACGGCGCCATGCCTTCTTCGGAAGTTCGGGTTTTCAGCAACTGGGCGAACTGCTCCAGGCTTTCGTCGACCATCGGGATGTCTTCGTCGAAATCCACCAGAACGCGGAACATCTCCTGGAAGTCCGGATCGAGGTCCTGCAGCGTGTAATACAACTGACGGGCGCCGATGATGATCACTTTGACCTGCAACGGAATGTGCTGCGGGTTGAGCGTCACGGTGGCGAAACGACCCATCTCGCCCAGCGGCGATTCCATTTTCAGCTTGCGCGATTGCAGGGCGCGCTTGAGCGCATCCCACACAAACGGCTCGCTGAGCATTTTTTCCGCTTCAAGAATCAGGAAACCGCCATTGGCGCGATGCAACGCACCCGGACGCAACTGGCGATAGGTGGTGTAGAGCGCGCCCTGATCGGTGGTGTACTCGATACGGCCGAACAAGTTTTCGTAGGTCGGATGCGGCTCGAACACCACCGGCGCACCGCCGCTGGCCGGATGGCCGACCACCAGGCTCGGGGCGTATTGCTCTTCCAGCAGCTTGCGCGCGACCGCATCGGTCTTGCTGTCATCGACCAGTTGCTCGACCACGGTTTTCAGCAGGTACACCTGCATCGCTTGCAGGTAACCGCAGACGGCGGCGTTTTCCGCGTACTTTTCCGACAGCGGTGCGAGCAAAGGCTGCAAGGCCAGGGTGATGGTTTCTTCGTTGAGCTGACGCAGCTGGTTGCTCGACTCGCGCTTCCATTGCGGCAGGCTGGCGAGTTCTTCGTTCAGGCGTTCTTCGAGGCCGGAAATGTCCTCGTGGAAACGCTCGCGCTCGGCCTCCGGCAACTGGGCGAATTCGGCTTCATCCAGCGCCTTGCCTTCAAGCATCGGGGTGAAGGCGATGTTGCTGCTGTCGCGGTACAGGGCGACGTCTTTTTCCAGGGCCAGACGTTCGATGACATCCAGCGCCTTGTCGTAGCGCTGGTTGAAGGCGCGGTCGATGGCGCTCTTCTTCTGCTGGTAGGACGGGTGTTCGAATACCGCAGGAAAGGTCGACAGCAGGTTGTCGATCAGGCCGTTGATGTCGCCGATGAAAGCAGCGGCGCTGCCCGATGGCAGCTCCAGGGCGCGGGGTTCGCGCGGCTCATCGAAATTGTTGACGTAGACCCAGTCCGCCGGGGTCTGCAGGCGTTTGCCTTCGGCCTTCAGGTAGCGTTTGACGAACGAGAAACGGCCGGTGCCGGGCTCGCCCATGACGAATACGTTGTAACCGGGGCGTGGCATGGCCACACCGAACTGCAAGGCTTCGACCGCACGTTCCTGGCCGAGCACACCGCGAAAGGGCTCCAGATCATTGGTGGTAGTGAAGCTGAACTGTTCAGCGGAAAACGGACGGGTCAGCGCTTCGGGCGCTAGACGCAAGCTGGCAGCAACAGGATCAGGCATCGGGCTTCCTTAACAATCAGGCGGGGCAGATAGCGGCATTCTGGCGCTGCCCGAGCCCCACTGGCAAGGCGCGCCATACGACAAAGCATAGACAACCGGCCAACCTTGACGCAGCCCCAGTGAAACCGGGGGGTATCGCCAAATCTTTCGGAAAAAATCACGGAACCCCGGGAACGTGCCTAAACTCCAAACTGCGCGGCTGGAACTAATACCGGCCCACTGGCTTCGTTTGGATCTGTTTCTACAGAGCTTGGGGGGCCAGAACCCTGTCCATTGGTATGCACACAAAGAGAACAAAGCTATGAAACGGATTCTTCTCGGTACTCTCTTCACCGCTGTATCCATCAACGCAATGGCGCAAGCTCCAGGCGGCCCGGATTGCGGTTGGGGCAACATGCTGTTCGAAGGTCAGCGTGGCACCCCGGCTCACTTCCTGGCATCCACCACCAACGGCACCTCCGGCAACGCCACATTCGGCATGACGTCCGGCACCAACGGTTGCTCCACCAACGCATCGCTGACCTACGGCGGCAAATCCTGGTTTGCCATGAATGGCATGATGAACGAGCTGTCCGAAGACATGGCAAAAGGCAACGGCGAAGCGCTGACGACCTATGCCGTGGTACTGGGCGTGGCGCCGGAAGACCGTGCGCACTTCGCCGCCGTCACTCACGAGCACTTCCAGCAGATCTTCAGCAAGGCTGACGTGACCGCCGAAGACGTGCATACCAACACCCTGGCCGTTCTGAAGGCGGACCCACGTCTGGCCAAGTACGCGACTCAGGCTTAAGCTCGACCCACCCGCTTCTTTCGGGAAGCGGGTTTTATTTTTTCGACCCGCCCTTCTTGGGTCTTTGTTTCTTTCGACTTAAGTTGCCATTTATGCTCAAACGCCTTGCCTGGCTGGCGCTGTGTGTCTGCGCCCCGCTGTCCGCCGCGCCTCACGTCGACCCTCAACGTTTGCAGCAACTGGCCAACGACCGCTTCTGGATTTCCCTCGGTCATTACGAAACCGCCAAGCTCGGTGGCTGGCGCAGCTACGTCAGCGACAAAAAATTCTTTCTTGCCCCCGACGGCAACGAACATCCCGACCATGAGTTGGCCGCCACCGTGCAAGCGCTGTACGCCCCCGCCAGTCTCGGTGAGCAACACGCCCAGTGCGTCTACCCGGCACGCACCCGCTGGTTGAAAGATCAACTCAACCTGACCGACCTGCCGACGCCGGACTGCGCCGAATTCAAGAAGTGGTTCAAGGACGTCTCGCCCCACAGTGCGGTGATGATTTTCCCGGCGGCCTACCTCAACAGCCCGTCGTCGATGTTCGGCCACACCCTGCTGCGCATCGACCAGGCTGACGTACAAAGCGACAAGACTTCGCTGCTCAGTTACGCGATCAACTTCGGCGCCTACATCGAAGGTTCGGACAACAGCATCCTGTACGCTTGGAAAGGTCTGATGGGCGGTTATCCGGGGCTGTTCGCGCTGGTGCCCTATCAGGAAAAGCTCTCGGAATACCGCAGCCTGGAAAACCGCGACCTGTGGGAGTACCGGCTCAATCTGACGCAAGCCGAAACCGCGCGAATGGTCGAGCATGTGTGGGAGTTGAAGCAGATCCAGTTCGACTATTTCTTCTTCGATGAAAACTGCTCCTATCGCCTGCTGGAACTGTTGCAGGTGGCGCGCCCGAGCCTGCGCCTGACCGAACAATTCCCGCTGACCGCGATCCCCACCGACACCGTCAAAGCGGTGAAGGAAGCCGGGCTGGTCGAGCACATCGAGTATCGCCCGTCCCGCGAGCGCGAACTGCTCAGCCGCGCCGAACCCTTGAGCGGCGAAGAACAGGACTGGGTGCTGAAAGTCAGTGCCGACCAGCAGCAATTGCAGGATCCGGCCTTCAAGGCCCTGCCCCGGGATCAGCAAGCGCTGATCATCGACGCGGCGTATCGGCTGGAACGCTACCGCGCCAACGGCCAGGAACGTGATCCGCAACGGGCCCAGCGCAGTTTCGAATTGCTGCGGGCGATCAACAAGAATCCGGCGCCGGAGCTGCAGATTCCACAACCGGGCCTGCCCGAGGACGGCCACGAATCGCGCACCTGGCAAGCCGGTCTCGGCACGCGCGGTGACCGTGCGTTCGGCGAGTACGGCTTGCGCATGGCCTATCACGACCTCAACGACAACGCCGAGAGTTTCCCCCTCGGCGCACAGATCGAAATCCTGCAGATGAAGCTACGCCAGTACGAAGGCAATCACTGGCAGTTCCAGCAACTGGACCTGGCGACCATCCGCTCGCTGACGCCGCGCAATGCGCTGTTGCAGCCTCTGTCGTGGCAGGTCACCGGTGGTCTTGAACGTGTACCGGGCAAGCATGATGACGAGACGTTGGTCAGCCACGTCAACGGTGGCGGTGGCGGAACATGGGCGCTGAGTGACGATGTGCTGGGATTCGCCCTTGGCACGGTGCGCGTTGAACACAACAATGATTTCGCCGAGTTCGTTTCCCCCGCAGGCGGTTTCAATACCGGCGTGTTGTGGAAAAACCCGCTGGGCAATCTCAGCGTGGAGGCCAAAGGCGATTACTTCTTCAATGGTGAAGTGCGCCGTAGCCTGAGCCTGAATCAGCAGTGGGAATTGTCGCGCAACCTCGGCCTGCGCCTGAGCGCCCAGCGTGAATTCAGCCATCTGGCCACACCGGAAACCGAGGTGATGCTGGAAGTGAAGTGGTATCACTACTGAGGTTTTGATCTTTCTTTCACGCCCCATCGACGAATCCGCTTCTAGACTTTCCCTATCAGCCGTTTAACGGCCCGGGAGAGTGTGATGTGGCGGTGTGCGGTTTTTGCGGGTGTGTTGCTGGTGCTGGGTGGCTGTCAGAGCACCCACGAAGATCTGATTGCCAAGGGTTATCCACCGGCGTTCGCCGACGGTTTCGATGACGGTTGCATCAGCGGTCGCCAGGCGGCCGGCTCGATCAGCGGCGAGTTTCGCAAGAACGTGCCGCGCTATCTCAAGGACAAGCAATACGCCGAGGGCTGGAGCGACGGCTTTCGGCAGTGTCAGGCGATGCTGGAAAACAAGGATCGCGAACAGTATCGCAACGAACACTGGGACGAACGCGAGCGCGCCTGGCAGCAAGAGAAGGATCAGGGTGCCGCGAGGGCTTATCGTTCGCAGTAGGTCGTTTCCAGACATCCAGCGAAACCTTTTGCCTGCGACCATGGCCCAACGGTTGTAACAGGAGCCCATCATGAGTCGCGCCTTCGTCAACGAAGACAACGCCGCTGCGCAAGCCGATCAGCCGGTCGAACGCCAGGTCAGCACGCAGCCCAATTACGTCACGCCGGAAGGCCTTGCCCAGTTGCAGGCGAAAGTCGCCGAGCTGCAAACCCTGCACGCCGAACAGTCCGCCAAGGGCGAACAGGCCGACAAGCAACGGCTGGCCGATCTCGAACGGGATTTGCGTTATTTCAATCAACGGGTCGGCAGCGCTCAGGTCGCCCCGGCCCCGACGTCGAACGACAAAGTGCAGATCGGCAGTTGGGTGACCTACGCCGACGAACACGACACCGAGCGCCGGGTGCAACTGGTCGGTGAAGATCAGGCCGATGCCGCCAACGGCCTGATCAACTGGGCCTCACCGCTGGGCCGGGCGCTGCTTGGCGCGCGACTCAACGATGAAGTGCTGTGGCAGCGCCCGGCCGGCGATCAAGTGATTGAAGTGATCCGCATCGAGCGCTCTTGAGCCCCGTTGCTTAAACCACGCCTTGCGCCAGCATCGCGTCGGCGACTTTGACGAAGCCGGCGATGTTCGCGCCTTTGACGTAGTTGATCCGGCCGTTTTCCTCACCGTAATGCACGCAGGCGTGGTGGATCGACTGCATGATCCCGTGCAACTTGCTGTCTACCTCGCCGCCCGTCCACAGCAAACGCATGGCGTTCTGCGACATCTCCAGCCCACTGACCGCCACGCCGCCGGCATTCGATGCCTTGCCCGGCGCGAACAGGATGCCGGCTTCGATAAAGATATCCACAGCCTCAAGGGTGGTCGGCATGTTGGCGCCCTCGGCCACGCAGATGCAGCCGTTGCGCAGCAAAGTTCGGGCGGATTCGGCGTCGAGTTCGTTCTGGGTGGCGCAAGGCAACGCGATATCGCACGGCAGCGACCATGGCAGTTGACCGGCACGGAACTCCAGGCCGAACGCTGCCGCCAGTTCGCTGATACGCCCACGCTTGACGTTCTTCAGCTCCAGCAGCGCCAGCCACTGTTCTTCGCTCAGACCCGCCTCGCAGTACAGCGTGCCTTCGGAGTCGGACAGGGAAATCACTTTGCCGCCCAGATCCATCACTTTGCGAGCCGCGTATTGCGCAACGTTGCCGGAACCGGAGATCGCCACGCGCTTGCCTTCGACGGTCTGCTCGCGGCGCTTGAGCATTTCCTCGGCGAAATACACACAACCGAAACCGGTGGCTTCCGGGCGGATCAGGCTGCCGCCATAGGTCATGCCCTTGCCGGTCAGCACGCTGGTGAACTGGTTGCTCAGGCGCTTGTACTGGCCGAACAGGAAACCGATCTCCCGAGCGCCGACACCGATATCACCGGCCGGCACGTCCACGTCGGCACCGATGTGCCGGTACAGCTCACTCATGAACGCCTGGCAGAAACGCATGACTTCGGCGTCGCTCTTGCCCTTCGGATCGAAGTCCGAACCACCCTTGCCACCGCCCATGGGCAGCGAGGTCAGGGAGTTCTTGAAGGTCTGCTCGAAGGCGAGGAATTTCAGCACGCCCATGTTCACCGAAGGGTGGAAGCGCAAACCGCCCTTGTACGGGCCGATGGCGCTGTTCATCTGGATGCGGAAACCGCGATTGACCTGGACCTTGCCCTGATCGTCGACCCACGACACGCGGAACACCACCGCCCGCTCCGGCTCGCAGATGCGCTCCAGAATCCCCGAGGTCAGATAGTGCGGATTGGCTTCGAGAAACGGCCACAGGCTGCGCAGGACTTCTTCGACGGCCTGGTGGAATTCGGGTTGATCCGGATCGCGCTTTTTCAGACGGGCGAGGAAGGATTCGACGGATTCGATCATGGGAAAAGTCTCGGCAAATTTGTTGTCGTTGGAGGAGATTGAGCCGGACTGTAACAAACGACATGTACACAGCAACAGACAAAAATGTCGCATTTATGAAAACAAATAGTACACACGCTATAAATCACGGCGGATTGCAGGCAAAAAAAAGCGGAGCCCGAAGGCTCCGCTTTTTCATGCAACCAACCTGTGATCAGGCCAGTTTCTTGTGGCGTACCCGGTGTGGCTGGGCCGCTGCTTCGCCGAGGCGCTTTTTGCGATCGGCTTCGTACTCGGTGTAGTTGCCCTCGAAGAACACGGCTTGCGAGTCGTCTTCGTACGCCAGGATGTGAGTCGCGACGCGGTCAAGGAACCACCGATCGTGGGAGATCACAATGGCGGCGCCCGGGAAGTCCAGCAGGGCTTCTTCCAGGGAACGCAGGGTTTCAACGTCGAGGTCGTTGGACGGTTCGTCGAGCAGCAGGACGTTGCCGCCCTCCTTCAGGGTCAGCGCCAGGTGCAGACGGCCGCGCTCACCACCGGACAGATCCTTGACGAACTTCTGCTGATCGCCGCCCTTGAAGTTGAAGCGACCGACGTAGGTACGCGACGGGATCTCGTAGTTGCCGATGCGGATCTGGTCCGAACCGTCGGAGATCTGCTGGAACACGGTCTTGCTGCCGTCCAGGTCTTCGCGGCTCTGGTCAACGCAGGCCAGTTGTACGGTTTCGCCGATCTCGATGCTGCCGGAGTCCGGGGTTTCCTTGCCCATCAGCATACGGAACAGGGTCGACTTACCGGCACCGTTACCGCCGATCACGCCGACGATGGCGCCTTTCGGCATCGAGAACGACAGGTTGTCGATCAGCACGCGATCGCCGTAGCCCTTGGTGACGTTCTTGAATTCGATGACCTTGTCGCCCAGGCGCGGACCGGCCGGGATGTAGATCTCGTTGGTTTCCGAACGCTTCTGGAATTCCTGCGACTGCATTTCTTCGAAGCGTTGCAGACGTGCCTTGGATTTCGACTGGCGGGCCTTGGCGCCTTTGCGCACCCACTCCAGTTCTTCCTTCATGGCTTTTTCGTGAGCCGATTGCTGCTTGGATTCCTGGGCCAGACGATCGGACTTGGCTTCCAGCCAACCCGAGTAGTTGCCCTCGTAAGGAATGCCCGCGCCGCGGTCGAGTTCCAGAATCCAGCCGGCGACGTTGTCCAGGAAGTAACGGTCGTGCGTGATCGCTACCACAGTGCCCGGGAAGTCGTGCAGGAAGTGTTCGAGCCACGCAACGGAGTCGGCGTCCAGGTGGTTGGTCGGTTCGTCGAGCAGCAGCATGTCCGGGGCGGACAGCAGCAGACGGCACAGGGCCACACGACGTTTTTCACCACCGGACAGGTGTTCGACCTTGGCGTCCCAGGCCGGCAGACGCAGCGCATCGGCGGCGACTTCCAGCTGGCGCTCCAGGTTGTGACCGTCGCTGGCCTGCAGGATCGCTTCGAGCTTGGCCTGTTCGGCGGCCAGCTTGTCGAAGTCGGCGTCAGGGTCGGCGTAAGCGGCGTAGACCTCGTCCAGACGCGCTTGCGCATCCTTGATCACGCTGACCGCTTCCTCGACCACTTCACGCACGGTCTTGGTCGGATCCAGTTGCGGCTCCTGCGGCAGGTAACCGATGTTCAGTTCCGGCATCGGGCGCGCTTCGCCTTCGAACTCGGTGTCGACGCCGGCCATGATTTTCAGCAGCGTGGATTTACCCGAACCGTTGAGGCCGAGTACGCCGATCTTGGCGCCGGGGAAGAAAGACAGCGAAATGTTTTTCAGGATTTCCCGCTTCGGCGGAACAACTTTGCCCAGCCGATGCATGGTGAAGACGTATTGAGCCATGGAGAACCTTGGGTCAGTGACAGATGAATGATTGGAGCGCAGGCGATGCCCGGCCAGACCGATGCGCGTCGTTCACTTGATGGTGATCAATGCGTGCGCGCTGAAAAAAGTCTGAGTCTAGGAGCTGGAACGCTCCCGCGTAACCGGCAAAGCTACCTTAATGACGGAAGGCAGTCCAGCCGAGTGGGGCTGGCACTTCGCCACAACTCAAGGCATGCTAGCCGCCCCTTGGGCGTCCGGCTTATAGTGCACGTCGCGCCAGTCCAGCCAGACCGCAGGATTACAGCTTGTCCAACGTCACTCCGCCAGCCTCTGTGAGCAGCACCCAACCGGCGCCCGGCTCGTCCCTGCGCGGAACATTGAAAGGCGCGCTGGCGACACTGGTGCTGTTGCTGCTCGCGCTGCTGTTCTGGCAGCTGCTCGATCAACTGCGCGAAACCCAGAAAAACCAGCGTCAGTACACCATCGACTACACCGCCGACCTCGCTGCTCAGGTCAGCCTGAACATGGCGCTGAACGCGCAGATCGCCCTCAATCTGCTACCGATCGTCGAACAGCCCCAGTCGGCCGACGAACAGCAGGCGCTGCTGCGCAAGCTTCAGCAATCGCTGCCCGACTTGCGCAGCCTGGCGTTGCTCAGCCCGTCCGGAAAAATCCTCAGCGACAGCGCCACTGACAGCCACGACGCCGATTACTTGAGCGATCTGGTACGCCGCAGCCGCGCTCAGGCGCATTATTTCAGTAACGCCGACGACGGTTCGGTGGTGCATCTGTTGCTGCATCAGGCCAGTGGCAGCACGCGCGGTTACTGGGCGCTGCGCCTGACGCCGACCTTCTTCGACGCATTGACCAAACAGGGCGACAGCGGTATCCGCCCGCTGTGGCTGGTGGAAAACCGCGTCAACCATCAGATCATCAGCCGCGACGAAGCCCTGCCTTCCTCCAAGACCAGCACCCTGACCCCGGACGATCTGGCCAACAGCGTGCTGACCGTGCCGCTGAGCAGCAGCGACTGGCAACTGCGTGGCCTGTTCGACCGCCAGCATGTGCTCGAACAACTGCTGCCGGCGTTCATCGGCAAATGCCTGCTGGGCCTGGCGCTCTCGCTGCTGCCGTTTATCGCGTTGCTCAACATGCGCCGCCGTCAGCGTCAGGTGCATGAAGGGCGCCGGCGTTATCAGGATATTTTCGAAGGCACCGGTGTGGCGTTGTGCGTACTGGATCTTTCGGGGCTCAAGCAGGTTTTCGAAAAGGCCCAGATCCAGACCAGCGACCAGCTCAAGGCCTGGCTCGACCAGCCGGCGCAGCGCCAGCAATTGCTCCACGAACTGCGGGTCACCGAGGTCAACCAGGTCGCGCTGCAACTGCTCAACGTCAATTCCTGCGACCACGCCTGGCAACTGTTGATCGACGGTCAGCCGCACAGTCAGTGCGCTATCGGCAATCAGGTGCTCGACGCCGTGCTCCAGCAGCAAAAGCAGCTGGAACTGGAAATCAAACTGCCGGACATCAATGGCCGCGACCAGCACCTGTGGCTGGTGTTGCGCCTGCCGCAGGAACAGCACGACTACAAGGCCGTGATCCTGAGCATCAACGACATCACCAGTCGCAAGCTGATCGAGCTGTCGCTGCTGGAGCGCGAAGGTTTCTGGTCGGACGTGGTGCGCACCGTGCCGGATCATCTGTACGTGCAGGACGTGATCAGCCAGCGGATGATTTTCAGCAACCACCACCTCGGCCAGACCCTCGGTTACAACCGCACCGAACTGCATCAGATGGGCGAGTATTTCTGGGAAATCCTCCTGCACCCGGAAGACGCCGACTATTACCATCGCTCGCGGCAGATGCAGCGTCACGCCGGTTACAGCCAGTTGCTGCAATGTCAGCTGCGCTTCCGTCATCGCGACGGCAAGTGGCGGCGCTTCGACATTCGCGAACAGGCGCTGGCCCGGGACAAGCACGATCAGGTCACGCGGATCATCGGCGTGGCCAAGGACATCACCGAGCAGATCGAAGCCAGTGAATCCCTGCGCGACAGCGAACAGCGCTACCGGATGCTCGCCGAAAGCATCAGCGACGTGATTTTCTCCACCGACAGCAAACTCTCGCTGAACTACGTCAGCCCGTCGGTGCAAGCGGTGCTGGGTTATGACGCCGAATGGATTTTCCAGAACGGCTGGCAATCGACCATCGCCAACCCTCAGCAGCTGAGCGGCATCTATCACCTGATGGATCGGGTCAGCAAAGCATTGGGCAAACCCGAGCAACTGGTGATTTTGCGCAGCCAGGTGCAGACTCAGATGTTCCTGTTCGACTGCCTGCGCGCCGACGGCCGCAAGATACCGATCGAACTGCGTCTGGTGCTGGTGTGGGACGAGCACGGCGCCTTCGAAGGCGTGCTCGGGGTCGGTCGCGATATCAGCCAGCAGCGCCGCGCCGAGA
Source organism: Pseudomonas aphyarum (assembly GCF_028657055.1). Taxonomy (NCBI): domain Bacteria; kingdom Pseudomonadati; phylum Pseudomonadota; class Gammaproteobacteria; order Pseudomonadales; family Pseudomonadaceae; genus Pseudomonas; species Pseudomonas aphyarum. Next base: position 48,545 of record NZ_JAMDGS010000013.1, read on the forward strand.
AAGACCTGCGCATGGCGGCCACGGTATTCGAGCACTCGACCTCGGCGATCCTGATCACCGACCCGGCCGGTTACATCGTCCAGGCCAACGAGGCGTTCAGCCGGGTCAGCGGCTACGCGGTGAGCGAAGTGCTCGACCAGTTGCCGAACATGCTGACCGTCGACGAACAGCAGGACGCGCACCTGCGCTACGTGCTCAAACAGCTGCATCAGCACAGCACCTGGGAAGGTGAAGTCTGGCTCAAGCGCCGCAACGGCGAGCATTACCCGGCGTGGGTCGGCATCACCGCCGTGCTCGATGACGAGGGCGATCTGGCCAGTTACGTGTGTTTCTTCAGTGACATCAGCGAGCGCAAGGCCAGCGAGCAGCGGATTCACCGCCTCGCCTACTACGATGCCCTGACCCACCTGCCGAACCGCACGCTGTTCCAGGATCGTCTGCACACCGCGCTGCAATCGGCCGAGCGGCAGAAGTCGTGGGTGGTGCTGATGTTCCTCGACCTCGACCGTTTCAAACCGATCAACGACTCCCTCGGCCACGCCGCCGGCGACCGCATGCTCAAGGACATGGCCACGCGCTTGCTGGCCTGTGTCGACGATGACGACACCGTGGCGCGGATGGGTGGCGACGAATTCACCCTGTTGCTGCAACACCGTTCCAGCCGCGAAATGGCGCTGAACCGTGCGATCCACGTGGCCGAGCAGATTCTTGCCAGCCTCGTACGGCCATTCGTGCTCGAAGGTCGCGAGTTCTTCGTCACCGCCAGTATCGGCATCGCCCTGAGCCCGCAGGACGGCAACGAACTCAGCCAGTTGATGAAGAACGCCGACACCGCGATGTATCACGCCAAGGAGCGCGGCAAGAACAACTTCCAGTTCTATCAGGCCGATATGAACGCCAGTGCGCTGGAACGTCTGGAGCTGGAAAGCGATCTGCGCCACGCGCTGGAGCAGAACGAATTCGTGCTGTATTACCAGCCGCAGTTCAGCGGCGACGGTAAACGTCTGACCGGCGCCGAAGCCCTGCTGCGCTGGCGTCATCCGCGTCGCGGGCTGGTACCGCCGGGGGATTTCATCCCGGTGCTCGAAGAACTCGGGCTGGTGGTGGACGTCGGCGACTGGGTCATCAGCGAAGCCTGTCGCCAGCTCAAGACCTGGCACCAGAGCCGCGTGCGCGTGCCGAAGGTCTCGGTGAACATTTCCGCCCGGCAGTTCTCCGACGGCCAGCTCGGCACGCGAATCGCCACCATCCTCAAGGAAACCGGCCTGCCGCCAGCGTGTCTGGAACTGGAACTGACCGAAAGTATCCTGATGCGCGAAGTCAGCGAGGCGATGCAGATCCTTGCCGGCCTGAAGAACCTCGGCCTGAGCATTGCGGTCGACGACTTCGGCACCGGCTACTCGTCGCTGAACTACCTCAAGCAATTCCCGATCGACGTGCTGAAGATCGACCGCACCTTCGTCGACGGCCTGCCGTCCGGCGAACAGGACGCGCAGATCGCGCGAGCTATCATCGCCATGGCCCACAGCCTGAATCTGGCGGTGATCGCCGAGGGTGTGGAAACCCATGAACAGCTGGACTTCCTGCGCGAGCATGGCTGCGACGAGGTTCAGGGTTATCTGTTCGGGCGACCGATGCCGGCGGGACGGTTCGAGGCGCAGTTCAGCAATGATGCGCTGTTCATGTTCGACTGAAGATCGGCGGCGCGATCTTCGCGAGCAAGCTCGCTTCCACAGGGATTGATGTCGATCACAAAATCGCGGGTCGGCCTCGGTTATTGTGCGAACCGGCTGGTCAGCGAAGGCCGGCACGGACGCCACATATCTGGTCATGAACGCCACTTGTCTGCGACATGATGTCGTTTCATATGCCATCCAAAACCCGATGGGTTAGAATGCCCCCCTTTTCTGCCCCCGATCCTTGAGGACCGCCATGTTCAGCCGTGATTTGACTATTGCCAAGTACGACGCCGATCTTTTTGCCGCCATGGAGCAAGAAGCCCAGCGCCAGGAAGAACACATCGAGCTGATCGCTTCGGAGAACTACACCAGCCCAGCGGTGATGGAAGCTCAAGGCTCGGTACTGACCAACAAGTACGCCGAAGGCTACCCGGGCAAGCGCTACTACGGTGGTTGCGAGTACGTCGACGTTGTTGAACAACTGGCCATCGACCGCGCCAAGGAACTGTTCGGCGCCGACTACGCCAACGTTCAGCCGCACGCTGGCTCCCAAGCCAACGCCGCTGTTTACCTGGCCCTGCTGTCGGCCGGTGACACTATCCTGGGCATGAGCCTGGCTCACGGCGGTCACCTGACCCACGGCGCCAGCGTTTCCTCGTCCGGCAAGCTGTACAACGCCATCCAGTACGGCATCGACGCCAACGGCCTGATCGACTACGACGAAGTCGAGCGTCTGGCAGTTGAGCACAAGCCGAAAATGATCGTGGCCGGTTTCTCTGCCTACTCGCAGATTCTGGACTTCCCGCGCTTCCGCGCCATCGCCGACAAGGTTGGCGCCTACCTGTTCGTCGACATGGCTCACGTGGCCGGTCTGGTCGCCGCTGGCGTCTACCCGAACCCGGTTCCATTCGCTGACGTCGTGACCACCACCACCCACAAGACCCTGCGCGGTCCACGTGGCGGCCTGATCCTGGCCAAGGCCAACGCCGACATCGAGAAGAAGCTGAACTCCGCCGTATTCCCGGGCGCCCAGGGTGGCCCGCTGGAGCACGTGATCGCCGCCAAAGCGATCTGCTTCAAGGAAGCACTGCAGCCTGAGTTCAAGGCTTACCAGCAACAAGTGGTGAAAAACGCCCAGGCCATGGCCAGCGTGTTCATCGAGCGCGGTTTCGACGTGGTTTCCGGCGGTACTGAAAACCACCTGTTCCTGCTGTCGCTGATCAAGCAGGAAATCTCCGGTAAAGACGCCGACGCCGCTCTGGGCAAAGCGTTCATCACCGTGAACAAGAACTCCGTACCAAACGACCCACGCTCCCCGTTCGTCACCTCCGGCCTGCGCTTCGGTACTCCGGCTGTGACCACTCGCGGCTTCAAAGAGGCTGAGTGCAAAGAGCTGGCTGGCTGGATCTGCGACATCCTGGCTGACCTGAACAACGAAGCGGTAATCGACGCCGTTCGTGAGAAAGTCAAAGCCATCTGCAAGAAACTGCCGGTATACGGGGCTTAATAGGCTCGCACTACCGTTGACAAAAAAGCCCGATCTTCAATGATCGGGCTTTTTTTTTGCGCACATAACAAGCGAAGGATACATAAAGTTTTCAGAACCGAAAAACTGCTGCGCCAAACAGCATTAGAACCATCAAACAATTTGATGCACATATACCCTCCACACATGACTCTCAAACAGCACATTATTCATACCCTGCGCATGAGCAAATAAGCTCCTGCCTCAAAAAGAATCAAATGGATATTGAGAGAGCAACATGAGTACCGACCGACAAAAATCCTTTATTGCAACCATTGGCATCCAAACTAATCTGGTGCACTTTCTTGACGTGGTAAATGGCAAGCAAGCGACTGTAACCTCTCCCCTGTTCAGTGGCGGGCACTTCACTGGAAGGCCGCAATCACGTGATGACTCACATCTCTTGGGCTTTCGCCCGGAACCCCGTCTGACCCTGTATTTCAGACATACCGACCGAGGATACAGGCTCTATATTCGAACCCCCGGGCCCTATTACGGAAAATGTCTGAGCCTTGATAAAAACGGAATACTGGGAGCCTTTGCACCCGAAGGATCGAACGTTTATCAACTTATAGGCAAACAGGGCAACACACTTTCAATTGACGCCCATGAATCAGACAGGCTGGAGGCATACCTACAAGTCTCAGGATCGCCAGGTTTGTTGCACACACACCAGCTCCACGACTCCAAGTTCACTTACTTCGCCGACAAAGGCGGAAAACCATTTAAATTCCATTTTAAAATTCTTGAGCGAAACGCCTCTTTCACTGATCAGCCTGAGGAAATCTGATCCCTCAAATTTTATTGTGTAGCCGATCAACTAAATGATTGGCTACACAGAAACAGGCTGCCCCCAGATGCACTGCAAGTCATAACTTTCTCCATCGTCAAAAACCCGTAACTCCAATCACTTCAGAACTCTGCAGTGCCACTGATAACCAACATTCCCGATCCCTGCACCTGATCGTCAAACCCTTCAGCCCTTCTGCGCATGGAAAATGAGCCCCTGACCGCCACTGGTCAGACCGGTCATGCCAATTACTGATTTTTCACTTGCAGCCGGAGAAAAACAGCGCCTAGACTGCACCCGCACTGGACATACCGGTAAGACCACAATAATTAAGTCCTGAATCTGATGCGCCCCGCGCACGGCAGCCAGGACACCGACCAGGATTCCTCCCATGCTCAGATGGTGCTCGCGTTCAATCTTCCTCCAAGTGGTTCTCGGACTGGTGCTCGGCATCGTCTGCGGGCTGACCCTCCCTGAATACTCGGCCCAGCTCAAACCGCTCGGCGACGGTTTCATCAAACTGATCAAGATGCTCATCGGCCTGATCGTGTTCTGCGTGGTGGTCAGCGGCATCAGCGGCGCCGGCGACCTGAAGAAGGTCGGGCGCATCGGCCTCAAGTCGGTGATCTACTTCGAAGTGCTGACCACCATCGCACTGGTGATCGGTCTGGTGTTCGCGTTCAGCACCGGGATCGGCAGCGGCGCCAATATCCATCTGGAGCAACTGTCCGCCGCCGACATGGGCGACATCGCCGAACGCGGTCAGCACATGCACACCACTACTCAGTTCCTGATGGACCTGATCCCGACTTCGGTACTCGGCGCTTTCGCTGACAACAACATCCTGCAAGTGCTGTTGTTCTCGGTGCTGTTCGGCAGCGCGTTGAATCTGGTGGGCGAAGCGGCTTCCGGGATCTCGCGGCTGATCAACGAGCTGAGCCATGTGATCTTCCGGATCATGGGCATGATCGTGCGTCTGGCGCCGATCGGCGTGTTCGGCGCCATCGCCTTCACCACCAGCAAATATGGCCTCGATTCGCTGCAACACCTGGGCAGCCTGGTCGGCTTGTTCTACCTGACCTGCATCGCCTTCGTCGCGCTGATTCTCGGTCTGGTAATGCGTCTGTCCGGCCTGCGCATGTGGCCGCTACTCAAGTACCTGCGTGAAGAACTGCTGATCGTCATGGGCACCGCCTCCTCCGACGCCGTGCTGCCGCAGATCATGCGCAAGCTTGAACACCTGGGCATCGGCAGCTCGACCGTCGGGCTGGTGATTCCAACCGGTTACTCGTTCAACCTCGACGGCTTTTCGATCTACCTGACCCTGGCCATCGTGTTCATCGCCAACGCCACGGGCACGCCGCTGGCCATGACCGATCTGCTGACGATTTTGCTGGTATCGCTGATTACCTCCAAAGGCGCCCACGGCATTCCCGGTTCGGCGCTGGTGATTCTGGCGGCCACGCTGACAGCCATCCCGGCGATTCCGGTGGTCGGTCTGGTGCTGGTGTTGGCGGTGGACTGGTTCATGGGCATCGGCCGGGCGCTGACCAACCTGATCGGCAACTGCGTCGCCACCGTGGCCATCGCCCGTTGGGAAAAGGACATCGACGTGCAGCGGGCGAACAAGGTGCTCAACGGCGAGCAGGGCTATAACTTTCAGCCGAGAAAAACGGTCGCTCAAGCGGCGGCCAAAGAATTCTGAATGAGCGCCGTGCCTGCGCCAATGCAGGCACGGCACATGGAGCGAACACGTGATTACTACCTCAACCGTCGTCAACTCAGTGGTGGAAAAACTCCGGGCCGCGCTGGCACGTGGTCAGTGGCGCTCCGGCGAGATGCTGCCGGGTCAGCGTGAACTGGCCGAGCAACTGGGCATCAGCCGCCCGAGCCTGCGCGAAGCGGTGATCGTGCTGGAAACCCTCGGCCTGGTGCGTTCGATGCCGGGCAAAGGCGTGGTGGTCCTCGACGCCCAGACCAGTGACAACCAAAGCCACGACAGCGCAGTGGCCGGCGCCAGCCTCGAAGACGTGCTGCAACTGCGCTACACCCTCGAACCGTTCATTGTCGGTCTGGTGGCGCAGTCGATCAGCAGCAAGGAAGTCGGCCAGTTGCGCCTGACCCTGATGGACATGCGCGAAGCCCTCGAAGCCGGCGACAGCGAAGCCGGGGTCAGTGCCTACATCGCGTTCCATGAAGAGCTGTTCACCCTGACCTCGAACCCGATTTTCCAGAGCGTGGTGCAACAGACCAGCAACGCCCTCAAGCAAAGCGCCGAGGTACTGCGCAATTCGCCGGAGCATCTGGCCGAACGCCTTGAGGAAAACGAAGCCGTGGTGCGCGCGATCCGCAGCAAGAACAGCGCCCAGGCCAGCGCCGAAATGCGCCGGCACATCCTGCGTGAAGGCCAGCGGATGGGCATCGAACTGAACATCCCGGATGACAACCTGAGCCACTGAAACGCCTCACACTGGAGACCGGCCATGAACAGTCTTGCCACGCCGTCGCACCCTCGCCCGACCTCGGCGGCCCTGCCCTTCTCCCGCCTGCACGCGCCGGTGGACGATCTGTATCCGCGCCTGTTCGACGCAATCCTCGAACAGCGCATCGATGCCGCCAGCCGTTTCACCGAAGAAAGTCTCAAGCAGATGTTCGGTGTCAGCCGCGCCGATGTGCGTCGGGTGCTGACCCAGTTGTCCCACGAACAGATCATCGTGCTACGGGCCAACCACCGGCCGCGAGTGGCCGCGCCGGATGCCGAGCAGACACGTCAGGCACTGCACGCCCGAAGCTTGGCCGAGAACACGCTGGTGCGATTGGCTTGTCAGCATGCGCAGGCTGAAGATCTGAAGCGCCTGCGAGCGTTGATCGAACGGGAGCGTCAGGCTGTGGATAAAGATCGGCGCGGGGCGGCAATTCGTTTGTCCGGGGAGTTTCATTTGCAGGTAGCGAAAATGGCGCGGAATGCACCGTTGGCGCATTTTCTCGGCACGTTGGTGCCGCTGACCTCACTGGCGATTGCGCGATGCACTGAGCAGACGCACAACTGTTGCGCGTGGCAGGAGCATCTGGCGTTGGTTGAGGCGTTGGAGCGTGGAGATGTTTCCAGAGCCGGTATGTTGATGAATCGGCATTTGGAACATCTTGAGCAGACGTTGCTGGGTTAAGCCCTCGAACATTGTGTTGCTGGCTAAATCGCCATCGCTGGCAAGCCAGCTCCCACAGGGTTTGAGGTGATCAAAAATATTGTGCCCTCTGCTTAACCTGTGGGAGCGGGCTTGCCCGCGATGACTTCATCACGGGCACCGAACATCCCTCAGCCTGCCACGACCCGAGCAAACCCCGCCCGGATTTTCTCTTCCGGCAAATCGTCGGCGATAAACACGATCACGCTTTCCCGCGCCTCGCCTTCCGCCCACTCGGTGTCCCAGTCGAAGCCGTAGAGTTTCAGTACGCCCTGAAACACCAGCCGCCGATCTTCCCCCGCAATGTTCAGCACGCCCTTGTAACGCAGCAATTGCTTGCCGTGCTCTTCCAGCAACTCGTTCATGAACTCGCTGAGCTGATCGATATCCAGCGGCTGATCGGTACGCAGCACCAGGCTGGAAATCCGGTCGATGGACGGCGCCTTGCTCACGGGCCGCAAGCTCACCCCGCCGCCGAGATCGGCATTCAGGTTGAAACCGCGCACATCGAGCAATTCAGCCAGATCGATTTTGCCGTGCTCCGCCTCGCGAATCGGCGCGCGGCGGTTGATGCGGGTCAGGCGTTCGCTGAGCGAGGTGAATGCAGCCTCGTCCACCAGATCGGTCTTGCTCACCAGCAAGCGGTCGGCAAAACCGATCTGCGCCTGGGCGATGGTCTGGGTCAGGTGCTGTTCGGCGTGGGCCGCGTCGACGAGGGTGATGATGCCGTCGAGCAGGTAACGCTCGCGCAATTCTTCGTCGATGAAAAAGGTCTGCGCCACCGGGGCCGGGTCGGCCAGGCCGGTGCATTCGATGACCAAGCGATCGAAGGCGATTTCGCCGCTGTCCAGCCGTTCGAGCAGCAGATACAGGACTTTGGTCAGGTCGGTGTGGATGGTGCAGCAGACGCAGCCGTTGGCCAGGGTCATGACTTGCACCGGCTCGTCGCCCAGCAATTGGGTGTCGATGCCGGCGTCGCTGAATTCGTTTTCGATCACGGCGATTTTCAGGCCGTGCTCGGCTTTCAACAGATGGCGCAGCAAGGTGGTCTTGCCGGCGCCGAGGAAACCGCTGAGCACCGTGACCGGGATGGGAGAAGACAAACTCGATCTCCTTCAATTGCACAAATAAAAATGGGAGCAGGCCGAAAGACCTGCTCCCACCTCAACTCTGCTGAACCGCGATCAGCGGATCAGCAGCACTTCGGCCCACCCTTGCCACCGTAACGGGCTTCCTGACGTTCGCGAAAGAACATCTCGTAGCTCATCACCGGTTTGTCCGGGTGTTTGGTCTGCATATGCTCGACGTAGGTGTCGTAGTCGGGCATGCCGACCATCAGGCGCGCGGCCTGACCGAGGTATTTACCGAGGCGACTCAGGTCATTGAACATGCTGCAATCCTCTGGTTACGCGTCCGGCAGGGCCTGGAATGGCGATTCTTTGTCCGTACGCTCTTTTTTGCCCCAGGCGGCGATGCCGACCTTGAGCGCATAGAACAGGATGCTGAATACCACGAACAGGAACAGCGCGGTCAATGTAGCGTTGGTGTAGGCGTTGAAGACCACGTGCTGCATCTGCTCGACGCTTTTCGCCGGTGCCAGCACCTGACCGTTGGCCAGTGCATCGCTGTACTTCTTGGCCAGCGACAGGAAGCCGATCGCAGGGTTGGCGTCGAACAGCTTGATGAAGCCAGCAGTCGTGGTGCAGATCAGCAGCCAGGTGGCCGGCAGCAGGGTGACCCAGATGTAGCGCTGGCGCTTCATCTTGATCAGGACCACGGTGCCGAGCATCAGCGCGATACCCGCCAGCATCTGGTTGGAAATGCCGAACAGCGGCCACAGGGTGTTGATCCCGCCCAGTGGATCGACCACGCCCTGATACAGCAACCAGCCCCACATCGCCACACAACCGGCGGTGGCGATCAGGTTGGCGGACCAGGATTCGGTACGTTTCAGAGCAGGAACGAAGGAGCCGAGCAGGTCTTGCAGCATGAAGCGACCGGCGCGGGTGCCGGCATCGACTGCGGTCAGGATGAACAGCGCTTCGAACAGGATCGCGAAGTGGTACCAGAACGCCATGGTGTTTTCACCCGGCAGGACACTGTGCAGGATCTGCGCGATACCGACCGCCAGGGTCGGCGCACCGCCGGCACGGGCCAGGATAGTGGTTTCGCCGATGTCATGCGCCACGGCTTGCAGGGCTTCCGGGGTAATTGCAAAGCCCCAGTTGCTGACCGCAGTTGCCACGGACACCACGTCACCGCCGACCACGGCGGCCGGGCTGTTCATGGCGAAGTACACGCCAGGCTCGATCACCGAGGCAGCGACCATGGCCATGATGGCCACGAACGATTCCATCAGCATGCCGCCGTAACCGATGTAACGGGCGTTGGTTTCGTTATCCAGCAGCTTCGGCGTGGTCCCGGAAGAGATCAGCGCGTGGAAACCCGATACCGCACCGCAAGCGATGGTGATGAACAGGAACGGGAACAGACCGCCCTTCCACACCGGGCCGGTGCCGTCGACGAACTGGGTCAGTGCCGGCATTTTCAGCTCGGGCATGGTCACCAGGATGCCGATCGCCAGAGCGACGATGGTACCGATCTTGAGGAACGTGGAGAGATAGTCACGCGGCGCCAGAATCAGCCACACCGGTAGCGAAGCGGCGACGAAACCGTAACCGACCAGCATCCAGGTAATTTGCACGCCAGTGAAGGTGAAGGCCTTGGCCCAGACCGGATCGGCGGCAATCTGCCCACCCAGCCAGATCGAACCCAGCAGCAGCAACACGCCGACTACCGAGATCTCGCCGATGCGACCCGGACGGATGTAGCGCATGTAGATGCCCATGAACATCGCGATCGGGATGGTCGCCATCACGGTAAAGATGCCCCAAGGGCTTTCAGCCAGGGCTTTCACCACGATCAACGCCAGCACCGCGAGGATGATGATCATGATCAGGAAGCAGCCGAACAGGGCAATGGTGCCGGGGATACGGCCCATTTCTTCACGCACCATGTCGCCCAGCGAACGGCCGTTGCGACGGGTCGACATGAACAGAACCATGAAGTCCTGCACCGCGCCCGCCAGCACCACGCCGGCGATCAGCCACAGCGTACCGGGCAGATAGCCCATCTGCGCCGCCAGTACCGGGCCGACCAGAGGCCCCGCGCCGGCGATGGCCGCGAAGTGGTGACCGAAGAGAATGTGTTTGTTGGTTGGAACGTAGTCCAGACCGTCGTTGTTGAGCACGGCGGGGGTGGCCCGACGCGGATCGAGTTGCATCACATTGTTAGCGATGAACAGACTGTAGTAACGGTACGCAACCAGATAAATGGCCACGGCGGCGACCACAATCCACAAGGCGTTGATCGCCTCGCCTCGGCGCAATGCCACTACGCCAAGGGCGCACGCTCCTACGATTGCCAGCAGCAGCCAGGGTAAGTGGCGTAGCAGGCTATTATTATTTTTCATTTTATTATTCCAGCCAGGGTGGACAAGAAAGACAGCCACCCCGAGTTTAGCGCTACTGGCGGCAAAGGCCATACCCCGACATTGGTCTAGACAGTCCATTCGTTGGCATCACCCCGCCGGTCGGGTCTATAGTCAGCTGACCTTCCTGAGGATTGCGCCATGAGCGAGCACCCGTCCGAGCGTCGCCGCTTCAAACGTATCGCGTTCGATGCCAGAACCGAATTGAGCCAGGGCGAATACATCTGGCCGGTGAAGCTGATCGACCTGTCGCTCAAGGGATTGTTGATCGAGCGGCCCGAGCCCTGGCTGGGCAATTCCGAGCAGGACTTTTTCGTCGAGATTCACCTGAGCGAGGACGTGCACATTGAGATGGATGTGCAACTGGCTCATGAAGATCACGGCCAGCTCGGTTTCGTGTGCCGGCATATCAGCCTGGAGTCGATTCAGCGCCTGCGTCGCTTGATCGAACTCAATCTGGCCGACGAAACCGAACTGGAACGCGAGCTCGGGGCGCTGATTGACGTCTGATCACTCGAACAACGAGTCCAGCGCCTGCTCCAGACGTGTCACCGCAATGATCTGCAAGCCTGGCGGCGCTTCCTTCGGCGCATTGCCCTTGGGCACGATCGCGCGCTTGAAGCCGTGCTTGGCGGCTTCCTTCAACCGCTCCTGACCGCTCGGCACCGGGCGCACTTCGCCGGACAGGCCAACTTCACCGAACACCAGCAAGTCATGGGGCAACGGCCGGTTACGCAGGCTCGACATGACGGCGGCCATCAAGGCCAGGTCGGACGCGGTTTCCAGCACCTTCACCCCGCCGACCACGTTGAGGAACACGTCCTGATCGTGGGTCGGAATGCCGCCATGACGGTGCAGCACCGCCAGCAACATCGCCAGACGATTCTGATCCAGGCCCAGCGTGACCCGACGCGGGTTGGCCAGATGACTGTCGTCCACCAGTGCCTGGACTTCCACCAGCATCGGCCGAGTGCCTTCCCACGTCGCCATCACCACACTGCCCGGGACTTCTTCCTGAGCGCGGGTGAGAAAAATCGCCGAAGGGTTGGAGACTTCTTTCAGACCCTTGTCGGTCATGCCGAACACGCCCAGCTCGTTGACCGCGCCGAAACGGTTTTTCACCGCCCGCAGCAAACGCAATCGCCCGTCAGACTCGCCCTCGAAATACAGCACGGTATCGACCATGTGCTCCAGAACCCGTGGCCCTGCAAGCGCACCTTCCTTGGTCACGTGGCCGACCAGGAAAATCGCCGTACCGCTTTGCTTGGCGTAACGCACCAGCAATGCCGCACTTTCGCGTACCTGGGACACGCCGCCCGGGGCCGATTGCAGTTGCTCGGTAAAGATCGTCTGGATCGAGTCGATCACCATCACCTTGGGTTTTTCCTGGCGGGCAGTGGCGATGATGGTTTCGATGCAGGTTTCGGTCATGACCCGCAGTTGATCCTGCGGCAGGCCCAGGCGGCGCGCGCGCATGGCGACCTGTTGCTGGGATTCCTCACCGGTGACGTACAGCGCCGGCATGCTCTTGGCGAGATTGCACAGGGTCTGCAAAAGGATCGTCGATTTGCCGATGCCGGGGTCGCCGCCGATCAGCACCACCGAACCGTCCACCAGACCACCGCCAAGCACTCGGTCCAGCTCGCCGGAGGCAGTGGAGAAACGCGGAATCTCTTCGATGCTGACTTCGGCCAGGGTCTTGATCTGGGCCTGCTGTCCGGCCCAGCCGGTACGCCCGCTCGGGGCGGCCGCACCGCCGCTCTCGACCATGGTTTCGGTCAGGGTGTTCCAGGCGCCGCATTCGCCGCACTGCCCGGCCCACTTGGGAAAGGTTGCGCCGCACTCGGTGCAGCCGTACATGCGCTTGGCCTTGGCCATCTGAACCCCCGACAAAAACCGCGATGATAACGCAGCCATCGCGGATCAGCGCGGCGCGCCGGAACGGATTTCTCCGCTGGCCAGACGCACGGCGCTGCTACCTGTCAGTCCCCGGCAATTGCCGGGGCTTGAAAGGGTCGCTGTCAGTCGACCAGTTTGGCCGCCAACGCCTTGACCCGATCCAGGTCACCCTTGGCCACTTTGGTCACGCCAGCACCGTATTCCGGATCCGCCATATAAAGGAAGGACAGCATGATGTGCTTGCTCTCGTCATCGGCGCCCGCCAGCGAACCGCCAAAGCTCTCGATCAGATCCTGGCGCTCCTTCTTGCTGAACGAGCGATACAGATCACCGGCCTGCCTGAAGTTCTGCTCGCGCTGGATCTTCACCTGTTGCGTGCTGCCCTGCAGCGCGGTCTGGCTGTATCGCGCACCTGGCGTCTCTTCACGCGGCTGCAGACGGCTTGGCTGATAGTTGACTCCCGAGGTGCTCGCACCGGCATTCATCGCGCCGTCCTGATTGCCATTGTTGACAGCGGTTTTAGCGGCATTGACCGGCAATTGCAGGGCGTTGGCGCCCAGGCGATACATTTGCGTGTCGGCATAGGCAAATATCCGGCCTTGCAGCAGACGATCTTCCGAGGGCTCGATGCCCGGCACCACATTCGAGGGTGCCATGGCCACTTGTTCGGTTTCCTGGAAAACATTCGCAGGATTACGGTTCAAGACCATTTGTCCAACTTTTCGCTCTGGAACACCTGGCCAGATCTTGGTTGCATCAAGAGGATCGAAGTCAAACTTGGACAAATCTTGCGGATTCAAGACCTGGATGTACAAGTCCCACTTGGGAAAGTTACCTTTGTTAATATTTGTTACCAAATCGTGAGTCATGTGACTGTAATCCCGGCCCTGAACTTGCACAACTTGTTGCGGATCGAGATTCTTGATGCCCTGCAAACTTTTCCAGTGAAACTTCACATAGTGCACATCTCCTTTAGCATTAACCAACTTGTAGGCATGGACGCTGTTGCCGTCCATCTCCCGATAACTGGCAGGGGTTCCGGAGTTGGAATACAACTCGGTCAATGTGCGAGTGGCTTCCGGTACATGGGAGAAGAAATCGAAGCGGCGTGAATCATCATCAAGGTTGGTGCGCGGATCGGGCTTGAAGGCGTGCACCATGTCCGGGAACTTGATCGCATCGCGGATGAAGAATGTCGGGAAGTTGTTACCTACCAGATCCCAATTGCCGTCGGCAGTGTAGAACTTGGTCGCGAAACCCCGTGGGTCACGCAGGGTTTCCGGGGAGTGGTTGCCGTGAACCACCGCCGAGAAACGCACGAACACCGGCGTGACCTGGCCGGCGGTGAACACCTTGGCCTTGCTCAGATCACTCAGATCGTTGGTTGTGGTGAACGTGCCATGGGCACCGGTTCCCCGGGCATGCACGACGCGTTCGGGAATGCGCTCGCGGTCGAAGCGTTGCAGCTTCTGAATCAGCTGGACGTCCTGTAACAGTACCGGGCCATTGGCGCCCGCGGTTTGCGAGTTCTGGTTGTCGCCGACCGCCGCGCCGTTGTCACGGGTCAGCGGTGCGGCGTTCACGGAGAGGGTCAACAGGCCGGCGGCCAATACGCCGACAGTACGGCGATAGGGAATAACCCCTGAACCAAGTGTGGAATTCATTTCAGGTTCCTCTGTTTTTTTGAGGCGCATCCAGGTGCGCCAGACAGAGGCTAGAAGCTCGTTTCGCCAAACCTAAATAGAAAGATCACAACGCCGTGATTGATTATTTTTTCTTCAGGATCAGCGGCTTGCAGCGTATCCCGCGCGCGATTAGTGGCACTTTGCAAACTAATTGCGAATTGGTGTGTCGATAAAAACGGGCTTTGTAAGAAGGTGTTGCGCGCAGGACGCGTTATGCTGATTTACACTGCGTACACCAAACTCATCTGTAACAAGGAAATAACTATGGGCGTGCTCAGCGAGTTCAAGGCCTTCGCGGTCAAAGGCAATGTGGTCGACATGGCCGTCGGTATCATCATCGGCGCGGCCTTCGGCAAGATCGTTTCGTCGTTCGTCGGCGACGTGATCATGCCACCCATCGGCCTGCTGATCGGCGGGGTGGATTTCAGTGACCTGGCCATTACGCTGAAAGCCGCCGAGGGCAATGCCCCTGCGGTGATGCTGGCGTACGGTAAATTCATCCAGAGCATTCTTGACTTCGTGATCGTCGCCTTCGCGATTTTCATGGGCGTCAAAGCCATCAACCGCTTGAAGCGCGAAGAAGCCGTGGCGCCTACCTTGCCGCCGGTCCCGACCAAGGAAGAAGAACTGCTGGGCGAGATCCGCGATCTGCTCAAGGCCCAGAACAACCGGCCTTGAAGACGGAAACGGCGCCTGAGGGCGCCGTTTTCTTACCAGTAGTTTTCTACCGCGACCTGCCCCGGTCGCCGGGTCAGACTCAAGGCCATGCCCCGTTGCTTGAGCAAGGCCCGGGTGTCATCGATCATCTGTGGATTACCGCAAAGCATGACCCGCGAATGCGCCGGGGTCAGTTCGACGCCTGCCACCCTCTCCAGTTCGCCATTTTCGAGCAACGTGGTGATGCGCCCGTTGAGGGCACCGGCATACGGCTCACGGGTGACCACCGGAATGAACTGGAATTTGTGCGCATATTCAGCCAGGTAGTCGCGCTGCGTCAGCTCGGCAATCAGCTGTTGATAAGCCAGTTCCCGCGCCTCCCGCACGCTGTAGACCAGAATGATTCGTTCAAACTTCTCCCAGACTTCGAAGTCCTGAAGGATCGACAGAAACGGCGCCACCCCCGTGCCTGTGGATAACAGCCACAGATCCCGGCCATCAATGAAGCGATCCAGCGTGAGATAACCGAAAGCCTGGCGCTCGATCAGCAAGGTATCTCCCGCTTTCAGCCGACTCAGTTCGCTGGTGAACTCACCACCCGGCACGACGATGGAAAAGAATTCGATAAACTCGTCGAACGGCGAAGACACCATCGAGTAAGCGCGCCACACCGTGCTGCCGTCCTCACGGGTCACGCCAAGCCGCGCGAATTGCCCGGCGCGAAAGCGGAAACCGGCATCCCGCGTGGTACGCAGGGTGAACAGGTTCGGGGTCAGCGGTTGTACGTCGAGCAATGTCTGGCGGCTGAATTTTTCGCTGCTGGCGGTCATCGGTTTACTCCATCAACACGAACCCCAGTGTTACGCATACTTTCCCGAAGAAACACTGACAGTTTGTGATGACATTGATTAGTGCAAATACTCCAGAAATCACTAATTAACTTTTAGATCAATTTTTTTACATGATTACGAACATGTAAAGAATCGGTTATGAATATT
The DNA here is from genome assembly GCF_028657055.1 of Pseudomonas aphyarum. NCBI lineage: Bacteria > Pseudomonadati > Pseudomonadota > Gammaproteobacteria > Pseudomonadales > Pseudomonadaceae > Pseudomonas > Pseudomonas aphyarum. The sequence goes on from NZ_JAMDGS010000013.1 coordinate 64,453, forward strand.
CCGGATAAAGCCACTGTTCAAGAGCAAAAAATTTTAAACAACCCACAGGAAACGTCCTACACTCATTTCCGTATCTTCCTTCTTGGATCCAATACGATACCCCCTCGCAAAATGATTTCTGGAGAAAACTCAAAATGGAAAGGTGGAAGGAGTACCAGATAGAACAGCTGACGCGCGCGAAGGAAATCGAGAACGCTTTTCCGATTCTGAAAACATTCGCCAATAACATTGGTTTCCAGTTTTGCGGCATTCAAGTCTCGCGGCCGTCCTCCCCGTCATTCAAACCGTTCTATATCAATAACTTCACAACAGCCTGGAATGACGAATACGAAAGCTACTACTGCACCAATGATCCGATAACAGCATATTGCCATCAATCCATGCTGCCGTTTCTCTGGAGCAGGAAAGCATTCTCGAAAGCTCCGTCAATGTGGGATGCACTTCAAAATCACGGTATGGGACATGGCTGGTCGCAGTCTTATATCAACGAAGAAAACGACCTGTGCTGCACCATCAGCCTGGCACGCACCCACTGCGAAATCTTCGCATTGGAACTGTACGATCAGTACGGTGTGATGCACTTCATCACGCAGCATTTGAGTGAAATGTTTCTTCGAGTGCTCCCTCCGCTTCCGAGCAAGCCGCCGCCAGTACACCTCTCTACCCGTGAACTCGAAATTGTGAGGTTGTGCGCCTACGGCAAGACTGCCTGGGAAATCGGTCAGATTCTGAACGTGGCCGAGCGAACCGTGAACTATCACATCAAAAATCTGATCCTCAAGTTCAACGCCTGCAACAAGATGTCAGCCGTCACCGCCGCCATCAGGGGCGGGTTCGTTCCCATTCAACCGCACTGAAATCAGACAAGAATTACGAATAAAAAAACCGTACTATTTACAGCCTACCTGAGTGATGTCGTGAGCTCTCACGCCGCTGTACACTCGGTCGGTTCCGCCGCACGACCCCTGGGCCGCGGGCCATCCGTCGATTACCCAGAGTCCCCGCCCCATGCCTTTGCTTGAGACCCCGTTCGCCCAACTTGATCTGATCCGCCAGCCCGAACAGCAGAACGAACCGCTGCAAGCCTTCGATGCGGCCGACGAATACCTGCTCAATCATCTGGCAGAACAGAATCTGCCGGCACAGACGCGGATTCTGGTGCTCAACGACAGTTTCGGGGCGCTGGCCATCAGCCTGTCAGGCAAGGTGCAGGTCAGCACCAGCGGCGATTCGTTCCTGGCGTTTCAAGGTCTTGAAAAAAACCTGCTGCGCAACGGCCAGGCATTCGATGCACTGCGCGGCATTCCCGCCAGCGAGCCACTGGTCGGCCCCTTTGACCGGGTACTGATCCGCGTCCCGAAAACCCTGTCGTTGCTGGAAGAACAACTGATTCGCCTGCAGGGTCAATTGGCACCCGGCGCTCAGGTGGTAGCAGCGGCGATGGTCAAGCATTTGCCCCGCGCTGCCGGTGATCTGCTGGAACGCTACATCGGCCCGGTTCAGGCTTCGCTGGCCGTGAAAAAGGCACGCTTGCTGATCGCCACGCCCGAGGCCAAAACGCCAGCCGTCTCGCCCTACCCGACCCGCTATCGCCTCGACGAGCCAGCCATCGAACTGCTTAACCACGCCAACGTGTTCTGCCGTGAAGGGCTGGACATCGGCACTCGCGCCTTCCTTCCGCACCTGCCAAAAAACCTCGGCTCTGCGCGGGTCGCCGATCTTGGCTGCGGCAACGGCGTACTGGCCATCGCCAGCGCCCTGCAAAACCCCGACGCGCATTACACGCTGGTGGACGAATCGTTCATGGCCGTTCAATCGGCGGCCGAGAACTGGCGCGCGGCGCTGGGCGAACGTGAAGTGATCGTGCGCGCCGGCGACGGTCTGGCCGGACAGGAAGCGCAGTCGCTGGACGTGGTGCTGTGCAACCCACCGTTCCATCAACAACAGGTGGTCGGCGACTTCCTCGCCTGGCGCATGTTCCAGCAGGCCCGCGAAGCGCTGGTGGTCGGTGGTGCGCTGTACATCGTCGGCAACCGTCACTTGGGTTATCACAGCAAACTGGCGCGGCTGTTCCGGGGTGTCGAGCAGGTCGCAGCGACGCCGAAATTCGTGATCCTCAAGGCCCGTAAATAATCCGGGCAAAAAAAACCCTCCGGTCGGAGGGTCAAAAATCCGTGCCGCAAGGCAGCGGGATGGGAAGTCTCAGTGCGTGGTCAGACCTGCTGCATTCATGAACATGCGCATCAGGCTGGCGACGATGAACAATGCACCGACGCTGCCGACCCAGATCATGGCCAACCAGCCGAGCCGCTGCCACAGCGGCTTTTTTTCGGCTTCTTCAATGTCGTGCAGGGAATGTTTGCCGGTCATGCTTGCATCCTCCGGTTGAGGGAGATGGCGCCGCGGTCGGCGCCATCGTGATCACCATTAGTGATAACCGTCTTCGTGGGTGACCTTGCCGCGGAACACGTAGTAGCTCCAGAAGGTGTAACCCAGGATGAACGGGATGATGAACAGCGTGCCCACCAGCATGAAGCCCTGACTTTGCGGTGGTGCGGCGGCGTCCCAGATCGAGATCGACGGCGGTACGATATTCGGCCACAGGCTGATGCCCAGACCGCTGTAGCCGAGGAAGATCAGCACCAGCGTCAGCAGGAACGGCATGTAGTTGGCATTACGTGCCACCGCGCGAATCAGACCGTACATCGTCACCAGCACCAGAATCGGCACCGGCATGAACCAGAACAGATTCGGCATGCTGAACCAGCGGGTCGCAATTTCCGGGTGGGCCAGCGGCGTCCACAGACTGACGATGCCGATCACCGCCAACAGCACGAAGGCCAGAGGACGCGCCAGATTGTGCATCTGCTCCTGAAGCTTGCCTTCGGTCTTCATGATCAGCCAGGTGCAGCCGAGCAAGGCATACGCCACCACCAGCGCGGCGCCGCAGAACAGCGTGAACGGCGTCAGCCAGTCCAGTGAACCGCCGGCGTATTGCCGGTTGACCACGGGCAAGCCGTCGATGAACGCGCCCAGCGCCACGCCCTGGAAGAACGTCGCCGCCACCGAACCACCGATGAACGCCTTGTCCCACAGGTGGCGCTTGTCGTCCTTGGCCTTGAAGCGGAACTCGAACGCCACGCCGCGGAAAATCAGCCCGATCAGCATGAAGATCAGCGGCAGGTACAGCGCCGACAGCACCACCGAATACGCCAGCGGGAACGCGCCGAACAACGCCGCGCCGCCCAGTACCAGCCAGGTTTCATTGCCGTCCCACACCGGGGCGACGGTGTTCATCATCACGTCGCGGTCGACTTTGCCTGGGATGAACGGGAAGAGAATCCCGATCCCCAGGTCGAAACCGTCCATGACCACGTACATCATGATCCCGAAGATGATGATCACGGCCCAGATCAGCGGAAGATCAATACCCATGACTCAAATCTCCTTGGTCAGGCTGCGGTCGTGTTCGGCGCCATCGTCGTCGGCAGCGGACAACGGACGGGCCGGCGTGCGTTTCTGGCCAGGACCACCGTCGTTGGTTTCCTTGCCTTCGTCGGTCTTCGGCCCTTTGCGCACCAGGCGCATCATGTAGCCCAGACCCGCACCGAACAGCGCGAAATACACCACCACGAACATGATCAGCGTGATGCTCATCTGCATGAAACTGTGGTTGGAAGACGCATCCGCCGTGCGCATCAGCCCGTAGACCACCCACGGCTGACGACCGATTTCAGTGGTGAACCAGCCCGCCAGAATCGCGATCAGACCGGACGGCCCCATCCACAGCGCCAGGTACAGGAACGGCCGCGACGTGTAGAGCGTGTCGCGCTTGCGCAGCCACAGGCTCCAGAGGCCGGTGAAGATCATCAGGAAGCCGAGGCCGACCATGATCCGGAACGACCAGAACACGATGGTCGAGTTCGGCCGGTCTTCCGGCGGGAATTCCTTGAGTGCCGGGACCTGTTTGTCCAGCGAGTGCGTCAGGATCAGGCTGCCGAGGTACGGGATCTCGACCGCGTATTTGGTTTTCTCTTCCTTCATGTCCGGCCAGCCGAACAGGATCAGCGGCGTCGCCTCATTGCCATGGTTTTCCCAGTGGCCTTCGATCGCGGCGATTTTTGCCGGCTGATGCTTGAGCGTGTTGAGGCCGTGGAAGTCACCGATGACCGCCTGGATCGGCGCAACGATCAACGCCATCCACATCGCCATCGACAGCATGGTGCGGATCGCCGGGTTGTCCTTGCCCCGCAGCAAGTGCCAGGCCGCCGAGGAGCCGACGAAGAAGGCCGTCGCGACGAACGCGGCAGTCGCCATGTGCATCAGTCGATACGGGAACGACGGGTTGAAGATGATTGCCAGCCAGTCGGTCGGAATGACCTGACCGTTGACGATCTCGAAGCCCTGCGGCGTCTGCATCCAGCTGTTGGAGGCGAGAATCCAGAAGGTCGAAATGAGCGTGCCGATGGCCACCATGACCGTGGAGAAAAAGTGCAGCTTGCGCCCGACCTTGTTCCAGCCGAACAGCATCACGCCAAGGAAACCGGCTTCGAGGAAGAACGCCGTAAGCACTTCATACGTCAGCAATGGGCCGGTGACGGAACCGGCGAAGTCCGAGAAGCGACTCCAGTTGGTGCCGAACTGGTAGGCCATGACCAGCCCCGAGACCACACCCATGCCGAAGTTGACGGCAAAGATCTTCGACCAGAAATGGTAGAGGTCACGGTAGGTGTCGTTGCCGGTTTTCAGCCACAGGCCTTCCAGCACCGCGAGATAGCTCGCAAGACCGATGGTGATCGCCGGGAACAGGATGTGGAACGAGATGGTGAACGCGAACTGAATTCGGGCGAGATCTAGTGCCTCTAAACCGAACATAAGCTTTCCTCTATCAGATAACGGTTCCAAGACTGGCGGCCTTGGACCACTGCCCCCACGGGTATGGAGTGCGGCGAACTCGGATTCGTTCTTCTTTTTACAGGCATCGCGACGCAGGGAGTCTGCCGACGGGTCCCTGATCAGTTCCGCGAAGGGTCTTGATCTGGATCAATCAACGTTGAAAGAGTAGTCCCATTTCCGACGGGGAACCGCGTGGTCTTTTGCCGCGTGACAAGTTGCCTCACAGCCTTGGCAACGCTCTGAAATACATCGGTGGCCGGGTTCGGTGTCCGGGCGCGGAAAAATCGATGTCTGGCTAACTAAATTTTTTGTCATAGCAACTTCCTGTTACAGACTGGTGATAATCTCGCGGTTCCCCTCGATCAAGACCGGCCCGCAAATGCCCAGCCAAGAGCCCTTGCTGTTACGTCATCACCGTCCCTTTCTTGCGTTCTGGTTTGCCCGGATCTTCACCGCCAGCGGTTTTCAGATGCTCACCGTGGCGATCGGCTGGAATCTCTATCAACTGACTGGCAACGTGCTCGACCTGGGTCTGGTCGGGCTGGTGGAATTCGCTCCACGCGTACTGTTCATGCTGCACACCGGCCACGTTGCCGATCGCTACGACCGGCGCAAGGTGGCGGCGATCTGCCAGTCGTTGCAGGCCTTGATCGCCCTGGCACTGGCCATCGGTAGTGCCACCGACCATGTCACCCGGGAAATGATCTTTATTCTGGCGTTCCTGCTGGGCGCCGCGCGCTCCTTCGAAATGCCGACTACCCAGGCGCTGCTGCCGAGCATCGTGCCCAGCGCGCTGTTCCCGCGTGCCGTTGCCGCCGCGCAATCTGCACAGCAATCGGCCACCATCGTCGCCCCGGCGCTCGGCGGTCTGCTCTATGCCTTCGGCAGCGTGTGGGTCTATGGCCCGACGGTCATTCTGTATGTCATCGCTTGCACCTTGATGCTCAACCTGCCCGCGCGACAAACACCGCTGAACAAAGGCAAGGCGACGCTGGACTCGTTGCTGGCGGGGATTCGTTTCATTCGCAGTCGCCCGGACATTCTCGGCGCTATCTCGCTGGATCTGTTTGCGGTGCTGCTCGGCGGCGCCACGGCGTTGCTGCCGGTGTTCGCCAAGGACATTCTGCTGACCGGGCCGTGGGGGCTGGGGCTGCTGCGTTCGGCGCCGGCGGTCGGGGCGTTGATGATGTCGCTGTTTCTGGCACGGTTTGCCGTTGAGCGAAACGTCGGTCGGGTGATGTTCACTGCCGTCGGTGTATTCGGCGTGGCCACCATCGCCTTCGGTCTGTCGACATCGTTCTGGTTCTCGCTGGCGGTGCTGGTGGTGTTGGGCGCGGCGGACATGATCAGCATGGTGATCCGCGCCTCGTTCGTGCAACTGGAAACCCCGGACGAAATGCGCGGCCGGGTCAGCGCGGTGAACGGCCTGTTCATCGGCGCCTCGAACCAGTTGGGTGAATTCGAATCCGGTCTCACCGCCCACTGGTTCGGCACCGTGCCGGCGGTGGTGATGGGCGGGATCGGTACGCTGGTGGTGACCGGGACCTGGATCAAACTGTTCCCGACCCTTGCCAACCGCGACCGGATGCATGTGCCGGTGGAAGAGGTGAAGGCCTGACCTTCTCAGGCCAGCAACTCCCCCGCCACCTTCGCTCTGGCGGCCTTGCCCGCCAGTTGCTCGACCAGCGTCAACGCAAATGCCAGCGCGGCGCCGGAACCTTGGGCGGTGATGCAATTGCCGTCGACCACCACCGGTTGATCGAAAAAGGTGCAACCGGACAATTGATGGCTGGTTGTGGGCAGGCATGTCATCCGGCGTTGACGTAATACACCGAAGCTTTGCAGCGCGACCGCCGGGGATTCGGCGATGGCGGCGAACAGGCGTCCGGCGCTGGCTTGATCCTTTAGCAATTGCTGCAAGGGCTGATGCGCGGCAAGGTGTTGCGCGCCGACAGCACCGCCCGGAAGGACGATCAGGTCGAAAGTCTGGGCCAGCACATCAATGAGCATGCCGTCGGCAGTCAGTCGCGTGCCCCGGGCGCAGGTCAGCATGCGCCGGCCTTCGATGCTGGCCGCCACCACTTCGATGCCGGCGCGGCGCAGCACGTCGATCAGGGTCACGCATTGCAGATCATCGATGCCCTCGGCGAGGGTAATCAGGGCTCTAAAGGTCATGGGCGCCATCCGCTGGGTGATCTTTAAAGCGTAGTCAGCTTTGCCCTGCCCTGTTCGGCGACAGCCGTTACTTGATGTAAAGCTGGGTCGACATCGTGTTGCGCGGGGCGTTGATCGACGTATTGCTGAAGGTAAAGGTGCCTTCCTGACGAGTCGCCAGATCGAAGGTGTACAGCGAACCGACGGTTTTCGCGCCCGGCGTGCATTCGGTCAGGTTGCCGTTATCGAAGGCACAGACCGGACTCCGGGTGCCGTTCACTTCGAAACCGTCCAGCGCCGCCTGAGGCTGGCTCTGGCCATAACCGATTTCCAGCACGTACACCTTGATGCCCGGCGCGCTGTGATCGCAACGGGTCTGCACCTGGCCATCGGTAATGTCTTCGAGCCCGCAGGACGAGGACTGAACCTTGATGACTTTCACCTCGCTCAATGGCGGTGCCGACGCTGCGAGTGCCGCCGGTACACCGGCCAGCAGCAAGGCCATCAGTCCAGCGATCTTCATCCAACCCATGTTCATGCGATCCATCCCCGAAAAATCAGCGCGCAGTATGGCGTACTTGGCCGTGGTGCAAAACTTCGCCGACGATCGACACCAACATCCGCCATCTTCCTCACGCTGCTGGTATGATGCGCGGCTTTTTCCGGCCCACCACAATTTTCCAGGCGCTTGCGACGGTCTGTGCTTTGCTGTTGAGGTCGATACATTCACGGCGCCACGCGCGCCACGGGGAGCAGACATGCTGGAAAGGCTGTTTCAACTCAAGGCACACAACACCAACGTGCGGACCGAGATTCTCGCGGGCGTCACGACCTTCCTGGCCATGGCCTACATTCTGTTCGTCAACCCGAGCATCCTCGGCGAGACCGGCATGGACAAAGGCGCGGTGTTTGTCGCCACGTGCCTGGCAGCCGCCATCGGCTCCACGGTCATGGGCCTGATTGCCAACTACCCGATCGCCCTCGCACCGGGCATGGGCCTGAACGCCTTCTTTACCTACACCGTCGTGCTGCACATGGGCCACACCTGGCAAGTGGCGCTGGGCGCGGTGTTCATTTCGGCCGTGTGCTTCTTCCTGCTGTCGATCTTCCGCATCCGTGAATGGATCATCAACAGCATCCCGCTGCCGCTGCGTTCGGCGATTGCTGCCGGTATCGGCCTGTTCCTGGCGCTGATCGCCCTGCACAACGCCGGCATCGTGGTCAGCAACCAGGCGACCATGGTCGGCCTCGGCGACCTGAAGCAACCGGCTCCGATCCTCGCCACCCTCGGTTTCGCCCTGATCGTTGCCCTTGAAGCCCTGAAAGTGCGCGGCGCGGTGCTGATCGGCATTCTTGCAGTAACCATCGTTTCCATCGTGATGGGCTTCACCCCGTTCGGCGGCGTGACGTCGATGCCACCTTCGCTGGCCCCGACCTTCCTGCAACTGGACATCAAGGGCGCACTGGACATCGGTCTGGTCAGCGTGATCTTCGCCTTCCTGTTCGTCGACCTGTTCGACAACTCCGGCACCCTGATCGGCGTCGCCAAGCGCGCCGGCCTGATGGGCAAGGACGGCCACATGCCGAAAATGGGCCGTGCGCTGATCGCCGACAGTACCGCTGCGATGGCCGGCTCATTGCTGGGTACCTCGACCACCACCAGCTACATCGAATCCGCTGCGGGCGTGAGTGCCGGCGGCCGCACCGGCCTGACCGCCATCGTTGTCGCGATCCTGTTCCTGCTGGCGCTGTTCTTCTCACCACTGGCCGCCAGCGTACCGGCGTTCGCCACCGCGCCGGCGCTGCTGTTCGTCGCCGTGCTGATGACTTCGGGCCTGGCGGAAATAGACTGGGAAGACATCACCGTCGCCGCGCCGGTCGTGGTCACCGCCCTGGCGATGCCTTTCACCTATTCCATCGCCAACGGCATTGCCTTCGGCTTCATCGCCTGGACTGCGATCAAACTGCTGTCCGGCCGCGCCCGTGAGCTGAACCCGGCGCTGGTGATCCTGTCGATTCTGTTCGTGATCAAGCTGGGTTGGTTCAACGCATGACTTTTGATTCCCAGGCCTACGCCGCACAACTCGAAGACAAGGTCACGCGTTTGCGTGACCTGCTGGCCCCGTTCGATGCACCGGAGCCAACGGTGTTCGACTCGCCGCTGCAGAACTTCCGCCTGCGCGCCGAATTCCGCCTGTGGCGCGAGGGCGGTGAGCGGCATTACGCGATGTTTTCCCAGGACGACAAACGCACGCCGATCCTGATCGAGGAATTCCCGATCGCCAGCCTGCGCATCAACCAGCTGATGCCGCAATTGAAGGCGGCCTGGCAGGCAAGCGCGGCGCTGAGCCACAAGCTGTTTCAGGTGGAGTTTCTGACCACCCTGGCCGGCGATGCGATGATCACCCTGTGCTATCACCGCCCACTGGACGAGCACTGGCACGCGGCGGCCACCAAACTGGCGGCGGATCTGGGCGTCAGCATCATCGGTCGCTCCAAGGGCAAGCGCGAAGTACTCGGCCTCGATTACGTAGTGGAGAAGCTCGAAGTCGGCGGTCGCACCTTCAGCTATCGCCAGCCGGAAGGCGCGTTCACGCAACCGAACGGCACCGTGAACCAGAAGATGCTCAACTGGGCATACGAAGCACTGGGCGATCGCAGCGACGATCTGCTGGAGCTGTACTGCGGCAACGGCAACTTCACCCTGCCGCTGGCGACTCGCGTGCGTAAAGTGCTGGCCACCGAAATCAGCAAGACCTCGGTCAATGCCGCACTGAGCAACCTGGCCGAAAACGCTGTGGATAACGTCACGCTGGTGCGCCTGTCCGCCGAAGAGCTGACCGAAGCCCTGAACGAAGTTCGCCCGTTCCGTCGCCTGCAAGGCATCGACCTGAAAAGCTACGAGTTCGGCAGCGTGTTCGTCGACCCGCCACGGGCCGGCATGGACCCGGACACCTGCGAACTGACCCGTCGCTTCGACAACATCCTGTACATCTCCTGCAACCCGGAGACACTGGCGGCCAACATCGCCCAGCTGCACGATACGCACCGCATCACCCGCTGCGCGCTGTTCGACCAGTTCCCGTGGACTCACCACATGGAATCCGGCGTGCTGTTGACCCGGCGTTAATCGCAGGTGCCAGAAACAAGAAAGCCGTCCTCATCGACGGCTTTTTTGTGCCTGTTCATGGCACGGGATCGATCTTGCGCGGGCGCCCGCCCTTCCTGCCGTTGGCCCGGGCAGCTTCAGCTTTCGCGGTGCTGCTCTGGCGGCCATTGCGAGAAGCGATCACCGAGGCGGCCATCGCCATCAGCGGCTGACTGGCGGAGATCATGCCGGCGATGGAAACCTGCAGGTCCTTGCCGTCGTGGCACAGCGCGGTGCCGGCAAAGCCGACGTGCAATCCGCTGAAGTCTTGCGGTTCGAAATCATCGAATTCCCGGTAGAGATTCACTGGGAGCAGCACGCCACTGTCGTCCTCGAAGTGAATCACCAGGCAGGGTTTCTGAAAGGCCACTGACACGGCTTGCAGGCTGCTGCGTCGGCGCAGCCCTCCCCGCTCAACAGCTTCATCGAGACGCTTTTCCGTTACCGGTCGATCCGCATGCAAACCGGCTTTTACTGTTTTCATAGTTCGATCTCCACACCTTCCTGAGCACCAACCAGGGCCAGCAGGGTTTTGTTTTCTTCTGGTTCGTAATACGCCGATCCGATTCTGAAGGTCGCATTGGTGACTTCGCGCATGACGGCGACTTCGTTCGAGTCCCCGTCCCACCATTGGTTATCGAGACAGGCAGTCTGCAGACGAGTCCACCAGATCCGACGGGCCCGCCGCAGATGAGCGGTTTCACGCAACGATTGGCGCAACCCCTCAAGCACTGCAATCGGTGGTCGACGCGACAGGGGCACCACATCCCATAACTCCACGCCGTTGTGCCAGAAGCTGAATTTGAAGCGGGCACTCCATGCACCTGAATCGACGTGCGCATGGGGCGGACAATGTTCGTCTCGCAGCATGATCACCACCGAAAATCCCTTGTAACTGCACACTTTCATGCTAACCCATCCGTTAGGTTAAAGAGTTACGAAAACTGCCATTCCCTGACAATTCCGACCATCGGCATTGCTGCCTCAAATGGTCATTACGTTTTCGAGCCTAGTGCGGGATTCAGGAAAGCCGCGCGCAAAATGGTAAGCAGTTCTTTCGCAGCGGCCAGGCATTTGCTACATACGAAGACTCATTCCCCGGTGTAATCAATCATGCAGCGACACTTCGACGATCTTCAGCTGGGCAGCATCGAGTTGTTTTGCCTGGCCGCCGAGTGCGGCAGTTTCACCGGCGCGGCGCAGGCGGCTTCGGTGACGCCGGCAGCAGTGAGCCGCTCGGTATCACGCATGGAAGAACGCTTGGGCGTGCGGCTGTTTGCACGCACCACCCGCAGCGTGAAACTGACCGACAGCGGCCGGCGCTACTACGAAGAATGCAGCCAGGCGCTTGCGCAACTGGTGGAAGCGCAACGGGAAGTCATGGGCCAGCAGCAGGAACCATCCGGCACCCTGCGTATCAGTATTCCTACGACCTACGCCCATCATCGGATCCTGCCGCTGCTGCCGGCCTTTCGCGCGCGCTATCCGCAGGTGAAGGTCGACATGCACATCAGCAACCGCAACATCGACTTCGTCGGCGAGGGCTACGACATGGCGATCCGCGTGCGGGCGATTCCCGATTCCGGCCTGATAGCCCGCCATCTGGAAGATGCTGCGCTGGTGATGGTCGCCAGCCCCGATTACCTCAAACGCGCCGGCACACCGCAGACCCTCGAAGACCTCGAACAGCACGAGTGCATCCAGTACGAATTGCCCAGCAGTGGGCGGTGGATCACCTGGCTGTTTTACGACGAAGACGCGCCACGGGAAATCCTCGCCGAGGGTAATTTCTGCTGCTCGGATGACGTGCTCGGTGGCGTGACCCTGGCCAGGCACGGTGCCGGGTTGTTCCAAACGTATCGCTTCATCGTCGAAAAAGAGCTGGCCGACGGCTCGCTGATAGAAGTGCTCAAACCCTACGGCGGACGCTCGCGACCGTTCACCTTGCTGTACCCGCAGAATCGCCACATGCCCCTGCGCGTCAGGGCTTTCATCGATTTTCTGGTCGAACAATTGCCGCACTGAATTGCACCAGTGTGCGATCACCGCACACAAAACAGGGCTGTCGATGCAGAGCAATTGATTAAAGTAACCATCTAGTACAATTTAACTCCACAGGTCGAAACCCTCGGCCCAAGCCAAAAACAATAAGTGGAGTTTGCCCCCATGCCCCCTATCGTTCTGGTGCTCAACGGCCCGAACCTCAATCTGCTCGGCACCCGTGAACCGGCGACCTACGGTCACGAAACTCTGGCCGACATCTCTGCCCTGTGCGGGCGCGCCGCCGAAGAGTTCGGCCTGGCCGTGGAGTTTCGCCAGACCAACCACGAAGGCGAATTGCTCGACTGGATTCACGGCGCCCGCCAACGCTGCGCCGGCATCGTGATCAACCCGGCCGCCTGGACACACACCTCGGTAGCGATCCGCGACGCCCTCGTTGCCAGCGAATTGCCGGTGATCGAAGTGCACCTGTCCAACGTCCACGCCCGCGAGCCGTTCCGTCATCACTCGTTCGTCTCGGCCATCGCCACGGCGGTGATGTGCGGCTTCGGCAGCCACGGTTATCGCCTGGCCCTGGAACATTTCAGCCAGCGGCTGAAGGGGTGATCCGCATGAATCGCAACAACGTGATACTCGCCGGGCTGATCGGCGCCGGTATCCAGGCCTCCCGCACCCCGGCGCTGCATGAACACGAAGGTGACGAACAGGGCCTGCGTTACCTGTACCGCTTGATCGACCTCGATCAACTGCAACTGGACAGTAACGCCCTGCCCGACCTGCTGCTGGCCGCCGAACGCATGAACTACACCGGGCTGAACATCACCTTCCCGTGCAAGCAGGCAATCATTCCGCTGCTCGATGAATTGTCTCCGGAAGCCCGAGGCATCGGCGCGGTGAACACGGTGGTGCTGAAGGACGGCAAACGCGTCGGCCACAACACCGATTGCCTGGGTTTCGCCGAAGGATTTCGTCGCGGCCTGCCAGACGTCGCCCGCGAACGTGTGGTCCAGATGGGCGCCGGTGGCGCAGGCGCGGCAGTGGCCCACGCTTTGTTGAGCGAAGGCGTACAACAACTGAGCATTTTTGATGTGGACGTCGAACGCGCCGAAAGCCTGGCCAACAACCTCAACCAGCATTTCGGCGCTGGCCGGGCGGTTGCCGGGCATGATCTGGCGAGCACGCTGAATCAGGCCGACGGCCTGGTAAACACCACGCCGATGGGCATGGCCAAACTGCCGGGCATGCCCGTGCCGACGGAATTGCTGCGACCCGAGTTGTGGGTAGCGGAGATCGTATATTTCCCGCTGGAAACCGAACTGCTGCGCAACGCCCGCGCCCTGGGTTGCCGAACCCTGGATGGCGGCAACATGGCGGTGTTTCAGGCAGTGAAGGCGTTTGAGTTGTTCAGCGGCAGGGTGCCGGATGCGCAGCGAATGCTCGCGCACTTTCAAAGCATGAATGGATAAAACCGTGAGGGGGCGACGCCCCCTCGACTTCGGTCACGCCTGCAAGTAACGCAGCACCGACTCGCAAATCATCTCGCGATGACGCTGCTTGATGCTTTCGTCCGGCAGGTCGATCTGAAAGATCTCACCGAACGTGTGGCGGTTCGATACGCGATAGAAACAGAACGAACTGATCAGCAGATGCACGTCCAGCGCGTCGAGCCCGGCGCGGAACACTCCTTCTTCAGCACCGCGACGCAGAATCTCGCCGAGGGAATCGAGGATGGTGTTGTTCATAGCCTTGATCGCGTCGGAACGCTTCACGTACTCGGCGTTGTGGATGTTTTCGATGCTGACGATCCGCACGAAATCGACGTTGCGATCATGGTGGTCGAAGGTGAATTCCACCAGACGCCGGATCGCTTCCACCGGCGGCAGTTCGGCCAGGTGCAGGCGGTTCTCGGTGCTGCGGATATCGCCGTAGAGCTTCTCCAGTACCTCGACGTACAACTGCTCCTTGCTGCCGAAGTAGTAATAGATCATGCGCTTGGAGGTGTGAATGCGCTCGGCGATCGCATCCACGCGAGCACCGGACAGCCCCTGCTGGACGAACTCGACGATCGCCTCCTGCAGGATATTCTCGCGGGTCTTTTCCGGGTTGTTCTTGCGACTTTTGCGCGGCTCTACCGCGGGTAGAACGGGGGCTGCGGAAAGTTCTGAAGTCATCGTCATTGCGGGCTCACGGCCATCACTGCACAGGCTGGCGATTATGGGCCGCGCGCCCCAGTGAAGGAAGCCGCGCGACCCGTGTTTAATCCCGCGTTTACGAATTTCCTACAACTTCGCCTGGCGAACAGCGCCACTGCGTGCTTTGGCCATCGCCGCCAGCCGCACCGCGACGTTGGCCGCGCCGTAGCCCGCATAACCGTTCTTGCGCTGGATGATCTCGAAGAAGAAGCGCCCCTCGAACGGCTCGGTATAGACGTGAAACAACTCGCCACCTTGCGCATCGCGGTCATAGAGCACGTTGTAGTACGCCAGCTCGCTGAGAAACTCGTCATCGAAATCGAAACGCGCCGCGAGGTCATCGTAGTAGTTGAGCGGAATATCCAGCAGCGGCACACCCGCCTCTTTCGCCCGGCTGACTTCGGCGAAGATATCATCGCAATCGAAGGCGATGTGATGCACCCCGGAACCGCGATAACTCGACAGCGCGTGTGAGATCGCGGTGTTGCGGTTCTCGGAAATGTTCAGCGGCAAGCGGATCGAACTGTCGCGACTGCGCAGCGCGCGACTCTTCACCAGCCCGTAAGGATCCGGCAGCACCACTTCGTCGTCGGCCTCGAAATCCAGCAGGCTCTTGTAGAACAGCACCCAGCTGTCGAGGCTGTCCGCCGGCAGCGCCATGGCCATGTGATCGATGCGTTTGAGGCCGCCGCGCGCAACAGCATCCGGCAGCAGATTGAAGTCGGTGCCATAGACATCCGCCTCTTCATCCACCAGATAAATCAGGCTGCCATCCGGCGCACGCACCGCTGCCAGTTCCAGCTCGTTGGGGCCGACCAGTCCGCGATACGGCTGACCTTTATAGGCGACGGCGCGGGCCAGCGCACTGGCGCTGTCCTTGACCCGCACGGCGGTGGCGCACAGCGACGGGCCGTGTGCCTCGAAGAAACTGTGGGCGAACGAGTAAGGCTCGGAGTTGAGGATCAGGTTGATATCGCCCTGGCGCAACAGGCTGACGCTCTTGGAGCGATGCTGCCCGGCCTTGACGAAACCCAGCCGTTCCAGCCAGTTCGACAGTTTGGCGCCGAGGGCTTCGTCGACGGCGAATTCAAGAAACTCGATGCCGTTGTATTCGCTGGCCTTCGGCGTTTCGAAGAGGATTTCGCGGTTATCCACAGGACGGATATCCTGCTCCAGACGTTGGCGGGTTTTCTCCTCCAGATACAGCAGCGAACGCAGACCGTCAGCCGCATTGGCCCGAGGCGGCGCGGCGCGAAAACCGTCGTTGAAGATTTCCAGCGACAGCGGCCCGGTGTAGCCGCTCTGGATGATCGGCGCGAGGAAGCCCGGCAGATCGAATTCGCCCTGCCCCGGGAAGCAACGGAAATGCCGGCTCCACTCCAGCACGTCCATCGCCAGAATCGGCGCGTCGGCCATCTGCACGAAGAAAATCTTGTCGCCGGGAATCTCGGCAATCGCCCGTGGATCGCCCTTTAGCGACAAGGTATGGAAGCTGTCGAGCAACACGCCGAGGGCCGGGTGATCGGCCTGACGCACGATGTCCCAGACCTGTTGATAAGTATTGACGTGACGGCCCCAGGCCAGCGCCTCATAACCGATGCGCAAGCCACGAGCACCGGCGTGTTCGGCCAGCAGGCGCAGGTCGTCGATGAGAATCTGTTGATCGCCGATACTGTCGGGGGAGGCGTTGCTGCACACCAGCACCAGGTCGGTGCCCAGTTCCTGCATCAGGTCGAACTTGCGCTCGGCCCGCTCCAGATTGCGGTCCAGACGATCGCGGCGGCAGCCTTCGAAATCGCGGAATGGCTGAAACAGCGTGATGGCAATCCCGAGGTCGGCGCACATCTGCCGGATTTCCCGGGGGCTGCCGTCGTAATACAGAAGATCGTTCTCGAAAATCTCCACCCCGTCGAACCCGGCGGCGGCAATGGCTTCGAGCTTTTCCGGCAGGGTTCCGCTCAAGGAGACGGTGGCAATGGATCGCTGCATGTTTCAACTCCCGGTGGAGACGTCGGCTACGAAAATTGCGCCGCTTTTATAGGGTGAGCGAATTATTGGTCCCGGTTTATCATTGAGCAATTTAAAGTGTACTACCCGGTTAGTTTTGCGTGCGATTATCGAACACAATGCCGGTTTGGCGAATTGACGATTTTTCGTCCACTGCCCAACATCCATCTCACCTTGAGTCCGGAACTGAACCACCGGTCGCAGCGTGCACAAAAAAAGCACACCAAATAACAAATCCAAAAACGGGTGGAACACATGATTCCTTCACAGACTTCCCGCATGGCTCCGGCCATGAGCACTGCCACGGGTGGCATCGGCGACAAGATCCGCGGCGCCATGGCCGTCGGCAAGACCCGTTGGGGCATGCTGGCGCTGGTGTTTTTCGCCACCACCCTGAACTACATCGACCGCGCCGCCCTCGGCGTCATGCAACCGATCCTCGCCAAGGAAATGAGCTGGACGGCGATGGACTACGCCAACATCAACTTCTGGTTTCAGGTCGGCTACGCGATCGGCTTCGTGCTGCAAGGACGGCTGATCGACCGGGTCGGCGTCAAACGCGTGTTCTTCTGCGCGGTGCTGCTCTGGAGCCTGGCCACCGGCGCCCACGGCCTGGCGACCTCGGCGGTGGGCTTCATGGTCTGCCGGTTCATCCTCGGCCTGACCGAAGCGGCCAACTATCCGGCCTGCGTGAAAACCACACGCCTGTGGTTCCCGGCCGGCGAACGCGCCGTGGCCACCGGCATCTTCAACGCCGGCACCAACGTCGGCGCGATGTTCACCCCGATGCTGCTGCCGCTGATCCTTCACGTGTGGGGCTGGCAGGCCGCGTTCCTGTGCATGTCGGCACTGGGCGGGATCTGGCTGCTGTTCTGGGGCCTGAAGTATTTCAACCCGGAAGATCACCCGAGCGTCAAACAGTCGGAACTGGAATACATCCAGAAAGAAGTCGAACCGGAACAGGCCCGCGTGCCGTTCTCGAAGATCCTGCGGATGCGCGGCACCTGGGCCTTCGCCCTCGCCTACTCGCTGACTGCGCCGGTGTTCTGGTTCTACCTGTACTGGCTGCCGCCGTTTCTCAATCAGCAATACAACCTGGGCATCAACGTCACCCAGATGGGCATTCCACTGATCATCATCTACGTCACCGCTGACTTCGGCAGTGTGGGCGGCGGGATTCTGTCTTCGTTCCTGATCGGTCGCGGCATGAACTCGATCAAGGCGCGGCTGCTGTCGATGTTCCTGTTTGCCTGCTGCATCATCGGTGTGGTCATGGCCGCCGGCTCAGCCAACCTGTGGGTCGCGGTAGCTGCGATCTCTCTGGCCATCGGCGCGCACCAGGCCTGGACCGCCAACATCTGGAGCCTGGTAATGGACTACACGCCCAAGCACATGATGAGCACGGTGTTCGGTTTCGGCGGCATGTGCGCGGCGATCGGCGGGATGTTCATGACCCAGATCGTCGGCCACATCCTGACCGTCACCAACAACAACTACACCGTGCTGTTCACCCTGATCCCGGCGATGTACTTCATTGCCCTGACCTGGATGTACTTCATGGCACCGCGCAAGATTCCTACCGTCACCGAGTAGCCCTTCAATACTGAGAAGCCGTCCTGCACCGACCGGCCTGATTTCAGGCCGGTCACGTCTTCAGCGCCGGCTCTGCTGCCACGCTGCCGCCAGTCCGCTGCAACAGATCACCGCGATCCCGATCACCGTCATCAGGGTCGGCGTGTGAGCAAACAGCAACCAGCCCAACAACCCCGCAAACACGATCTGGCAGTAACCGAACGGCGCCAGTAACGCCGGCGCGGCATGGCGGAACGCCTGGGTCAGAAACAGGTGCGCGGTCATCCCGCAACTGCCCAGCGCCAGCATCAACAGCGCGTGCCCCAGACTCGGCACCTGCCAGAAGAACGGCACCAGCGCACTCATCACCAGCGTGTTGCACAACCCGGCGAAAAAGTTGCTGGTGGTCGGGCTGTCGATTTCCGCGAGCTTGCGGGTGAGCAACTGATAGAAGCAGAAAAACAGCGCCGAACAGAACGGCAACAGAATCGCCGGGGTGAACAAATCACCGCCCGGATGGACGATGATCAGCACACCGATAAACCCGCACACCACCGCGATCCACTGCCCCCGCGTCACCCGTTCCTTGAGCAACGGCACCGACAGCGCCGTCACCAGCACCGGCGCAAGAAAGTTGACCGCCGTGGCCTCGGCCAGTGGGATGTACAGCAACGCCGTGGTGAAAAACAGGCTGGTGCCCAGCAGACAAAGCGCCCGCGCCAACTGCCACAACGGGCGCTTGGTGCGCAGCACGCGCAGCCCGGACTGCGGCAGGAAAATCCCCGCCATCAGCAGCGTGTGCACCACATACCGCGCCCACACCACCATGACGATCGGATAGAAACCCGAAAGGTATTTCGACAACGCGTCGTGGCTGGAGAACAGGAAGGTTGCCACGACAATCAGCAAGATCCCCTTGAAGGGTTGGTTGACACCGGAAAGCGGAGTGCTGACGGTCATTGGCTCTCTCTGAATGAAAAATAAACGGTGACGAGGACGCGTGCGCCCTCGCCCCTTGAAGCAGACTTAAAGGCGGGCCAACAATTCCCGTGTCCGGTCGATCGCCATTTGCGCCCGCTGCAATCCGCTCACGCCCTGCTCCAGCAATTTGACCGTGGGAATTTCCAGACTCAGGGGAAGGTTAGCCGCAAGACTGCGCAACAAGCCGATCAAGTCACAATCGCCCTCGCCGGGAAACCGTCGTTCATTGCGGGCCTGACGCAAGATCTCGGCCATGTCCGTCGGCCTCGGACCGGCAACATCGCACAACTGTGCGTAGCGCAGCCGCGAGGCTGGCACATCGTCCAGATCTTCCAGCCGCGATCCGGAACGGTCGAAGTGAAACGCATCGACCAGCACCGCCCCGTTTTCGCGCCCGGCGTTGTCGACGATGCGCAACGCCTGCTCGAGATTGCGCGCATCGGTCCACGGCATGAACTCCAGATGCGGGTGCAAACCGTAGGGCGCCGCCAGATCGCAGAGTGCCGCAAAATTATCGGTTAGCCGCTGTTCGTCTGGATCGTTACCGGCAACCAGCAACTCACTGGCACCGAACTCCGCGCCGACGCTAAGCAGCTTCTCGAAATCTGCGACCACTGTCTGCGGCTTCAAACGCAGGATTTCCACGTCGAGCACGCCGATTCCGGTGTCACGCAAACGCGCCAGTGTCTGACGCCGCAAATCGCCATCGGCGACCAGCGGGAAGTGGTATTCCTCGGGTGTCGCCGGTTCAAGCCGCAGGCCGACATGGCTGTAACCGGCACGGGCCGCGACCTCGACCATCTCGGGTGGCGACAACTCCAGCACGGTCAGGCTGGCCAGGGACAGAATTCGCTCGCTCATGTTCAAGCCTCGATCTGCGCAGGTTCGGTGGCGCGACCGCTGGCCGCTGCTTCACGGATGGCCTCGACCAGCGCCAACGTGCGGGCAGCATCGGCGGCACTCACCAGCGGTTCGACTTCCCGTCGCGCAACGCGGACGAAATGCTGCAACTGCAATCGCAGGGCTTCGTCAGGGGTGAACGGTTCGTCGACCGACAGCATCGGTTCATGCCACCCGGCGTCCACCTGATCAGCGCTGTATTGCCAGCGCTTGAGTTGCGGAATGCTCAAGGCACCGGCCGTTCCCGCCAGCAAGTAACAAGGCTGATCGGTCTGACGCGGATAGGCCGGGTTCTCCCCGGAGTTCAACTCCCAGCTCCACGGCGCCGCCACCGCATCGGAACCGGTCAGTGTGCCGAGCGCTCCGCCATCGAATTGCAGCAGGATCGCCGCGCTGTCTTCATTGGCAAAACCGCGCACCGAACGGTCGGTGATCGCCTGCACCGAACGTACTTCGCCGCACAGGTGACGCAGCAGATCGAGGTCGTGAATCAGATTGGTCAGCAGCATGCCCGCGCCCTCTTCGCGCCGCCACGCGGTTTCGAAATACTGGTCGGGTTTGCGCAGCTGGAACAACGCGGTCACCAGGGTCAGCCGTCCCAGCGCTCCCTCCTTGACCAGTTCATGAGCCCGCACGATCAACGGATTGTGCCGCCGATGATGGCCGACCAGCACCGGCACGCCGCTGCGCTTCACCGCTGCCACCAGTTCCCGCGCTTCATCCAGGTTTACGCCCACCGGTTTTTCCAGCAACACCGGAACGCCAGCAGCCAGGCAATCCAGCGCGGTGCTGACGTGCTGATTATTCGGATTGGCGACGATCACTGCGTCTGGCCGGTTCTGCTCCAGCATCTGACGGTGATCGGCGAAATGCCCCACACCCCACTCCGCCGCCAGGGCCGGTGCCTGAGGGCCGGGATCGGCCACGGCGCACAACGTGGCCTCAGTGAGATGTTTCAGGTGCCGGTAATGTTGCTGGCCCATGTTACCGGCGCCGATCAGGGCGATTCGAAGGGGCGGGTTCAAGGTGCGATCCTCTTGTGATTGTTGTGGGAAAACTCACTCCATCAACAATTTAGAACCCGGTTCCAGATTCTCACACCCGCCTGACTGAAAAGTGGGCGAACAGCGCACAGCTTTGCTTAAACGAACAACTCCGAGGCCAGGCTGGCCGCCGACAACTCCTCGGTAAACGTCAGCAACAGCGGCGCCAGTTCATGCAATCGCGCCCCCGGCATCCGTGCGCTTGGCCCGGCGATGCTGAGCACGCCGATCACCCGGCCATCGGCAGGATGTTTCACCACGGCAGCAATCGCCGAAGTGCCGACCGCCGAGCTTTCTTCCACACAGGCATAGCCCTGCTCCCGCGCCACCCGCAGGCGTTCGAGCAGTTGAATATTGGAACGCGGCGCATTGGGCCCGATATCCGCCGGCACCTCCGCGCCTTGGCGCTCGACCAGCGACAACGCCTCGGCGTCGCTCATGCACGCCAGCCACGCATGGCCCGATGCGGTGTAGAACAGCGGCGCATCGCGGCCCATGTCCGGGTCGTAACGCAGGCCGGTGCGGGCGCCCTGGGCCTTGGCTATCCAGGTCTGGCGTTCGCCGTCGATCACCCCCAGACGCACCAGCTCACCGGTTTCCTGGGCCAGCCGATCGAGCACCGGCTGCACGATGTCGGCACCGCTGCTCGACAGGTACTGGAAGCCCATCGCAACCAGTTTGGTCGACAGGTGATAGCGCAACGTTTCCGGATTCTGCCGCACGTAACCCAGGCGGATCAGTTCGGCGAGCAGGCGGTGCGTCGCGCTCTTCGGAATGTCCAGTTGCTCGGCCAGGGCCTGCATCGGCAGCCCGCGAGGATCACTGGTGAGGCTTTCCAGCACGCTGAAAACCCGTTCGATTTGACTGCCGGCCATGGTGCGCTCTCGGTGAAATTTCGCCGATTCTAGAAGACATCCCGAGGAATGCGAAATCTGGAACCCGACGTCCGATAACCGCCCACTTTGCGCGTCAGTCGGTTGATCTGCTTCGCCTGCACTGGTTATTTTCTGGAACCAAATTCTAAAAATATCTCAGCATTGGAGTCCTTGGATGCCTGCCCTTCCCGATATCGACTGCGACGTTCTGGTGGTCGGCTCCGGCGCCGCCGGTTTGTCGGCCGCCGTCACCGCCGCCTGGCATGGCTTGAAGGTCATCGTGGTGGAAAAGGATCCGGTGTTCGGCGGCGCCACCGCATGGTCCGGCGGCTGGGCATGGGTGCCGTGCAATCCGCTGGCCCGGCGCGCCGGGATCGTGGAAGACGTAGAACTGCCGCGCACCTATCTGCGCCACGAACTCGGCGAGCACTACGACCCGGCCATGATCGACGCCTTCTTTGAGGCCGGCCCACGCATGGCGGCGTTCTTCGAACAACACACCGCCCTGCAATTTGCCGACGGCAACGCCATCGCCGACATCCACGGCGAAACACCGGGCGCCGGCACCGGCGGACGCTCGGTAATTGCCGCGCCCTATGACGGACGAAAGGTCGGGCGCCTGCTCAAGCGTCTTCGTACAACCATGCGCGAAACATCGTTCATGGGCATGCCGATCATGGCCGGCGCGGACCTGTCGGCGTTTCTCAATCTGACTCGCTCGTTGTCGGCGGTCTGGCACGTGACCCGGCGTTTCACTCGCCATCTGCTGGACTTGGCGCTGCACGGCCGGGCGATGCAACTGGTCAACGGCGTGGCGTTGGTGGCGCGGCTGGCGAAGTCCGCCGAAGACCTCGGCGTATTGCTGTGGGAGTCGGCGCCGGTGACGGAACTGCTGCGCGACGAATCACGCATCACCGGCGCTCGCGTGAACACCGCAAAAGGCCCGGTCACTGTCCATGCGCGAAAAGCCGTGGTGCTCGCCGCTGGCGGATTTGCCAACGACATCGAGCGGCGCAAAGCGTTATTCCCTCGCACGCCCACCGGTCATGAACATTGGGCGCTGCCACCCTTGGGAGTGAATGGCGACGGTCTGCGACTGGGAGAAACCGTCGGGGGCCGGGTCAACACCGATGTGGCCTCGCCAGTCGCCTGGGCACCGGTCTCGCAGGTGCCACATTCCGACGGCAGCATCGGCCATTTCCCGCACATCATCGAACGCGGCAAACCGGGCGTCATCGGCGTGCTACGCAACGGCCAGCGCTTCGTCAACGAAGCCAACGGCTATTACGACTATGTCAGCGCCATGGTCGCCGCCGCCCCCGAAGGCGAAGAGGTCGCGTCCTGGCTGATCTGCACCCGCGCGTTCCAGCGTCGTTACGGGCTGGGCATGTCTCGGCCGTTTCCGGTGCCGGTGTCAGGCTTTATCCGCAGCGGCTATCTGAAATCCGGCAATACCCTTGAGGAATTGGCCACCGCATGCGGCATCGATCCGAACGGCTTACGCGCCACTCTCCATGACTACAACCACCATGCCCGGCACGGCGAAGACCCGCTGTTCGGTCGCGGCTCCACGCCGTACAACCGCAAACAGGGAGACCCGGCACAACAGCCCAATCCGTGCGTGGCGCCTATCGAACAAGGCCCGTTCTACGCGGTGAAGGTGCAGCCGGGCTGCTTCGGCACCTTCGCCGGGCTCAAGGTCAATCCGCACGCGCAAGTGCTCGACGCCGCAGACCAGCCCATCGCCGGGCTCTACGCCGCCGGTGGCGACATGGCCAGCATCATGGGCGGGCATTATCCGGCGGGCGGGATCAACCTCGGCCCGGCGCTGACTTTCGGTTACATCGCAGCCCGGCACATGGCGGGCGTCACGGCTTTCGAACAGGAGATCGACCATGCAGCACATCGTTAACAGACAAGGACTGAACCTGCCAAAACTCGGCCTCGGCACCTGGCCGATGCTCGGCGACGAATGCACCCGCGCCGTGGAGCAAGCGCTGGAACTCGGTTACCGCCATATCGACACGGCAGCGGCCTACAACAACGAAGACGCAGTCGGACAGGCCCTGGCGAATACGCCGACACTCCGCGAGCAGATCCACGTCACCACCAAGGTCTGGTGGGATCAGTTGCAACCGGATGCCATGCATCACTCGCTGGAGCGCAGCCTCAAGGCCTTGCGCAGCGAGTACGTCGACCTGTTCATGATTCATTGGCCGACTAGCGACTGGGACCTGCTGCGCACCCTTGAAACCCTCGCGTCATTCAAGGAGCAAGGTCTGGCTCGTAACATCGGTGTGGCGAATTTTCCGCTGCCGCTGCTGCGCAAAGTCGTCGAGGAATACGGCATTCCTCTGTCAGCCATTCAGGTCGAGTACCACGTCCTGCTCGGACAAAACGCCCTGCTCGACTACGCCCGTCAACACGATCTGGCGTTGACGGCCTACACGCCGCTGGCACGCAACAAGGTCTCGGAGGTTCCGCAGATTCAGCAGATCGCCGAAAAACACGGCGTGCTACCCACTCAAGTGGCGCTGAAGTGGCTGCTGGATCAGGACAACGTCGCGGCGATTCCCAAGGCCAGCAGCAAGACCAATCAACTGGCCAACCTGGCCTCGCTGAATGTTCAACTGGACGATGACGACCGGGCGATGATCGCCGCGTTGTCCAAGCGCGAACGTCAGGTCAGCCCGGACTTCGCGCCGGTATGGGATGCCTTCGACCGCTGACACCTGTCCCGGCGAAAGAAATCCGCCGGCGGATTGAATTCCCGGTGCCCGTGCTCGTCAATAACAGGCCCGACCTCGTCACCCCGAGGCCGGGCCTTTGTGCGAGCGTGCGAATAGACGGACGACCGGACTGGCGCCACACTCACACACCAGCAACACTCATCACCACACACACTCTCCACCTGCACAGACGAGGATTCCCACATGCTATGGAAAAAAGGCCGACGCAGTGACAACGTCGTCGATGCCCGTGGCGATGACATGGGCGGTGGGGGCGGCATGCGCTTTGGCGGTGGCAAGGGTCTGAGCCTCGGGGCGATCCTGCTGATCGTCGGCATCGGCTGGATCACCGGCCAGGACCCGCTGCAGATCCTCGGCCAGCTCACCGGGCAGATGACCGAACAATCGGCCCCCACTTCGCAAACCCGTCAGGCGCCGCCGGCCAACGATGAACAGGCCGAATTCGTGCGTTCGATCCTCGGCGACACCGAAGACACCTGGGGCGCGATCTTCCAGCAGGCCGGCCGACAATATAAGGATCCGACCCTGGTGCTGTTCAGCAACCGGGTCAATTCCGCCTGTGGTCTGGCGACTTCGGCCACCGGCCCGTTCTATTGCCCGGCAGACCAGAAAGTGTATCTGGACATGGCGTTCTTCCAGGAAATGGCCCAGCGCTTCAAGGCCGCCGGCGACTTCGCCCAGGCCTACGTGATCGCTCACGAAGTCGGACACCATGTGCAGACGCTGCTCGGCGTCTCGGCGAAAATTCAGGCAGCCCGCCAGCAAGGCCGGCAGATGGAAGGTGACGGCGGTCTGCTGGTGCGTCAGGAACTGCAAGCCGATTGTCTGGCTGGGGTCTGGGCCTACAACGCGCAGAAGCGTCTGAACTGGCTGGAACCGGGTGACATCGAAGAAGCCTTGAACGCAGCGAACGCCATCGGTGATGATCGCCTGCAACAACAGGGTCAGGGCCGTGTGGTGCCGGACTCGTTCACCCACGGTACGTCGGCGCAAAGGGTGCGCTGGTTCAAAACCGGATTCGCCCAGGGCCAGGTCGGCCAGTGCGATACCTTTGCGGCGAAAAACCTGTAAATGCATAAATGGCTGTTGGCTTTACTGTTCATCGGCGGCACCGCCCAGGCGGCCGGCGTCGACGCAATCAGTCCCGGGCGCCTGCAATTGCAGGCCGGCGAAATGGCGGTGGGCATCGGCCCGGCGCCGGCGAAAATCGAGCGCGTGCTGATCGTCATTCATGGCCGCCTGCGCAACGCCGAGACCTATCGCAAAAGCGGCGAAGTCGCGGCGGAACTGGCCGGGCAAACCGCCAACACCCTGGTGATCGCCCCGCAGTTTCTCAACGAAAGCGATGTGTCGCTCTACTCGTTACCCGCCAGCGTGCTGCGCTGGCAAGGCAACGACTGGATGGGTGGCGGGTTATCCACAGGGCCGAACCCGCTGAGTTCCTACGCCGCACTGGACGAAATCGTCGGGCGGCTGAGCGATCGCAAGCAGTTTCCGGACGTGAAGCAGATCGTGATCTTCGGTCACTCCGGCGGCGCTCAGGTGGTGCAGCGTTATGCGCTGCTGGCCCAGGAACAACCGGCGCTCAAGACCGAAGGCATTCGCTTGCGTTATGTGGTGGCCAACCCGTCGTCGTACGCCTACTTCAATGAGCAACGCCCGGTGGCCTTCGATCATGCGAAGTGCCCAGGATTCAACCGCTGGAAGTACGGTCTGGTAGACCCGCCGATCTACTCGGGTGGGCAATCGCCCGCGCAGCTTGAAGGCCGTTACGTCAAACGCGAGGTGATTTACCTGCTGGGCCAGCAGGACACCGACCCGCAACACCCGGCGCTGGACAAGAGCTGCGCCGCCAAAGCCCAGGGGGCTTATCGACTGGAACGCGGGAAGCTGTTTTTCGGTTACTTGCTGCGTCGTCACCCTGAAGGGGTCAATCAGCGCCTGATCGAAGTGCCCGGCGTCGGGCATAACGGCGACGGCATGCTGACTTCGCCGGAAGGCCAGAAAGCGATATTCGAGCAATAAAAAACGGGGGCCGAAGCCCCCGTTTTTTTTCAAGCGAACAACATTCGCCGCAATTCCACACAATCCTTCGCATGCCAGTCGGTCAGCTCCGGCCATGGATTGTCCGGCAGGTTCACCAGCACCGTGTGCGTGCCCGCTGCCCGGCCGCAATCAAGATCAAACCGGTAATCACCGACCATCACCATCTCGCTCGCCGGCACCTGCCAGGCCTCGGCCAGTTTCAGCAGACCGCCGGGATGCGGTTTTGGCTGTGCTTCATCGCGGCCCAGCACATCCTCCACCGCAAAACAGTCGGCCAGGCCGATGGCCTCCAGCGTCACATGGGCCAGTTCCCGCGCATTGCGGGTCAGGATGCCCAAGCGATAACCCCGGGCGTGCAGGTCGCGCACCAGCTCCACCGCGCCGACCGCCGGGGTGGAGCCGAGCGCCAGATCGCGCTCATGTTCCAGCAGCCACGCATGTTTCGCCGCCGCTTCCTCGGCGGGCAATGCCGCGAGATGGGTGAGGATGTCATCCTCCGGCGGGATCGCCAGCGCCACGCGGATCGCCGCGAAGTCGTGCACGGCGACGGTCAGGGTGCCGTCCATGTCGAACACCCAGTGCCGCACATCCGCCAGACTCATGCCCAGTCCTTGCGATGACGGATCAGGCCTTCCTGGGTCACCGACGCCACCAGTTGCCCGGCGCGGTTGAACACGCTGCCACGAGAGAAACCGCGAGAGTTGCCGGCCCACGGACTGTCCATGGCATAAAGCAACCAGTCGTCAGCGCGCAGATCGTTGTGGAACCACAACGCGTGGTCGAGGCTGGCGACCTGCATGTCTTTCTGCCAGACCGATTTGCCGTGCGGCAGCATCGAGGTGGTCAGCAGGCCGAAGTCCGAGGCGTAGGCCAGCAGGTATTTGTGCAGCGCCGGGATGTCGGCCAACGCGCCGTCGGCACGGAACCACACGTACTTGACCGGATCCGCCGGTTGCGGGTTGTACGGGTCTTTTTCAGTGACCGGGCGCACTTCGATCGGCTTCGGGCACAGCAGCTTTTCGCGCATATGTTCCGGGATCAGGTGCGCGCGTTGCTGGGTCAGTTCCAGCTCCGACGGCAGGTTTTCCGGGCCAACCACTTGCGGCATCTGGCTCTGGTGTTCGAAGCCTTCTTCGTCGTACTGGAACGAAGCGCTGCAAGTGAAAATCGGGTGGCCCTTCTGGATCGCGGTCACGCGGCGGGTGCTGAAACTACCGCCGTCACGCACGCGGTCAACCGAGTAGACCACCGGCAACTTGGCATCGCCCGGACGCAGGAAATAACCGTGCATCGAATGCACATGACGGGTTTCTTCAACGGTCTGACTGGCCGCCGACAGCGACTGGCCGAGCACCTGGCCGCCGAACAACTGGCGAAAGCCCAGATCCTGGCTGCGACCACGGAACAGGTTTTCCTCGATCGGTTCGAGGGTCAGCAGATCCACCAGATCTTCCAACACTTGGCTCATTCAGACTCTCCTCACACAAAGCTATGCCGCGCAGTCTTGGCTGCGGCGGGGGATTCAGGTTCTGGCCGGCGCCCCCAGGGTGCCGGCCATTGTAAACGTCCGCGCCTGCTTATCCATGCAAGGTTTCCAGCCACTGCTCCCTCGTGATGCGGTACAACACATGTCGCCGTAACGGGTGACCGTCCGCGAGACGCGGGTGGTCGAAATCATCCTGCGGGGCGTGGTGCATGCCGATCGCCTGCATGACTTTCTGCGACGGCAGATTGGTCTCGCTGGTGAACGACACCACTTCATTCAGCGCCACCCGGTCAAAGCCGCAACGCAGGGCGGTCCAGGCCGCTTCGCTGGCATAACCGAGGCCCCAGTGTTCCTTGGCCAGCCGCCAGCCGATTTCCACCGCCGGGGTGAACGGCGCATCGAAACCGACCACGCCGAGCCCGGTAAAACCGATGAACTCGCCGCTGTCCTTGCGCTCCAGCGCCCACAGGCCGTAACCGTGCTCGGCAAAATGCCCGCGCACCCGGCCGATCAGCGCGGCGCTTTCCAGCCGGCTCAAGGGCGCGGGGAAGTAGCGCATCACCTGCGGGTCGGCGCACATGGCCGCGAACGCCGGCAAATCCTCATCCTGCCATTGGCGCATCAGCAGCCTTGCGCTTTCCAGCTCCAGTATCGGTTCCATCCCGCCCCTCCGCTTGATGCCGTCAGTCTACATCGCTGTTAGGCTTTGCACTCTTTCCTGCAGCCTTTATGAATAGTCCACCATGCCGTTGCCGCTGATCTACCACGAAGACTACAGCCCGGAATTTCCGGCGGATCACCGCTTCCCCATGGACAAGTTCCGCCTGCTGCGCGATCACCTGGTGGACAGCGGCCTGACCCGCGACGAAGACCTGCTGCGCCCTGAACTGTGCCCTGCCGACATTCTCGCCCTGGCCCATGACCGCGGTTATATCGAACGCTACATGAGCGGCGAGTTGTCCCGCGAAGACCAGCGGCGCCTCGGTCTGCCATGGAACGAAGCGCTGGCCCGACGCACGGTGCGGGCGGTCGGCGGTTCGATTCTCGCGGCGGAAAAAGCCCTGGAACATGGCCTGGCCTGTCATCTCGCCGGCGGTACTCATCACGCCCACTACGATTACCCTGCCGGGTTCTGCATCTTCAATGACCTGGCGATCATCAGCCACTACCTGCTGCAAAGCGGCCGGGTGAACCGGGTGCTGATCTTCGACTGCGACGTGCATCAGGGCGACGGCACTGCGCGGATTCTGCACAACACCCCGGAAGCGATCACCGTTTCCCTGCACTGCGAAAAGAACTTTCCTGCACGCAAGGCCGAAAGCGACTGGGACATTCCGCTGCCCAACGGCATGGGCGACGCCGATTACCTGAAAGTCGTCGATGACGCGCTCAACTATCTGCTGCCGCTGTATCAGCCGGACCTGGTGCTGTACGACGCCGGCGTCGACGTGCACAAGGACGACGCCCTCGGTTATCTGCAACTGACCGATGAAGGCGTTGCGGCCCGCGACGAAAGCGTGATGCGCCACTGCCTGGGTCGCGACATCCCGGTGGTCGGCGTGATCGGTGGCGGTTACAGCAAGGATCGCCACGCCCTCGCCCGCCGCCACGGCATCCTGCATCACAGTGCGCAGCGCGTCTGGCAGTCATCGGGTTGTCATTGAGTTGTGCTGCGTTACCCACAATGGCTGTGGAACGGCCTGTGGATAACCTGAGTGAAAGGGACTACAGCCCACGCTGAACACGGCCTGCAGCGCGCTGATTGTTTTTTGATCAGGCCTGAAGATGGTCGCTGCTGCTAGAATGCGCGGCTTATTCCGCCACGCTATTGCCGCTGCCATGACCCAGACTTCTGCCGCCCTTCCCGCTCACGTCGCCATCATCGGCGGTGGCCCCGCCGGCCTGATGGCCGCCGAAGTGCTGAGCCAGGCCGGAGTCCGCGTCGATCTGTACGACGGCATGCCCTCGGTGGGCCGCAAGTTCCTGCTGGCCGGGGTTGGCGGCATGAACATCACCCATTCCGAAGCCTACCCGGCGTTCCTCTCGCGCTACGCCGAACGTGCCCCGAACATCGCCCCGCTGCTGCGCGCCTTCGACGCCGACGCACTGTGCCGGTGGATTCAGGAGCTGGGCATCGAAACCTTCATCGGCAGCTCCGGCCGGGTGTTCCCCACCGACATGAAAGCCGCGCCGCTGCTGCGCGCCTGGCTCAAGCGCCTGCGTGACAGCGGCGTGGTTATCCACACCCGCCACCGCTGGCTCGGCTGGGATGAAAGCGGCGCGCTGCGCATCGACAGCCCGGAGGGCGAGAAAACCCTCAACCCCGACGCCACCCTGCTCGCCCTCGGCGGCGGCAGCTGGTCGCGTCTAGGCTCCGACGGCGCGTGGATGCTGCCGCTGGAGCAACGCGGCGTAGGACTGGCGCCGTTGCAACCAAGCAATTGCGGCTTCGAGGTGCAGGCCTGGAGCGAAGTGATGGTCAGCAAATTTGCCGGCGCGCCGTTGAAAAATATCGCCATCGGATTGAACGACGATGTTCCGCGCTTGGGCGAATGTGTGATCACCGCGACCGGAATTGAAGGCAGTCTGATCTATGCGTTGTCGGCGCCGATTCGTGAGGCGATCAATGCGCACGGTGCCGCGACCATTCACATCGACCTGCTGCCCGGCCGGCCTGTGGATAAATTGCAGGCGGCGTTGAGCAAACCACGAGGTTCGCGTTCGATGGCCAAGCATCTGCACAGTCAGGTCGGGATTGACGGGGTGAAAGCGGCGTTGCTGCGGGAACTCACTGATGCAGCGACGTTTGCTGATCCGGCGTTGCTGGCCAGGGCGATCAAGGCTTTGCCGCTGACGCTGGTGAAAACCCGACCGCTGGATGAGGCGATCAGCAGTGCCGGTGGTGTGATGTTCGAGGCGATGGATGAGCGCTTGATGCTCAAGGCGTTGCAGGGGGTGTTTTGTGCGGGGGAGATGCTGGATTGGGAAGCGCCGACGGGGGGGTATTTGCTGACGGCGTGTTTTGCTAGTGGCCGGGCGGCGGGTCTTGGAGTTTTGGAGTGGTTAAGACGCGAGATTTGAGTCGTCCCCCTTCACCCTCATCGGAACGCCGCCCGCCCAGCCCTCTCCCGGAGGGAGAGGGAGCCGACCCCGGTGTCTGGCGTCATACATCGACCTGAAAGACCGAGTCGATTATGGATTCGGTATAGCAGGATCAGGTCGGTGTATTTCTGAAGCATCCCCCAATCAGTCCCCTCTCCATCCGTGAGAGGGAGCCGACCGAGATGTCTGGCGTCATACATCGACCTGAGAGACCGAGTCGATTATGGATTCATCGATCAGGTGCTTTTCATAACCTGAGTTCGACTCGATATTTCAGGTCGGCGTAACTCGCAAAAACAACTCGATCAGTCCCCTCTCCCCTCGGGAGAGGGCTAGGGTGAGGGGGCTTTTGATCTTTAACGCAATCTTTAAGGCTTACGCTTGCGCGGCCCGGTATTAAACACCGGCACCTTGCGCACAGGCTTGATCGAAGGCTCCGGCGCCTGAGTCTCGCCGCTGTCCACCCACTTGCCCAGATTGCGCTTGCCACCGCCACCACCGGAAGCTTTCGGCTTCTTCGGCTTCTTCGGTTTCTTGATCACCTGACCACTGGCATCGGTGTCCGGCACGCGGTGCTCCGGCACGAAGTCCGGCTCAACCTCGCGCTTCAACGTGCTGCGGGTCAACATTTCAATCGCCGACAACATGTTCACTTCATCAGCGCACACCAGCGAAATCGCCTCACCGGTCGAACCCGCGCGGCCAGTACGACCGATACGGTGAATGTAATCCTCAGCGACGATCGGAAGATCAAAGTTGACCACCAGCGGCAGGTCTTCGATATCCAGACCACGGGCCGCCACATCGGTGGCCACCAGAATCTGCACTTCGCTCAGCTTGAAACGATCCAGCGCCCGCTGCCGGGTCGCTTGCGGCTTGTCGCCGTGGATGCCGTCGGCGTTTACGCCCAGGCCCTGGAGCTTCTCGACCAGCGCATCCACACCATTACGGGTCTTGGCGAACACCAGCACCTGCTTCCACTTGTTCTTGCGCATCAGGTGCACGAACAGTTCCGGCTTGCGCTTCTTGTCCACCGTCACCACCCACTGCTTGACGGTGTTGGCGGCCACGTTGCGCGGGCTGACTTCGATGCTCTGCGGATCGTTGAGCATCTGCCCGGCCAGCAGGCGGATGTCATCGGAGAAGGTCGCGGAGAACAGCAGCGTCTGACGTCTCGAAGGCAGCGCGCGGTAAATGTTCGCCAGCTCTTCGGAAAAGCCCAGATCGAGCATGCGGTCGGCTTCGTCCAGCACCAGGGTTTGCAGCTGATTGAACTTCAGCGCGTTCTGGCGGAACAGGTCGAGCAGACGGCCCGGGGTCGCGACCAGCAGATCGACGCCGCCACGCAGCTTCATCATCTGCGGGTTGATGCTGACGCCTCCGTACACCGCGTAAGTGCGCAGCGGCAGGTTTTCAGCGTACTGGCGCACGGCTTCGTGGACTTGTTCGGCCAGCTCGCGGGTCGGCACCAGAATCAGCGCACGTACCGAGTTGGCGGTGACTTTCGGCCCTTCCATCGCCAGCAGTTGCAGCAGCGGCAAGGCGAAACCGGCGGTCTTGCCGGTGCCGGTCTGGGCCGCGGCCATCAGGTCGCGACCGGCCAGCACGGCCGGAATGGCTTGCGCCTGCACCGGCGTCGGGGTCTGGTAGCCGAGCTTCTCGAGGGAGCGCAGCAAGGGTTCGATCAGGCCAAGGGTGGCGAAAGTCATGGGAGTACCAAAAAAAATCATTGCAAGAGAACAGCGGCAGGCAGTTTACCTTAATTAGGAAAAGTATCCTCAGATGCTGCCGATGCAAGCCGCTTGGCATGATTTGATTTTCACGCGGCGCTCTACATCTCCCGCTTTAAATTGCGTTTGGCCTGATTAGTCTGCCGTTTGATCTGATCGACCAGGTTTACATCTTCCAGGTCCAGAAACGCCGGGTTATCCGACAGTTCCGGCAATTGACCATAGTGCAAGGAAACATAATTCACGTCTTCCTGGCAGATCCTTTCCAGGATAGGCGCGGAAAACTTGCCCGCCACCCCGTACTCGCATGCCCCGGAAACATCGGCAATTGCCAGATGAATCAGACGCCACAAAGCCGGGTGCAATTTTATGGCATCGGTCCCGCGATCCTGACCGAGCGTCAAACAGGAAAGATCATTCAGACCGAACACCAGATTGCTCGCACCGCTGTTGATGAAGTGTTCGACCTCAAGCAACGCGGAGGGTACTTCCAGCATTGTCCCGAACCTGTTTGGCCAATGCATGGTCTTGAGTGCCGACGCAAAATGGTCGAACTCGGTCCGATCCTGGATGAAGGGAAAAATGATATGCAGATTGTCGAAACGTGCAGCGAGCGCCCCCAATATCTCCAGCTCGATCCGGAACGACTCGGGATCAACTCGGGCACGCCGCAGCCCCCTGATACCCAGCATCGGATTCTGTTCCACGAGATAGGTCTTTTCCGCCGTAAGCGTAGCAGCCTCATCAGCCCACAAGTCGGCCAGGCGATACCAGACCGGCTTACCTTGAAACAACTCGCAGACCGCGCTCACGTACCGGGTAAGCGCCTCTTGAACAGAACGCTCCTTCAGTCCGGCCCCATACCTGCGCAGGACAAACTCGCTGCGCAGCAGACCTACTCCGGAAAAGAACTTCGCGACCGCTGGCGCAGGCAGCTCACCACTTAATGACAATCTGAAATTCATCTGACCCTCGTCGAGTATCCATCGCAGTACAAAAAGCCGAAATGATCAGCGGCCATGAATCCAAATCGTTTGTAGAACTCAATGACAGAGCCCTTCTCCAGCATGATAAAACCCATGCGGCTTCGGACGACTTCCGATAACCCGAGCACTTGATTGACCAGCCGTTCACCGAACCCGCGACCACGATACGCAGCCATCACAAACACACCAAACAACAGGAAGTCCCGGGCACCTGTCGCGTTTCGAAAAAAAACCACTGCGGCGCCCCCGGCGACCTCTCCCTCAGGGGTGCGCAGTATCAATGTCTGCCCCTGGTGACAATCCTTCAACAACCACAAAGGCACGGACGTCAAACCGCACTGGCGCTGCGAACACTGGTAGCGTTTCAGCAAGGCCGAAGCGGTGAAGTCATTCGTCAGTTCACAGCGCCAACCATCGGGCCACGCGCCTTGCCGACGGTCGCCCCATGCGGACTCGACAGGTACAAATCCTCCCGAAAGCGCGACTACGTTTTTGAATCCCTCTCTGGACAGAAAAGCAGAAGTAGAGCTGGCGGCCCTCGAAGGTACCTTTACCAGCAATCTGGCTCCCTCCCGACACCACAATCGGCGTCTGCGCTTGAGCACTGCCAGCGAATCAAAATACAACGTACGCCCCTGGGAACAGAGACCACGCTGCGAACGCGTCAAGTGCCGGATGTGGAACAACCAGTCGGACCATCCCGCATAGTGGCAACGTCCCAGGTGAAGGACAGGACCGGCGTGACGAATCATCCAGCGGTAACCGTGTGATAAGCAGCGAGAACATGCAGCGCCTGTTCCTCCCAATGATCAAGGACAAGCCCCGCTGTACCGAATGCATGGCATAGCTCTTGCGATACATCGACCTTGAACAGCGCCGGATCGCATGCAGCAATCATCGTATGGGTCATGCACACCAACCGATACCGATAGAGAGACTGCTTGAGCGATGCATTGTCCATCACTCCGTCCTTGCTGTTTTCATGCAGCGCGATGAAGTCCTTCTTGAACGGTGCAAGGGCCGACCACAAAAACCCTGCCTGATCTTGAGCCGCTTGCCGGGAAACATCCTTCGACAACTGGCGCAATCCATCGATCAACTTCAACAATTGATGTTTGTTGGCGAAAACGGGACTGCCATACAGACACGCTACTCCTCTTGCCAGAATGCTCGGTAATCCACTGAAGACCGAAGATGCCCTCTCCTCCCGGGCGTGCTGCCCCAGCAAACAGAGCGCATCGTTGTCCAGGGCGGCGTCCGCCAGATGTTTGATCCGGACAATGAACTCCGGACCAAACACTAGCTGCAGCTCATGTTCGACACCCTCGTTGTCGTCTGGACTGTGTACCACCGACAAACTGCGCTCGCACCATGCGGTGAGTGCTCGCAGTTTCCCGGCTTTTGGCTCAGCCATGCGACTGCTGCCTTTGAGGGATGCAATGTAAGGCTGAAGTCCCTGCGGGCGGGCTTGACGGGATCGGACGGCCAGCACGACTGAACCGCCTGCCGTAAAGGAGCGAGGTGAGAGCCAGTTCGACAGCGTCCTGCTCTCCCCGCGGTCGTGGGTGATGCGGTCCTGGTAGAGCAACAGCACCTGTGGCATCGAAAACCGATGAGACATCGCAGCAACCACATAGATATCGGCATCTTTCAAAGCCTCAAGGATGGGCTTGAGTAAATCCTGGTTTATGGCATCCGGCGTTACCGTAATCAGCCCCAGTTCTTTGTCAGGCGTAGGCATATGTTCCTCTCACTACAAGTTTCGGCTGATGCCCCGGGAAATAGTCTGGCAAAGCTCGAATGCCTCTTGCGGTGCAATTTCATCGACAATCGAGTACAAAAAACCACGCGAATGGGCCAATGCTTCATCGCTCATGTCCAGGCCATATTTTTTGGCGAAGCCGTAGATCGGAATATCTGCGGCGCGCTGCGCCAGCCGTACCGAGTCGAGGGTTTCCTGAAAGGAATCACGCCATATTCCGATGTTTCTGTCAGAGTCGAATTCCATGTCGGTCATCGTAGCGAGCAGAGCGCGGAACTGGTCCTCGTCCTCGGGTGGATCGATGACCGAGAAAAATTTCTGTAGCGCTACAAAGTGCGAAGGGCTTGAAAAGTGGTCGGCGATGATGATGTCCAACGCGTACTCAACAGCACTGTGATGAAAATCAAGGCGCCTTTTCTTGGTCCAGTCTTCTGGTAGCTCGGCACTGTCAAGGAGCAACCCGGAGCCTCTGAGACCTTTATAAAAGTCTCGAAATCCGTCAGCCGAAAGCCCCATCTTGCTGTAGGCCCAGCCACATTTTCTTTTCTCCAGCTTCGACCAGTCGCTGCCGTAATGAATGATCCAGTCAGCAATCAGGTGAGCCTTTATTTCTCGGAATGGCTGTGGTTTTTCAGCATTGGTTGCGCAGGCACTGGCGGTCCTCAGAATGTGTTGATAAGCCCAGTCATGGCAATGAAAGATATTCGGGATGAGCATCGTCAGAAATTTTCGAGTGTATATATCCGTCGACGAAAACTCTCCACTTAACTCCGCTACGTAACAATGTCCAAGCGTGTCCATGGTCGCTCCTATATACGATTGGACAAGGTACGGGAACGGACAAACTCGATGCATTCACCCAACATGGATGTCATGTCTTGATCCGATATCTGCGCCAGCCCACGGTCAATGCATGAAGCAAGCAAACTTAACGATTGGGGAGATTGAGCCAGCCCAAACTTCTTCAGCCCAGCAAACAATACCCACTCGCCGGTATTTCCAGCGCGCCCTACCCGCTCCTGAAAACTTTTCAAGTCATGGCGAAACACTTGACCGTCCATATCAAATTTATCAGCCATAAACCCCAGATTCTGCGCCAACTGCCTCGTATCTATCGCGCTGACGCCCTGCTGGACGGTGCGAAAGTAGCGCTCCACCGGTTGATTTCGGGAAATCCAGGTATCAATCGAATACTCGACCATCGTATGTGAGAAGCCCCGGTAAGAGTCTCTCTCGATCAAGGGATTTCTCATTCCTCGGGATTCGGCTGTGGCAAAGAACTCATCGTACAGCTTGGAAAAAATGCCCATTTTTCTATACGCCCAGCCTTTCCGCGCTCTTTCATCTCCCGGGCCGTAGTGCACCCACCAATCAGCCAACAAATGCGAGACTGCAAGCTCTTGGCTTTCAGAGCGTTGGCGTGGAATAAAACACTGTTGATAGCCGATATCATGGCCACGCGCATAATCCGGAAAAGTAATATAGCCGACGCCTTCACCGTATATATCTTGACTTGACCAGAGCTTACAACCATCAGAAATAAAGCAATGACCGGTGATATACATAGCCTACTCCTGAACAAACTCAAGCTCGCCAAAATCAGAACCGATGACAAGGCCTTTTTCTGCCCGCCACTGTGGACTGTAGATCGTACTTAAATATGACCTTCCGCCATCGGGAAGCAATGCCAGAATACGCTGATCAGTTCCTTCGTTTTTTTCAATATACTTTTTGGCCGCAGCCAGAATCGTCCCTGAAGAACCTCCCACAAATAAGCCTTCTTTCTGGAAACAATCAATGGAGGCTTCTACGGACTCCGCATCTGACACCAGGATGGTTTCGTCAATCAGCGACATGTCTGCGATATCAGGTCGAAAGTCCCCACCAATGCCTTCAATCCAGTAAGGTGAGGCGTCGACCTGTTCTTTCTGAAAATGATTGATATGTGTACTGCCCTGCGGGTCAGCAAGCACTACTCGCAATCGGCTGTTACGTTGTTTCAGGTACGTCGCAACTCCTGTCAACGTACCCCCGGTGCCCAATCCGCAGACCAGCACATCGAGCTTGTCGCCGAAGGTGTCCCAGATCTCTGGGCCCGTGGAAAGAGAGTGTGCTTCGACATTCGCCTGATTACTGAATTGATCACAAAACCAGCCGTTGGGAAGATCGCGTGCTATGCGTTTAGCCACATTGACGAAGTGCTGAGGCGAGGACGGTGCAACCGCATACGGACAAATCACCACCTTGGCACCGTAAGTGCGCAGCAAATTGATCTTCTCGGTACTCATCTTGCTGCTCATCACCGCAATCAAGGGATGATTATAATAAGCGGCCGCCATCGCGAGTCCCATAGCGGTATTGCCTGCTGTCGCTTCTACGATAACGCCGCCTTGCGCCAGAACACCGCTGGCGCGTGCGCTTTCAACCATATGAAAACCAATGCGGTCTTTGATCGATCCGCCTGGATTGAGGAACTCACATTTTCCATAAAGGTTGAATTGTCTTGAACCACTGAATTTTTCAAGTTTAAGAACAGGCGTGCGACCTACCATACTTTTTAGATCCGGAAGGATATCCATATTTACTCCCCGATAATTGCAGCCATTTCTTTTACGGTTATGGTCGACTTGTAGTCTTCATCGATAACGCCTAACTCATGCAGACGCTCAATCGCTTCCTGGCGTGCCGTCTCCTGCACCGAGTCAAATGAAGTTGACTGCCAACGCGCGATGCTCTTTACCCACTCCCGCCCCACTTTGACATGCATCAACTCATCGGCATTGGTGAAGTCCAGCGCATTGGCGGAAAACTCGTCTCCCGACAACCTTGCTTCAAGGGAAAAGCGGCGCAGGCTAGCCACCTGCTGAAGTTCTCCAAAGATATTGATCTGGGCGAATGCCGTATAAGGCTGCATGGTTGTCCGTACATCGATGCCAATTGTGCTGCAGGGAACTTCGAAGGGGTCATAGCCCGACCGGCTTAACCACTGCTGGCCCATTTCGGAGTGGCGTGCCTCATCGGAAACCAATCGCGCCAGAAACAATTCGAACTCGAAGTTTTTGCCCCCCAGGTCGAACAACACATTGGCAAATGTTTCGATGGCATCCAGTTCGTCACGTTGTGTGCGAAAGGTGTCCATGAATCTCGATACGCGCTGATTGCCACCTGGCACCGCACTCGGGAGATCGTCAGTGGAATAGTTGCGACTGTGCGAAAACACTTTCAGCCGCGGGTCTCGCCGAGCCTTGCACTGGCGCAATACAGATGTACCGGCCGGTGCAGATTGCTTCACGGAGGCTTTATCGCGTAACTCGACGAGGATCAATTCTCTGATGTATGCGGCAAACTCCTGACTCCAGGCGACAGAAACCTCACCCGCTGCATAACAGCATGAACTTTTAAACCACGTGAGGGCTTCTTCTAGAAATCTCTGTGTTTCTACAAGCATTTGTCTGGATGGCATGTCCAGGACCGGATCACTGAGCGACAGGTACTCGCTGATTTTGTGCTCAATCACTCGGAAATAGCCAAGATAGACGACACTGACAAACACAAGATCCGAACCTGCGTTCAAGGCTGTCGTGCATGAGGCGAACCCGGAAATACCCTGCCACTCTTCAATTCTGTCTTTATCGATCCTGAGTTCACTCAATCGTGTCCGAAACTTTTCGACCGACAGGGAACAGGCATAGAGGTGATGAGCCGCTTCGATTTCCAGCTCATAAGAGCGAATCGCTACTAGCGAGCCAGCAATAATGTGGCTCGCACGTCTGAGCAGATTCAGAATATCGATGAGTTTTTCAGCGGCCTGCGCAACGTTATATTCGGCGCGCATATGACGACCTGACGGTTCGAAAACAATCTCGCCCAATGCTGGAGACAGTCTCGTGAGCATTTCATTGATAGACGTCGCATGAGCGTCACTGCGCACATCAAATGGTTCCATGAGTTACCTCCCTGATTGAGTCGACTAGTTGTGCAGCAAGGCACATGACGGCACGTCGAGACTCCAGCCCCACCGATATCCTCATGTAGGAGGGAGCATTGGACTGGTTAAGTTGACTGCCTTCGTAACAGCGGATCGAGGTTTTCCTCCAGCCAAAGCCGGAACGAATATCAAATGTTTCTCCATGACGCTGACTGAACATCTGCCATTGGCAGACGACCGCACGATGACTCTCAACTAACTCGGGCGAAAAATAATCCTGTCCCTGACGAGGTATGAGCGCAAAAAAAATCAGACAACCGTGAACACCCGAACCGTTGGCAGTATCGCCAAGAAAATCACGCTCCAGCGTTCGCAACAGAGAAAGCTCCTCCTTAACCTGTGTTAATGCATCCATGAACAACTGCACGTTCAGTTGGTGAAGCTCCATACGGTAGTGGACGCAGGTGATATCCGAATGCCGGATGAAATTGAAAGCATGCTCCTGAAGATTCTGTCCTGAAAACCTGGCGATCTTGCGACAACGATCGACGCTCGAAGCCCGGCCAAAAATCAAACCTGCACTGATGCTGTTCGTGACAAACTTTGAAAGACTGGCCAAGTAGACGACATCACCCGGGTAGTTCAGTGAAACGTCGGCATCGGGAAAGCCGACGATAGTCTGATCACAAATGATCATTGGCCACTTCTTCCCAAAATCCACTTGAGAGAAATTCGGCAATGATTCTGGTGTCGGGCAATTGGTCGCCGTTTCCACCACGAGCAACTTTGGTGAAAACTCGCGCAGTGCAGACTCAAACGCCGGAATGTCCAGAAAATCAATACTATGAATCCGACAGCCGATGACATCTACAAAATGCTCAAGGACTTCATTGGTTTCAAAATAGGAGCTTTTTCCGACAAACACGGCATCCGTCGGCTTCAATCCAACAGCATTGATTGCCACCGAGATGGCAGACATTCCGCTATTGAGCAGCAGTGCCGCCTCTACATTCAGCACTGCTGCGAAGCTGCCTTCCAGTCGTCGCCTCGAACCATGTTCGTAAATGTCCCAGATCGTATTTGAGCTTTTGCCATTTGCCTGGGCCTGAGCATCGCGCCAGTATTCGTCCATGGAGGAATAACAAGTCGCAATGGTTGCTCGGGCATTCAGAATATTGGCAAAGTTTACCGCTGCAGTTTCGTATTCTGTCCAGAGCATGGCTTCCTCGGCTGCACCGATATCGGCGCCATGCTGGTGGCGTCCCCAGTACTGATCGTGAATGCGGACAACATGCTCAACCAACTCGAGTAATGAATGCGAAATTTCTGCATGACGCAAGCACGTCTCTCGCAGCTCTTCTATTATCAAACGATACAG
The DNA here is from genome assembly GCF_028657055.1 of Pseudomonas aphyarum. Taxonomy (NCBI): domain Bacteria; kingdom Pseudomonadati; phylum Pseudomonadota; class Gammaproteobacteria; order Pseudomonadales; family Pseudomonadaceae; genus Pseudomonas; species Pseudomonas aphyarum. Next base: position 105,390 of record NZ_JAMDGS010000013.1, read on the forward strand.
TCTTGACAAGTAATTTATGCTGATATCCGTATTCATGCCTTTGTCCGGTAATAAATTAACGAATGGCTGGGTCACCCACTCGGGCACGAACCTCATTCTTGATTTTTTTATAGTCCAGTTCGCCATCTAGCGAACAAAAATCATCGGGAAACACGGTTTTCAAGTGACTGTAATGCACAACCACCGCATCTACGCCCGCCATATCCAACTGCTTGAAACTATCGGGCCCGATATAACCGGCGATATGTAAAGGAATATTTTTTTCCGCGGCTATTTCCACGCAATGCTTCAACAGCGTCATAACCGAGCCAGGGATTACATCAGCCGTCAATCTGTCCCTGGCTATACCCAGGCAAAGGCTGCGTAGATCATTCAAGCCCACGACAAAGAGTTCTGCGGAATTGAACTGCGCCAGATCCAGCGCCATTGCCGGCGTCTCGATCATGGCCCCGATCTTGTTAGAGAATCCAAGCGCTCGCATACGTGCGGCAAGCCTTTCGAACTGGGCGACCGAGGTGACGTAAGGAATGATCACATGCAAATTACGATTTGCCTTTGCACATTCGACCAGCATGCTGACCTCCAGATCGAAGGTGGCGGGTATCTGCAAGGCCCTGGCTGCTCCACGCAAGCCCATCATTGGGCTCTTTTCATACAACGGCACATCGCACCCTTCAAAGGTGTTTACTTCACTGCTTTCCATCTCGACGAGCCGGTACCAGATATCTTTGTTTCGTGTACATTCACCAAGTTTTCCAATGTAGTGCCGAATACCGTCTCGCACTTGTTCGCTGGTAATGTAATTACCGAACAATCGACACAGGTATTCCCCCCGAATCAGGCCGACACCTGCCACATGCGAAATCACCTGCGGGGTAACCGGCTCGCCGTTCAACCCCAGATAGCGCGCCGTCATTTACTCGCGACCATGACAGTATGGGAAAGGGGAATGCCTGGAACTTGAGTAGTTCGCTCGACGACATCGACCTGACGGAACCCGAACTCATAAAGAATTGCGGTCCATTCATCTTCCCGCAAATGAGCCCCGGGCGAATCGAGTTTTGTTTCATTCAGGCAAGTGTTAAAAAAAAGGTCGACGAACACCTGATATTCGGCGTCGAATACATCATCGATACAGTTTTCAATGACAACCAGTCTTTTTTTGGTCTTCTGAACGGCCGTGCGAATCAAGTCTCGCGGGAACTGTTCATGATGCAGAACGGTGGACAGCACAACAGTATCGGCTTCAATGCCTTCGAAACTCACGTCAATCGATTCGAATGGGCGAATTCTGTCAATCCAGGGTCGCCAAGTGTTAAGAACATCTTTTGGTCGCTCGACCAAATGCACCGGCTGCCCGGTCATTTTCTCCAGTTCGATAGCCAGTGCACCATCACCGCAGAGCAGATCCATCGTCACCCCTTCCACGTGAGGCGCAATCAATTCGGCGAGATAAGCAGAGCGGGCGTGATCGAGAACCCGATTCCAGGTATCGCGCAGCCCCGTCCGAGTAAGTTCATGGCGCAAGTGTGACAACGCCAGATGTGACGAGTGCTCATAACAGTCAAGAAAGTCACCCTCGATTCTTTTGAGAACAGAATCGGATGCCCCCATGGTTTTCAATATCGGAAAAAACTGCTGGCTGATTTGCGTCTCCAGGCTGGAAAAGACGCGCTCCCTCACGCAACTATCCATTGAATTCACCGTTCATGTCCTTGGCGACGGAAACTCCCTGCAGCAGCTTTTTTTCCACGAACACTTTCAGATTTTCTGCCGAAACATCTTGAGGAATCTGGACAGACAAATAAAAAGCCAGGAACTGGGGAACGTTCATCGTCCTAAGTTTTGGCAGTCGCCATTTCCACCGGTCACAACTGGCCCTGCCTAAAAAAATCTGTGCATCAGCCAAGCTGTTGAGGAAATAACACAGCTTTAAATAAGCGCTTTCGGGATCTTCAGCCTTCAGGCTTCTTTTGGTTCCTTTGACAAAATCCTCGCTCTCCATCAGATGAAACAGCGCATTCCATGAGAAGAACGCGTCCTCGTCAAATCGAGCTTTCACTGAAGCGAATCCCGATTCATTGAAGAACGGTTTACCGATTCTGAAGCGATGCAGGATTTCGACAGCCTTGTCCCTGGGGACGTCACCCAACGACCGATAGTTTTCATGCAGGGACTGACGACTGATCGGTTTGAGGCGGTCCAGTGAATCAAACAACTTCAGCAAGTTTTCCTTGGCATGAAACTCGACATCGAATGACACACCCTCGACTTCGATGTACTGAATTCCAAACTTATAATTGTGCTGATCGTTTTTTCTTTCGCTGTCAAAATCCGCAGCGCGTCGCTGCAGGGAATCTGCAGTGGTCAACACATAGATATCAAAATCGGAATCTTCGTCGCCCAGTCCATCGAATAGAGAACCGCTGGCATAGCCAATGTCATCAGGCGCCAATGCGAGCACTTTGCTCAGTTGCTCAATGGCTCGTTTTATTTTTGGTTTATTGAAAACCCCATTGATCATATCGAGTTCCCCTCTCTGGGCTTGCCCAAGTCCGTGGTCAGTTTTGTTTTATTCGTTGTTTGGCGATATTTTTTAATGGCTCGTCTCCGACCCGATGCAGCGTGCCAAAAAAACCACCCCAATCGACTTCGGAAAACGACTCGAAAGCATCGATGACATTCGACTGGCAAGCAGAGGCTTCATACAATCGCGCGTCGACCGGCACACATTGAATCAATGGTGTACTCTTGCGAAAAATGACGGGCTCATTTTCTTTACGCAGTTTTATTACGGTAATAAGCGGGCCATGCCATCGTTCACTTTCAATGACGCCTTCAATCACTTCATAGGCACTGCGCTGCGGGTGATTGATCGGCCCTCTTACTTGCAAGGCAATATGTTGCGAGCTGCGTACTGAATAACCGAGCCAGATCTGAATACAGCGTTCTTCCGGCAATGCGGTCAAAAAAGGAGGCGACGCGCCCTGATGAGCACCAAGCCGGGAGTCTACAAGACCGGCCATCCCTGGAAGTTGGGCACTTTCCAGAACATACCATTCGGTAAATGCTCCATAGCTCCAGAGAATTCGGTCCTCTTTGAGGACGACAGCGAAGTCTATGGGCGCATAAAACAACCAACCAATTTTGGAGGCCATTTTTACAGGGCGACAATAGCGCAACGCACGCGCACTTAATGCATGTTCGGCAAAGCCGGCTTTGACAGGATCCGGAGCGTCAGGGTAAATCCTGCAAAGATCAAAATTTGACATCTAACCTCCATAAATCCCTTTTGAGGCAAGTAATGCACCTCCCCTCCATGGGGAAAGGAGGCGCACCGGTACTTACTTGACCTTCTCGTGCCAAGCGCCACCACCGCCTACGGAAACATAACGCTTATCCGCAACATCCGATGGCACAACAAGGTGGGTGACGATATTTTCTCCAAAAGGAGTTTCAACGCCCTGAACGAGTTCCTGAGCCTCAACTTGAGCACTGACAAGACCTTTAGCGGCTGTATTCTCAGTCATGATTTTATTCCTGATGAATGTGAGGTGAGTTTCTTTTTTTGTGACTGTTGTTGCCGGTCTAAAAGTAAACACTTGCTCCGCCGTGTCAACGAGCAGCAATCAACCGCCTGGCAAAAACCAACTCTTCGCAAGCTTGCGGCAAATATGCAAATCCATATTTTTTAAGGTTTTTTCCAAAACGCCATCATCTAAAACCTAAAAATTAAATAACACTGAAATCAATTTAGTTGGCAAAAAAAATGTAAAAAAATTGGATCCAAGCAATTTTATAGTCTATGGTTCTGCGACACACATACCTGTTCGCGTCGAAAACCTGCGAGTGCAAACTGCAAATCAAGTAACCATCCGGATACTCTACCTGTGCACTCCCGTGACCATTTTGTTAAGACTGGTACAACCCGCTCGCACCTTCATCGACTACCAATAAAAGACGAACGGGTTTCACCATCAGAGATTTCAGCTATGACAACCGACACACCCTCCGCCGATAGCAACATAGCGTTGATCGGCGACATCCGAAGGAATGTTGAGACTGACAATACATTCCGTCAGACCAAACGGAGTTTGAACTTCGTCTGCCTGGATCTCGTTTTCGACCTCATCACATCCTTTTTCAAGTTCTTTACTCATAGTGTTCTCCATGACAATGATCATTTACACCGCTCAGCCGAGCGGCTCCTTAACTGTTGACGAGTTATGAGATTCTGCAAATACCATATAACTCTAATGAGACACCTTCTTATGCCTCAAAAAGAATGTAGCCTTATAGGCTCGCTATTATCCATGGTAACTCGCCAGGCGCGCATCACTTCAATGTCAATTCACCACCCGGCTTGACGCCTTTTTGGATCTTACCTATTTTTCTTTATTGAGGCAGTGTCGAGTACATTTTCTTACAGGGATGAACCAAGCAATTTATGGATAAAAAACACCAGCTGTACACCTATGCTTTTTTCTCCCGTGCCAGCGGACAGATCATCGGCGCGTACTTCGTACTTTACTTATCCCATGTCACTTCAAACAGCTTGCTCATATCACTACTACTGGCACTGCCCATTGCGGTTCAATTAACGGTTGGCCATCTTCTGGGCCAACTGACTAAAAGACTCGGGGCGGCACACACATGCAGTTCCGGGATGATCTTCCATGCACTGAGTTACTTGGTTCTGACGTTGACGCCTTCGCTATTTCTGACCACGACAAGTCGATTGTTAACGGGCGCTGGCAGTTCGCTGGGCCGAACAGTTGATTTATTGATCACCAGCGTTAGTCGTCACCTCGATCTTACGATCGAAATGTCCAAATACAATGCTGCTCGGTCTTTTGGTGCGTGTCTTGCGCCAGTATTGGGGTCCGTCATCATTCTGGTGCTTCCGATAGAACCTCTTGGTTACCGGGTTATTTTTGCGTTCTCGACTTTGTTCTGTCTTGTCTCGCTATTTTTTCTGATGTCTTTCATTTCTGCCAACCATCATCAGATTACCGAAGATGCAAAGGAAAACGGCGAGGCAAATTCGAGAAAATTGCGGCTGTCCGAACGGATTTTCTTCAGCGATACCTCTTTTTGCCTAATCCTCATGTTGATGCTTCTGACCATCGGCAATGAAGGTTTCTACCGGACTTTTCCATTATGGTTAACCGGCGTGTCCGGATGGAAAGATGAATATTTCGGCATCTTCGGGGCGGCACGCGCACTCTTGGGCGTCGCGTTTCTGTTCTGGGTATCGCCAAAGATCAACGCACGCTACAAGCCTTATCTCAATCAGCTCAATGTCGCTGCAATCGCCCTCCTTCTGATGACCTTTGTCATGATGCAGAGCTCAAGCATCGCCGTCATTGTGGTATCGATTTCGCTCAACTCCCTTCTGTTTGCCTTCGTAACCAATAACCTTTATGCATCGTTCCTGACGTCCATTCCTCGCAGCGCTCGTGGCCCTGTTTTTTCAACTTACTTGAGCCTGAGCATGATTGCCCAAGCGGCCGGGCCGTTTGTTGTCAGCGGACTTGTGCCCGACAAAAGCCATATTCCCCTGGTGTCGGGCTTGATCATGTTTTTGACATTGGTCGGCTCGATCAGGCTGATGTACGCGAGGAGATCGGAAAGTGCTTATGGACAGTAGCCTGGATTCGATGCTGATACGGCACCTTGAACACAACCTCAGAGCCAACCTGCTGATCCGGTCGGCCCCCATGACCGGAAAGACCCAGGCAATCCATGCAGCGCGGCAATGGGCTTCCTTGCATCCGCACTTCGACTTGGTCTGTTTCGCGGCACACCACACGCCGTTTGCCAAGATGCACAAGCAACTTTTGCATACCGCAGAATACGTACAAAACCGGCACACCGTATTCGTGATCGATGACATTCATCTGCTGGACACCTACCAGCTTGAGTGCATGGCAATGGCTGCAAAAAAATCGTCTCAGGTCAGTGTCATCGGACTGGGATTGCCTGTCGAGCCACTGGCGGACGCCTGCAGATCCAGTGCCCTCTTCGACTTGATCAATGAATACCGGGCAGCATCCGGGCTATCGACTCAGCAACGGATTCCGGCACTCGATCAAGAAGCTCTGCGCCACACCCTTTATATGGCCCACCAACTGGAGATGACCCATCGTGGTGAGCACGGCTCGAGCCCGGCCGAGAGGGTTTTGCGAGTTTTGCCCGAGGCAAAACACATTCGTGAATGTGTCGCCAGAGGGCTGGCCGCCCCCCACGAGATATTGGAGCAATGGCTGGGCAGCCGTAATCACTACAACAACATTCGCGTAACAGAAACCAACGCCTGTGGATTGGCTCAGGTCTGGCGCTGGACAGTTTCCCGGGAAAGCGGATCACCGCAAATGATTGCCCATGTGTTTGTCACCTACATTACTTGTTCAACAGGGGAGTAAGTCCATGGTTCAACAGGCCGATATGGCAGGAATGGAATTGTTGCGCGCCTATGTTCAAGGTGCCCCCCTCAGACATTCCTGTGCTGAACATGACGAGAGTTATTTTCAACGCACCCGCATAGAAGGCGTGCACGCCTTGATGACGGGCAATCCCACCAGTTCTTCGGCGCTGGCGAACCTCATCTGGACCCACCAGAAACAGGCGACTGAATTACTCTCTACCATCTCTGGCGACGAAGGACTGCCGCTGCTGTTGGCCAAGGGGGCCTATTACACTCTGGGCATCCATCAAGGCCATGTCATGGGCCGACGCGGCGACATCGACGTCTACATCAATAGAAAGGACTGGCCAGCCTGGCAGTCAGCCCTGGCAAAGTTCGGCTATGAAGAAAGTAAAATGGATACGCTTACCGGGCAGTTGATCCCTCTGACAGAGTCCGAGCGCGCCACGGCTTACGTCCGAGATACCGTGCAAATCGCTAAAGTCGCAAAGGCCTTTCCGTTTACGCCCGGGCAGGCGCTTCTGGATCACAGAACACTGAATACCAACGCCTATATCCATCCGACGTTCGTTACCCCCCATGATTCGAAGATCATCGTGGCCATCAACTTCCACCACTCCCTAGTAGCCGGCATGCCCAGTCAGCGCTTTTTCAGCCATTCGAAGATAGCGCACAGCCATCTCCATTGCCTGACACCGGCCGATGCCCTGTGGCACAGCTCGTTGCTGTATTACCTGGATGTGGCGTTGAAACTTTCCACCAAACTCACCCCCCTGTTTGATATCGCTAAACTGGCCGGGGAGGTGGATATCGACTGGGAGCATTTCCTGGCGATCGCCAGGGAACTGCAAATCTACAAACCATTTTTTTATACGATGGACAGCATCAATCTGATCTGTGACGCCCAAGTGTTTCCGCAGTCTGTCGTCACGTCCCTACGCGACGAAACCTCGCGCCGGTTCGACTACGGCTATCAGATCCACAAACTGTTCTGCGTTCCAGAGTCCGCGCCACAATTCAATACCGCAAGATAATCCTTGAACCGGTCGATCCCGTCGGCTGTCAGCGATATCGACTCAAGGTTTCGCCAACCTTCGCGGCGGGGACTTTCTGCAATTTGCACAACAAATCATGGCTCAACTCCCGCACCCCATGCTTCTGCCGCAACTCATCCGCCAGATGCGCAAGCAAATTCGCCGCCATCTCCGCATCCGCCATCGCCCTGTGCGCCTGGCCGGTATGCGGCAGTTGGGCGAAGGTAGTGAGCGTACCGAGCTTGTGGTTCGGCGCCGCCGGCATCAAACGACGAGCCAGTAGCAGCGAACAGGCAAAGTTCTGCAAACGGGTGCGTTTGATCCGGCCCAGTTCGAAGTCCCAGAACTTCTGGTCAAACGCGGCGTTGTGCGCCAACAGGGGCGTGCAGCCGACGAATTCGTTGACTTCGTTCATCACCTGTTCGGCCGAAGGCGCGGTGCGCAGCATGGCGTTGCTGATGCCGGTGAGTTGTTCGATGAAGGCCGGGACGCGGACGCCGGCGTTCATCAGGCTCTGGTAACGCTCGACGATGCGGCCGTTTTCCAGCATGACCACGGCGATTTCCGTGGCCCGGCAGCTGCTGCTCGGCGAGATGCCGGTGGTTTCAAAGTCGATGACTGCAATGCGTTCCAAACCGGGTGGTACTCCGTTTAAATCAATTCTTGAGCAGGGCTCAATTTTTCAACAGCAGTGCGCCTTCGATCGGCACGTAACGGCTGGCGGCGCGGATCAGCGAGTTGGCGGTCAGGCCGGGAACGCCATAGGCCACCGCTTGTACGCCGTGTTTGTTGATGATGCGTTCGAGCAGCATGTCGAAATCGCCATCACCTGAGGCCAGGACGATTTCGTCGACGTGGTCGGCGGCGTCCATGATGTCGAGGGTGATGCCCACGTCCCAGTCGCCCTTGGCCGAGCCGTCGCTGCGCTGGATGTAGGGTTTGAGTTTCACGGTGAAACCGAGGTTGCGCAGGATCTGCTGGAACTGCTGCTGTTTGCTGTCGCCCCGGTCGATCGCATAGGCGTAGGCCTCGACGATCTGCCCGTGCTGGCTGACATCCGCCCACAGCGCCGCGTAGTTGAAGTGGCAACCATAGGCCTGACGCACGGTGTAGTAGAGGTTCTGCACATCGGCGAACACTGCGATTTTTTTCACCGGAGTTCCTGTGAGCGCTGACGCGCATGAGCCGGATCAGGCACCAGGCCCGAAAAAGGCGCTCAGTATGCCAGCCCGAAGGAAGGTTCCGCGAATAATCGGCCCGGGGCGATCAGGCGCCCCGGACGAATGGTGAATCAGACGAAGGAATCGTCGTCATCGAAGAACGATGAGTTGTCATCGCTGTAGTTGGTGTCGGCAAAGCCGCCCTGATCATTACCGTAGGAGTCGTTGTTGGCCATACGCTGGTCATCGCCCCAACCGTTGTTGCTCTGGTCGTTGACCTGGGCCGGCTCTTCCTTGATGACTTCGACGATTTCTTCCGGCTGCTGATTGTGATGGAACAGGCTGCTGATGCCTTGTGCCAGCATCACGCCACCCGCCACACCGGCGGCGGTTTTCAGGGCACCGCCGAGGAAGCTGCTGCCGGCTGCCGGGGCTGCTTGTTGCTGGCCATAACCCGGTGGTGGCGCGCCGAAGTTCTGTTGCGGCGCGGGCGCACCGAAGTTCTGCTGCGGTGCCGGTTCACGCCAGCCGCCGGTGGACGCCGGGGCGCTCTGGGTCGATGCGGGGCGCGAGCTGCTGCCACCGAAGATGCTCGACAGGAAACCACCGCCGCTCGGCGCCGGGGCCGCGCTCTGCGCCTTGGCCGATTGCAGTTCGGCCTGCAATTGCTTGACCTGTTGAGTCAGTTGCTTGTTCTGTTCGTCGAGGCTCTTGAGGGCAGCCTCCTGCACCAGAATCGCCTGGGTCATGAAATAACCTGCGGCCGGCTGGCGCGTCAGGTGTTCCTTGATCCGCGCTTCAGCCAGTGCGTCGCGCGGGGCTGCATCCGTTTCGGCCTGCTGCAGCCGGGAAAACAGTCCATCGATCAGGGTTTGTTCTTCGCTGTTCATGGCGACCTCGTAGATTGCCGGGGATAACGTTGCCCTCGTCCACGTCGGAGGAGGCGCACCTCTGTAATGGAGGCAGCAACTGAATGTTTCAATGACCTTTACCGAACGTTTACGTTTGCGCAGCGAAACGGATCATCGGTTAAAGTGGGCCACTGTTTTTGACCTGCGATACCGACTGATGAATGCCTTCGATGTGCTGCGCGACTCCCTGTATTTCTTCAAACGCAATCTGGGCCGGATCGTCCAGTTGTGCCTGCCGCTGGTGATTTTCGAAGCCGTGCTGCAACAGGTGGTCGACCATGCCAGCGACCCGGACGGTTACTCGGCGATCAGCGTGATCGTCGGCCTGCTGGTGTATCCGCTGTACACCGCCGCGCTGATTCTGTTCCTCGATGCCCGCACCCGCGGCGAATCCCCGCAAACCCGCGATCTGCTGGCGATGGCCGCTCGTCTTTGGCCGCGCTTTGCCCTGCTGACGGCGCTGAACACGCTGTTGATCCTTCTCGGGCTTTCGCTGTATTTCCTGCCGGGGCTATGGCTGATGGTCACTCTGGCCTTCGGTGAATACCTGCTGGTACTGCGCGGTTACGGCCCGTTGCAGGCGATGAAGGAAAGCCTGCGTCTGAGCCGTGGGCATTTTCTGCGGATTCTGGTGTGCATCCTGTGTGTGATGGGGCCGTTGTGGCTGCTCAAGGGCCTGACCCTGCAGGTCTATCCCGATCCGCAGAATCCTTTGATCGCGGTACTGATCGACAGTGGCCACAGCTTCCTGCAACTGTTCACCAGCGTGGTGCTGTTCCGCCTGTTCATGTTGATCAGCGAATTGCCCGACAAACGTGACGGAATAGTCTGACTGCACCGAGCTTGGGCTGATGGATGGGTCTCGGGTATGCTCGGGACCACTTCCGTATCGCTATAAGCCGAGCCATGACCCGTCTACTGCGCTACATCCTGCTCTTCGTGCTGCTGGCCGTCGCCCTGATCGGCGTGATGATTTTCAGCCTGACCTGGCGCCCCGACGCCCGGGAAACCCTGCCGGTCAGTTGCACCGGGCAACCGCCGACGCTGGTCCCCGGCCAGGCCCTGAAAGTCATGACCTGGAACGTGCAGTATCTGGCCGGTAAGCGCTACGTGTTCTGGAATGACCTGGCGCATGGCGACGACGAAGCCCCGACCCCGGAAGACATGGCGTTCAGCCTCGATGAAGTGGCGCGGGTGATCCGCGACGAACAGCCCGACGTGGTGCTGTTGCAGGAACTGGATGACGGCGCCAAGGCCAGCGACTATCAGAACCAGCTCAAGCTGTTGCAAGAACGTCTGACCGACCTCTACCCGTGCAGCGCCCACGCCTTCGACTGGAAGGCCGATTTCGTCCCGGATCCGCACATCTTCGGCAGCGTCGGCCGGCAACTCGCCACCCTCAGCCGCTACCGCATCGAACACGCCGAACGCCTGCAATTGCCGGTGCAGCCGTCGAACATCATCAGCCGTCAGTTCCAGCCGAAAAACGCCCTGCTCGCCACCACTCTGCCGCTCAGCGATGGCGGGCAACTGGTGGTGCTCAACACCCATCTGGATCGCGCGACCCAACCGGACGACACCTTGCAGGCGCAGGTGACAGCGGTGGCCAAGGTCCTCGACAAACACGAAGGCCACGGTACGCCGTGGCTGATCGGTGGCGACTTCAACCTGTTACCGCTCGGCCAGTACCGGCGCCTGCCCACCGAGCAGCGCACGCCTTACTCTGCCGACAGTGCGCTGCATGTGCTGTGGGACAAATACCCGATGATCCCGACCAACAACGAAGCCAGCGGCATCGACCGCGCCAAGTGGCTGACCCATTACCCCAACGACCCCGGCCTCAACGGCCCGGACCGCACGGTCGATTACCTGTTCTACAGCCCGAAGATCAAACGGGTCGAAGCCACGGTGCGGCAGGACGATACGTTGCGCATTTCCGATCATTTGCCGGTGATTGCGCGATTCCTGCTGCCGCCCAACTGACTTCAGTGAGCTTCTTCGAGATCGTCGTGTAACAGCCCGAAGATCTGCCGTTTCATGTCGATGAACGAGCGCTCCATCACCATGTCCAGCGTGCGCGGGCGTTCGATCGGCACATCCAGAATCTGCTTGATCCGCCCCGGCCTGGCGCCCATCACATACACCCGGTCGCCGAGCAGGATTGCTTCGTCGATGTCGTGGGTGACGAACAGCACGGTCTTCTTGCTGTTGCCCCATACCCGTAACAACAGCTGCTGCATTTGCAGGCGCGTCTGGCTGTCGAGGGCGCCGAAGGGTTCGTCCATCAGCAGGATCTGCGGATCGTTGGCCAATGCCCGGGCAATCGCCACCCGCTGCATCATCCCGCCGGACAACTGCTTGGCGTAGTTGTCGGCGAACCCGGACAGCCCGACTTCGTGCACATAGTGATCGACGATCTCCTTGCGCCGCGCCGCCGGCATGCCCCGGCGCTTGAGGCCGAACTCGACGTTCTGCCGCACCGTCAGCCACGGGAACAGCGTGTAGCTCTGGAACACCATCCCGCGATCCGCGCCGGGGCCCTGCACTTGCTGACCGCCGACGTAGATCTCGCCGGACGTCGGCTCGGCCAGCCCGGCGGTGAGGTACAACAGGCTCGACTTGCCGCAGCCCGACGGCCCGACCAGCACCGCGAATTGCTGATCCGACACCTCGAACGACACTTCTTCCAGCGCAGTGAATGTACCGCCGCCGGGCTTGCTGTAACGCAGGCTGACCTTGTCCACCTGCAACCTTGGCGCGGCGTGTGCCGGTGCGGCGACCGGCTCGATGAAACGACGGTTGGCAGCGGTTACTGAGCCCATGCGGCAATCCTCAAACGCAAGAAGCGGAACAGTTGATCGGTGACCAGGCCGAGGAGGCCGATGATCGCGATGGCGAGAAAAATCACGTCGACCTGAAAGCCGCGCATGGCCTTTAGGCTCAAGTAACCGAGGCCACTCGATGCGGCGACCAGTTCGGCGACCACCAGATAGGTCCAGGCCCAGCCCATGGTTACCCGCAAGGTGTCGAGTACGCCGGGCAACGACGCCGGGGCGATCACGTGCAGCACCGCGTCACGCCGGTTGGAGCCGAGGGTGTAGGAAGCGTTGATCAAGTCCTTGGAAATGCCTTTGGACACGTCCGCGATCATCACCAGTTGCTGGAAGAACACGCCGAAAATGATCACCGACACCCGCTGCTCCAGACCGATACCGATCCACAGGATGAACAGCGGCACAAACGAGGTCACCGGCAGGTAGCGGATGAAGTTGACCAGCGGTTCGAGGAACGCCTGGACGATGCGAAAGCTGCCCATCAGCAAACCCAGCGGCACCGCCACCAGCGACGACACAATGAAACCGACCATCACCACTTCGACGCTCGCCCACACATGCTGGCCGAGGGTGCCATCGCGGCTCAGGCGCACGGCGGCTTCGACCACCGCGCCGGGCGTCGGCAGGAACATCCCCGGCACGATGCCGCCGTAGGACAACCCGGCCCACAGGCCGACCAGCAACACCCAGGCCAGACCGCTGGCGCTCCACACTACCGGCACCGGCAATCCGGTTTTCGGCGTGATGCAGCGGCTCAGCCATGAATTGCGCTTGAACATGACCAGTCTCCTAGAGCGGGCTGACGAAACGGTTGTCGACCAGATCGTCGTTGCTGACGTTGTAGGGCTTGCCTTGCAATTCGCTGGCGGTTTCGTTGGCCAGTTTGATCAGCGGCGCGCTATCACCCGGTTTGCCCGGCGAGCCAAGCAGTTTTTCGCTCATGGCCTGATCGTAGAAGCGCACGCCTTGCGCGGCGGCGGCCAGTTCCTTCGGATCGGACAGGTAACCACCGACGCCCTTGGCCATGATTTCGTAGGCTTTCTGTGGATGGTCCTTGGTGTACTGCACCGCTTTGTAGAGGCCGGCAACCAGCGCCTTGACGTCTTCCGGCTGCTTCTCGATCACCGTGCAGTTGAGCGCCACCACATCGACGATCACGCCGGGCGTACTGCTGCTGTCGATCAGCACCTTGCCCTGCTGTTTGTCGCGCACCATCGACAGATGCGGCTCCCAGGTCACGGCAGCCGGCACGCGACCGGCGATGAACGCGGTGGCAGCATCGTCAGCGGTCATGTTCTGCACGGTGATGTCGCTCATGCTCATGCCGTTCTTTTTCAGCAGATACGAGAGCCAGAACTGCGAGGTCGACCCTTCGTTGACGGCCACGGCCTGGCCCTTGAGTTCTTGCAGGCTCTTCACGTTCTTGCCGACCAGCACGCCGTCGCCGCCATGGCTGTCATCCAGCGCGGCCACGGCCTTGAAGCAGAACTGCGGGCGGTACTTGAGCACTTCGTCGATGGTCGACGCCGAGCCGGACAATTGCCCCGACGCCTGGGCGGCCATGTACATCGACGCTTCTTCGACCACCGGCAATTCGACGGTCAGGCCGTTTTCCTTGAAGTAGCCCAGATCCTGGGCCAGGTACAGGGTGCCGTAACCGACCCACGTGGTGTGGCCGATCGACAAAGTGCCGGCCTGGGCGCCGGTGATGGAAAGGGCGGAAATCGCCAGAGGACATGCAAGACGGGTAAACAAGGACTTGTTCATGGAGCACTCCCAACGCTGTTGATTTAGTTGTCATGGGCAGTACGGCCAGCCGTGGTGTCGCGATTACACGCTGCGGTCTCTGCTGGACTCTGGCGGGCAATGCCTTGGCTGGCGAAATCGATGTTGACCCAGGCTTGGCGTCAGGAAAACGAGGAAATAGTTAGACGCGAACGATGAAAAAACTGGGTAGTGCGCACCGCGAAAGGGCGCGTCGGGCGGGGCTGCCCGAGGTGGGTGCAAAGCCAAAAAAAATCGCAGCCGAAGGCTGCGATTGTTAGCGATTCACACAGGTTTCAGATCAGAGCCGACCGTACTCCTGCGCCGTACGATCCAGCGCTTTCAACGTCTTGCCCACCAACTCGTCTATCTCTTCACGGCTGGCAATCAACGCCGGCGCCATGATCATCCGCCCCAGGGTCGAGCGAATGATCACCCCCTCCTCAAAACCAATCGTGCGGCAGCGCCAGGCAATATCGTTTTCATTGGCGAAGCGCTTGCGCGTGGCCTTGTCCTCGGCCAGTTGCAACGCCGCGACCATGCCCGTGCCCTGGATATCACCCACCAACGGGTGATTGCCGAACACCTCGCGCAGACACTGTTGCAGGTACGGGCCGATGTCGTCCTTGACCCGCGTCACCACGCCTTCATCGCGCAATGCCTTGAGGTTGGCAATCGCCACCGCCGCCGCCACCGGGTGCCCGGAATACGTCAGACCGTGGGCGAACACACCGCCCTGCTCCACCAGCACGTCGGCCATGTTCTTCGACAGGATCAGGCCACCCATCGGGATGTAACCGGAGGTCAAACCCTTGGCGATGGACAGGGTGTCCGGCTCGAAACCGAAGTACTCGTGAGCGAACCATTCGCCGGTGCGACCGAAGCCGCCGATCACTTCATCGGCGCACAACAGCACATCGTATTTGCGGCAGATGCGCTGGATTTCCGGCCAGTAGCTTTCCGGCGGGAAGATCATCCCGCCCGCGCCCTGGAACGGTTCGGCGATGAAGCCTGCAACCTTGTCGGCGCCCAGTTCGAGGATCTTTGATTCCAGTTGCTGCGCCGCCCGCAGGCCGAATTCAGCCGGGGTCAGGTTGCCTTCGTGGGCGAAGAAGTACGGCTCGTCGATGTGCGCGATGTCGGGAATCATCCCGCCCATTTCATGCATGAACTTCATGCCGCCGAGGGCCGTCGCGGCCAGGGTCGAACCGTGGTAACCGTTCCAACGGCCGATCATGATTTTCTTCTCGGGCTTGCCCAGCACCTGCCAGTAACGGCGCACGGTACGGATCAGCACCTCGTTGGCCTCGGAGCCGGAGTTGGTGTAGATCGCATGGCTGTAGTGCCCCGGCAGCAGGCTGAACAGCAACTCGGAGAGCTCGATCACCTGCGGGTGGGTGGTGTGGAAAAACATGTTGTAGTACGGCAACTGCTCCAGTTGCCGGCTCGCCGCGGCATTCAGATCCTTGCGCCCGTATCCGAGGTTGGTGCACCACAGCCCGGACATGCCGTCGAGGTAACGCCGACCGTCGTTGTCCCACAGATGCAGGCGGTCACCGCGCACCATCACCCGTGGGCCTTCGTCGTTGAGGGCCTTCTGGTCGACGAACGCATGAATGTGGTGCGCTGCATCGGCGGCCTGGTAGTCGCGGGTTTCACGTGAGGTGGTCATCGCCGGATCTCCTTTCTTGTTGTGAGCGGCTGTCATGAGCGCAGTTGAAACCAGGTGGTTTTCAACTGGGTGTATTTGTCGAACGAGTGCAGCGACAGATCGCGGCCGAAACCGGATTGCTTGCCACCGCCGAACGGCACGGTCACGTCCAGCGCATCGACACTGTTGACCGACACCGTACCGGCTCGCAATTGCCGCGCCACCCGGTGCGCGCGGTGCAGATCATCGGTCCACAGCGACGCCGCCAGACCGTAGACGCTGTCGTTGGCCAGTTGCAAGGCGTGGGCTTCGTCATCGAACGGAATCACCGCCAGCACCGGGCCGAACACTTCCTCGCGAAACAGGGCCATGTGCGGCTGCACGTCGGTGAAAATCGTCGGCTGAACGAAGTTGTCCGAGCCGTTGAAACTCAGCTGCCGCCCACCGCAGACGCGGGTCGCGCCTTCGCGTTCGGCCTGATGGATGAAGCGCAGAATGCTTTCGGTCTGACGGGTGTCGACGATCGCCCCGGCCGCACTCGCCGGATCCAGCGGATCGCCCGGCTGCCAGCGTTCGGCCTGAGCCTTCAGCCGTTCAACGAACTCGTCATGAATCGAGCGTTCCACCAGCAATCGCGAGTTGGCCGAGCAGACTTCGCCCTGATTGAAGAAGATCCCGAACGCGGCTTTCTGCGCCGCCAGATCCAGATCCTTGCAGTCGGCAAACACCAGATTGGCGCTCTTGCCGCCGCACTCCAGCCACACCTGCTTGAGGTTCGACTGCGCGGAGTACTGCATGAAATATTTGCCGACCTGGGTCGAGCCGGTGAACACCAGACAATCGACATCCGGGTGCAAGCCCAAGGCTTTACCGGTTTGTTCGCCGAGTCCCGGCAGCACGTTCAGCACACCGGCCGGCAACCCGGCTTCCAGCGCCAGCTCGGCCAGACGCAATGCGGAGAACGGTGATTGCTCGGCGGGTTTGAGGATCACCGAGTTGCCCGCCGCCAGCGCCGGGGCGAGTTTCCACGCGGCCATGTCCAGCGGGAAATTCCAAGGCACCACGGCCGCCACCACGCCCAGCGCTTCGCGGGTGATGGTCGCCAGCACATTCGAGGCGCTTGGCGCGACCTGATCGTAGAGCTTGTCGAGGCTTTCGGCGTACCAGCGGAACACCCCGGCGGCGCCCGGTACGTCGATGTTGTAAGCGTCCATCACCGGTTTGCCCATGTTCAGCGAATCAAGCAACGCCAGCTCTTCGCGATTGGCCAGAATCAGATCCGCCAGCCGCAGCAGCACTTGCTTGCGCTCGGTCGGTGAACGCCCGGCCCAGGTGCCGGCCTCGAACAACTGCCGCGCATTTTTCACCGCCGCATCGACATCTTCTTCACCGCACGCGGCGACGTTTGCCAGAAGCTGGCCGGTGGCCGGGTTGACCGCGGCAAAGGTCTGCCCCGACTGCGCCGCACGCAGTTTGCCGTCGATCACGGCCTGGTACGGATAGCTCAATTCAGCGGCCTTGCGCTGCCAGTCTGCAAGCTCGAACACGGTGGTTGCTCCTTGGACTTTTATTCTTTTGAGAACAGTGCGCAGTGATAGTCGCTCAGGCCCGTGCGGGCTAAAACCAGTAAAAATGTCTTCGCAGACAATAAAAAAGGTAACCAGCCGATGACCCCTTCGCGCGCGTATGGGGCTATTGTTCAGAGACAAAAAAACCGCCGACAGAACGGAGGCCGGCGGCGTACAAATTGCTTGGATGTGGAATCCGTTCGCTTTGAGGTTCACCGTGGCCGCTTACAACCTGCGTCAGTTGAAATACTTCATCACCACCGTCGAATGCGGCAGCGTCGCCGAAGCGTCGCGCAAGCTGTACATCGCGCAACCGGCGATTTCCACGGCGATCAAGGGGCTGGAAGACAGCTTCGGCGTGCAACTGCTGATCCGCCATCACGCCCAGGGCGTGTCGCTGACGCCCAGCGGTGCGCGATTCTTCCGCAAGGCCCAGGAACTGCTGCGCATGGCCAAGGAGTTCGAACAGAACGCCCTCGCCGACAACGACGTGGTGGCCGGGCAGATCGATATCGGCTGTTTCGAAACCGTCGCGCCACTGTACCTGCCGCAACTGATTGCCGGCTTCTCGGCGCTGTATCCGGGGGTGAAGATCCGCATCCGCGACGGCGAACAACAGGAACTGGTGCAAGGCCTGACTTCGGGCACCTTCGACCTGGCGATCCTGTACAAGCACGACCTCGACGCCACCATCGAAACCGAACCGCTGATGCCGGCCCAACGACCTTACGCCCTGCTCCCGGCCGATCACCGCTTCGCCCAGCTCAAGCAGGTTTCGCTGCGGGACTTGTGCCTGGAACCAATGATCCTGCTCGACGTTCAACCGAGCCGCACCTACTTCGTCAGCCTGTTCGAAGAACTCGGCCTGTCGCCACGCATCGAATTCAGCTCGCCGTCGATCGAGATGGTGCGCGGCATGGTCGGCCAGGGTTTCGGCTTCTCGATCCTGGTCACCCGCCCGCACTCGGAATGCACCTACGACGGCAAGAAAGTCGTGTGCGTCGACATCGTCGAAGACGTCACCGGCTCAGGCCTGGTGGCCGCGTGGCTCAAACGCGGACAACTGACCAAACCGGCGCAGTTGTTTGCCGATTATTGTCGGGAGCAGCTGACCGCGAAGGCCAGCCGCTGACCCTCAAGTACCGCGTGGTTTGGCTCGTGCGGTAGCTTCAGCCACCAATGGATCATCCGGCCAATAGTGCTTCGGATACCGCCCCTTAAGATCCTTCTTCACCTCGGCATAGGTGCTGCGCCAGAAGTTGGCCAGATCCTGCGTCACCTGCACCGGACGCCGTGCGGGCGACAGCAGGTGCAGCTTGACCACTTGCCTGCCGCCGGCGATGCGCGGTGTGTCGGCGAGGCCGAACAACTCCTGCAAGCGCACGGCGAGAATCGGTGGCTGTTCGCTGTAGTCGAGACGAATCGACGAGCCCGATGGCACGCTCAGGTGATGCGGCGCCTGTTCGTCGAGCTGCTGCGGCAGTGGCCATGGCAGCAGATTACGGACGATGTTCGACAGGTCGAGGTTGGCGAAATGGCTGAGGCGCGAGACTTTGCCCAAGTAAGGCATCAGCCAGTCTTCAAGGGTTTTCAGCAGCGTGGTGTCGCTGACATCCGGCCATTGGCTGTCGCCTTTGGCGTCCAGGTCAAGCTGGCGCAACAAGGCAACTCGCGCCTGCCACTGGCGCAGTTCCGGAGTCCACGGCAGCAGTTCAAGACCCTTGCGGCGCACCAGATTGACCAGCGCCTGACTGCGGGCGTTTTCGTCGAGACCGGTCAGTGGCTCGCGGCTGAGGATCAGTTCGCCAACCTTGCGTTGACGCTCGGCGCGCAGTACGCCTTCGCGTTCGTCCCAGTCCAGTTGATCGACGTTGTGCACCTGTTCGGCCAGCACTGAGTCGAACAGCGTCGGGTCGAAATCCGCCGCCAGATAAATCCGCTCTTCGCGCTGACCTTGGCGGCTGCCGAGGTCGGCGATCACGATCCACGGTTCCTTCATCAGGCTGTCGGCTTCGGCGAACAGCGCCGCACGGCCGTTTGCCAATCGATATTCGGCTCCACCGGCACGCCGCTGCTGGGCGACGCGATCCGGATAGGCCAGCGCCAGCAAGGCGCCGAGCCAGCGCGGGTGATCCGGATCGGCAACTGGTTCGCTCGCCTTGCCGCGCAGATAGCCGCGATATTGCCGCGCCAGTTGCCGGGCGCGCTGCACGCCGCCCTGGGCACCGCGCGCCGCGCGTTCTTCGCCGGACAACAGCACCAGACGACTGTGCAGATCCGCCCCGGCGCCGCGCAAAATATCGCGCTCGCCGAGCAACGCGGCGACGTCGCACGCCATGTTCGCCAGCCCCAGCGCCTGACCGCGTAACAGCAAATGAGCGATGCGCGGATGGGCCGGCAATTCAGCCATGGCCTGACCGTGGCGATTCAGGCTTTCACCGTCCAGCGCACCGAGACGCTGCAACAGGTCCTGAGCCTGTGCATAAGCGGCGGCCGGCGGCACGTCCAGCCAGATCAGATCACTCGGCGCCACTCCCCAGCGTCCGAGCTGCAAGGCCAACCCGGCCAGATCAGCCGAGAGAATTTCCGCACTGCCATAAGCCGCGAGTTGTTCGTGCTGATCCTGCGACCACAGGCGATAACACACGCCCGGTTCCAGACGCCCGGCCCGGCCCGCGCGCTGGGTGGCACTGGCTTTGGAGATGCGTTGAGTGTCGAGGCGGGTCATGCCGCTGCCCGGGTCGAAACGCGGCACCCGCGCCAAACCGGCGTCGATCACCACGCGCACGCCGTTGATGGTCAGGCTGGTCTCGGCGATGTTGGTGGCCAGCACCACTTTGCGCTGACCCGCCGGGGCTGGGTCGATGGCGGCACGCTGGGCATTCAGGTCGAGTTCGCCGTGCAGCGGGCAGAGCAAGATGTCGCTGCGCTCACCGATGGCGTCCGCCAGTTGCTGATGAACACGTCGGATTTCCGCCTGCCCGGGCAGGAACACCAACAGGCTGCCGGTTTCATCGTGCAGGGCTTCGAGCACCGCTTGCGTGACGCGTTGATCGATGTATTCGCCGGGCTGGAACGGCCGGCCCCAGCGCATCGTCACCGGGAACATCCGGCCTTCGCTGCGCAGGATCGGTGCGTCGTCGAGCAACCCGGCCAGACGCTCGCCTTCTAGGGTGGCGGACATCAGCAGAATCTTCAGCGGTTGTTCAGCTCGAAACAGCTCGCGACCGTTCAGACTGAGGGCCAGCGCCAGATCGGCGTCGAGGCTGCGTTCGTGAAATTCGTCGAAGATCAGCAGGCCCACACCTTCCAGCGCCGGGTCGTCCTGCAGGCGCCGGGTGAGGATGCCTTCGGTGACCACTTCGATGCGTGTGTTGGGGCCGACCTTGCTGTCGAGGCGGATGCGGTAACCGACGGTTTCACCGACTTTCTCGCCCAGCTCGCTGGCCAGCCGTTCCGCCGCTGCACGCGCGGCCAGCCGACGCGGTTCGAGCATAAGAATGGTCTGCCCGTTCAGCCACGCTTCATTGAGCAGGGCCAAGGGCACGCGGGTGGTTTTACCGGCGCCGGGCGGTGCTTCGAGCACGGCTTCGTGGCGTGTCGCGAGGGCTTCACGCAGGGCGGGTAAAACTTCATCGATCGGCAAAGAAATCATGCTGGCTCCCAAACAGAGCCGCGAGTATAACGGCGAACTGCCGGGTGTTTGTCGGGGTCTTAATTCCACACGACGATGCTTCGTTTTCAAATGACTCAGGAGTTATCTACATGCGCTTACCTTTTCGCCTGATCGGCGGTGTACTGGTTGCCACCCTGCTCACTCAGATCACCGCGTGCGGTTCGATTTTCTATCCCGACCGGCGCGGCCAGATCGACGGCAAGATCGACCCGGCGATTGCCGTGCTCGATGCCGTGGGCCTGCTGTTCTACATCGTGCCCGGCCTGATCGCGTTTGCCGTGGACTTCGCCACCGGCGCGATCTACTTCGAACCGGGCCACACGGCGCAGGTCGATCCGGCCAAGCTCAAGCAAGCCATCAGCCCGGACGGCCAGGTCGATAACTTGAAGTTGCAGGCTATTCTCGAAACCGAGCTGGGCCGCAATCTGCCGCTGGATGACCCACGCCTGATCCAGCACAAGGGCAGCACCCAGCAACTGGCGATGTTCGGCCTGCAACCTGCCGCATAAGGAATTGACGCACCCATGACCACAAGCACCGAACACGCCCGCCTGCTGCGGCTGGCGACCCGCGCCTCGGTGGCGGTGGCCTGTACGCTGATCATCGCCAAAGCCATCGCCTGGTGGCTGAGCGGTTCGGTGAGCATGCTCGCCGGCCTCACCGACTCGGCCCTCGATGGCGTCACTTCGTTGCTCAATCTGCTGGCGGTGCATTACGCGCTGCGCCCGGCGGATGACGATCACCGTTATGGCCACGGCAAGGCCGAATCCCTGGCAGGCATGGCACAGGCGCTGTTCATTGGCGGCAGTGCGGTGCTGATCGCGTTTCAGGCTTATGAGCGTTTGAACAATCCCGAGCCGCTCGGCGCGCCATGGCTGA
Organism: Pseudomonas aphyarum; assembly: GCF_028657055.1. NCBI lineage: Bacteria > Pseudomonadati > Pseudomonadota > Gammaproteobacteria > Pseudomonadales > Pseudomonadaceae > Pseudomonas > Pseudomonas aphyarum. Next base: position 127,294 of record NZ_JAMDGS010000013.1, read on the forward strand.
GCATCGGGGTGATTGTGTTTTCCCTGCTGCTGACGGCAGCGCTGTTGATGCTGCAGCATCGGGTGATCAAGCAGACCGGTTCCAACGCGGTGCGGGCGGATTCACTGCATTACCGTTCGGACCTGTTGCTAAACGGCAGCATTCTGATTGCGCTGGTGTTGGCCGGTTTGGGGTTCGATCAGCTGGATGCGTGGTTCGGTCTGGGGATCGCGGCATACATTCTGTGGAGCGCGATTCAGATCGCCCGGGAAAGTTTTTCGGTGCTGATGGATGAAGAGCTGCCGACGGATGTCAGTCAGCACATGCTCGAACTGGCGTGCGGCGTACCGGGCGTATTGGGTGCGCATGATTTGCGTACACGGATTTCCGGCAATCACTGGTTCGTGCAGTTGCACCTGGAGTTGCCGGGGGAGCTGACGCTGTCAGTCGCCCATGGCATCAGCGATCAGGCAGCAGATGCCATTCACAAAGCCTACCCACGGGCCGAAGTGCTGGTGCACGCCGACCCGCAGGAAGTGGTCAAAGCCGCTCGGGCTCAGTAGTTGACCTGATAACCGCGACTGCTCAGGCAATTGCCCTGCGCCTGGCGGTAGGCCTGCACCACTTCGGGCGCCGGCTGGTAGGTCGCGGTGCGCGGATTGAAGCCGCTTTGCTGCACCGCGTACTGATAGCACTCGTAACCGTCGCGCTGAACCTGTTCCGGTGACTGGCCGTTGGCCGGATACGCTTCCACGTCATAACCATTGCCGGTCGGCTGCGGTGGCTGCTGCGACGGCGGCTCGACCACCACGTAATCCTGGGTCGCTTCCTGATAGGCGTAGTACGAGCCTGCGGCGAGGAACAGCAGCGAACCGCCGATCCACACTTCCCGAGCGTAATCCGGCAGGTACTGGATGCGAATCCCGCGCGGCGGCTGAACCACGATGTAGCGCGGGCCTTGCGGGCGATACCAGTAACCGCCGGAGTAGAAATAGTCCTGGCCGCGATACGGCACACGGTAATCACGATCCGGGAAACGGTCGATCACATGACCCGGCCGATATTGAGGACCTGGGCCCCAACCGTTGCCATGCCCGTCCGGACGCCCCGGCCAGCGGTTATCGTTGGGGCGATTGCCGGTCTGCCAGTTCTGGTGATAACCATTCTGCGGACGCTCGTCGCGGTAGTAACCCTGACGCGGTTCCTGGGTCTGGCGCACGGTGTCGGGGCGCGGCTGGATCGGCAGGTCATTGGCCGGGAGTTGCGGCGGCGGTGGCGGCTGACGCACCGGGTTGGGGTTGTACGCCGGACGTGGCTGATTCTGGTTCTGCCACTGGCCGTTGTTCGGTTGGCCATGATTCTGCTGGCCGTTGTGCTCGAACTGGCGGCTGTTATCGCCACGGATGATGTCGTTGTTCTGCCGCTGCGGATTGTCTTGGCCGCGCTGCTGATTGCCGCCGCCATGGCCCTGATTGTTGCCCTGATGCTCCGGCCCGCGTCCGCCGCCGTCGGGGCCGCGATTCTGCGGCTCATCCGCCAGCGCTTGCGCACCGACACTCACACACAGCAAACCAACACTGGCCAGACGCCAGATGCGCGACTTCATGAAATTCCTCACTGCGGACTAGAGCCTGAAATTAAGAGGGCGTGTAGCTAAGACCGGGGATGAGTACACCGGGTTCTGCTACAGGTTATCAGTCACGTCATTTATTTATTGAGCGAGATGGGCCAAATCGCGGGCAAGAAAAAAGGGAGACCCGTCGGCCTCCCTTCTAGAGAACTTCGTCCTGGCTCGACGCTTTTGACGTCGGCTCACCTCACGCCGTCTTCTGGACAGTGTGCAGCTCGGGGGCCGGCACAACCCCGGTAGGGGTGGCGGCCGCGGCAGGCCGGATTGGGCGGGCCGCGTGGACTGTGTTACCGAGCAGTGATTCTGGTGATAAGAATAGGCCCGGAGCTGCGACAGATGATTGCGAAGATTGCTCAAATAAACATCACTTGCGCAATTTTTAACCCTGGATAGATAATCCGCCGCAATAGTTAAGACAAAGGATCGTTTGATGAGCAAACTCGACCGTTACGACCTCAGTATTTTGGCGGAATTGCAGCGCGACGCCCGCATCTCCAACCAGGAACTGGCCGAGCGCATCGGTCTGTCACCCTCCCCGTGCTCGCGCCGGGTCAAGCAACTGGAGGACGACGGCTACATTTCCCGCCAGGTCGCCCTGCTCGATCGCAAGATGCTCGGCCTGAGCCTGACCGCCTACGTGCTGATCGGCATGGACCGGCACACGCCGGAGCGTTTCGAGAACTTCGAAGCGGCGATCCGTACCTTGCCGCAGGTGCTGGAATGCAGCCTGGTGACCGGGGTGGATGCCGACTATCAGCTGAAAGTGGTGGTGCCGGACATGGATCACTATCAGAAGCTGCTGCTGGGGCATCTGACGCGGATCGAAGGGGTGACCAGCGTGCGCTCGAGTTTTGTGTTGAATCAGGTGCTCAACAGCACTGAATTGCCGCTGACTCATCTGCGTAGCTGATCAAGAGCTGCCCTCACCCCAGCCCTCTCCCGGAGGGAGAGGGAGCCGACGGTGGGTTGCTCGAGAAGTACGCCGACCTGAACGCCCTGCTGTGAATCCATAATCGACTGGAAATTTCAGGTCGATGTATGACGCCAGACACCTCGGTCAGTCCCCTCTCCCCCCGGGAGAGGGTTAGGGTGAGGGCCAGTCGTCGGATCAGACCCAGATCAATGCCACCCCGCATACCTTGGCGTATACTCGCCGCGCCCTTTTATCCCCAGGTGTGCCGGAGAACCCGATGGATCCAGCAGTATTTGAAGAGTGGATGATGACCGGTCTGGTCAGCATCCTGATCATTTTCATGGGTTTCATCGTCTGGGATCTGGCGAAGAAGTCCAAGGCCGGGCGTTTCGGCTCGTTCATTCTGTTCTTCGTGCTGGGCCTGGGCGTGGCCGCGTTCATCATCAAGAGCGTGGTGATCGGCCTGATCGAATCCGGCGCCTTATAAGCGCGCCGGCACTTCTTTCCACTGACCCTGATCGAGCCCTTCGATCGTCCAGTCACCAATTCTGACCCGCACCAGCCGCAACGTCGGCAGCCCCACCGCCGCCGTCATCCGCCGCACCTGGCGGTTGCGTCCTTCGCGAATCACCAGTTCCAGCCAGGTTGTCGGAATCGTTGCGCGAAAGCGTACCGGTGGATTGCGCGGCCACAGTTCGGGCTCGTCCAGTTGCCGCGCTTCGGCGGGCAAGGTCATGCCATCATTCAATTCGACGCCGTCACGCAGGCGCTGCAACTGCTCGGCCGTCGGCACGCCTTCGACCTGCACCCAATAGGTTTTCGCCAGTTTATGCTTGGGGTCGGCGATCCGCGCCTGTAACTGGCCGTCGTTGGTCAGCAGCAGCAAACCTTCGCTGTCACGGTCCAGCCGTCCGGCCGGGTAGATGCCCGGAACATCAATGTAATCCTTGAGCGTCGCCCGCCCTTCACCGTCGCTGAACTGCGTCAGCACATCGAACGGTTTATTGAACAGGATCAGCTTCGGCTCGGCCGGTGGTGCCTTGGCGACTCGGCGCGGGGCTGAAGAAGCTGGCTTCGCGCCGGGGCGGCGGGAAGGTGGACGTTGAGGACGGGACATGGCGAAAGAACATCTAACGGTCGGGGCTGCTAATGCTAGTGCCCCGACCGCCAAATGACCACGACAAACCGTTAGCGGAACGGCGGCTCGTCGAAGCTGCGCAGTTTGCGCGAGTGCAGCGAGTTGAGTTCGGTGCGCAACAGATCCACCGCTTCGATGCCGATCTTCAAGTGCTGGCTGACCGCACGCTCGTAGAACGCGTTGGCCGAACCCGGCAGCTTGATTTCACTGTGCAGCGGCTTGTCCGACACGCACAGCAACGTGCCGTACGGCACCCGCAGGCGATAACCCTGGGCGGCGATGGTGCCACTTTCCATGTCCACCGCCACGGCGCGGGACAGGTTGATCAGCGGTCGTTCCTGGGCCCAGCGCAACTCCCAGTTACGGTCGTCGTAGGTCAGCACGGTGCCGGTGCGCAGGCGTTTTTTCAGCTCTTCGCCTTTCTCGCCGGTGATGTTGGCCGCCGCTTGCTGCAACGCCAGTTGCACTTCGGCCAGCGCCGGGATCGGAATGTTCGGCGGCACCACGCGGTCGAGAATTCCGTCGCGACGCATGTAAGCGTGAGCCAGCACGTAGTCGCCGATGGTCTGCGACTGACGCAGGCCGCCGCAGTGGCCGATCATCAACCAGCAATGCGGACGCAGCACGGCCAGGTGGTCGGTGATGTTCTTGGCGTTGGACGGGCCGACGCCGATATTGACCAGGGTCACGCCGTGGCCATCGCTGGCGATCAGGTGGTAGGCCGGCATCTGGTAGCGGTGCCAGACCACGCCTGCCGCAATCGCCGACGCTTCACCGTGATCCATGCCTTTTTCGATGATCACGTTGCCCGGCAACACCATGCGCACGAAACGCGGGTCGCGGCGCAGTTGCTCCAGGCCATGGACGATGAACTGGTCGACATAACGGTGGTAGTTGGTCAGCAGAATCCACGGCTGCACATGGCGCCAGTCACTGCCGGTGTAATGCACCAGACGACGCAGCGAAAAATCGACGCGGGCCGCATCGAACAGCGCCAATGGCAGCGGATCGGTGTTTTCCCAATCGTAGAGCCCGTCGGCGATGCCATCGGTGGCGGCGGACAGGTCGGTACTCGGGAACACCCGCGCCAGCACGGCGGCAGTGACACCGGAGCCGGCCAGTTCATCGCCCTGCTCGACCACGTACGGGTATGGAATGTTCTGCTCGCTGACGCCGACTTCGACGGTCACGGTGAAGTCGTGCATCAGCGGCGTTAGTTGCTCCAGCAGGTATTTGCGAAACGCTGCCGGGTGAGTGACGGTCACGCTGTAGGTGCCCGGCAACTGCACCTTGGCGTAAGCGCGGGTGGTCTGCGGGACTTCGCCCTGGCAGTGGTAGGTCAGACGCAGTTCGGGATAACGGAACAGGGCACGTTGCTCGGCGTCGGGCTCGACGCGATCCTTGAGATAACGCTTGAGCGCCGAGTTCAGCGCCGTGGTGGCCCGCTCATGCAGCTCGGCGAGACGATCCACGGCCTGTTCGGCGGTTTGAACGACAATAAACGCTTCGGTCACGATCAGCTTCCTGTGTTCTGACTTGCAGAGCTTCATCTTGCCTGCATCGTGGCGTCACGGAAACAGTGGCGTTGTGGCTTTGTCGCAATCCCTATTCAGAAACCTTGCGGCGTAGAGCGGGCGACGATGGCTTCGACATCCAGCCCGCGCGGCAACGCGCCGTAGACCCGCCCGCCTCCGTTCAAGCGACTGGCGATGAACGCATCGCTGACCGCCGAATTCCCGGCCTCCAGCAGCAGCTTCGCTTGCAGTCCCAAAGCGATGTCTTCGGTCAGTTGCCGAGCGCGGTATTGAATGTCACTGGTGTCCTTGAACTGCGCCTGCAACTGCTGAATGTGCGCGGCCAGTCGCTTGTCGCCATGGCCGTCGCCCAACTCGTTGAACAGTACGTCGAGCACGCCCGGTTCCTTCGACAGGGCGCGCAGCACATCGAGGCATTGCACGTTGCCGGAGCCTTCCCACGTCGAGTTCACCGGCGCTTCGCGGTACAGCCGCGGCAGGATGCTCTCCTCGACATAGCCAGCACCGCCCATGCATTCGGCGGCTTCGTTGATCATTCCCGGCGCACGTTTGCAGATCCAGTATTTGCCCACCGCCGTCACCAGTCGGGCGAACTGCGCTTCATGGCGATCGTCCAGATGATCCAGCGCCTTGCCCATGCGCAGGCTCAACGCCAGCGCGGCTTCGCTTTCAAGTGCCAGATCGGCCAGCACGTTTTGCATCAGTGGTTGTTCGCTAAGCAGTTTGCCGCCGACCTTGCGATGGGCGCAGTGATGGCTGGCCTGGGTCAGCGCCTGACGCATCAGCGAGCTGGAGCCGACCATGCAATCGAAACGGGTCATGGCCACCATCTCGATGATGGTCGGCACGCCGCGCCCTTCCTCACCGACCATCCACGCCAGTGCGCCACGGAACTCCACTTCGCTGGAAGCGTTGGACTGGTTGCCGAGCTTGTTTTTCAAGCGCTGGATATAGAACTGATTGCGCGTGTCGTCCGGGCGATGGCGCGGCAGCAGGAAGCAGCTCAAACCCTTGTCGGTCTGCGCCAGCGTCAGGAACGCATCGCACATCGGCGCCGAGCAGAACCACTTGTGGCCCACCAGTTCATAGGCCTGGCCCGGGCCGCTGGCGCCGACCGGATAAGCCTTGGTGGTGTTGGCACGGACGTCGGTGCCGCCCTGTTTCTCGGTCATCGCCATGCCGATGGTCACGCCAGCCTTGTGGGCCATGCCGACATTGCGCGGGTCGTATTCGGTGGCGAGAATTTTCGGCAGCCACTGCTCGGCCAGATTCGGCTGCAAACGCATCGCGGGGACACTGGCGAAGGTCATGGTCAGCGGGCAACCGCTGCCGGCCTCGGCCTGACTGTGCAGATAGCTCATGGAGGCGCGGGCAACATGGGCGCCGTCCTGTGGATGAGCCCAGGGCAGCGACGTCAGGCCATGTTCAATGGCGGTGCGCATCAGCTCGTGATACGCCGGATGAAACTCCACCAGATCGATGCGATGACCGTAGCGGTCATGGCTGGCGAACACCGGTTTGTTCTGGTTGGCGAGGAACCCGGCCTCCATCAGCGGCCCGCCGGCCAGCGCGCCGTAAGCGTCGATCCGCGACTCGGCCCAGCCGGCGCCGAACCGCCGCGACCACTCCTGCAACGGCAGGTCGATGCGGTACAGGTTGGTGCCGTCGAGCGACGGTGGCTGGTTGGTGACTTCGTGGGTTTCGGCGAACTGATGCAGGTTCATGACGGGGCTCCTTGATCGGCCAGAGCTTCAGTTAAGCACCGCCCCCGAACCGATCAAAGTGTCATATCGGCCTAAATACCGGCGCTTTCACCCTATCAGTAACTCAGCACCCGCCGCTGCATCGCAACCTGCAGATCCTCGAATTTCACTGGTTTGCTCAGGTAATCGATCGAGCCACCCGACGCGCAATGCTCGCGATCCGCCCCCAGCGCGATCATGAACACCGGCAGATGGGCGCATCCCGGCAGGTCACGAATCTGGCAACACAGCGATGCCCCGTCGAGCGGTGGCAGCTGGCAATCGATCAGCACGGCATCGAAGCGCTCGCGCTGCAAACAGTCGAGCGCCGCCGCGCCGTGGTCGGCGGTGCGCACCCGGAAACCGAGCTTGAGCAACATGCCGCGCATCACCAATTGGTTGACGCTGTTGTCGTCCACCAACAGCACGGTGCAGTCCTGAGGCGCACGCACGGTGTCGCGGCTGAACGCCGGCACGGCTTCCACTTCCGGCAACTCAAACTCGACATCCAGTTGAAAGCGGCTGCCACTCCCCGGTTCGGAACGGTGCGTGAGCTTGCCACCGAGCAATTCCACCAATTGACGGCAGATCGCCAGGCCGACACCCAACCCGCCGTATTCGCGGGTCATCGAACCATCGAGCTGGAAGAACCGCTGATACATCGTCGCCTCGCCCAGATCGGTAAAACCGATGCCGGTGTCGATCACCGCGAAGGACAGCGCCAGGCGATTGTCCGTCGACGGTTTGCCGGTGACCCGCAATGCCAGACCGCCGACGCGGGTGAACTTGATCGCGTTGTCCAGCAGGCATTCCAGGCATTGCGCGAGTTTGGCGCTGTCGCCATGCAGGCGATCCGGCAGGGTCGGCAGTACGTCGACCTTGAAGTCCAGCGACTTGCTCGAAGCGTTGCCATCGAACTGAATCCGCAACGCCTCGACCACCCCGCGCAGGCTGAAACTGCCCGGCGTGGCCTTGAGCTTGCCGGCCTGCAATTCGGTCAGGGTCAGGATGCCGTTGACCATGCGCATCATGTCCCGCGCCGAACCGGCGGCGGTCTGCTGATATTGCTCCAGTTCCGGATCGAGTTCGACGGTCTGCATCAGCTCCAGCGAACCGATCACGCCATTCATCGGCGTACGCAGTTCGTGGGTCAGGGTCGCGAGGAATTCGTCCTTGAGCTTGTTGCTGTGGGCCAGTTGCTGGTTAAGCACTTCAAGTTTCTGGCCGGCGTCGAACAGGGTCTGCGCCTGTTGTTCGCGCATCGCGTTGATGCGGTCGGCCAGCGCCAGCGACAGCAGCGCCACTTCAATGGCCGAACCGATTTGGCTGGCGTACATGGTCAGGAACACATTCGGCAGCAGGCCCAGCACCATCATGGTGTTGACGATGCCGCCGATCAGGAACGCCGACCAGGCAATGATGAAATAACGCGCCACCCGCAGACCACGCCACCAGGCCAGGATCCCGGCGGCGAAGATCACCACGGTAAAGGTCAGCGCCAGGGTCGTTGCCAGACGCAGGGCCAGGCCATAACTGGTCATCAACGACAGGCCGATCACCACGGCGCCAAAAACGATCAAGGCGATCAGCAGACGATCGAGCCAACGACTGTGGTTCCTGGTCTGCAGGAAGCTACGGGCGAACTGGCTGCCGAACAGTCCCGCGCAACCAATGAAGAACGGCGTGGCGGCGTTGGCCCACCACGGGTTGTCCGGCCAGAAATACTCGACCGCCGCGCCATTGACCGACAGCTGATAAAGGCCGAACGAAGCGATATAGAAGATGTAATAGAGGTAACTGGTGTCGCGCACGCTCAGGTAGATGAACAGGTTGTAGACCAGCATCCCCAGCAGCACGCCATAAATGATCCCCAGCACGTAGAGGCGCACCGGCTGGTCTTCAAGGTACGCGGTGCTCGACCACAACGTCACCGGCGCCTGAATCGAGCCTTCGCTGGACAACCGCAGATAAACGGTTCGCTGCTGATCCGCCTTGAACGCCAGGTCGAACAGGTAATTGTTCTGGCGGATCTCGCGACTGGCGAACGGCAAGGCGTCGCCGGTCTGCCGCACCAGACGGTAGTCGCCAGCGGCATCGGGCAGATACAGGTCGAGATGATCAAGCGGCGGATACGCCAGTTCCAGCAGCCAGCTGCGCTGCGCCGACGGATTGGTCGGGCGGTAATGCAGGTCGATCTTCAGCCAGAACGCCGAGCGCGAATAACCGGCATTGAGCGTGGCTTTGTCATGGGGTTTGAAGTTTCCGGCAGCGGCTTGCGCGCGGACGTCGGCAATGCTCGCCTGACCGCTCGGGTCTTCGAACACTTGCAGGGATCGACCCAGCGGAAGGCTCTGGGTGAACTCGTCGAACTCGACGGCGCTTGCCAGGAGGGGCAAGCAGAACAGCAACATCAACAAATAGCGCATTGAAGCCCCAGCGTGGCTTGGCCGGTTGTGTCAGGAAGCCCCCCATTCCCTTTGAGATGACGTAAAACCGGTATTACCTGTTATTGGTTTGGATCCACTCTAGCATAGCCGTTGATGGCCATTGAGCACCATGGAAATTTTTCCGACGAAGGCTCTAGAACGGGCGTTCCAGAGCAGAACGCCGGACTAGAGCTGTTTGCTCGGTCAAATTGTGACAAGCACTGCGGATCCGCTACCCGTGTTATCGGCAGGACGCTGCGCCACAACACCCGAAAAACAGGTTTGGTGGTAAGCTCGCGCACCATGAATATCTACAGCTCACGCCCCGTTGTCCTCTGTCTCTCCGGCCACGACCCCAGTGGTGGCGCCGGCTTGCAGGCAGATATCGAAGCCCTGCTCGCTCAGGGTTGCCATGCGGCTCCGGCCGTCACCGCCCTGACCGTGCAAGACACGGTCAATGTCACTGACTTTCGCGTCCTCGACCGTGAGTGGGTACTGGCCCAGGCCAATGCCGTGCTCAACGATTCCGAAGTCGCGGCAGTGAAACTGGGCATGCTCGGTTCCCTGGAAATGGTCGACACCGTCGTCGAACTGCTTCAGGCGCACCCGCACTTGCCAGTGGTCTGCGACCCGGTGCTGCGCGCCGGCGGCGGCGGACGCCTGGGCAAGGACGAAGTCGGCTACGCCATGCGCGAACGCCTGCTGCCGCTGTCGATCATCGCCACCCCCAACCTTCCCGAAGCCCGGATCCTCGCCGAACTGCCAGAAGGCACCGCGGACGAGTGCGCTGAAAAACTGTTGCCGTACATCAAGAACCTGCTGATCACTGGCGGTCACGGCGACGAAACCGAAATCCACAATCGCCTGTACAGCCGCGACGGCCTGCGCGAAACCTTCAAGTGCCAGCGCCTGCCGGGCAGCTATCACGGTTCCGGTTGCACCCTGGCCAGCACCCTCGCCGGTCGCCTGGCACTGGGCGAAAACCTCGCCAGCGCGGTGCGCACGGCACTGGATTACACCTGGCGCACCCTGCGCGATGCCGAACAGCTGGGCAAAGGCCAGTTCGTGCCGCGTCGCCTGCCGCTGGATTTCTGTTCCTGATGTTCCGAGCCTGAGGTCTGCGCGATGAAACTACGTGGCCTGTATGCCATCACCGACAGCCAGTTGCTGGCCGGCAAGTTTCTGTCCTACGTGGAGGCGGCGCTGGAAGGCGGCGTCACCCTGCTGCAATACCGCGACAAGAGCAGCGACGAAGCCCGCCGTCTGCGTGAGGCCGAAGCCCTGCGCGATCTGTGCGAACGCTACAAGACGCAACTGATCATCAACGATGACGCCGAACTGGCCGCACGCCTGAACGTCGGCGTGCACCTTGGCCAGACCGACGGCCCGCTGTCGCCGACCCGCGCCCTGCTCGGCTCCAAGGCGATCATCGGTTCGACCTGCCACGCGCAGCTTGAACTGGCGGAGCAGGCCGCCAAAGAAGGCGCGAGTTACGTCGCCTTCGGTCGCTTCTTCAATTCAAACACCAAACCCGGTGCACCGAGTTGCAGCCTCGATCTGCTCGACGAGGCCAAACGCACCCTGCACCTGCCGATCTGCGCGATCGGCGGCATCACCCTCGACAACGCTGCGCCATTGGTGGCCCACGGTGTCGATCTGCTGGCCGTGGTCCATGGCCTGTTCGGCGCCGACAGCACCGCCGAAGTGACCCGCCGCGCCCGCGCCTTCAATGAATTACTAAAAGTCTGAGAGCCCGATCATGTCTCGTTCCGAAACCCTGTTTGCCAACGCCCAGAAACACATTCCCGGTGGCGTGAACTCGCCGGTGCGCGCATTCAAGAGCGTCGGCGGTACGCCGCTGTTCTTCAAGCACGCCGAAGGCGCCTACGTCACTGACGAAGACGACAAGCGTTATGTGGATTACGTCGGCTCGTGGGGCCCGATGATCCTCGGCCACAGCCACCCGGACGTGCTGGATGCGGTGCGCAACCAGTTGCAGCACGGCCTGTCCTACGGCGCGCCGACCGCGATGGAAACCGAGATGGCCGATCTGGTCTGCTCGCTGGTGCCATCGATGGAGATGGTGCGCATGGTCAGCTCCGGCACCGAAGCGACCATGAGCGCGATCCGTCTGGCCCGTGGCTTCACCGGCCGCGACAGCATCATCAAGTTCGAAGGCTGCTACCACGGTCACTCCGACAGCCTGCTGGTCAAGGCCGGTTCCGGCGCACTGACCCAGGGTGTGCCAAGCTCCGCCGGCGTACCGGCGGCATTCGCCAAACACACCCTGACCCTGCCGTTCAACGACATCGACGCCGTTGAAAAAATGCTCACCGAAGTCGGCCAGGACGTCGCGTGCATCATCGTCGAGCCCGTGGCCGGCAACATGAACTGCGTACCGCCGGCGCCAGGTTTCCTCGAAGGCCTGCGCAGCCTGTGCGACAAGCACGGCGTGGTGCTGATTTTCGACGAAGTGATGACCGGTTTCCGTGTTGCCCTCGGCGGTGCCCAGGCTTACTACGGCGTAACCCCGGACCTGACCACCTTCGGCAAGATCATCGGCGGCGGCATGCCGGTCGGCTGCTTCGGCGGCAAGCGCTCGATCATGGAGCGCATCGCACCGCTGGGCCCGGTCTATCAGGCAGGCACCTTGTCGGGTAACCCGCTGGCGATGGCCGCCGGCCTGACCACCCTGCGCCTGATCAGCCGTCCGGGTTTCCACGCCGAACTGACCGACTACACCACGCGCCTGCTCGACGGCCTGCAACAGCGCGCCGATGCCGCCGGCATTCCGTTCGTGACCACCCAGGCGGGCGGCATGTTCGGTCTGTACTTCAGCGGTGCCGACGACATTGTTACTTTTGAAGACGTGATGGCCAGCGATGCAGCGCTGTTCGGCCGCTTCTTCCACCTGATGCTGGAAGGTGGCGTGTACCTGGCACCTAGCGCCTTCGAAGCCGGTTTCACCTCGATCGCCCATGGCGAAGCCGAGCTGAAACTGACCCTCGACGCCGCCGAGCGCGCCTTCGCCAAGTTGAAGTAAAACGCCCCGCCGCTGACGTTGGCCATTGCCAGCGTCAGCGTTCTCCTACATCCGCACGCCTTTTCCGACACGCCTGCCAAAAATCTCCCATAAAGTGGGCGATATATTTCCCGCGCAGCAGAAAATCGAGTAAAGACTTTGTAAGGATGGCCCTGCTTATTTCATAATGCGCGCTTATTGGATCCCTCGACGGGTCCGCGCGCCCTTCAGAGGTAAGTCGATTCCCATGAACCGCACCGGCCGCACCCTTGCCTTGGGCTGCCTGTTGCTCCTTCAGCCGCTGCTCGCACATGCACAAGCAGGCGGCAACTCGTTGTTGATCCCGGCGATGGGTCGCTGCACCCTCAATACTCAGCCGCAAGATGTCACGCAGGCCCTCGCCGCCTGCCAAAAGGCATCGGATGAGGGGGATGCGCAAGCGCAATACGAGTTGGGTGAGTTCTACTACGACGGCAAGAATGCGCCGCGCGACCTCAATCAAGCCCTGAGCTATTTCGAAAAGGCCTCGCTGCAAGGCCACGCCCAGGCGCAATTCAAGCTCGGCACCATGTTCTTCCACGGCGAAGGTGTGCAGGCCAACAACATTCAGGCGTACATCGTGCTGAAGATGGCGGCGGTCAACGGTGCAGAAGATGCGCTGGATACGGCCGACGAAGTCTCCGAAAAAATGTCTCGCGAAGATCTTGAGACTGCCACGCAAGTGCTCGGGCAAATTTTCCGTAAATACCTGATGGAATTGCAGAGCGCCGACGGGCGTACGCCGTTCTCGCCCCTGCCCTGACTAACGACAGTTCCCGCGCTGTGCGTCACTGACGCGGAGCGTCGAAGGCGGCATTCCCACGCAGAGCATGGGAACGATCACTTCCATAAAAACCGGCTTTACTTCTCGGGCATCGGCACCGGAAACGGCATCACATTGCCAACGCCGCCACGGGCTTCACTGATCTTCGGCGTCCCCAGCCGCTCGACCTCGTCGATACGCACGATCGAGTGCATCGGCACAAAGCTGCGCACCACGCCTTCGAACTGCGCCTTGAGCTTTTCTTCGCTCGGGTCGACGACCACTTGCGTGCGCTCGCCAAAGACGAACTCTTCCACTTCCAGGAAGCCCCACAGATCACTTTGATAGATCTGCTTGGCGTACATTTCGAACACCTGGCCCTGGTTGAGGAAAATCACCTTGTAGATTGGAGCTTCGCGTTTGGTCATGGCGGGCGGACGACATCGGGGTAAAAATGAGGGCGCGAACTATAGCATAGCCACCGGACGCGCAGCGGTAGGAACCTGGGGACATGTTCCCTATAATGCGCGGTTCTTTGAACCACGTGACGACCCTATTCCATGGCCAAGAAGCTTTACATCGAAACCCACGGTTGCCAGATGAACGAGTACGACAGCTCGCGCATGGTCGATCTGCTGGGCGAACACCAGGCCCTGGAAGTCACGGCGCGCGCCGAAGATGCCGACGTGATCCTGCTCAACACCTGCTCGATCCGCGAACGCGCCCAGGACCGGGTGTATTCCCAGCTCGGCCGCTGGCGCGAACTGAAACTGGCCAACCCGGACATGGTGATCGCCGTCGGCGGTTGCGTGGCCAGCCAGGAAGGCGCGGCGATCCGTGATCGCGCCCCGTACGTCGACGTGGTGTTCGGCCCGCAGACCCTGCACCGTCTGCCGGAAATGATTGACGCCGCGCGCATCAGCAAGCTGCCGCAAGTCGACGTCTCGTTCCCGGAAATCGAAAAATTCGACCACCTGCCCGAGCCCCGCATCGACGGCCCGAGCGCCTACGTGTCGGTGATGGAAGGCTGCAGCAAGTACTGCACGTTCTGCGTGGTGCCCTACACCCGCGGCGAAGAAGTCAGCCGGCCGTTCGACGACGTGATTGCCGAGATCATTCACCTGGCCGAAAACGGCGTGCGTGAAGTGACCCTGCTGGGCCAGAACGTCAACGGTTATCGCGGGCTGACCCACGACGGTCGCCTGGCGGACCTGGCCGAACTGATCCGCGTGGTCGCGGCGGTCGACGGCATCGACCGCATCCGCTACACCACCTCGCACCCGCTGGAATTCTCCGACAGCCTGATCCAGGCCCACGCCGAAGTGCCGGAACTGGTCAAGCACCTGCACTTGCCGGTGCAGTCGGGTTCGGACCGGATCCTGGCCGCGATGAAACGCAACCACACGGCGCTGGAGTACAAATCCAAGCTGCGCAAACTGCGCGCCGCCGTACCGGGCATCTGCATCAGCTCGGACTTCATCGTCGGCTTCCCGGGGGAAACCGAGAAAGATTTCGAACAGACCATGAAGCTGATCGCCGACGTCGGTTTCGACTTTTCCTACTCGTTCGTCTACAGCCAGCGCCCGGGCACCCCGGCCGCCGATCTGGCCGACGACACCCCGGAAGAATTGAAGAAAGAACGCCTGAACGCCTTGCAACACCGCTTGAATCAGCAAGGCTTCGAGATCAGCCGACAAATGGTCGGTTCGGTCCAGCGGATTCTGGTGACCGATTATTCGAAGAAAGACCCGGGCGAACTGCAAGGGCGCACCGAGAATAACCGTATCGTCAACTTCCGCTGCGATAATCCGACCCTGATCGGCCAGTTCGCCGACGTCCACATCGACGCGGCGCAACCGCACTCGCTGCGCGGCTCGCTGATCCAGTAACACCGCAAGGAGACCCCGCCAGACGGCTGAATCGATGCAAGGCTTTTTAAGAGCTTTCGCACCCACGCCGCTGGCGTTATCCTTGATTTCATCCTAATTGCCCCAGGGCGGCTAAATACGACCTTGAACGCACCCATCGAACCACATCGTTTTATCCTCGAGCCCTTTGAGGCTCGCCGCTTCGCCAATCTGTGCGGGCAGTTCGACGAGCACCTGCGGCTGATCGAACAGCGCCTGGCCATCGAGATCCGCAACCGCGGTAATCAGTTCGAACTGATCGGCGAACCCAAGCACACCACTTCTGCGGAAAACCTGATTCGCCGCCTGTACCGGGAAACCAAGGGTTCAGAGCTGTCGCCAGATACGGTGCACCTGTTCCTCCAGGAATCGGCCGTCGAGCAACTGGACAACCACGCCCCCGCCGAAGCCTCCGTCGCACTGCGCACCAAGAAAGGCATGATTCGCCCACGCGGCTTGAATCAGCTGCGCTACGTGAAGGAAATCCTGGGCAACGACATCAACTTCGGCATCGGCCCGGCCGGTACCGGCAAGACCTATCTGGCTGTCGCCTGCGCGGTTGATGCGCTGGAGCGTGAACAGATCCGCCGCATCCTGCTGGTGCGTCCGGCGGTCGAAGCGGGTGAAAAACTCGGCTTCCTGCCCGGCGACCTGTCGCAGAAGATCGACCCGTACCTGCGCCCGCTCTACGACGCGCTCTACGAGATGCTCGGCTTCGAATACGTGGCCAAGCTGATCGAGCGTCAGGTGATCGAAGTCGCGCCGCTGGCCTACATGCGCGGCCGTACGCTGAACAACAGCTTCATCATTCTCGATGAGAGTCAGAACACCACCGTCGAGCAGATGAAGATGTTCCTGACCCGGATCGGTTTCGGCTCAACAGCCGTGATCACCGGCGACATCACCCAGGTCGACCTGCCGCGCGGCACCAAATCCGGACTTCATCACGTCATCGAAGTCCTGAAAGATGTGCCGGGCATCAGCTTCACCCACTTCCAGCCCAAAGACGTGGTGCGCCATCCGTTGGTGCAACGCATCGTCGAAGCCTACGAGCGCTTCGAGACGCGTGTGGCCGATGAAACACCGAAGGACAATCGCCACGATGCTTGAGCTTGACCTGCAAATCGCGACCGAAGCGTCTGCGCCGACCGAAGCCGAGTTCCGCCAATGGTGCGAACTGGCTCTGCGCCAGCGCACCGCCGACTCGGAAATGACCATTCGTCTGGTCGACGAGGAAGAAGGCCGCGAACTGAATCACACCTGGCGCCACAAGGATTACGCGACCAACGTCCTGTCCTTCCCCGCCGAAGTGCCTGACGAGTTTCTCGACATTCCATTGCTGGGCGATCTTGTGATCTGCGTGGCGGTGGTCGAGCGCGAAGCTGCCGAACAGGGCAAGGAACTAAAGGCCCACTGGGCACATCTGGTCATTCACGGCTGCTTGCATCTGCTTGGTTACGACCATATAGATGACGAGGAAGCCGAGGAAATGGAAGCACTGGAACGCGAGTTGCTTGCCGAATTGGGTTATCCCGATCCGTACGCGGACGACGAAACCGAAACATCCCCTACTGTTACAACAAAGGATTCAGAGTAATCGCTATGAGCGAAGATCGATCGAGCAACGGGCAAAAGTCATGGCTGGGTAAACTGACCCAGGCTTTTGCCCACGAGCCGAAGAACCGCCAGGAGCTGCTTGAGCTGCTGCGCGATGCACATCAGAACAAACTGCTGGACAGCGAAGCGCTGGCCATCGTCGAAGGCGCCATCCAGGTGGCTGACCTGCAGGTTCGCGACATCATGGTGCCGCGCTCGCAGATGATCAGCATCAAGGCGACCCAGACACCCCGCGAATTCCTCCCCGCTGTGGTCGACTCGGCCCACTCGCGCTACCCGGTCATCGGCGAAAGCCATGACGACGTGATGGGCGTGCTGCTGGCCAAGGATCTGCTGCCGCTGATCCTCAAGGAGAACGGCGACAGCTTCAACATCAAGGACCTGCTGCGCCCGGCCACCTTCGTGCCGGAGTCCAAGCGTCTGAACGTGTTGCTGCGTGAATTCCGCGCCAACCACAACCACATGGCCATCGTCATCGACGAATACGGCGGTGTGGCCGGTCTGGTGACCATCGAAGACGTTCTTGAGCAGATCGTCGGCGACATCGAAGACGAGCACGACGTCGAAGAGGACAGCTACATCAAGCCGCTGCCCAGCGGTGATTTCCTGATCAAGGCCCTGACGCCGATCGAGAACTTCAACGAGTTCTTCGACAGCGAATTCTCCGACGACGAGTTCGACACCGTTGGCGGGCTGGTGATGAGCGCGTTCGGGCACTTGCCAAAACGCAACGAAATCACTGAAATCGGCGCCTACCGTTTCCGCATCTTGAACGCCGACAGCCGTCGGATTCATTTGCTGCGACTGACGCCCATTGCTCGTTAATTCTAAGGACTGAAATGCGCTGGACAACCCGCCCCGGCTGGCCCGGTAACCTGCTGGCCGTGGCGGCCGGTGCAATCACCACCTTCGCTCTGGCACCGTTCGATCTCTGGCCGCTGGCGTTGCTGGCGGTCGGCCTGTTCTATGCCGGCCTGCGCGAGCTGAGCCCGCGTCAGGCGCTGGGGCGTGGCTGGTGTTTCGGTTTCGGCCTGTTCGGCGCCGGCACCAGTTGGATCTATTACAGCATCCACCACTTCGGCGGCGCTTCGGTGCTGCTGGCCGGGTTCCTGATGCTGATCTTCACGGCGGCCATTGCCTGGTTCTTCGCCCTGCCCGCGTGGCTGTGGGCGCGCTGGCTGCGGCGTAACGAAGCGCCGGTGGCTGATGCCCTGGCCTTTGCGGCGTTGTGGGTCGGCCAGGAAGCTTTCCGTGGCTGGTTCCTCACCGGTTTCCCGTGGCTGTATTCCGGTTACAGCCAGCTCGACGGCCCGCTGGCCGGGCTCGCGCCAGTAGGTGGCATGTGGCTGGTGTCGTTCGTCCTGGCACTGACCGCTGCACTGATCTACAACGCACCGCGTCTGCTGCAAACCCGCCGCAAAGCTTTCATCGCTACCGGTCTGGTATTGCTGATCGGGCCATGGGCGGCAGGCATTGCACTCAAGGGTCATGCCTGGACCAGCCCGGCCGGCGCGCCGCTGACCGTCGCTGCGATTCAGGGCAACGTCGCCCAAAGCATGAAATGGGACCCGGCCGAACTCAATGCGCAGCTTGCGCTGTACCGCGACCTGAGCTTCCGTTCGAAACCCGTGGACCTGCTGATCTGGCCGGAAACCGCCGTACCGGTACTCAAGGAGTCCGCCGAGGGCTACCTGAACATGATGGGCAACTTCGCCGCCGAGCGTAAATCGGCGCTGATCACCGGCGTACCGATCCGCGAAATGGTCCGTCACGAAAAACGCTTCTTCAACGGCATCACCGTAGTCGGCGAAGGCGACGGCACTTATCTGAAGCAGAAACTGGTGCCATTCGGCGAGTACGTACCGTTGCAGGATATCCTGCGCGGGCTGATCGCGTTCTTCGACCTGCCGATGTCCGACTTCGCCCGCGGCCCTGCGGATCAGGCCCTGTTGCAGGCCAAGGGATATCAGATTGCACCGTTCATCTGCTACGAAGTGGTGTACCCGGAATTCGCCGCCAGTCTGGCGGCACGCAGCGACCTGCTGCTGACCATCAGCAACGACACCTGGTTCGGCACCTCGATCGGCCCGCTGCAACACCTGCAGATGGCGCAGATGCGTGCGCTTGAAGCCGGACGCTGGATGATCCGCGCCACCAACAACGGCGTGACCGGGCTGATCAACCCGTTTGGCCAGATCACCGAGCGCATCCCGCAGTTCGAACAGGGCGTGCTGTACGGCGAAGTGGTGCCGATGCACAACCTGACGCCGTATCTGCAATGGCGCTCGTGGCCGCTGATCATCCTGTGCGTGGTGCTGTTCGGCTGGGCGCTGATGACCAATCGGATGTCCAAGACGCTCTGAAAGCCTGTTCACTCCCGCGTCCTGCGCGGGAGTGATCAATCGGCGCTTTCATTCCCTCGGTAGAACAGCGAATAGCCAATCTGCCCCACCGCCTCGTTCATCAACTGCCCGCTCTGCCAGATCGACTTGAACTCCGGCAGCCAGCCGCCAAACGGCCGGGCATTGTCAGTACCGAGGAAACCGACCGGCGCCGGCACCACTTCGAATCCGGCCTGTTGATAACTCCACACCGCTCGCGGCATGTGCCAGGCCTGGGTCACCAGCACGATGCGTTTGACGCCTTCCGGCAACAGCACTTTGGCGCTGAATTCGGCGTTTTCCCACGTGGTGCGGCTCTCCCCTTCCTGCCAGCGCACCGTCACCCCGAAATCATCGCGCAACGAGTCGGCCATCAATTTGGCTTCAGTCGGCGGCGTACCGTAATGCAGGCCACCGCTGGTCAGAATCGGCAACCCCGAAGCCTTGGCCAGTCGCGCCGCATAACGCTGGCGCTCGAGCCCGACACCGGTCGGTTGATCCTCGCCCCAGGCCACATCGCCGCGTTCGCGACCGGAGCCCAGCACCACAATCGCATCGGCGCGCTGCGCCAGGCTTGTCCATGAATCCCGGGCAAGCGGCGGCTCGCGCTCCAGGGCCTTCGCGCCCCATTGCACGACCACCGGCAGGCTCATCAGCCAGAACCCGCCAAAACCCAGGGCAAAACACAGCCCCGCCAGCCGAGGCCGCGAGCGACGCAGCCACCAGGCCGCGAGCAACAGCAGCAAAAGAAGGCCGGGCGGCAATAGAAGTTGTTTAATGAAATAACGAAAAGGCATCGAGCATCTCCAGAGATGCCCGAAGCCTAAGTGGGTTGATACAGCGCGACAACCAGTAGGGTCGGATCCCGTTGAAAAAGATCCGCTTTTTGACCTGCCATGCGTTTACTTGGCCTGCAGAGTCCGCACCTTGACGGGGTCTCTGCCGGGCGCCTTGTCCTTGAGCCAGATGACATTGGCCGTATGGGCTGCATCGAGTTGTTTCACTGCTTGTGACAGGTATCCGTGGGTTTCACGCTCACTGCGATCCAGATAGGCCTTGACCAGTTTGAACTCGGCGGGACTCAAGCCACGCAATTCCAGCTCCAGGGGGCGCTCGTCGCGCAGCCTTCCAGCGGTTTTTGCCGCGTCCAGGGCCATACCCAGACGATCGATCAACCGCTCGTACAACTCGGGTTTGGTAACGTTTTTTTGCTGTGACTCCACCATCCCTCACCTCATTGAAGATAAGACTCACTCCCCAGTTAGAGCTTAGCTTCGCTGCACAAACCGGCTGCACGCCGCGACCAACGGCCCTCGCCGCAATTTTGACCGGTCAAACGGCTGCAATCAGGGTTTCCCTAGGCCGAGCGCGGTCATGTATGCTACGGCGCTTCCTGTAACTCCACTTCCAGCTCGTCCGGCACGCCCCGAACGTCGCATTGAAGAGGATTAGGCCACCCCTATCCAGTACAAAAGTAGCCATGCACGAACAATATCAGCCCCGTGAAATCGAAGCCGCCGCCCAGTCGTTCTGGGACGAGCAAAAGTCCTTTGAAGTCAGTGAACAGCCAGGCAAGGAGACTTACTACTGCCTGTCGATGTTCCCTTACCCCAGCGGCAAGCTACACATGGGGCACGTGCGCAACTACACCATCGGCGACGTGATCTCCCGCTACCAGCGCATGCTCGGCAAGAACGTTCTGCAACCGATGGGTTGGGACGCCTTCGGCATGCCGGCGGAAAACGCCGCGATGAAGAACAACGTGGCCCCGGCCAAGTGGACCTACGAAAACATCGCCTACATGAAATCCCAGCTGCGCAGCCTGGGCCTGGCGGTGGACTGGTCGCGCGAAGTCACCACCTGCAAACCGGATTACTACCGCTGGGAACAATGGCTGTTCACTCGCCTGTTCGAAAAAGGCGTGATCTACCGCAAGAACGGCACCGTGAACTGGGACCCGATCGACCAGACCGTTCTGGCCAACGAGCAGGTAATCGACGGTCGCGGCTGGCGTTCCGGCGCGCTGATCGAAAAGCGCGAAATCCCGATGTACTACTTCAAGATCACCGCCTACGCGGATGAGCTGCTGGAGAGCCTCGACGAACTGACTGGCTGGCCAGAACAGGTCAAGACCATGCAGCGCAACTGGATCGGCAAGTCGCGCGGGATGGAAGTGCAGTTCCCGTACAACGTCGATTCGATCGGCGAAAGCGGCACCCTGAAAGTCTTCACCACCCGTCCGGACACCCTGATGGGCGCGACCTATGTCGCCGTGGCTGCCGAGCACCACCTGGCCGCTCTCGCCGCGAAGAACAACCCTGAGCTGCAAGCGTTCATCGCCGAATGCAAGGGCGGCAGCGTCGCCGAAGCCGACGTCGCCACTCAAGAGAAAAAAGGCCTGCCGACCGGCCTGTTCGTCGAGCACCCACTGACCGGCGAGAAACTGCCGGTGTGGGTCGCCAACTACGTGCTGATGCACTACGGCGACGGCGCGGTCATGGCTGTGCCGGCGCACGACGAGCGCGACTTCGAGTTCGCCCACAAGTACAACCTGCCGGTCAAATCCGTGGTGCGCACCAGCTCCGGCGAAACCAACCCGGCGCCATGGCAGGACGCCTACGGCGAGCACGGCACGCTGATCAACTCCGGCGAGTTCGACGGTCTGGACTTCGCTGGCGCGTTCGACGCCATGGAAGTCGCCCTGATCAAGAAAAACCTCGGCGCCTCGCGCACCCAGTTCCGTCTGCGCGACTGGGGCATCAGCCGTCAGCGTTACTGGGGCTGCCCGATCCCGATCATCCACTGCGATGCCTGCGGTGACGTGCCGGTGCCGGAAGATCAACTGCCTGTCGTTCTGCCGGAGGACGTGGTGCCGGACGGCGCCGGTTCGCCGCTGGCGCGCATGCCCGAGTTCTACGAGTGCGCTTGCCCGAAATGCGGTCAGCCTGCCAAGCGTGAAACCGACACCATGGACACCTTTGTCGAGTCGTCCTGGTACTACGCCCGCTACGCCTCGCCGCACTTCGAAGGCGGTCTGGTGGAAAAATCCGCGGCCGACCACTGGTTGCCGGTGGATCAGTACATCGGCGGTATCGAACACGCGATTCTTCACCTGCTCTACGCACGCTTCTTCCACAAGCTGATGCGCGACGAAGGCCTGGTGAGCTCCAACGAGCCGTTCAAGAACCTGCTGACCCAGGGCATGGTGGTCGCCGAGACTTACTATCGTCGTGAAGCCAACGGTGCCTACACCTGGTTCAACCCGGCGGACGTGGAACTCGAGCGCGACAGCAAGGCCAAGGTCATCAGCGCCAGGCTGATCGCCGACGGCCTGCCGGTGGAAATCGGCGGCACCGAGAAGATGGCCAAGTCGAAGAACAACGGCGTCGACCCTCAGTCGATGATCGATCAGTTCGGCGCCGACACCTGCCGTCTGTTCATGATGTTCGCCTCGCCACCTGACATGAGCGCTGAATGGTCGGACTCCGGCGTGGAAGGCTCGCACCGCTTCCTCAAGCGCGTCTGGCGTCTGGCTCAGGCCCACATTACTCAGGGCCTGCCGGGCAAACTGGACATCGCCGGCCTGAATGACGAGCAGAAAGTCATTCGTCGCGCGATCCACCAGGCGATCAAGCAGGCCAGCCACGACGTCGGCCAGAACCACAAATTCAACACCGCCATCGCTCAGGTGATGACGCTGATGAACGTGCTGGAAAAAGCCGCGCAAGCGACCGAACAGGATCGCGCACTGGTTCAGGAAGGTCTGGAAACCGTGACGCTGCTGCTGGCTCCGATCACGCCGCACATCAGCCACGAGCTGTGGAACCGTCTGGGCCACGCCGATCCGGTGATCGACGCCGGCTGGCCGGTGCTGGACGAAAGCGCGCTGGTGCAGGACAGCCTGACCCTGGTTATCCAGGTCAACGGCAAGCTGCGTGGCCAGATCGAAATGCCGGCCGCCGCCACCCGTGAAGAAGTCGAAGCGGCAGCCCGTGCCAACGAAAACGTGCTGCGTTTCGTTGACGGTCTGACCATTCGCAAAGTGATCGTAGTGCCCGGGAAACTGGTCAATATCGTCGCCAGCTAATTGGATCGGGCGTCAGGTGAGCCTGACGCCCAGTAAAACCTTTCGGGCCACAGAGTCGGCCCACATGGTTTCAAGGGGAGCAACACAATGATCAAACGCAATCTGCTGGTGATGGGCCTCGCCGTCCTGTTGAGCGCCTGCGGTTTCCAGCTGCGTGGCACCGGCACCACCGAACTGACGATCAAGGAACTCGACCTGAGCGCCCGTAATGCCTATGGCGAGACCGTGACGCAATTGCGTCAGGTGCTGGAGGCCAGCGGCGTCAAGGTCGTTTCCGGCGCGCCATACAAGCTTTACCTGGCGGATGAGCAAGAGTCCCAGCGCATCCTCAGCTACGCCGGCGCCGGTCGTACTGGCGAATATCAGGTGAGCACCGTGCTCAACTACGATATCCGTGGCGAAAAAGACCTGCTGCTCAAAAGCGACAAGCTTGAAGTGCAGAAAGTGTTCATTCACGACGGCAACAACCTGGTGGGTTCCGACCAGGAAGCCAACGATGCCCGCCGTGAAACCCGCCGCGAGCTGGTGCAGCGCATGATGATCCGCCTGCAACAACTGACACCGGCGCAACTGGACGCTCTGCAACAAACCGCCAATGCACGGGCCAAGGCAGAAGCCGATGCCCTCGAAGCGGCGCAGAAGGCTGAAGCGGAAACCCCGCGTCAGTCGCCACTCGAACTGCCGCAACAGTAAGACGTTCGGGGCGCTCAGGCGCCCCGTTCGCCCTCTCTTATGAAGCTCGCTCCCGCCCAACTCGGCAAACACCTGCAAGGCGCTCTGGCGCCGGTCTACATCATCAGCGGCGATGACCCGCTGCTGTGTCAGGAAGCCGCCGACGCCATTCGCTCTGCTGCCCGTCAGCAAGGATTCGACGAACGCCAGGTCTTCGCCGCCGACGCCAATTTCGATTGGGGCACGTTGCTGCAGGCCGGCGCCAGCATGTCGCTGTTTGCTGAAAAACGCCTGCTGGAACTGCGCCTGCCTTCGGGCAAGCCCGGTGACAAGGGCGCTGCCGCACTCATCGAATACTGCTCGCGCCCGGCTGAAGACACGGTGCTATTGATCAGCCTGCCGAAGCTGGACGGCAGCGCGCAAAAGACCAAGTGGGGCAAGGCGCTGGTCGAGGGTCAGCAGACCCAGTTCGTGCAGATCTGGCCGGTGGACGCCAACCAGTTGCCGAGCTGGATTCGTCAGCGCTTGTCCCAGGCCGGCTTGTCGGCCAGTCAGGACGCGGTCGAGCTGATTGCCGCGCGGGTCGAAGGCAACCTGCTGGCCGCTGCGCAAGAGATCGAAAAGCTCAAGCTGATGGCCGAGGGCGGGCAAATTACCGTCGAAACCGTGCAGGCGGCCGTGGCCGACAGTGCGCGCTTCGACGTGTTCGGCCTGACCGACGCGGTGCTCAACGGTGAACCGGCTCACGCCCTGCGCATGCTCGAAGGGTTGCGCGGCGAAGGGGTCGAGCCGCCGGTGATACTCTGGGCCCTGGCCCGTGAGTTGCGCCTGCTGGCCAACATCTCGTTGCAATACAGCCAGGGCACGCCGCTGGACAAGTGCTTCAGTCAGGCCAAGCCGCCGGTCTGGGACAAGCGCAAACCGCTGATGAGCAAGGCCTTGCAACGCTACTCGGCGCAACGCTGGGCGCAGTTGCTGCTCGAAGCCCAGCGCATCGATGCGCAGATCAAGGGTCAGGCGGCGGGCTCGCCGTGGATGAGCCTGAGCCGGTTGGCGCTGTTGATGGCCGGTCAGCGTCTGACATTGCCTGCCGAATGAAATCCGGGATCGCGCTCTGCGATCCCGTTTTTTTACCGAGTCCATTTCCTACAGAACATCCCGCCTTCGGTCCTATAGACAGACGCCCGAGATCGGCAGATTATCTGCCGCGCAAAACCCCACTCAATCGAGAGAATCCTCATGAGCAAAAAGCCATCGAAACATGGCCACAACAAGGCCAAATCCATCGTTGCCCAACCCCTGTTCCGCAGCCGCCAGGAACGACCAACCAAGGGTAAAGGCAGCTACCGCCGCGAAGCCTTCCAGTCTGACAGCTGGGAGGCTTATTACTTTCTGGCCGCTTGAAGCACAGCACCCCTTCCTCATGTTAAGGTCTGCACCTGATTCGTATCCCCTGGACCTGTGCATGCCCCTCAGTCTTTCCCGTCGTTGGCCTTTCCGCCAACTGATCGCTGCCTCCAGCTTCGTACTGCTCGTCGCCTGCGCGGAAAAACCCACCGCCGCCGACGCTCAACCGCTTCAGACCGTCCCCGTTGCTACAGCCCCAGCGGTCATCCCGCCGGTAGTGCCGTCCGGTGACAACCTCGACCTGCAACCGACCCAGACCTTCGCCGAATGGCAGGCCGGTTTCCGCAAGGAAGCTCTGGCCGCCGGCATCCGTGCCGACCTGTTCGACCGCGCGTTCGCCAATGTCAGTTTCGATGCCAGCGTGATTCGCGCCGACCGCAGCCAGCCGGAATTCGCCCGGCCGGTCTGGGAATACCTGGACGGTGCTCTTTCGCCCTTGCGCGTGCGCAAAGGCCAGGCCCTGATCAGCCAGTACGCTGACATCCTGCAAAGCATCGAGCAGCGTTATGGCGTCGATCGTCAGGCGCTGGTGTCGGTGTGGGGGATGGAAAGCAACTTCGGCCAGTTCCAGGGCAGCAAGTCGGTGATCAACTCGCTGGCCACTCTGGCCTATGAAGGCCGCCGTCCGGGCTTTGCCCATGCGCAGCTGATTGCGGCGCTGCAGATCCTGCAACAGGGCGACATCACGCCGGAGAAAATGCTCGGTTCCTGGGCCGGCGCCATGGGCCAGACCCAGTTCATCCCGACCACCTACAACACCCACGCCGTGGATTTCGACGGTGACGGTCGCCGCGACATCTGGGGCAGCCCGGCTGACGCCCTGGCCTCCACCGCGCATTACCTGCAAAGCTCCGGCTGGCAGCGTGGCCAGCCGTGGGGCTTCGAAGTGCAACTGCCGAGCGGTTTCAACTACACCCTGGCCGACGGCGCAATTCGCAAAAGCGTCGCTGAATGGCGGCAACTGGGCGTGATCCTGCCGAACGGCGGTCAGGTGCCGGCCGGCTCCGAGCAACTGTCCGCTGCCCTGCTGCTGCCGGCCGGCTATCGCGGCCCGGCGTTCCTGATCCTCGATAACTTCCGGGCGATCCTCAAGTACAACAACTCGTCGTCCTATGCCTTGGCCGTCAGCCTGCTGTCCGAGCGCTTCAACGGTGCCGGCCTGATCAATGGCACCTGGCCAAAAGACGATCTGCCGTTGAGCCGCACCGAACGGATCGAACTGCAAAACCTGCTGACCGCGCGCAACTACGACGCCGGCGCGGCAGACGGGATCATCGGCGCCAATACGCGCAAGGCGATCCGCAGTGCGCAGCAGTCATTCGGCTGGCCGGCGGACGGTTATCCGACGCACAAACTGCTGGAAAGCCTGCGTAACCAGTAAAAACAAAAAGTCCGCCGCCTCTTCAGGCGGCGGTCTTTTTTTGTGGCTCGCTCAGCGAATCACCACATCCTGCTCCAGCATCAATTCCTTCTTACCCGCATCCAGTCGAACCAGCGCCCCCAGCGGCAGCGTCAGGTTCGGATCACAGTGCCCGCTGCGCCAGCCGGACAGCACGGGAATCCGCAACGGTTCAAAGGTCTGCTTGAGCAAGCGGTTCAAGGCTTCGACGTCCACGCCCGCCACATCCCCGACCAGCACGCCGCGCAATCTGGCCAACTTGCCCGCCAGACGCATCTGGGTCAGCAAGCGGTCGATCCGGTACAGCGGCTCGTTGATGTCCTCGATCAGCAGAATCACCCCTTCGACGTCGATTTCGTAAGGCGTGCCCAAAGTCGCGGCGATCATCGCCAGATTGCCACCCTGCAAACGCCCGTGGGCAATGCCTGGCTCAACGGTGGTCAACGGATAAGCCGCCGGATGACTCAGCACACTGCCAGCCTTCAACTGACCGCGCAGCATGGCGAAGAACGACGTCTCCGTCGGCGGTTCCTTGTCCCCCAGCAGATCGGCATTCAACAACGGCCCATGAAAGGTCACGAACCCGGCGTAGCGACTGATGGCCAGATGCAGCGCGGTGATGTCGCTGTAACCGACGAAGGGCTTGGCATGGCGGCTCAGCAGGTCGTAGTCGATCCGGTCCAGCAACCTTGGCGTGCCGTAGCCACCGCGCAGACAAATGATCGCATCCACCTCCTCGTCAGCGAACGCCGCGTGCAGATCGTTGAGCCGCACCTCGTCGCTGCCGGCCAGATAGCCATCCTTCTCGTAAACGCCAGGGAACACCCGCAAACCGTAACCCCGGGCGCGCATCCACTGAACGGCCTTTTCGGTATCCAGCGTGCCGGGGCCGGCGGGCGCAATGACGCCTATCAGTCCTTCCGACGGCAGTGCAGGCACAGGCTTGTGCGGAAAAAGGGTGTGGGTCGGTCGAACGGTCATCCATGGATCTCCCTGTGTGAAGTCATGCTCACACAGTAGTCAGGAACGGCGACAAACAGAAGAGCCTCGCCGCGCCGCAGATTGCAGGAAAAGTCAGTAACGAGTGTAAGCCAGGCAAAAAAATGCCCGCCGGGCGATAAACCCCGGCGGGCATTTTTTCATTCAGCGCTGAATCAGGAACCGAGCAGCTCGGCCTTGACCAGTTTCGCCTGCTCATCGGCGTGGTACGAAGAACGTACCAACGGGCCGGACGCGACGTTCTTAAAGCCCATCTTGTAACCTTCCTCGGCGAACCAGGCGAAGGTGTCCGGGTGCACGAAACGCTGCACCGGCAAGTGGCTGCGGGACGGTTGCAGGTACTGGCCCAGGGTCAGCATGTCGATGTCGTGTTCGCGCATGCGCTTCATGACTTCGATGACTTCGTCGTCGGTCTCGCCCAGACCCAGCATCAGGCCGGATTTGGTCGGGATGTGCGGCATCATCTGCTTGAAGCGTTGCAGAAGGGTCAGCGACCACTGGTAGTCCGAACCCGGACGCGCAGCCTTGTACAGGCGCGGTACGGTTTCCAGGTTGTGGTTGAACACATCCGGCGGCTCGGCTGCGGTGATTTCCAGGGCGATGTCCATGCGGCCACGGTAGTCCGGGACCAGGGTCTCGAGCTGCACGTTCGGCGACAATTTGCGGATTTCGCGGATGCAGTCGGCAAAGTGCTGGGCACCGCCGTCACGCAGGTCGTCACGGTCAACCGAGGTGATCACCACGTACTTGAGTTTCAGGTCGGCGATGGCGATGGCCAGGCTTTCCGGCTCGTTGACGTCCAGTGGCTTCGGACGACCGTGGCCGACGTCGCAGAACGGGCAACGACGGGTGCAGATGTCACCCATGATCATGAAGGTCGCGGTGCCGCCGGAGAAGCACTCGCCCAGGTTCGGGCAGGACGCCTCTTCGCAGACGCTGTGCAGCTTGTGCTTGCGCAGCAGGCTCTTGATGCGGTCGACTTCCGGCGAAACCGGGATGCGCACGCGGATCCAGTCGGGTTTCTTCGGCAGTTCGGTGGTCGGAATGATCTTCACCGGGATGCGTGCAACCTTCTCGGCGCCGCGCAGCTTGACGCCGGCTTCAACCTTGGGACGCGGGGCCGGGCGCTCGGTCACGTCGAGCGTCGGGATCATGGTTTGCACTGCATCAGTAGTCATATCAGTCGATTCCGCCCGTCAGGGTCGTCTGCTCAGCATAGTCGAGGTGTTTGACGAGCTGCACGCGCAGCCGGGCACTTACCTCGGCAAATTCAATCGATCCTGCGTGCTCGCTCAGCTGGGTCATCGCCAGCCCGGCATAGCCGCAGGGATTAATCCGTCGAAACGGCTCCAGGTTCATGTCCACGTTCAGGGCCAGGCCGTGAAAGGAACAACCGTGGCGAATCCGCAAACCCAGAGAAGCGATCTTCGCTCCGTCGACGTAGAC
This sequence comes from Pseudomonas aphyarum, assembly GCF_028657055.1. Classification (NCBI taxonomy): domain Bacteria; kingdom Pseudomonadati; phylum Pseudomonadota; class Gammaproteobacteria; order Pseudomonadales; family Pseudomonadaceae; genus Pseudomonas; species Pseudomonas aphyarum. Next base: position 156,396 of record NZ_JAMDGS010000013.1, read on the forward strand.
GCCGGGAGCATCCGGTTTGGCCACGGCGGTCACGCCGTAGCTGGCCAGCAGTTCGATCAGGCAGCGCTCCATGCGGCTGACCAGATCGCGCACGCCGAAACCGAGTCGGCGCACGTCCAGCAGCAGGTACGCCACCAGTTGGCCGGGGCCATGGTAGGTCACCTGACCGCCGCGGTCGACCTGCACCACCGGAATATCCCCCGGCAGCAACAGGTGCTCGGCCTTGCCGGCCTGGCCCTGGGTGAACACCGGCGGGTGTTCGACCAGCCAGATTTCGTCCGGGGCCGTGGTGCCACGCTCGTTGGTAAAACGTTGCATGGCCTGCCAGACCGGCTCGTAAGCCATCTGGCCAAGCTCGCGAAAGCCCAGCGTGCCCGGCATCACAGCACCATGTGCACGAAACCGGTAGCCCGCAGTTCGCTGTTGATGTTGTACAGCTGATCCTGGTCGGTCGCGACGATGTGCAACTGGATGGTGGTGTACTTGCCGTTGCTGCTTTGACGCTCGTCGACACGCTCATCGTTGATCTTGGCGTGTTTCTTGACGATGTCGATGATCTTGTCTTTGTTGCCGACGCCCGTATCGCTGATCACCTTAACCGGATAATCAACCTGGGGAAATTCGATCTTTGGCGCCTTTACTTCGGTATCGGTCATGGCGTAACGGCCTCGTAAGCGTAAGCCCGGTAACGAACAAGGCCCCGCTCCGGATCGGAACGGGGCCATGCAGGTCAACTCAAATCAGTTGAACAAGCCGTAGAAGAATAGACGGATGCTATCCCACATGCGGCGGAAGATACCACCCTCCTCGACAGCGTCCAGGGCGATCAGGTCGGCGCTGTGCACCACCTTGTCATCCAGTTTCACTTCGACTTTACCGATCACGTCGCCCTTGGCGATTGGCGCGGTCAGTTGCGGGTTCATGGTCATGCTGGCAGCGAGCTTTTTCAGCTGGCCTTTCGGCAGGGTCATGGTCAGGTCTTGTGCCAAGCCGGCCTTGACCTGACTGGTGGTGCCTTTCCACACCGGGGCCTGAGCCAGTTCGGTGCCCTTCTGGTAGAAGGTCTGGGTTTCGAAGAAGCGGAAACCGTAGGTCAGCAGCTTCTGGGTCTCGGCGGCGCGGGCCACTTCGCTGTTGGTGCCGAACACCACGGCGATCAGGCGCATGCCGTCACGTACGGCCGAGGACACCATGCAGTAGCCGGCTTCGTCGGTGTGACCGGTTTTCAGACCGTCGACGGTCTTGTCGCGCCACAGCAGCAGGTTGCGGTTAGGCTGTTTGATGCCGTTCCAGAAGAACTCCTTCTGCGAGTAGATCGCGTAGTGAGCCGGGTCTTCGTGGATGATCGCGCGAGCCAGGATCGCCATGTCGTGAGCCGACGAGTAGTGCTCTGGGTTCGGCAGACCGGTCGGGTTCATGAAGTGGGTATTGGTCATGCCCAGATCGGCGACGGTCTTGTTCATCAGGTCGGCGAAGGCGTCTTCGCTGCCGGCGATGTGTTCGGAAACCGCGACGCTGGCGTCGTTGCCGGACTGGATGATGATGCCGTGCAGCAGGTCGCTGACAGTGACTTGCGAGCCGACCTTGATGAACATCCGCGAACCGCCGGTGCGCCAGGCGTTTTCGCTGACGGTCACCGGGTCGTTTTCACCGATCTGGCCGCGACGGATTTCCAGCGTGGCAATGTACGCGGTCATCAGTTTGGTCAGGCTGGCCGGCGGCAGGCGCTGGTCACCGTTGTTCTCCACCAGCACGTTGCCGCTGTTGGCATCCATGAGCACGTAGGATTTGGCGGCCAGTTGTGGTGGCGACGGCATCATCTCGGCCGCGAACGCGGCAGGCGAGAGGAGCAGCGGGACTAGCAGACACAGGCGTTTGGCAAAGGTGGTGATGTTCATCCGTCTCTCGAAATCGCTAATGGAAACTGTCCTTGCGGACAAAATTAATCAGATGGCTTTCTAACGGGCCATCGCGTGTTCAGTTGCTCACTCCAGTCACCCTTGCCGGGCTTTTGTTCTTCGACGAGCCAACAACCTGGTTCACCCCCCAATCGCTGGTGAACCGTCAATCAAGTCCTACGTTTACTCGGTGACCACACTTGGCGAACCCAGGTTGGCCAGGCGCACGCTGTTCTGTACCTGGGCAATTTCACCCGGCGAACCGATCGGTCCCAGGCGAACCCGGTGCAGGGTCTGCTGATTGCGCACGATCGAGCTGATGAACACCGGAGCGCTCACCATCCCGCTGAGCTTCGACCTCAGGAGTTCTGCAGCGTCCGGGTTGGCGAACGCGCCCACCTGCAGATACTGGCCAGACGCTGGTGCAGAAGCGTTTTTTTTTGCATCGAGCTGAACCGGCACGACGGCCGCGGCGTGCTGCTGCGGCGGTGGAGTCCATTGCTCGACGGTGCCGGCCGAGGCCGTGATCACCGGGGCGCTATTCTGCGCGACTTGCGGTTCGTTGAGCATCAAAGGCGCCGGACGGCCCTTGGCGGCCCACCATTGTTGCGGGTCGATGCCCTCGACCTTGACCCGCGCGGTGCCGGTTTCGGCATAACCGAGCTTCTTGGCGGCGGCGTAGGACAGGTCGATGATCCGGTCCGAGTAGAACGGCCCACGGTCGTTGACTCGCAGGATCACCGTGCGGTTGTTGTCCAGGTTAGTCACCCGAACGTAACTCGGCAGCGGTAATGTCTTGTGGGCTGCACTCATGCCGTACAGGTCGTAGACCTCGCCGTTGGCGGTGTTCTGACCGTGGAACTTGGTGCCGTACCAGGACGCGGTGCCGGAGGCCACGTACGTCTTGGATTCCTGCAACGGGAAGTAGGTCTTGCCCAGCACAGTGTACGGGTTGGCCTTGTACGGGCCGGTGTGCAGGGTCGGCGTCGCATCCGGGATGCGCGATACGTCGACGTCCCACCACGGCGCGCCGTCCTTGTGAGCCCGGTTGATGTCCAGGCCCGGCTGCGAGCGAACGGCGGTGGTCGGCTTCTGACTCGGCGAACGGCTGGTCGAACAACTGGCGAGCAGCACCGCCAACGCAGCGAAAGCCACCAGCTTCAGGGGTTTATTGATAGGCAATGCCCGCATTACTTGACGCCCCGTGCTTGTACCAGCTGTTCAGACAGTTGATGTACGGCCATGGCGTACATCACGCTGCGGTTATAACGCGTGATCGCGTAGAAATTCTTCAGGCCCATCCAGTATTCCGGGCCATTGTCGCCTTCGAGGCGGAATGCGGTGACCGGCATGTCATCGCGCAGCGCATCATGACTCGACCAGCCCAGCGCTCGCAACTCCCCGACGGTTTTCGTCGGCTCGATGCCGGTGGTCAGGCCCTCATCCACCTGGTCTCCCCGTACATCCGCGCGACTGACCACCGGTTCGCCGGCGACCCAGCCGTGACGCTTGAAATAGCTGGCGACGCTACCGATCGCATCATCCGGGTTGTTCCAGATATTGATGTGGCCGTCGCCGTCGAAATCCACCGCGTAGGCGCGGAAACTGCTCGGCATGAACTGCGGCAGGCCCATCGCCCCGGCGTAGGAACCCTTGAGGGTCAGCGGGTCGACCTGCTCTTCGCGCGCCAGCAGCAGGAACTCACGCAGTTCCTTGCGGAAAAATTCGGCACGGGGAGGATAGTCGAAACCCAAGGTGGACAAGGCATCGATCACCCGGTAATTGCCGGTATTACGTCCGAAAAAGGTCTCAACGCCGATGATCGACACGATGACCTGGGCCGGAACGCCGTATTCCTGCTCGGCTCGGGCCAGAGTGGCCTCGTGCTGGCGCCAGAAGTCCACACCGCGGGCGATGCGCGCGTCGGTGATGAACATCGGCCGGTATTCTTTCCACTGTTTGACCCGTTCGGCGGGTTTGGAAATGGCGTCGAGAATCGCCTGTTTGCGCTGGGCCTCGCGAAACACGGCCATCAGCTGTTCGCCGGCGAAACCGTAGTCGCGGGTCATTTCACCGACAAATTCGGCCACCTGGGGCGAGCCTTCGTAATCGCCGGCCAACGCTTCCTGCGCGCTGCCAAGGATGCCTACCAGGCCGAGCCACGGTGCGTATCGTGTCGCCCAGTCACGCATTACTTGCATTGAACTCTTCACCTTATTCAAACCTGTGCGATCCACTTGCGATGGGTATGGATCGACATCAAAACCCCAAACGCTGACAGCAGCGTCACCAGCGAAGTTCCGCCGTAGCTAATGAACGGCAACGGCACCCCCACCACCGGCAACAGGCCACTGACCATACCGATGTTGACGAAAACATAAACAAAAAACGTCATGGTCAGAGCGCCGGCCAGCAATTTGCCGAACAGCGTCTGGGCCTGGGCGGTAATTACCAGGCCACGGCCGATCAGCAACAGATAGATCAGCAACAGTGCGCAGATGCCCACTAGGCCGAACTCTTCGCCGAGCACGGCGATGATGAAGTCGGTATGGCTTTCCGGCAGGAAGTCCAGGTGCGACTGGGTGCCCAGCAGCCAGCCCTTGCCGAATACGCCGCCGGAACCGATGGCGGCTTTCGACTGGATGATGTTCCAGCCGGTGCCCAGCGGATCGCTTTCCGGGTCGAGGAACGTCAGGATCCGCTGCTTCTGGTAGTCGTGCATGATGAAGAACCACATCGCAACCGACACCGGAATCGCCGCCGCCAGTACGCTGAGAATCCAGCGCCAGCGCAGCCCGCCCATAAACAGTACGAAGGCGCCGCCGGCCAGAATCAGCAGCGAAGTGCCGAGATCCGGCTGACGCACGATCAGGGCGAACGGCACGCCGATCAACAGCAGGCTGATGCCGACATGCTTGAGCTGCGGCGGCAGCGTGCGCTTGGACAGGTACCAGGCGATGGTCGCCGGCATCAAAATCTTCATGAATTCCGAAGGCTGGAAGCGGATCACCCCGGGAATGTTGATCCAGCGGGTCGCGCCCATGGCGTTGTGGCCCATGATGTCCACCACCAGCAGCAGCACCACCCCGATCACGTAGCCGAGCGGCACCCAGCGCGCCATGAACCTTGGCTCGAACTGGGCGATGACGATCATCGACACCAGACCGATGCCGAACGACGTGGCCTGTTTGGCCAGCAGATCCCAGCTCTTGCCGCTGGCCGAATACAGCACGAACAGGCTGCCGGCCGCGAGAATCAGCAGCAGCACCAGCAGCGGGCCGTCAATATGCAAACGTTGCAACAGCGTCGCCCGGCGACGCATCACATCCTCGCTGGAGAGCATGCGATCGAAATTATTCATCACGGGCCGTAGCCTCCGCACTGATAGGGCTGGCGTATTCGGCCTTCAACCGTCCGTCCTGATCCAGCAGCCAGGCATCCATGACCTGCCGCACCACCGGTGCCGCGACGCCGGAACCGGACTCACCGTTCTCGACCATCACCGACACCACGATTTTCGGGTCATCCGCCGGCGCGAAACCGACGAACAAGGCGTGGTCGCGGTGGCGTTCCTGGACCTTGGAGCGGTCGTACTTCTCGCCTTGCTTGATCGCCACGACCTGCGCGGTACCCGACTTGCCGGCGATCCGGTATTGCGCGCCGATGGCCGCTTTACGCGCCGTACCCCGCGCACCGTGCATCACCTGCTGCATGCCATGGTTGACCTTGGTCCAGTCCGACGGATCACGCAGGATGATGTCCGGCATCGGATTCTCGTCCACCGGTTTCACGCCTTCGAGGGATTTGGCCAGGTGCGGGCGGTTCCACACACCCTTGTTGGCCACCAGCGCCGTGGCCTGGGCCAGTTGCAGCGGGGTCGATTGCATGTAGCCCTGGCCGATCCCGAGAATCAGGGTTTCGCCGGGGAACCACGCCTGACGCCGGGTCGCGCGTTTCCACTCGCGGGACGGCATCAGGCCTGGGGATTCTTCGAACATGTCCAGCGAGACCTTCTGGCCGATGCCGAACTTGTTCATGTAGGCCGACAACCGGTCGATGCCCAGCTTGTGCGCCAGGTCATAGAAGTAGGTGTCGTTGGACCGCATGATCGCCGTGTCGAGGTCGACGAAGCCGTCCCCGGTGCGGTTCCAGTTGCGGTACTTGTGATCGTAGTTGGGCAGCATGTAGTAACCGGGGTCGAACACCCTGCTCGACGCCGTCACCACGCCCGCATCGAGACCGGCAATCGCCACCGCCGGCTTGATCGTCGAGCCCGGCGGGTACAGACCGCGCAGCACGCGGTTGAACAGCGGCCGGTCGATGGAATCGCGCAACTCGGCGTAAGCCTTGAAGCTGATGCCGGTGACGAACAGGTTCGGGTCGAAGCTCGGCTGGCTGACCATCGCCAGCACTTCGCCGGTTTTCGGATCGAGAGCCACCACCGCGCCACGCCGACCGCCCAGCGCGGCCTCGGCGGCTTCCTGCAACTTGATGTCGAGGCTCAGGACAATGTCCTTGCCCGGCACCGGATCGGTACGCTTGAGTACACGCAGGACGCGGCCACGGGCGTTGGTCTCGACCTCTTCGTAACCCACCTGACCGTGCAGCTCGGCTTCATAGAAGCGCTCGATGCCGGTCTTGCCGATGTGGTGGGTGCCGCTGTAGTTGACCGGATCGAGGGTCTTCAGCTCTTTCTCGTTGATCCGCCCCATGTAACCCACCGAGTGCGCGAAATGCGCGCCCTGCGGGTAATGACGCACCAGTTGCGCGACCACCTCGACGCCCGGCAGACGGAACTGGTTCACCGCGATCCGCGCGATCTGCTCTTCGCTCAGCTCGAACAGGATCGGCACCGGCTCGAACGGCCGACGACCCTGGCGCATGCGTTTCTCGAAGATCACCCGGTCTTCCGGCGTCAGCTGCAAGACCTCGACGATCACGTCGAGCACCTGCTGCCAGTCGCCGGAGCGCTCGCGGGTCATGCTCAGGCTGAAGCTCGGACGGTTGTCCGCCACCACCACGCCGTTGCGGTCGAAAATCAGGCCACGGGTCGGCGGGATCGGCTGCACGTGAACCCGGTTGTTTTCCGACAGGGTCGAGTGATATTCGTACTGAATCACCTGCAGGTAATACAGGCGCGCAATCAGCACGCAGATCAGCGCCACCACCGCAATTGCGCCGAACACGACGCGACCACGCACCAGACGGGCGTCTTTTTCGTGGTCCTTGATGCGGATCGGCTGAGACATGAGGGCGGATTACTTGTGGTAAGGGTGGCCGGACAGCACGGTCCAGGCACGATACAACTGCTCGCCGATGAGGATGCGCACCAGCGGGTGCGGCAGCGTCAACGGCGACAACGACCAGCGCTGATCCGCGCGGGCACAGACTTCCGGCGCCAGCCCTTCCGGGCCACCGACCATGAAGTTGACCGTGCGCGAGTCCAGGCGCCAGCGATCGAGTTCGACCGCCAGTTGCTCGGTGCTCCACGGCTTGCCATGAACTTCGAGGGTGACGATCCGCTCGTTCGGCCCGACCTTGGCCAGCATGGCTTCGCCTTCCTGACGGATGAAGCGGGCCACGTCGGCGTTTTTGCCACGGGTATTGAGCGGAATTTCCACCAGTTCCAGCGCCAGCTCGGACGGAAGACGCTTGGCATATTCATGCCAGCCTTCTTCCACCCACTTGGGCATGCGTGAACCGACGGCGATCAGTCGCAGTCGCACAGCAATCCCTTACAGCTGGTCTTTGTTGAGCTTGGTGAAATGCTCGTGGGTGTTTTCCGGGCTGTGGTGCTTGGCGTCCGCCGCACGGCTTTGCTCGGCACCGGCCCACAGGCGTTCCAGGTCGTAGAACTGACGTGCCGAGGCGGTCATCATGTGCACGATCACCAGGTCCAGGTCCAGCAGCACCCAGTCGCTGTCGCCCTTGCCTTCTTCGCCCAGCGGCTTGGCGCCGTTCTTTTTGACCTCTTCGCGAACCTTGTCCAGCATCGCGTTGATCTGGCGGTTGGAAGTACCGGTGGCGATGATCATGTAGTCGGTGATGCTCTGCTTGTCGCGCACATCAATGATCTGGATGTCTTGTGCCTTGACGTCTTCCAGGGCTGCAACGGCCACCTTGACCAGTTCGTCGCCCTTCAGCGGTTCGTTGGTGTTGACCGGCTCTGGCAGCGGGGCGCTCTTGAATGTGCCTTTGCGCTTTACTTTGGTTTGGTCTTTGTCAGTCATATAAAACTCGTTTTGCTCATATTTTCGGCGGCTTGGCGACACGTGGATTCGTATCAGTGAAGCACGCCTTGTTCAGTTCGACGCACGGTACAGACCGTGCGCATCGATGTAGGCCAGGACCGCGTCGGGCACCAGGAAACGTACCGACTTACCGCTGGCCAGCAGTTGACGGATCTGGGTGGCGGAAACCGCGAGCGGTGTCTGCCAGACGAATGCAATCTGACCGCTCGGCCCCTTCAGGGCCAGCGGGTCGCTCACCGAACGCGCTGCCAGCAGGTTGCGCAAGGCATCCGGCGGTTCGCTGTCGGCGTCCGGGCGCTGTAGCACCAGGATGTGGCAATGCTGGAGCAACTCTTCCCAGCGGTGCCAAGTGGGCAGGCCGCAAAATGCGTCCCAGCCCAGAAGCAGAAAAACCTGGGTCTCGGCGGCCATTTCGGCACGCAGCGACTCCAGGGTATCGATGGTCCAGGACGGTTTGTCCCGCTGCAATTCGCGGGCGTCCACCACCAGCGGCGGCACACCGGCCACCGCACATTCAACCATTGCCAGCCGATCCTGCGCCGACACCTGCGGCGTATCGCGGTGCGGCGGCCGGGCGCTGGGCATCATGCGCAGCTCATCGAGCCCCAACGCTTCGGCCACTTCCAGCGCGCCGCGCAAATGGCCGACATGCACCGGATCGAACGTCCCGCCCAGTACGCCAATGCGCCGGGGACGGGACTTCTTGCCGGGTTTCGGCGCTTTCAGGTCGAGGTCGGACAAGTCAGACCGTCGCCTGGCCGCGCAACTGGCCATCACCGACCACGATGTACTTCTCGCAGGTCAGTCCTTCGAGGCCCACCGGGCCACGGGCGTGCAGCTTATCAGTAGAAATGCCGATCTCGGCACCCAATCCGTATTCGAATCCGTCGGCGAAGCAGGTCGGGGTGTTGATCATGACCGACGCCGAGTCGACCTGAGCCACGAACTGGCGGGTGTCGGCGAGGTTTTCGCTGACGATCGAGTCGGTGTGATGGGAGCCGAAATGGTTGATGTGTTCGATGGCCTGATCCAGGCCATCCACCACGCGGATCGACAGAATCGGCGCCAGGTACTCGGTGCTCCAGTCTTCTTCGGTCGCGGCTACGGCCTCGATGATCGCCCGGGTACGTTCGCAACCACGCAGTTCGACACCCTTTTCGCGGAACTGCTTGGCCATCGACGGCAGGAAATCCTTCGCAACACTTTGATCGACCAGCAAGGTCTCCATCGCACCACAGATGCCATAGCGATAGGTCTTGGCATTGAAGGCGATGCGCTGGGCTTTCGGCAGGTCGGCGTGTTCGCTGACATAGACGTGGCAGATGCCGTCCAGATGCTTGATTACCGGTACGCGGGCGTCGCGGCTGATGCGCTCGATCAGGCCACGGCCACCGCGCGGCACGATCACGTCGACGTACTCGGGCATGGTGATCAGCGCGCCGACGGCGGCGCGGTCGGTGGTTTCCACCACTTGCACCACGGCGGCCGGCAGTTCGGCTTCGGCCAGACCGCGCTGGATGCAGGCGGCAATCGCGCGGTTGGAATGAATCGCTTCGGAACCGCCGCGCAGGATGGTCGCATTGCCGGACTTCAGGCACAGGCTCGCGGCATCGATGGTCACGTTGGGACGGGATTCGTAGATGATCCCGATCACACCCAGCGGTACGCGCATCTTGCCGACCTGAATGCCCGACGGACGGAAGCTCATGTCGCGGATCGCACCGACCGGATCCGGCAGCGCTGCGACCTGACGCAGACCGACGATCATGCCGTCGATGCGCGCCGGGGTCAGCTCCAGACGTTCCAGCAATGCCGGCTCCAGACCGTTGGCGCGACCGGCGGCCAGATCCTGTTCATTGGCTGCCGCAAGCTCGGCGCGGGCGGCGTCCAGGGCATTGGCGGCAGCCAGCAGGGCGCGGTTTTTCTGCGCGGTGCTGGCACGGCCGATGACGCGGGAGGCTTCGCGGGCGGCGCGACCCAATCGGGTCATGTAGTCAAGAACGGACTCAGTCATGGTCTGCTGGGGTCTTGGCAAAGAGGAAAGCGGCAGATTATAGCTGTCGCGTACCGGGACTAACAGCGGTGACGGGCGGATGGTCGAAATGGACGGCGATTTGCCGACGTTCAGCCGGGATTAAGCCGCGAATTGTTATCATCACGACCTCCTTCGCCTGGATAAACACTGTTTGCCATGTCCAACCTGACCGTTCGCGCCACCTCCGCGCGCCAGCCTGTCGGCCTTGCGGACGCTTTTTTCGACCGTGACGCCCAGACGCTGGCCCGCGATCTGCTCGGCAAAGTCATCCGCCACCGCGTCGGCGATTTGTGGCTCAGCGCCCGAATCATCGAAACCGAAGCGTATTACTGCGAAGAAAAAGGCAGCCATGCGTCCCTCGGCTACACAGAAAAGCGTAAGGCTTTGTTTCTGGACGGCGGGCACATCTATATGTACTACGCCCGTGGCGGCGATTCGCTGAACTTCAGCGCGCAGGGTCCGGGCAACGCGGTGCTGATCAAATCGGCCTATCCGTGGGTCGACGAGATCAGCGGCCCGGCCAGTCTGGCGCAGATGCTGTTGAACAACCCCGACGCCCAGGGGCGACCGCGTCCGTCGCAGAAACTCTGTGCCGGGCAGACGCTGCTGTGCAAGGCACTGGGACTGAAAGTGCCGGTGTGGGATGCCAAGCGCTTCGACCACGAAATCCTGCTGGTGGAAGACACCGGCCCTGCGCCAACTCATGTGATTCAGACCACCCGCCTGGGCATTCCCCATGGCCGTGACGAACACTTGATGTATCGCTTCGTCGATGCCGCCTATGCCCAGTGGTGTACGCGGAACCCGCTGCGTCGGGGTCAGGTCGAAGGTCGCGATTATTTTCTGCTGTGAATGCACACCCTTCGGCTCGCCGATCAGGGACATCAATGAAATGGAGTGGTTTGTATGGGCCCATGGCTCGATAGCGTGACCGGGTGGCTGGCCGCCAATCCGCAGTGGCTGGCCGCTGCAGTGTTTGTCGTGGCCTGCGTGGAATGTCTGGCGATCGCCGGGTTGATCGTGCCCGGCACGGTGCTGCTGTTTGCCGTGGCGGTGCTGGCCGGCAGCGGTGCCCTGTCGTTGAGCGAAACCCTGTTGCTGGGCTTCCTCGGCGGGATTCTCGGCGATGTGATTTCGTATTTCCTCGGCCGCCACTTCCACCAGAACATCCGGCGCCTGCCGGGCCTGCGCCATCACCCGGAATGGATGGCCGGCGCAGAAACCTATTTCCAGCGCTATGGCATCGCCAGCCTGCTGGTCGGGCGCTTCATCGGCCCGTTGCGGCCGATGCTGCCGATGGTCGCCGGGATGTGCGACATGCCCTTCCCGCGCTTCGCCGCCGTGAGTCTGCTGGCAGCGGCCGGCTGGAGCATCGCCTACCTGCTGCCGGGCTGGGCCACCGGGGCGGCGATTCGCTTGCCGTTGCCGGAAGGTTTCTGGCTGCAGGCCGGCATCGTCGCTGGCAGCATCGCGGTGATGGTCGGCCTGAGTGCCAACAGCAGCCTGCGTCGCCATCGCCGGGCGACCATCTGGATCAGCAGCATGAGCCTGTTGATCCTGATCGGCCTGTTCATCGGTTACCCGTACCTGACCGCCCTCGATCAGGGCGTCATGACCCTGGTGCAGGAACACCGTCGCCCGGCGCTGGATGAGGTGGCGGTGGTTTTCACCCTGATCGGTGAATTCCGCAACATGCTGCTGTTCAGTGCCCTGCTGACCGCGCTCCTGTTGCTGTGCCGCCAGTGGCGCCACGCGATCTTCGTGGGCGGCACCCTGCTCGTCACGGCCCTGGCCAACACCGGCACCAAAATGTTCTTCGCCCGGGTGCGCCCGGAAGTGCTGACCGATCCGCTCACCAGCTACAGCATGCCCAGCGGTCATGCGTCGGGATCGTTCGCGCTGTTCCTGACGTTGGCCGTACTCGCCGGACGCGGGCAACCGCCAAGGCTGCGACTGACCTGGCTGCTGATCGGCTGCATTCCGGCACTGGCGATTGCCTTGTCGCGGGTGTATCTGGGCGCACACTGGCCGACGGATGTGCTGGCCGGCGCCATGCTTGCCGCGTGCGTGTGTGCCGCCGGGCTCTGGCTCAGCCAGCGGCAGTCACCGCTCGGCGCCATGCCGCAGAAAGTCTGGTGGCTGGTGTTGCCGGCGCTGGTCGCCCTGTTCGGTTTCTTCGTGCTGCGACACTTGCCGCATACCTTGCTGCGCTATTCGTACTAGGCGACGGCAGACAGCAGCGAAGGATTGGTCCTCAAGACGAACGACACCGACGAAGGGTTGTAGGCATTGTGCCCGGTGTCGTTCGGATTCTTGTCCAGGAAGTAGGTGAGCCCTTCCTTCGTTTCATGCTGAAACAGGCGCATCTTCTTCTCTACGCTGAACAGCGCCACAGAAACCGGATTGGACGGCAGGTCACCAAACGACTTGAGTTTTCCGGCATACGTTTCCAGCTCAAAGTAACTACCGCCACTTTTTGCGGCCAGAAGATGCCTTGTACTTTGATCAAGTCGCAGCTGCCAATTAAAGTAACGACCGGCTGTTTTGATATTAAGGGCATATCGCCCCTGATAATCCGGAACAAACTCCAACAACAGCGGCTCGGCATCATCATGATCTGCAAGTGTCACAATTGGCGCACTGACTTCATCATTCAGGGCAATCTCTGCACTCAATCGTTGCCCCGTGGTAATTCGCGACTGCTTTAAACGTTGCTCCATGACTTGATAGTTAAGCACCAGCGGAAGTCCATCCGCAAACAGCTGCGCCGCGAAAGCAATATTATTGGCATCAGACATATGAAAGCACTCTTCTTGTTAAAACCAAACTAAACAACAGACAGGACTTCATTTATCAGCCGCCTGAGCCAACTCGTTCTTTACGCGCTTGCGCTTGCGACGTTCAAGCACCATGGAGTCCGCGTAGTACCCGGCAGCCTTGAGGATAATATCGGTATTAAGATCAACACCTGCATGCTTGAAAATATACTTTCCGGCAATATCATCCCAAAATGCCCATTCATCTTCATAAATCGTCATATCGCACTCCTGGATCATGAAACCCGCTCCCTGCGAGTCGATATAAACGCTAAATCAAAAACGCCAGACAGACCACTTCAAAGACAATACAAAAAACAACGATACAATCAGAAAAACAATAACAACCGAAGACAACTCTTCTTCATGCCAGAGTCGCTCGACACTTACTCAAAGAGCACTGACCTTGGCCAAACCCTTTTATATCGACTCTGAAACTATTCTTACAAACCCCATAACGATTTCCGACATTAACATTCCATCGAACTCGGCAACGGCCGAAACCGATTCACCGTTCGGCAAATTTCCCGATCTGAACGATCTGGACAAACTGTTCGGGCCGCTTCGATTTGGCGAACGGACCGTTAGCCGCCAAACGCTTCAAGCGTTGGGGGCCCTGGTCAACGGCGAGGCCATTACAGCGGCCAACACGTACTTCTCCGAGCCCGATCAAGTTTTCACCGACGGGCTGGAATTCGATCCCGTCCAGGTTGAAGAGCGAATCAAGTCAGTCGATGGCCAGGAGCGCCAACGGGTACCGGAGCTACTCTACGAAATCGTCACCCTGCGCTCCCCCGATGCAGCACCACTGCTGCGCGAAATGTCTGCCAGTGACGCTGAGCAGCCCATGCAGAAAATCAGCAAATTGCTGACTGCCACTCAACGACTGGATATCCACAAGAGCCCTTTGCCCGAACACCTGCCGGGCTGGGTCGACAAAGCCAGGAGTCGCGGCATGACCAGCATTGGTGTCGGGCTTCAGGCATACGGTTTGTACAGCGCCTACATGGGTGTCATTGACGGTCTCAAGAAAGGCCAGATGGGTGAAGTACTGATCAATGCAGGGGGCGCTTTCGCCGAGATCACTTCACTGGGCCTCGAATACGCGCTGAACAAGACCGGCGAACAGATGATCCGTCAGGGCTCCATGGCCCTCGAACAATTCGGCAAGACCACCATGGGTAAATGGCTGTGCCGGGGGGCAGGCCTGATCGCCAGCGTGCTGACATTGCCCTTCGATATCTACACCGCCATCAAATCCTTCAATGATGCCGCCAGGACCCAGGGCAAGGAAGCTCAGGATCTGTATGTCACCGGCGGGTTGAGCGTGTTCAGCGGCGCCCTGTCCATCGCCCTTGGCTGCGCAGCTCTGATGGGCTTTCAGGCTGCGGGCCCGGTGGGGATTGCAGCAGCGGCGGTCATGATTGTCGGTGCCCGAATTTATGGCGCCGCACGCATGGTCGACGACATCGACGATTACATCGAGCTGACCGTCCACGAACGCTGGCGCGCCGGCTGGTTTGCGTTCACCGGACAAAGCCAGGACAAAGCCTTGATGGATCGCTACCTGGTTGCCAAGACCACGAGCGACTATTCCAAAGCCTTGAAGACCCGCAGCCTTGGCTGGCTCGACAATGAATTCAAGGAAAGCGTCGATGTGATCGTCAATGGCCGGTTCGAAGTCAAGCTGCTGCCGACGCGCCTCTATCGTTTCCAATGGAACGAAACCAAAGGTGAAACACCCTATATCACCAAAGATGTTCCCGTCATCACTGACACGGATGACACCTACGATGCAAAGAAGGGATTACCTGACTCGGACTCCATCATCGCCAGGACGAAAAGCGACCCGGCCAAAGGGGTTTTCTGGAGTCTGGGCGGCGGCCATGACACGGTGCGAGGCGTGGAGGACAAGCCAAATTTCTTCGACTATGCCAGCGGCCGCAAAACCCTCGATGGTGGCAACAAGGATGATTCTTTTCTGTTTCAGTCGGCGTCCGAAGCGCTGTCTGACGACCCGACCGCCGTCAGTGCGCTGTCTGGCGGTGACGGCACCGATCTGCTCTGGCTGCAAGGCAATCACAGGCACGAAGACCATGGCGCCAACCCGCCGCGCCATATCGGTTTTGACATCGACCTGAAAAGCGGCAGGCTGGCAGTGCGCCCGGCGGCCCCGGCGGCTGAGCCGGTGTTGCATTCAACACTCGATTCCATCGAAAAGGTCGAGACGCTTGCCGGCGCGCTGAATCGCGTGACCGGCTCCGACCACGCCGACATCATCGGTGCCAATGGCGATGATCGCGTCAATGCCGGGGCCGGCGATGACCGCATTGGCGTTCGCGGCCTCCATGGCACGGTCGATGGAGGCAGCGGCAGCGATACCTACGAAATAGCCCCGAACTGTCTCACGGTTTCACTCCACGAAGATGGCCAGGAACCGAGCCAGATCTATCTGGGCGTGACGCTTGAAGCCATTCAGCGCTGGTACGTGCGCAATGATGCGCTGGTCATCGACTCACTGCGCAACGATGACATCCAGCCGCCGATGCGAGAACTGGCGCTTGAGGCGGTGTACCGGACGGTCGATGGCAAGCGCTCACTGCGCAACGATAAGTGGACGTTCATCACGCAGGACGGCTACCACTTGCAGCCCGTATGGCCGGCCGAAACCCCGGACCTGGCCGATTTGACCGTTGAGGTTAGCGTCCTGACTGCCGGCGCGACCAAGACCTCGCCAGTGCCGGTCAACGATCGTCCTTACAGGATTTCGAACAACCCGCACTCGTATTACTTCATCTCCCGTCAGACCCATCACACGATCCTGACGGCAACGCCTCACGAAAAACCGACCCGAAGTACCCTGTACGTCGACCGTGACAGCACGGAAATCGACGAAGTCCGGGCCAACTACACCGTTACCACGACAAAGCCGAACGCCTTCACCTATCTCAGCTACAGCAATGTCCACTTCACCCTCTCTTTCCACCAGGGCGGCCTGCTTTCATTGCACGGCGCAGTGAGCGAAAACCCGGGCAGGAAACACGACATGGGAGGCGGGATCATGGCCTCTGGCTGGCAGATGAATCATCCCGTGACGCTGGTCATGCGCGACGGCGTGTCCTATCACCTCGACTTCCCCCGCAATTCATATTTCGACGATGCAAAAAAACCGGGTTATACCCTCCTGCAAAGCAGGGCCTCGCTTCGAGAGCGGACAGGTCAGTTCCTTTTCGTCCGGCCAACTGTCGAGAAACGCACCTTGAAGAACACCTCGCAAAGGGTCGACTTCCTGGCCGCCGAGCACAACGCGACCTACTGGCTGGAGGGGCGTTCGGCGAGCTATGAGCTGTTTCCCGCGAGCGCAACCTCCATCCGGCTGTCTACCGCAGACACAGATGCCCGCGTTTCGGGCTCTTCCACCTGGTTTATTCACACGCAGCATCTGCAGGAACAGATCAGCCACCACGACCTCTCCATCAAGGACAACCTGCTGAGGATCGGCAGCATCCGGATTCAGCTGCCGGACAGCAACGATCCGCTGTTGCCACTGGAAACCATTGAGGTCGTGGTCTCCTCGGGGAACCGTTACCGGATCAATCCGCTGTTCGAGGTGATCGGTCTGAGTGCCATCGATGCTCGAGCCTACACATCGGTTCAGGCCATCGTTCAGGACGTTCGTGACCATCAATCACGCGAAGAGCTCGAGTTCCATGTTGTGCCCGTTCACAACGTCCGTCTGCAAGGGAGCGCTTGCGTCAAGATCTCGTACAACCCCGCCACCCATGGCTGGAGCAGCGAAAGCACTTGCGAGAAGTTCACCTACAACGCCGCGACCAATCTCTGGAGCAGCAAAACCACGCCATCGCGCCCGATTCCAATCGAGCAAATAATCATCGTCAAGGAATGACACCATGCGACCAAAACCACCCTCGCTGCCAACCCCTCCCAAACTCCCTTCGCCCAGCGACCCGCTCGCGCCCCCTGCGCGATTGCGTCCGCAGGTTCCAGACCCGCAAATCCATTCGTGGCCAGACCTGACGACCTTGCATCACCGAAACCCGGGAGCCACCCCGCCTGCACCTGACACACCTCAATTGCCGAAAATCGAGGTATCCGACTTACCCGTAACCTCGCGCGAAACGACGACCGGATTGACCAGCTACCTGTTGAGCCCCGGACTCCTGCGCAACATGCAGCCGCCCAACGAGGACGGCCTGCGCTATATCGTCGGCCGCGCGTTCGCGGATGTGAAAGACAGCGGCACGGTGTACGTGGAGTTCGATGCGAACCTGGGCACCTATCGGGCCATGGACCTGTACAAAAAGTTGTCCCCCGGGCCTGCGCTCTACAGAAACAACGGCGACTCGACCTGGAGCCCGGCCTCACACAATTCCTTGAAACGCCCCTACCCGCAGGCCGGCGAAACCGATACCCACGTGCCAGCCAAACAACCACTGACCTCTTCATTGTCGGCGCATGAAGCCACCACCCGATTGCTGAACGACTCACTGCTCACGATGCATCCGCTGATGACCCTCGGCCAGCGCGTCGAGCTGCTGCGTTCCTATAATCTGTCGCCGCGACAACACATTCAGTTGCACAGCGATCTGACCGCCAATCCCCGGGTGATGCCGGCGTGGGCCGAACAGCACCACATTCGTTCCCGGGACGTGAACGATGCGACCCGATTCGATCAGCTGCATGAAGAAATCGAACCGCTGCTCCTGCCCGTGAGAAACGGAACACTGCGCAGCGACCTGGTCGATTTCGACAAAAGCGTTACTGGTGAATTTCTCGAGGCCTTTCTCACCAGACTGGGTTACCTGCGCAACAGCAGCGACTGCCTGTACCGCACCGATATCCCGGGCCTGTTCAGGGCCGATGAGCGCACCCCGTTCGAGTTCTACAACGACGGGCGCATGCTGCCTCGCCTGAAACATCCCCGCGGCGCCACGACCGGGAAACCGATCAGCGCCACGGTCAGCCACAGGCTGGTCAAGATGTATGGCGGCAGGGGCACCGAAGCTCCCGATCCGCAATACCTGCGTTACAACAGCCAGAGAAACAAGTACCCCGGCAGGAAACCGGGCGAGTCCGACAACGACTCGGGGGAATCCGATAACGACTGGTCCGATGCATCGGACATAGAGCTGGACGACGAGCGCAATTACGAGACGACCCGCCACAATCAGCAGTTCATCTTCTCTTACGTCATCGATACACGAAGGATGGAAGTGGTCCTCAACGAGGAAAACCATCTGCTCAATCCGGCAGCACTGGAAAAAAATGCCTGGTTTCCCGATGACGAACTCGAAGCCCTGATTTCAACGTCGAAGCGAGGCATCGAATCGGAACGCCTCTGGCTGCTTGACTCGACGTTCACCCGCGCCGCGAAGGTCGACGACGTTGCCGCCCTCGCCCAAAGCAGCTACATCGGCAGCGACATCGAGGCGCGGACCCACAGCGGCGTGGCCAATCAACGTGAATACGATGCCTTGATCGATAAGGTGGCCAAGGCCGGCAAGCCGATCCTTTCATTGCCGAGCGGCAAGGACTGGTTCGCCAACGACATCGTCTGGCCCGAATAAGCGAACCGAGTCTTAAGCGAACAGTTCGCCCTGCAATTCATCGAGCAGCGCCTGGATCGCATCCAGTCGCTGCTGAGGGTCGTCAAGTTGCAGCAAGTCGATCTTGTCTTCCTCGGCGAATGGCAGCAGATACGCCAGCTGATTGGCCAGTGATTGCTGTCCCGCCGCTTCGATGCCCATGTTCAGCGCTTCGACCATCGGGTGTTCGGCCAAGGCCTTGAGCAGCGCCACCAGATCGGCGGCTTCATCCTGCAGTGGTTGCTCGGGTTCTTCGTCCAGCCACTCGACCTCGGCCATGATCAGTTGATCACGCTGCACTTCAGTGCGCTGCACGATGAACCGCCGCCCGCCCTGCACCCGGATGCCCAGCAGCCCGTTGTCCTGCTGCTGGAAATCGGTGATGCGCGCTTCGCAGCCGACCATGGCGAAACCTTCCGGCGCGACGCCGACTTCGCTGCCTTCCAGGATGCACACCACACCGAATCCGCCGCCCTGTTTCATGCAGCGGCCGATCATGTCCAGGTAGCGCGCTTCGAAGATCTGCAAATCCAGATTGCAGCCGGGAAACAGCACCGTGTTCAGTGGAAAAAGCGGCAGACTCATAGACATTTCCTTACACCACCATCGACACCGCCAACGGCAGGAACACCGCCGTGGCCACGCCCATCAGACTCATCGCCAGCGCCGCGAAGGCGCCGCATTCATCGCTTTCCTGCAACGCCACCGACGTGCCGACCGCATGCGCTGTCATGCCCAGCGCCATCCCGCGCGCCTCCGGGCTGTGCACGCCCAGACGCGTCAGCAGGGCCGGACCGAAGATCGCGCCGATCACCCCGGTGATCAACACAAACACCGCCGCCAATGCCGCGACACCGCCGATCTGCTCGGCCACCAGCATGGCGATCGGCGAGGTCACCGACTTGGGCGCCATGGTCATCAGGATCATGTGATCGGCACCGAACCACCAGCCCAGCGCCACGCCCATGCCCGTGGCGACCACGCCGCCTATCACCAGCGTAGTAAAAATCGGCCAGAACAATTGGCGGATGCGTCGCAGATTCAGATACAGCGGCACCGCCAGCGCAACGGTCGCCGGGCCCAGCAGAATGCTGAGGATCTCGGTGCTCTTGCGGTACTCGGCGTAGGTCAGGCCGCAGCCGACCAGTACGCCGATCACCAGCAGCATCGAGACCAGCACCGGTTGCAGAAAGATCCAGCGGGTTTTCTCGAACGCCGCCAGCACCAGTTGATAAGCACCGAGGGTGATGCCGATGCCGAACAGGGGATGGTGAATCACCGACGCCCAGGCACCTTGCCAGTCGAACAGCATCAGGACTCCTCCGAATGCGGCGCGTGACGTTTGACCAGCCGCTGCATCAGCACGCCGGCGAAGGCCATCGACAGAATCAGCGAGACCACCAGCGCACCGACGATGGCCCAGAAATCCGCGGCAATCGCCGTGGCATACACCATCACGCCCACCGCCGGCGGCACCAGCAGCAACGGCAGATAACGCAGCAGGCTGCCGGCGGCGAGGTTCAGCGGTTCGCCGACTTCACCGCGCACGATCAGAAATACCAGCAACAGCAAAAGGCCGATGATCGGCCCCGGCAGCACCGGCAACAGCAAATGATTGAGGGCCGTGCCGAGCAATTGAAACAGCACCAGCATGGTCAGGCCACGTAGCAACATCCGTCATCTCCGTCTTACTTTCCAACCCGCAAGTCGTCGGCATTATAAGCACGCCTGCGCTATGGATCGGCATTCGCCAAAAGCATGGTCGGTTGACCTGAGCAAATCGCCATGATGATCTACAGTGGTTCGCAGGGCGGTCAAATCCCCCACCTGAAAAACTATAAAACCGATGAACCCAAGGAGAGTCTCAATGCCCTATGTTCCAGTTGCAGAGCTCAAAGATTATGTCGGCAAGGAACTCGGACGTTCCGAATGGCTCACCATCGATCAGGAGCGCATCAACCTGTTCGCCGAAGCCACCGGGGATTACCAGTTCATCCATGTCGACCCGGTCAAAGCCGCGCAAACGCCATTTGGCAGCACCATTGCACACGGTTTCCTGTCGTTGTCGCTGATCCCAAAACTGATGGAAGACATCCTGATCCTGCCGCAAGGCGTGAAGATGGTGGTCAACTACGGCCTGGACAGCGTGCGTTTCATCCAGCCGGTCAAGGTCAATTCCAAGGTCCGGCTCAAGGTCGATCTCGGTGAAGTGACCGAGAAAAAACCTGGCCAGTGGCTGCTCAAGGCCACCGCCACCCTGGAGATCGAAGGCTCGGACAAACCGGCCTACATCGCCGAACCGCTGTCGCTCTGCTTCGTTTAAGCGCCTGGATGCGAAGCGGCTCACGCTGTTTCGCATCCGCTCCTCCCCGCCGGCTGTATAAGGTCACATAGCTGCGGCATACTCGGTCGCCTAATTGCCCGGATCCCGCTATGCGCTCATTCGCTCCTCTTGCTCCCCTTGCCTTGACCCTGTTGCTGGCCGCGTGTGGCGACGGCGAATCGCTGTTGCCGCCGGATGCGCGCCTGCCCGACGGCGGCCGCTATCGCGGTGAACTGGTCGATGGCTTGCTGCAAGGTCAGGGCCGGGTCGACTACCCCAACGGCAGCTGGTACGCCGGGGCGTTCGACAAGGGGCAATGGCATGGCCAGGGCGAATGGCACGGCAGCAATGGCGAGGTCTATCGCGGCAACTTCCAGCAGGGACTGTTCGACGGCCAGGGCACGCTGACCACCACGGCCGGCAGCTACACCGGCGGTTTCAAGCTGGGCCGACGCGACGGCGAAGGCACCCTCAAAGAAAACGCGATGACCTATCGCGGCGAATTCAAGGCCGACCAGTACTCCGGGCTCGGTCGCCTCGAGCTGGATGACGGCAGTTCCTATCAGGGCCAGTTCGCCCACGGCAAACCCAACGGCGAAGGCCAGCGCGGCGATGCCAGCGGCAATCAGTTCACCGGCCACTTCGTCAACGGCCAGCTCGAAGGCAACGGCACCTTCAACAGTGCCGACGGTGACATCTACGTCGGCGGCTTCAAGAACAATCAACTGCACGGCAAGGGCCGCTACGAAAACGCCGATGGCGATGTCTGGCTCGGGCAGTTCAAGGAAGGCGCGCTGACCGGCAAGGGCGAACTGATCGGCGCCGATGGCAGCCACTACATTGGCTACTTCAATGATTGGCGCTTCAGTGGTCAGGGCCGGCTGAACCTGTCCGATGGCAGTTTCTACGTCGGCGGATTCGACAGCGACAGCTATTCCGGACGCGGCACTCTGGTGCTCACCGATGGCAGCGTGCTCAGCGGCACCTGGATCAATGGCCAACGGGTGCGCGATGCCGACGGCAAGTTGCTGCCCGACACCCTCGAACTCGGCTTGCTGGCCCAGGGTCGTCTGCTCGACGAGGCGCTGGCCAATGTGCCGGCCTCGACCCCGGCGGTGGAGCTGTTCACCCTGACCCTCGGCGGCGACGGCAAGCAGAGCGTGTTCCTGCGTGAATCCGACTACGTGGCCAACATGCTCACCAGCCGTTTCGGCGCGTTTGGCCAGATTCGCCTGGTCAACCATCGCGACCACCTCGGCGACCGGCCGATGGCCACCCGCGAAAACCTGAGCCGCGCAGCCCTGACCCTGGCCGAACGCAGCGGCCCGGAAGATCTGGTGTTCATCTACCTGACCAGCCACGGCACGGCCGAGCACGAACTGGTACTCGACCAGCCGCGCATGGAACTGGCCGACCTGCCCGCCGACGAACTCGCCGCCGTGCTCGCGCCGCTGAAGAACCGCGACAAGATCATCGTCATTTCCTCGTGCTATTCCGGGGGCTTCATTCCGGCGTTGAAGGATGAACGCACGCTGATCATGACCGCCTCGCGCGCCGACCGCGTGTCGTTCGGCTGCTCCGAGGAGGCCAACTTCACCTACTTCGGCGATGCCCTGTTTGCCCAGGCGCTGAACCAGACCGACGACCTGGAGCAAGCCTTCAAGCTAGCCAAGGCCACCGTCGCCGAGCGCGAACTGGCGGATAACTTCGAAGCCTCTGAACCGCAGATCTGGGCGCCGAAAACCGTGCTGGCGCACTGGCAACTGCTGCGTAAACAGCAAGCGAGAAAAGCATTGCAAAGTGCTGCGTTGAACGACGGAGCGATAAAGAGCAACTAAGCTGAACAGTATCAAGGGAGAGACACTATGTACTTGACGCCTCAGCATGTCTTGCTTGCCGGAGCCACCGGATTGACCGGTGAACATCTGCTCGACCGCCTGCTCAACGAGCCGACGATCAGCCGCGTCCTTGCCCCCTCACGCCGGCCGCTGGCCGAACATCCGCATCTGGAAAACCCGGTCGGCGATCCACAGACCTTCCTGCCGCAACTGGCCGGTCGCGTCGACATCGCCTATTGCTGCCTCGGCACCACGATCAAACAGGCCGGCTCCGAAGAAGCGTTTCGCGCCGTGGATCTGGACATGGTGGTGGCGTTCGCCAAACGCGCCCGGGAAATGGGCGCACGGCACCTGATCGTGATCAGTGCCCTGGGGGCTGATCGCCGATCCTCGGTGTTCTACAACCGGGTCAAAGGCGAGATGGAATACGCATTGCGCGCGCAGGACTGGCCGCAACTGACCATTTGCCGGCCATCGCTGTTGCTCGGCGAACGCAGCGAGCCGCGCCTGGGCGAACAGCTAGCTGCGCCGTTCTCAAAACTGATTCCCGGCAAGTACCGCGGCATCGAAGCCTGCCAACTGGCCCGCGCCATGTGGCGTCTGGCGCTGGAGGAGCAAGATGGTGTGCGGATCGTCGAGTCGGATGAGCTGAGAAAACTCGGCAAATAAGTTCACTCGTCACACAGGTTCAACGCAGATCCCGGGCAGCCATTCCAATGAAGTCCGAAGATCTTGCGTTGAACTGCCCGACATCTGAAATGAACTGAATCTAATCAACCCGCGTGTCGTAACCATCTACCACGTCCCCCCTCCCTTTCATCGATAACGTGCCCTCAAGCACACCTGCGTCTACGGCCATCCCGCCACGGGATGACACCACAGCACGTCAGGCAATCAATGAAAGGATTACTTGATGGCACCGCAAACAAAAACGTCGAAAGGCCCCAGCAAAACGCCCCCCACCCTTGACAGGTCGACTCCGGAATCGTCGTCGACTCAGCGTCATGATTTTCCGGGTTTGATTCGCCCCCCGGAAACAGGCACCACCGTCCACCCCACGGACCCGCCTGCACCCCATTCTTCAAGTGACACATTGCCCGCGATACAGATCAGGGATCTGACCCACCCGGCGGGAGGCACTGAAGACGGCTCAACCAGCAACCCACACGCGAGCGAATCGATCCGTCACTACGAACTGCCTACGCAACTGCGAACACGATTGCCCGCCGTCAATACCGAAGGGTTGCGGGTCTACAGGGGGCGCATTTATGCCGAGGTGCAATACACCACGACAACCACGGTCATGGTGGCCTGGGACGAAGCCCTCGGAACCTACCGAGCCATGCGACCACAGGAACTGCAACCGTCGGGCCCCTTCCTGTACCTCGACACCCAGAGCAATACCTGGCGGGTCGGCGAGCCGCAGATTGTCCGTCAGCCCCTCGAATCGACGGTACACCGACAGGTAGAAAACACCGACGATAACCCGGGACAGAAACCTCAGACCCAACGGCAGGAACAGGTACTGACGCAACCGGACATGACAACGATTTACGTCGACACCCGACACTACGTATGGAACAAAGACGCCATCAATCACCATGGCTATGTGGTCCTGCACCGAAAAATGCGCCGGGGCGACTCGGTCGGGCCGCTGCTGCATCATGCGTTCATGGACGATGGCGGCTCGTTTGTCAGTGTTGAGCCTTCCGCTTCAAGAATCGATCAACCAGCCGAACTGTTGCCTGCCTGGACAGACCGCGACATCTGGGATCTCTACGGGATACAGGGCGCAGAAATCACCCGTTTCCGCACCGAAGCGCACAGCGCTGGCAAGAAACCTCTGTGGGCGACCGTTCGGGCGCAACGGATGGAGAACGCCTACCTGTTTGACGAGCTCTACCGCTGGTCTGGCATGGACATGGATCGCGGCATGTTCGACAGCCTCCTGAACCATCAAAACCGCACACCCGCCCAATGGGCAGAACACCTCGAATCAGTCACCTTGCACCGCAGCACATCTGGCCCGCAAACGCCGTTGCCAAGCCCGCCGACACCCGGCTCGCCCTCTCCACGCCCATCAACACCCGACACTTCCAGGACAGCGGATGCCATGATTGCCTACGGTGATCAGCGCCACTACACCTGGGATCTCGACAAGTCGAATTTCCATGGTTATGTCGAGATGCAGCGCAAGCCTGGCCTTAATGACAATCATGGGCCGCTTACCCAACTGGCATTTCGTGAAGGTGCCAGACTCACTGTCGTCAAACCCACCGATTATCCGATCTACAAAGAGAGTGTTCTGCGCCCCTTCTGGCGGGACATCGACATCTGGAACCTTTACCGGATCGAAGGACCCGACATCGCACGCTTTCGTCGGGACGTTGCGCTCCATCAGAAACCGCCTGGCTGGGTCAAACAACGGGAATACCCTTCCCAGCGTGAACAATTGATCGACTACCTGCGGCTATGGAGCAATCCTGATTCTCCACTCAAATCACGAGAGCAAATCGTCGCCCGGTTCCAGCCCTACAATCTTTCTGTCCAGCAACTGGTGCGACTGAGCAACGAGCTGTCGCCGACGGGGCAGTTCAACAACCTGATCAATGATGAAATGCCTGCGTGGGTCAGGACCCATCAAGAACGCACCCGGCTGGTAACCAACGAAAAACTCTTCGATCCGTTTCTGCCGGAAATCGATGCTGAAATCATCCAGCTGAGAAATCACGGAGAAGGCACCAGCCTGCTGAAGGCCAGTCTGACCGAACCCTTCTTTCAAGAGCTGTTGCGGCTCAGCGGCTTCAAACGCAACAAACACAATTATCTGTACAGAACCGACATTCCCGCCGTATTCAAAGTGGATGACCGGACACCTTTCGAAATAGCCCGGCCCGCGGCCATGGTTCCACGCGTGATATCGGCGGTGGGCGCCACGAGCGAGATACCTGTCAGTGCAATGTTCAGTCTGAAGACGGCCATGGACTTTGCGAACGAAACCAGGGGAGTGACAGGCAAGGAGGCGCACCAGACAACCAGCGGTACTACGACGCCCCCCACTCAACGCATCCTGTTTTGCTACCTGCTCGATACCCGCAATGTGGAGGTCGTTGCAGGGCAAGACAATCGCGCCTACAACCCGACGCGGCTCGAACGAAGCCCCACGGACGGCAAAACGTTGTTCCCGAGCATGAGGATGGAGGGCCATGTATCGATGTCGTCGATCGGCTTCACGTCGAGGCGCGTCTGGCTGGTCAACTCAGGCATGACTCGCGCGGCGACAGTGGAAGATATTCATTTGCAGGCACTGAAGCACGCCACGGGATCGGATCAGAACCCTGCCGATGCCATCGAAGCACGCACACGGGCAGGAGAATTGAACCGGAAAGAATATGACGCGTTGATCGATGAGGTGGCGAAAGCTGGCAAGCGCGTTATCGAATTGCCTGAGCGACAGGACATATTCTCCGACGACATTGTTTTTCCGCCCGAAACGATCACGTTGTAAGGAGCTTCATTGGCACGCTCCTGTGGGGTCGTGCCAATGTTTTTCATAACCCGCCAGTCGCCTGAAACCCGACACCCAGCACCGTCAGCAACGACAACGGCAACAGCAGCGTATCGAGCAATGCGCTGGCCGGCAGGTCGACTCCAGGATAGCTCGGCGCCTCGGCGCCGAACCGGTCCATTGCACAACACCCGCCATTCATTGCATACAGATCCAGCCGGGTGCCGGAATACACCACCGGCGCGCCGGGCTTGGCGGCATCCAGCGTGCGCGCCGTGGCGCAGCCGGTCAGTTGCAAGATCAGCAGAATCGCCAGCAGCTTATTCATCGCTGCTCAGGTGATGTTCGCCCCAGCGCGGCAGCATGTCCTGGGGAATGCCCAGCAGATTGAGAATCCGCGCCACCACGAAATCGATCAGGTCATCGATGGTCTGCGGCTGGTGATAGAAGCCTGGCGAGGCCGGCAGGATGGTCACACCCATGTTCGACAGCTTGAGCATGTGTTCCAGGTGAATGCTCGAATAAGGCGCCTCGCGCGGCACCAGAATCAGCTGGCGACGCTCCTTCAAGGTGACGTCCGCCGCCCGTTCGATCAGGTTGTTACAGGCGCCGGTGGCAATGGCCGACAAGGTGCCGGTCGAGCACGGCACCACCACCATCGCCGCCGGAGCGCCGGAGCCCGAGGCCACCGGCGACATCCAGTCTTCCTTGCCATACACGCGAATCTGCCCGGCGGACGCGCCGGTGTATTCGGTGAGAAACGCCTGCATCATTTGCGGCTTGGCCGGCAGCGACACGTCGGTCTCGGTGGCCATCACCAGTTGCGCGGCCTTGGAGATCAGGAAGTGCACCTCGCGATCCTCGCGCACCAGGCAGTCCAGCAGGCGCAAGCCGTACTGGGCGCCGGAGGCGCCGGTCATCGCCAGTGTGATGCGCTCGGGGCCATTGCTCGCCAGACGCGTATTCATTTAAGCGCCTCGGCGAGTTTGCCGTGCAGGCCGCCGAAGCCGCCGTTGCTCATGATCACCACGTGGGTGCCGGGCTGGGCCTGGCTCTTAACGCGTTCGATGATGCCTTCCAGCGAATCGCTGACGATCGACGGCACGGTGCACAACGCGGCGGTGCCTGCCAGATCCCAACCGAGGTTGGCCGGGGCGTACCAGATCACTTGATCGGCATCGACCACGCTGTCCGGCAGACCGTCACGGTGGGCGCCGAGCTTCATCGAGTTGGAGCGCGGTTCGATGATCGCGATCAGCGGCGCATCGCCAATGCGTTTGCGCAGGCCATCAAGGGTGGTGGCAATTGCAGTCGGGTGGTGGGCGAAGTCGTCGTAGATGGTGATGCCGCGCACTTCCGCGACTTTCTCCATCCGGCGTTTGACGCTCTTGAATGCGCTCAACCCTGCGATGCCCATCGACGGTACAACACCGACGTGACGCGCGGCGGCCAGAGTGGCCAATGCGTTGGCAACGTTGTGCTGGCCGGTCAGTTCCCACTCGACCACGCCCTGGGACACGCCTTCGAACATCACTTCGAACGCCGAGCCGTCGTCTTTCAGCAACTTGACCTGCCACTGACCGCCGGCACCGGTGGTTTGCACCGGGGTCCAGCAACCCATCTCGATTACACGCTGCAAGGCCGGTTCGGTGGTCGGGTGAATCACTAGGCCTTCGCTCGGGATGGTCCGCACCAAGTGGTGGAACTGCCGCTCGATGGCCGGCAGATCGGGGAAGATGTCGGCGTGATCGAACTCAAGGTTGTTGAGGATCGCCGTGCGCGGACGGTAGTGGACGAACTTCGACCGCTTGTCGAAGAACGCGCTGTCGTATTCGTCGGCCTCGATCACGAAGAACGGCGTGCCGCCCAGACGTGCCGACACCGAGAAATTCTGCGGAACGCCGCCGATCAGGAAACCCGGGCTCATGCCGGCGTGTTCCAAGACCCAGGCGAGCATGCTGCTGGTGGTGGTCTTGCCGTGCGTACCGGCAACCGCCAGCACCCAGCGACCTTGCAGCACATGGTCGGCCAGCCATTGCGGGCCAGACACGTACGGCAGACCTTTGTTCAGCACATACTCCACTGCCGGATTGCCGCGGGACATGGCGTTGCCGATCACCACCAGATCCGGTGCCGGGTCAAGCTGCGCCGGGTCGTAGCCCTGAGTCAGCTGAATGCCTTGGGCTTCGAGCTGAGTGCTCATCGGCGGATAGACGTTGGCATCGGAGCCGGTCACGTGATGGCCCAGCTCTTTGGCCAGAACCGCCATCGAGCCCATGAAAGTCCCGCAGATACCCAGAATATGAATGTGCATAGTCGACCTCGTAAAACATGGCCGCAGGTTAGCGCAGGGAGGTGAAAACCGCATCCTTTAGCTGATGGAGCCGGGTGAGTGGATCACAACATCTCGGCCCGACTGGAGACTGTTACCCTCACCCCAGCCCTCTCCCGGAGGGAGAGGGGGCCGATTTGTGTGGCATTCAGAGTCTGAGTTCGACCGGATATCTCATGTCGACGTAACTTTAGAGAACACATCGGTCAGTTCCCTCTCCCTTGGGAGAGGGCTAGGGTGAGGGGGCTCTAACTGACACGCCGCTCGATCCCATGCTTGCGCAGCTTTCTATAGAGCGTATTGCGACTGACGCCCAGTTGCTGCGCCGTGTGGGTCATATGCCAGCGCGTGTGTTCCAGCGCATTGAGCAACGCCAGCCGCTCGGCATCTTCCAGCGGCTGCCCGGATGACACTTCATCGGTTTTGACCAACAGCGGCTGCACCTGCCGAAACATCGCGGGCAGATCCTCCAACCCGATCCGCCCTTCATCGCACAACGCCGCCAGCGTGCGCAGCACATTGCGCATCTGCCGCACGTTGCCCGGCCAGTTGAAGCCCAGCAGTGCCTGGCGCGCAGCTTCGTCGATCAGGATCGTTTCCCCGCCCGCCTCTTCGGCCAGCAGAAAATCCAGCAGCTGCGACTTGTCACTGCGCTCGCGCAACGGCGGCAGCGCCACTTCCAGCCCGTTGAGCCGGTAGTAAAGGTCTTCCCGGAAACTGCCGTCGCCGACCCGCTCCAGCAAATTACGGTGTGTGGCGCTGATGATCCGCACGTTGACTGCTTCCGGCTCGCCGCCGATCGGCACCACTTGCCGGTCTTCCAGCACCCGCAGCAGACGGGTCTGCAAGGCCAGCGGCATATCGCCGATTTCATCGAGGAACAGCGTGCCGCCATCGGCCTGCTGCAACTTGCCGCGCATGCCGTCCTTGCGCGCACCGGTGAAGCTACCGCCGCGATAACCGAACAGCTCGCTCTCGATCAGGCTCTCGGGAATTGCCGCGCAGTTGAGGGCGACGAACGCTTTGCCGGCGCGCTGGCTGGCGTTGTGCACAGCCTTGGCGAATGCCTCTTTGCCGGAGCCTGTTTCACCGTTGATCAGCAGCGGCACGTCGCGCTCGAACACCCGCAGCGACTTGCGGAAATCTGCCTGCAACGCGGCATCCCCCAGGCAAATGCCTGCAAGACGCGGCGCTTCGACAGGCGCGGGAACCGGCGCTACCGGCAGCGGCCGTCGGGTTTCGCCGCGCAATACCGCAAACAGGTGCCGCCCATCACGAGTGCGCAACGGCCAACTGGCGCTGGCATTGACACTGGCGCGCCCGAGCAATTCATCCAGCGAACAATCGAAAAACGCCTCCACCGGTTTGCCCAGCAAGCCGCCACGGATGTGCCCGAGCAGGTTCAAGGCGCTCTGGTTGACCGCACTGATCCGCCCTTCCCCGTCAAACGCCAGCAACCCTTCGCTGAACAGCCCGACAGACTCGGCCTGGAGATGGAAGCGCAACAACCATTGGTTATCGAAACAGCGCAGGAAATAGCAGCTCTCGATCATCTTCGCCGACAGATTGACCAGCGCCATGGTGTGGAACTGGCTCTGCCGCGATACGTCATGCCGCGCCGAGGAAACATCGAGCACCGCCAGCAATTCACCGTGCGGGTCGAACACCGGACTCGCCGAGCAGGTCAGGCCGGTGTGGCGGCCGCGAAAGTGTTCGTCTTGATGGATGGTCAGGGCCTGACGTTCCACCAAGCAGGTGCCGATGCCGTTGGTGCCTTCGCAGGCCTCGCTCCAGTCGGAACCCAGCCACAGGCCGGCGCGTTCGAAGATCTTGCGTTCGGCGGGCGCGGTGACGCAGTTGAGGATCACCCCGCGCGCGTCGGTCAGGAGTACCGCATGACCGGCGCCGGAGAGTTGTTGATGCAGGCTGCTCATTTCATTGCCGGCGATCTGCAACACCTGTTGCAGCCGTTCGCGGCTTTCGAGGACGCGACCGTGTTCGAGCACGGTCGGCGCCATGGTCAGGGCCGGGTCGAGGTGATAGTCCTCAAGACAACGCAGCCACGAGCGGGCAATCGACGGGTCGGCACCGGGGCCGTGCAAGTGCGGCTTGCCCTGGGTGACGGTGAGAACCTGTTGGGCATGGCGACTCAAATGGTTGTCGTGCATTTCTTATTATTCTCCCCGAGGCTCATCGGCCCATGCGTGAAGTGGTGCCCAGCATCCTCCAGCCAACCGGTCTTTGCAATGCTGGCAAGACCGTCCGGTCACGGGTTGTGCCAGAAGCGGTACAAACTGTCACCCGAGCTGTACCGATACCGTCACAGGCGCTTGCCATTTGTCCGACAGAAATCACGCAAGGCCTTGATTTGCCTGACCTGCACGGCAGTGGCCCGACCTTTGCTCTACGCTTATAGCAAGCGCTCATCCGCGTCTCTCTGATAAGTACAACAGCCAAGGAGAACATCATGCGTTACGCTCACCCCGGTACTGAAGGCGCCAAAGTCTCGTTCAAGAGCAAGTACGGTAACTACATCGGCGGCGAGTTCGTCGCGCCTGTCAAAGGTCAGTACTTCACCAATACCTCGCCAGTAAATGGCCAACCGATTGCCGAATTCCCGCGCTCCACGGCCGAAGACATCGAAAAAGCCCTGGACGCCGCCCACGCCGCTGCCGATGCCTGGGGTTCCACTTCCGCCCAGGCGCGCTCGCTGATCCTGCTGAAAATCGCCGACCGCATCGAACAGAACCTCGAAACCCTGGCGATCACCGAAACCTGGGACAACGGCAAAGCCATCCGCGAAACCCTCAACGCCGACATCCCGCTGGCCGCTGACCACTTCCGTTACTTCGCCGGGTGCCTGCGCGCCCAGGAAGGCAGCGCCGCCGAAATCGATGGCAACACCGTCGCTTATCACATTCATGAACCACTGGGCGTGGTCGGCCAGATCATCCCGTGGAACTTCCCGATCCTGATGGCCGCGTGGAAACTCGCCCCGGCTCTGGCCGCCGGCAACTGCGTGGTACTCAAACCTGCCGAGCAAACTCCGCTGGGCATCAGCGTGCTGCTGGAATTGATCGGCGACCTGCTGCCGCCGGGCGTGCTCAACGTGGTGCAAGGGTTCGGCAAAGAAGCCGGCGAAGCCCTGGCCACC
Organism: Pseudomonas aphyarum; assembly: GCF_028657055.1. Taxonomy (NCBI): domain Bacteria; kingdom Pseudomonadati; phylum Pseudomonadota; class Gammaproteobacteria; order Pseudomonadales; family Pseudomonadaceae; genus Pseudomonas; species Pseudomonas aphyarum. Next base: position 188,157 of record NZ_JAMDGS010000013.1, read on the forward strand.
AGCAAACGCATCGCCAAGATCGCCTTCACCGGCTCGACCCCCGTCGGTTCGCACATCATGAAATGCGCCGCCGAAAACATCATTCCGTCGACCGTGGAACTGGGTGGCAAGTCGCCGAACATCTTCTTCGAAGACATCATGCAGGCCGAGCCAAGCTTCATTGAAAAAGCCGCCGAAGGCCTGGTGCTGGCGTTCTTCAACCAGGGCGAAGTCTGCACCTGCCCGTCTCGTGCACTGGTTCAGGAATCGATCTATCCGCAGTTCATGGAAGCGGTGATGAAAAAGGTCAGCCAGATCAAACGCGGCGACCCGCTCGACACCGACACCATGGTCGGCGCCCAGGCGTCCGAGCAGCAATTCGACAAGATCCTTTCGTACCTGGAAATCGCCAAGGGCGAAGGTGCCGAACTGCTGACCGGCGGCAAGGTGGAAAAACTCGAAGGCAACCTGGCCTCCGGTTATTACATCCAGCCGACCCTGCTCAAGGGCACCAACAAAATGCGCGTGTTCCAGGAAGAAATCTTCGGCCCGGTGGTGAGCATCACCACCTTCAAGGACGAAGCCGAAGCCCTGGCGATTGCCAACGACACCGAGTTCGGCCTGGGCGCCGGCCTCTGGACCCGCGACATCAATCGCGCGTATCGCATGGGCCGCGCCATCAAGGCCGGTCGTGTGTGGACCAACTGCTACCACCTGTACCCGGCGCACGCCGCGTTCGGCGGGTACAAGAAATCCGGCGTCGGCCGTGAAACCCACAAGATGATGCTCGATCACTACCAACAGACCAAAAACCTGCTGGTGAGCTACGACATCAATCCGCTGGGCTTCTTCTAAAAAACCGGGCGACACCGAACTATCGGTGTCGCCCTTTTCATCCCGATGACAATCCCTGGCCTGGCCGCTCTGGCACGGGCCTTGCGTACCCGTCATTCAAGAATTGCGTGAACACTGCCGCTGCGTGAACAGCATCCACCCACTCAACCGCTGCACCCGAAAGTCCAACAGATCGAACAATAAAAAAGACAGAGAGGACTTATGACTTCCACCACACAGCTCAAACCCACACTCGGCACCCTGCACCTCTGGGGCATTGCCGTCGGCCTGGTGATTTCCGGCGAATACTTCGGCTGGAGTTACGGCTGGGGCACGGCGGGAACCCTGGGTTTCCTGGTCACGGCCCTGATGGTCGCCACCATGTACACCTGCTTCATCTTCAGTTTCACCGAACTGACCACCGCGATTCCCCATGCGGGCGGGCCGTTTGCCTACAGCCGTCGGGCGTTCGGCGAGAAAGGCGGACTGATCGCCGGGATCGCCACCCTGATCGAATTCGTGTTCGCCCCGCCGGCCATCGCCATGGCCATCGGCGCGTATCTGAATGTGCAATATCCGGGACTCGACCCCAAACTCGCAGCGGTCGGCGCGTATTTCGTGTTCATGACCCTGAACATCCTGGGCGTCAGCATCGCCGCGACCTTTGAGCTGGTGGTGACCGTGCTCGCCGTCGCCGAATTGCTGGTGTTCATGGGCGTGGTCGCACCGGGCTTCAGCTTCAGCAACTTCGTGCTGAACGGCTGGTCGGGTGCCAATGAGTTCACGATGGGCTCGATTCCCGGTATTTTCGCGGCGATCCCCTTCGCGATCTGGTTCTTCCTCGCCATCGAAGGCGCGGCCATGGCGGCCGAGGAAGCCAAGGATCCGAAGCGCACCATTCCACGGGCCTATGTCAGCGGCATCCTGACCCTCGTATTCCTGGCCATCGGCGTGATGGTGATGGCCGGCGGCGTCGGCGACTGGCGTCAACTGTCGAATATCAACGACCCGCTGCCCCAGGCGATGAAAGCGGTGGTCGGCAACAATTCGACGTGGATGCACATGCTGGTGTGGATCGGCCTGTTCGGTCTGGTAGCGAGCTTCCACGGGATCATCCTCGGCTACTCGCGGCAGTTCTTCGCCCTGGCCCGGGCCGGTTATCTGCCGAAAGGCCTGGCCAAACTCTCACGCTTCCAGACGCCGCACCGGGCGATCCTGGCCGGCGGCGTGGTCGGCATCGCGGCGATCTACAGCGACGGACTGGTCAATCTGCAAGGCATGACCCTGACGGCGGCGATGATCACCATGTCGGTGTTCGGCGCCATCGTGATGTACATCATCAGCATGCTCAGCCTGTTCAAACTGCGCAAAACCGAGCCCAACCTGGAACGCACCTTCCGCGCGCCGGGCTATCCGGTGGTGCCGGCCATCGCGCTGTTTCTGGCCGTGGTGTGTCTGGTGGCGATGGCCTGGTTCAACACGCTGATCGGCTGCGTGTTCCTTGGTTTCATGGCCGCCGGCTACCTGTACTTCCAGCTGACCGCCAAGCAACGCTCCGAAGCCCCGGCAGACGCTATGCTCGAAGGTATCTAAACGCTAACTGAGCTGCACCGGCATCGGGCCTCGGGCTCGGTGCCCGCACTAAAAGCATTCATTCAGGAGGAACGCGCCCAATGGCCGCATTTGCCCATACCGTCGGCGCCCAGACCTACCGCTTCGACAGCCTCAAGGACGTGATGGCCAAGGCCAGCCCCGCGCGTTCCGGGGACTTCCTCGCGGGCGTCGCCGCGCTCAACGATGGCGAGCGAGTGGCCGCGCAAATGGCGCTGGCCGACATCCCGCTCACGCATTTCCTGCAGGAAGCGCTGATCCCCTACGAATCCGATGAAGTCACCCGACTGATCATCGATAGTCACGACAAACAGGCCTTTGCGGTCGTCAGCCATCTCACAGTTGGCGGATTTCGCGACTGGCTGCTGAGCGAAGCGGCTGACGAGACCAGCCTGCGTGCCCTCGCCCCCGGCCTGACGCCGGAAATGGTCGCTGCCGTGTCGAAGATCATGCGGGTGCAGGATCTGGTGCTGGTGGCGCAGAAGATCCGTGTCGTCACCCAATTTCGCGGCACCCTCGGCCTGCGTGGACGGTTATCCACAAGGCTGCAACCCAATCACCCGACCGACGAACCGTCCGGCATCGCCGCGAGCATTCTCGACGGTCTGCTGTACGGCAACGGCGACGCCATGATCGGCATCAACCCGGCCACCGACAGCATCGCCTCGATCTGCGCGATGCTGGAAATGCTCGACGCGATCATCCAGCGCTACGACATTCCGACCCAGGCCTGCGTGCTGACCCACGTCACCACGTCTATAGAAGCGATCAACCGTGGCGTGCCGCTGGATCTGGTGTTCCAGTCGATTGCCGGCACCGAAGCGGCCAATGCCAGTTTCGGCATCAACCTGAATATCTTGCAGGAAGGCTATGACGCCGGGCTGAGCCTCAATCGCGGCACGCTCGGGCAGAACCTGATGTATTTCGAAACCGGCCAGGGCAGCGCGCTGTCGGCCAACGCTCACCATGGCGTCGATCAACAGACCTGCGAGACAAGGGCCTACGCCGTGGCGCGCCATTTCAAGCCGTTTCTGGTGAACACCGTCGTAGGATTTATCGGCCCGGAATACCTCTACAACGGCAAACAGATCATCCGCGCCGGCCTCGAAGACCACTTCTGCGGCAAGTTGCTCGGCGTGCCGATGGGCTGCGACATCTGCTACACCAACCACGCCGAGGCCGACCAGGACGACATGGACACCCTGCTGACCCTGCTGGGCGTGGCGGGGATCAACTTCATCATGGGCATCCCCGGCTCCGACGACATCATGCTCAACTACCAGACCACCTCGTTCCACGACGCGCTCTACGCGCGCCAGACCCTGGGCCTGAAACCGGCGCCGGAGTTCGAACAGTGGCTGGCGAACATGGGCATCTTCACCCAGGCGGACGGCAAGGTCCGCTTCGGCAACAACCTGCCCCCGGCCTTCCGCCAGGCCTTGGCGCAACTGGGATGAGTCAGATGGAAAAACCGCCCGTCGATCCGCAAAACCCGTGGCTGGAGCTGCGACGTCTGACCCCGGCGCGTATTGCCCTCGGTCGTACCGGCACCAGCCTGCCGACCCGTGCACAGCTGGATTTCCAGTACGCCCACGCCCAGGCTCGGGACGCGGTGCATTTGCCGTTCGATCACGCAGGGCTCAGCGCCCAACTGACCGAGCGCCAGCGTGACAGTCTGCTGCTGCACAGTGCGGCGGCGGATCGCAACAGCTACCTGCAACGCCCGGATCTGGGGCGCAAGCTGAGCGATCAATCGGCGCAAAACCTGCGCGAATACGCCCAGGCGCATCCGGGCGGCGTGGATCTGGTGATTGTGGTGGCGGACGGTCTCTCGGCGCTGGCGGTGCATCGGCATACCCTGCCGTTCCTGACCCGCCTGGAAGAACAGATGAGCGCCGACGAATGGTCAACAGCGCCGGTGGTGCTGGTGGAACAGGGCCGCGTGGCGATTGGCGATGAAATCGGCCAGTTACTGGGCGCCAAAATGGTCGTGATGCTGATTGGAGAGCGTCCGGGCCTCAGTTCGCCGGACAGCCTGGGTTTATATTTCACCTACAATCCAAAGGTCGGCCTCACGGATGCTTACCGCAATTGCATCTCCAATGTGCGGCTGGAAGGGCTCAGTTACGGCATGGCGGCGCATCGCTTGCTGTACCTGATGCGGGAAGCCTGTCGGCGACAGCTGTCGGGCGTCAATCTGAAGGACGAAGCGCAGGTTCAGACGCTGGAATCGGAAGCCGGTGCAGACATGAAGAGTAATTTCCTACTCGATCCGCCCCCAGCCTGAACCGTTTCCGCATTGCCTTTCTGCGCGGGTTTGAGGCAGGATCGATGCACGGCCGCCCGGGTTTCCCATCGCCGTCAGAGCACGTGAAGACAGCCACTTGAAGGACGAGACCTACCATGCGGATTATCCAAGCGACCCTCGAACACCTGGATTTGCTGACCCCGTTGTTCGTTAAGTACCGCGAGTTCTACGGCTCCCTGCCTTATCCGGACTCGTCCCGGGCCTTTCTCGAAAAGCGCCTGCGACGCAAGGAATCGGTGATCTACCTGGCCCTGGCCGATGACGACGACAAGAAGCTCATGGGCTTCTGCCAGCTCTACCCGAGCTTTTCCTCCCTGTCGCTCAAGCGCGTATGGATCCTCAACGACATCTACGTCGCCGAAGACGCCCGCCGCCAGTTAGTCGCCGACAACCTGATCCGCACCGCGAAGAAAATGGCCAAGGAAACCCAGGCCGTGCGCATGCGCGTCTCCACCAGTGCCGACAACGAGGTGGCGCAGAAAACCTATGAATCCATCGGGTTCAAGGAAGACACCGAGTTCAAGAACTACGTGCTGCCGATCAGCGACGAGCTTTGATTTCGGAGTGCCCTGCGGGGAGGGAGCAGACTCCCTCCCCAAAATGAATTCCAACCCGACATTTATTCACACCGACATCCCCCGCTACAAAACCAACGCGCTTTTCACCCTTCAGCCCGTATAATCCCGATCTTTCCGGCTTGTAAGAAAAACTACACCCGCTTGTAGGCTTACACGAAGTCATCCGCACAGGTCTGCCGAGTCAGGCCGTCACCACAGGTGCCTCCATGGATTTCAACCCGCTCGACCTTATCCTGCATCTCGACGTTTACCTCGACCTGCTGGTGAATAATTACGGGCCATGGATCTACGCCATCCTGTTTCTGGTGATCTTCTGCGAGACCGGTCTGGTGGTGATGCCATTCCTGCCGGGTGATTCCCTGCTGTTCATCGCCGGCGCAGTGGCTGCAGGCGGCGGCATGGATCCGGTATTGCTGGGCGGCCTGCTGATGCTCGCGGCGATCCTCGGTGACAGCACCAACTACGTGATCGGACGAACGGCGGGCGAGAAGCTGTTCAGCAACCCGAACTCGAAAATCTTCCGCCGCGATTACCTGCAACAGACTCACGACTTCTACGACAAGCACGGCGGCAAAACCGTGACCCTGGCGCGCTTCCTGCCGATCATCCGCACCTTTGCACCGTTCGTGGCCGGTGTCGCGAAGATGCCTTATCCGCGTTTCTTCGGTTTCAGCGTGTTCGGCACGGTCCTGTGGGTCGGCGGTCTGGTGACGCTGGGCTACTTCTTCGGCAACGTACCGTTCATCAAGAAGAACCTGTCGCTGCTGGTGGTCGGCATCATCCTGCTGTCGCTGATTCCGATGATCATCGGCGTGGTTCGCAGCCGTTTCGGCGGCACCAAAGCCCAATCGCACTAAGCCGATGTGGTCGCTCAGCGCCTGGCGCCGCCGGCGCATTCTGGCCAGGCACCCGATTGCCGACGATATGTGGCAACGGGTGCGCCATCACCTGAGTTTTCTAGATGGCATCAGTGCCGCTGAAGACCAGTGGCTGCGCGAAGCCAGCGTGTTGTTCCTCGAAGACAAACACCTGACCGCCCTGCCCGGCGTCGAGCTGCACCAGGAACAACGCCTGCAGCTTGCCGCCCAGGCGCAATTGCCGCTTTTGCATCTTGGCGATCTGAACTGGTATCAGGGTTTCCACGAAATCGTCCTCTACCCCGACGACTTCCTCAGCCCTCAGCGCCATCGCGATGCCAGCGGCGTCGAGCATGAGTGGGACGGCGAACACAGCGGCGAAGCCTGGCAACAAGGGCCGATCATCCTCGCCTGGCCCGGGGTGATGGCCAGTGGTGGCTGGGAAGGCTACAACCTGGTGATCCACGAGCTCGCACATAAACTCGACATGCTCAACGGCGACGCCAACGGCCTGCCGCCGCTGCACGCCGACATGCGGGTCAGCGACTGGGCCGAGGTGATGCAGGCGGCATACGACGACCTCAACCGCCAGCTCGACCGCCATCCCGACGCCGAAACCGCCATCGACCCGTATGCCGCCGAGAACCCGGCAGAATTCTTCGCCGTCACCAGCGAGTACTTCTTCAGCGCTCCGGATCTGCTGCACGAGGCTTATCCACAGGTGTATGCGCAGCTGCAGCTTTTCTACCGCCAGGATCCGTTGGCGCGCCTGAAGCAACTTCAGGCCACCGACCCGGTCTATCAGGCTCACGAGTAAAGGTCTGCACGACTTCCGGTACGTGGCGTCCACGGCAGAATATGCCTATAATCGCCGCCACTTTTTGGTCAATCCGGCCAAGTGTTTTTGGTCAACTAACGGGGGCAACGCCCAATGAGCTACAGCAAGATTCCGGCTGGCAAAGACCTGCCGAACGACATCTACGTCGCGATCGAGATCCCGGCCAACCACGCGCCGATCAAATACGAAATCGACAAAGACAGCGATTGCCTGTTCGTTGACCGTTTCATGGCCACCCCGATGTTCTACCCGGCCAACTACGGTTACATCCCGAACACCCTGGCTGACGACGGTGATCCCCTGGACGTGCTGGTTGTAACCCCTTACCCGGTTGCTCCAGGTTCGGTGATCCGTGCGCGTCCGGTCGGCATCCTGAACATGACCGACGACGGCGGCGGCGATGCCAAAGTCATCGCAGTTCCACACGACAAGCTGTCCCAGCTGTACGTGGACGTGAAGGAATACACCGACCTGCCAGCCCTGCTGATCCAGCAGATCGAGCACTTCTTCGCGAACTACAAAGATCTCGAAAAAGGCAAATGGGTGAAAATCGAAGGCTGGGACGGCGCTGACGCTGCCCGCGCCGCGATCACCAAGTCGGTTGCTGCCTACAAAGGCTAAGCCTCGCGACCTGCGACACGCTTGAAGAAAACCCCGGTTGATCCGGGGTTTTTTGTGCCTGGTCGAAGGGTGATTAAACAGCTTGTTTATAGCGGCCTACAGAAAAGTTTTGGTGTGTGTAATTTCCCACAAGGACGTCTTACATCCCGTCGCAAAATTTGCCCTGATTTTGAACGCAAGGTTTATTCAAACCGCTCTAGGCCGGTCGTAGACTCGTGTTTATGAGAAAGAACACTAGCGGTCCAAGATTCAAGGCACTCCTGGAAGCTGCGAACATCACCACCACGGGATTCGCAAAGTTCTGGGGCACGGAAGCCCAAAACGTTCATAACTGGTACACCCGGGGCGTACCCGCGTACCGCATGGAAGAAGTTGCACGCCTGCTGTCCGTCAACAGCCAATGGCTGAAGACCGGCGAAGGCCCGAAAGACGCCCCGCACCTGCATACAGAGTCGGGCGACATCCTCGATGCCCATGCCATTCGCGGCGTGTACACGGTGCTCGAAACCAACGACATCGAACTGCCACTCTACAAAGAAACCCCGACCGCCCCCGGCTCCGGCAAGACCCACGTCATCAAGGACCCGGAACAAACCATCCGCCTGCCCCGCAGCCACCTCGAAGCCCTGGAAATCCGCCACACCGACGCCATCTGCACGCACATGATCGGCAACAGCATGGCCGAGAAAATCGAAGACGGCTCCACCCTCGCCATCGACCGCGGCCTCACCCAGGTGGTGGACGGCGAAATCTACGCCATCGAACACGACGGCATGCTGCGCATCAAATACCTGCACCGCATGCCCGGCAATGCATTGCGCCTGCGCAGCCACAACAGCGCGGAATATCCGGACGAAATCTTCCGGGCCGCGCAGATCGAGGAGCAGAGGATTCATGTATTGGGGTGGGTGTTCTGGTGGTCGACTCTGGGGAAGCGGCGGCCGGTGGTGCCGTTTCTCTGATCTGTATTGGCTCCAGAGCGGTGAGTCTCTCCACCTGCTGGCGATGAGGCCCGGATAGTCGGTACAAATTCGGTTTTTTTCCCGGATAGAACGCTCTATCCCGTACTTCGCACTGGGAATCCCCAACAAAACTCAGTATCCTGCGCCCCACATTCGCGCATCGACCCGCCAAGCGGCCCAGATGACGCCTGACGCGGCAGACCACTGTCTGACCAAGTCCCACAGCCGGACGCAAGATCCGGATGTACGTTTTGAAGGCTGGCGCGGTTTACCAAAAATAAACCAAGCCAGTCCCCGAGAAGCCGGCCACAAGCCGGCTTTTTAATGCCTGAAAGAAAACCAGATCTACCGTCCAGAAATCTTCCTTGTTACCGTAACGGCAAACTCCTTGCGGCGCTCCATCATGGACTCCACCAAAATCCATAGTGATGACGGTCAGAAGCCTCACTTCTCTGATCCGGATCAGTTACTGCTCGAAGCAGAGTTACGTTGCAAGGAGGATGTGGCGCTTATCGCCGCAGTCAACGAACGTCTTGTCACCCCTCAGCGAGTCAAGATAAGCCTGGATGACTTGTAACGTGGAATCCCGTCGAGCCGTAGTTTCGGGAGATTTGATCCCTCAATCGGGCAACAGGCTGCTGCCCAACTCAATTGTGCAACAGCCCGTTGCACAATCGCCTCACGGATAACTAAACGACTTCACCAACGTCAACTCCCCCACCGCCCGCATCGGCACCAGGAACGTCTCCATCTTCTCGCTCGGCGTCCCTTCCTCTGTAATCACCGTCACCTGCGCTGTGGTCAGCGGCTGCACCGCCTCTTCCCCACCCTCATCATCCCCGCGATAGCCACCGCCGAAGTAGTTCACATACACCAGATACTGCCCCTTGATCGGTGCCGGCATGGCGAAGATTTCCGGGCCGTAGCCGGTGGTCACGTCAACATCCAAAGCCGCGCCGTTGGGCGCGACGCGGTCGCCGTACCAGATATGCGCGCCGTCGGGTGTGATCAGGTGCAGGTCGAGGTCGGTGCCATCACTGTCCCACGCCAGCAACACTCGCAGTTTCGCCGGAGTAGCGCCGCCGCTGGCGTTGAGGAACTGCGTGCGGTGCCGTTGCTGGCCGTCCGGGCTGCGAACTTCGACGCTGTTGCTGCCATTGGGGAAGGAGAACGGGCGATCGAAGCGGCCGCTGTCGTCGATTTTCAGCGGCATGCTGACGCCGTTGACGATGAGGCGGCCGGGCTCTTTGTTCTTCGGGGTTGCTTTGATTTCGCCGCTGATGCGGGCGGTGTTGGCCTGGCCGATCGGGGTGTTCACCGAGGAGGCCGGGTAGTTGACGGTCTGGCGGAAGCTTTCGCCCTCGCCTTCGGGCGCGCCGCTGCGCCAGCCGCCGACTGGAGTGTCGAGTTTGACGCTGTCGGCGGCCATCGCCATTGACAATGCATTAAGCGCGCAGAGCAACAGCAAGACCTGTGGATAACGGAGTGTCATGGTCTATTCCAGCAAAAGGTGACGGGCGAGCCCTTCGATATAGATTTCATCCTGGCCGTTGGGGTGTGCTTCAAAGGCCAGGTGCAGGTATTCGTGAGTCAGGTCGAGGCGGTCCTGCAAGGACAGCACACCGCGCACGTAGATGCGCTGGCGTTCGCGGTCGACGAAGGGTCGGCCGAAAGCGAGTTTGCAGACGGCGAAAGTGCTGACTTCGTTGTAGCCGGTTTCGCTTTCCAGCTTCGGACGCCAGCCGCGACGTTGTTTTTGCAGCCAGTCTTGCGCAGCGGGCAGCGCTTCGCAGGATGCCACCGGGTTGTCCCAGCGGCTGAGGCTGGCGCGCGGATAGGCGTGCAGCAGGATCGTGTCGTAACGCTGACCGGCCTTGGCTTGCTCGACGGCTTGCTGCCAGGCGAGTTTGTCGGGCCCGGGTTGATCGGAGTGATAGGTGACGGTGCTGCCGGCCAATACCAGGTCCGCCGTCCATGCGGCGATGTTGCGGGATTCAGCGGAGGCCGGACGCGGGGCGACGCGTTGGCGGGTGCTGCTGTCGTCGATGCTCAGGCATTCGCCGTTGCGCGTGGCGTTTTGCAGCAGGTACGTGCGGATCGCCACGGCCAACGCTTTGGCGGCTTCGGCGGGTTCGGGTTTGGCTTCACGCTCCAGCACACGGGCGACGTACTCTTCGCGATCCAGCCGGGCGACCAGTTTGTCGTTGAGCAGAAACAGTTCGCCATCGCTGTGGATATCCAGCGTATTGCCATTAGCGAATTCGACGCGGTAATCGCCCTGCAACGGGCCGGAACTCACCACTCGATCACCGACCAGAACCCGCGAAACCGGATAACGCGAGAACAATCCCACCTCAACACAACGCCCCACCTCCGCCGGCCACGATGCGGGCAACACCGTCGCCAACGCCGAACCGTAATGCCGCAAAACCATCTGACTGGTACCCCGGCCACCGGCCCAGATCGGCGCGCCATCCGCTGTCCAGCCAGCGAATCCACCCTGGCGTGATTGCGGGTCCTGATCGCCGAGCCAGCTCCAGGTTTTCACCCGCAAGCGCCCGCCGAGTTCACCCACAACATTGCCGTCTGCCGCGTTCAGCACCACATCGAGCAGCACCCGGCGCATCTGATCCTGAGCCGGCAGCCAGGATAAAACCTTCAGCAAGTCAGCCACGGAAACCCGAGTAGCCGGTTGCACCGATGGCAGATCCAGCAACCACGACGGCCCCTGTCGCGCCTGCCAATAGGTTCTCCATTCGCCAGCGGTTATGCCCAACCGCGCCGGCTCGAAATACAGCCCGCAGGATTTCACCAGCGCCTGATCACGCTCGATCTTCCCGCCCGCCGTGCAGCAATAGACTTCTTCCTTCGTCTGCCCGCGACATTCATACGCCGGCTCGCGAGCGCCGGTATCCACCAGCCACGCGTAAACGAACACCTTCCACAGACTGCCCAGCGGCGTCTCCAGCGACGAAGGCAACGGCTCGCGAGCGGTCAGTTGCATGGTGTTCAGCGACAGCAACTCGCCCTTGTAGGCCACGCGCAATGGCTCATCCTGCGCCGTCGCCAGCGCAGGAATCACACACATCAGCAGCCACAGCAGCGGCCGGGTCATGTCAGTTGACCGTGACCTGACCGAGGGCCGCTTTCGCTTCCCTGGCCTGATGCTGCGGCGCGTAGACCTGAGTGAAACGCACCGGCGGCAGGTTGAACTGGCCCTTCTGCGAGAAGCGCACCAGATGCCGCAGACGCAACTCACCGCTCAACGCATCCACGGGCACCGCGTAGGCCAGTTGGCCCGGCTCGAACCGTGCTTTTTCCAGCGCGGTCGGCTCGGTGCCGTCCTTGCCCTGCAACTTGATGCCCCACGTGGTGCGCTCGACATCCGCGCCCGGTGGCAGCGGCACTTCGAGCATGCCGTAGCGCAGCGGTTTCGGCGCTTTGCTGGTGAGGATCACTTCGTCCAGATACAGACTGTCGCTCGACAACGGCTTGCTGCCGACCGGCTCCAGTTTGAAGGTGAACGCTTCATCACCCGGCACCAGACGCGACAGGCGACGAGTGATGGTCACCGCCATCGGATCGACCGCTGGTTGCTGAGTCTGGAAGCTCAGTGCGGCACGCAGCGGACGCTCCTGAGTGCCCGACACTGTCAACACGGTCGGCACCGGCGCAGCCCCCTGCCACGTCCAGTACATCTCGCCGGTCGCGCCGTAGTTTTTCTTCCACCCTTCGCCCGGAGCCAGCGCGATGGTCGGCGACGCCTGGGCGATGCTGCGTTGCAGCCAGGTCAGCGCCAGCGCACGTTCAAGGGTCGATTGCTGTGGCAACAGGCGTTGCAGCAACGCTGTCGCGCGAGCCTGATCGAACGGTTGCAGCGACAGGTTCAGCGCTTCGGCAAACGGCTGCGAACTGACCGACAAGCGCCGTTGCGCAGCGCCCAGCTGACGATTGAACGCGTCCGGCAAAGCGACTTTCGACTGGGTGGCTAGCGATGCGGTCAAGACCCGCGCCGCCGCCAGACCGAGCGCCGAATCCGGATCGCCCATCACCAGACTGTCTTCGCCGTCGTCCATCAGGGTTTCGGCATTACCTTCCCCGGCCTTGGCCAGATCCTCCATCAAACCGCTGAGCAGCGTGTTGACCGGCAGATGCATCTGCTTGGCGAACGACAGGATCAGCGCCCGCTGCAGCAACGGTGTGTTCGGCGCCTGCTTGGCGTAGACCTCCAGCACCCGCTGCCAGTGCTCCGGCGGCAAGGTCAGATCCAGCACCTGGCTGGCATTCCAGTCGGCGTAATAAGCGTAAGCGGTGAGGAACGCATCCGGCTCGCCATCGAAGCCCCACCAGGTGAAGCTCGCCGACGGCCCGGCCATTTGCACCAGCCGCAAACGGCTGTTCTGCATGATCAGACGCAAGCGGTCGCGGATCTGCGGGCTCGACGCCAGCGACGGATAGGCGATGCTCAGCGGCAGCAAGCGGCTGGCGGTCTGCTCGACGCCGCCGTACGGATAGCTCAGCAGATCGTCGAGGGCCGAACGGAACAGCGCTTGCGGGCTGTCATCCAGACGCAGGCGAATATCGGTGGCGTCTGCCGGCAGGCTCAGCGGCGTGTCGCCACTGGCCACGTCGAGGCTCTGGGTCTGCGTCACTTGCCAGCCTTCGCCGGTGGCGGTCAGGCGCACAGCCAAGGCATCGGCGGTCTTGCCGTCCTGCACCAGCTCGGCGGTCCATTCGCCGGTGGCCAATGCGAAGGCCGGTAGCGGCAGGTAGTTGATGCCGTTGTTGAGCGTCACCGGCAGGCGCTGTTCGGCGCCGGCGTAGTGCGTCACCAGCTCGGCCTTGACCGGTTTTTCGGCCTGGCTGAACGCGAACACGCCGAGTTGCGGCTGATCGCCCTTACGGAATTTGCTCGGGCCGCTCCACTTCAGGTACAGCGGCTTTTCCGAGCGCACGAACTGTTTCTTCTGCCCGACCTGACCGTCATCGGCAATCGCCCGCGCGGTAATGCGCCAGCGGGTCAGCGAGTCAGGCATCTTGAAGGTGAAACGGGTTTTGCCGTCGGCGTCGGTCAGCAACTCTGGCTGCCACGCGGCGGTATCGACGTCTTCGCGGCGCGGCCGCTCCAGCACTTTCACCCCGCGTTCGCTGCGGTTGGCCTTGCCCGGTGCGCCTGGGCTGCCCGGCAATGCCACGTCGTAGCTGATGAACGACAGGCTGGCGCTGGTACGCACGTTGTTGCGGCGCGGGTGGTAGAAGAACTGGTCGATGGTCGGCGCGACTTCCGGTTGCAGCGCGTAGACCATTTCGTCGACCACGCTGACTGTCAGGTGCGCTGGCACAGCCTTGCCGGCGAACTGCGTGGTCAGGTCGACCGTCACGGTATCGCCCGGCTGATAGGTCTCTTTGTCGGTCTTGATCGCCACGTCGATCTGCGGCGCGACCACCTTGATCCCGGCGTTCTGGAAGCTGTACTGACCACCCTTGGTGTACAGCACTGAGAACGTCAGGTTTGGCGCGAAGTTGTCCTTCACCGGGATGCGTGCGCGGTATTGGGTGTCGCTGAGTTTTTCCAGTTTCAGCCAGTCGCCGCCCTTGGCCAGCAGCGCGGTGGCTTCGACCTTGTCACGCTCCAGCGACAGCAGTGCATCGCTGACCGGCTCCGGGAACGTGATCAGCGCCAGCGCTTCGTCGCCGGCCTTGTACTCGGGTTTGTCGAGGACGATTTCCACGGTGCCCGGCACAGCCTTGACGCCATCGCCGGTGACCGAATGACCAGTCGCACCCAGCACTCGACCGTGCTGATCTTTCAGCGACAGGTTGTAGGTGCCCGGGCGCTCGAAAGCCACGCTGAAGCCTTTGTCCTTCGCCGCCAGTTTGCCTTCGCCGGTGGTCTGGTCTTCCAGACGCACCCAGTTGTAGCTGCTCGGCACAACGGCTTGCGCCTGCACGCTACCGCCCTCGTTGGCGTAGCTGAACGCGACCTTGTCACCGACCGCGCTGAAGCGCTGCGGCGCGGTCAGGCGGAAGCTGGCGGCGCCACGGTCGATGAGGATTTCCTTGGTGGTCTTGACCCGATACGCCGCGCCATCACTGGCAAACACGGTGAGCATGTAGCGGCTCGGTTTGTCGGCGGCCGGCAGGTCGAGGGTCGCGTTGCCCTTGCTGTCGGTGGTCAGTTCGGTGCTGGTCAGCTCCACCGGGAATTGCCCGAGGTATTGCAGTTCGTTGTCGACCATCGACAGTTGCTGGGCGCGTAGGCTCAGGGTCAGTTTGGCGTTGGCCACCGGTTTGCCGTCCGGGTACAGCAGCACCAGGCTGCCCTTCACTGGTTCGCCGGTGCGGTAATCCTGCTTGGCCAGATTCAGCGAGATTTCGAAGTGCGGCTTGATGTACTCCGCCACCCGGAACGCGCTGCTGTAGGCCTGATCCTTGTAGTTGAAACGCAGCTCGTAACCACCGGCCACGGCGTTGTCCGGCAACTGGAAACGGCCTTGGGTGCCGGCCTTGGAATCGAGCTTCAGATCGAGACGCTGCAACTCGGTGCCGGTGGCATCGAGCACGCTGACATTGACGTCCGCCGCCCCCGGCAGCACCGAATCCCGCGCATTCTTGAATTCGCGGCCGACGATTTTCAGCGACACCCAATCACCCGGGCGATACAGCGGCCGGTCGGTGAAAGCATAGAGTTTGGTGTCGTAGATTTCGCTGTCGTAATAGAAGTTTTCCGAGACGAACACCCCGCCCTCTTCGTCCTCGCCGATCACGAACGAACGCTCCGGGCTGACGTGTTTCAGGCGCAGCAGACCATCGGTATCAGTGGCACCGCTGCTCATCACGCCGAGGCCGTCGGTCCACAGCACATTGACCTTCGGCACCGAGCTGCCTTCGTGTTTGCGCGCGGCCCACACCAGCAATTCATCACCGGCAATCTTGCTCACCGCCACGGTGTTGGAAACGAACACCATGGTGGTCGCGCGGTACTTGCCGATCAGCGCTTCGACCAGATAAAGGCCAGGTTTCAGGTTGCCCAGCGGGATGTACACATTACCCGGCGCAACGCTGACGAACTCGCTGGAAGACCCGGCCAAATTCACCCCGGTCGGTGGCTGGATCGGCTTGGCCTGCCACAGCGGATAGCGGAACTGGCTGACCACCGGCAGGCCCGGAATCAGGGCAAACTGCGGTTGCGCGTCGTAAGGCGTCGGCGCGGCGATGGCGTTGCCCATTTTCAGTTCCGGCACTTCTTCGGTGACTTGCTGACGCGACTCGTAAGAGAACGCACGCTGCATCACCCGACGGGATTTGCGGTACCAGTTGTCCCACAGGTACGCGAGGGTGTTCGACAGGCCTTCGCCCTTGAACTGGCCGTCGCTGACCACGCGGTGCAGGTTCTTCTGGCGCTTGAGGAAGTCCAGCGGTTTGTCGATCTTGTACACGCGGATGTCGGCGCCGCCGTACGGTTCCATGCGGAAACGGCGGTAGTCGCGACCCGGTGCTTCGAGGCGTACCACCGCCTGTTCGTCGGCGGCGAAACTGCTGTCGGCCAGCAGGAAAAAGCTCTCACCGGACACCGGCGTGTAGCCACTCGGCTCCACAGTGTCTTCGGCATTCACGGCCGAAAACGGCAGGGCTAACAGCAACAGAAAAGGCAGTAAACGCAGCATGCGGGCACCGGTCATTGGGAGAGAAAGTTCAGTCGATAGACGCCGATGAAGTTGGGGTTGGCTGCGTCGGGTATCCATCGGGTGTCCTTCCATGTCATGAGTTGCTGCAGGCTTGCCGAACGCATGCCGTTGTCGGTTGGGGTGGTCGTGCCGGTGTGATAGGCGATGTAGCGGCCCATCCAGATCATCAGGTGCTGGTCGTCGCCCTGATCGAAAAACATCAGATCGCCGGGTCGTGCCTGGGACACGTCGCGGCCGATCAGATGGCTGTTGAACTGAATCAGTTTGATCGCGTTGACGTAGGGCCCGACCTTGCCGCCGCCCTGCTGCCATTGCTGGGCGAGCTTGCGCTGATCGGCGCTCAGGTCCAGCTCCGGCGGCAGGTAGCGGTTGGACACGCCATTGCTGCGCAGCCATTTATCGTCGTGGACTTTCAGCGCTTCGTTGGCGGCGAAACGCACCAGCCCCGCGCAGTCCTGCTGGTACCAGCGCGGGCTCGGTCCTTTGCTCAACTGCTCCTGAGCGATGCGCACGAACCAGGCGCGAAAGACCTGGGATTGCTGCGGATCGAGGGCCGGCGCCTCAACGGCTCGGGCGCCAGTGCTGAGCAACAGCGCCAGCAAGCCAAGGCTGCGAATCAGTCCGGTCACAGCGCTTTCCACTCCAGCGGCAGCCATTGCCAGTGACCGTCAGGCTCGCTGCCTTCCGGCAAGGTCAGGGCGTATTTGCCCATGCCGCCGAGGGTGCGCAGTTTCGGGATCAGGTAGGTTTGCGCGGCGTTGTAGAACACCGGCTCCATGTCCTGCGGCAGGCTGTCGAGGGTTTCCTGCTGGATCAGTTGCGCCATCGAGTCCGGGCCGAAGTAGATCGGCATCAGCACGTCTTTCGGCAAGACATCGGCCATCGGCGGGAAGCGCTTGTCGAGGGTGCCAAGGGCCTTGTCGACCAGTTTGTCGTCGAGGGAAAACAGCAGCGTCGAACCGTGGCGCGCCAGGCTGACTTTCATGAAGGCACGGCCGGTGATCGCGTCCGGGTTCTCGGCATCCTTGGCCGCGTACGGGCCGAAGTTGGAGCTGACCTGACGCTGCCAGAGGTGGCTCTGGCCTTCCTGTTTCTCGACCACCGGGAACGCGTGCTCGTCGACCTTGCCTTCGTAGGCGCCGACCATCGAATCGAACAACGTGCCGATATCCGCGTCGAGTCTGCCGTTGTCTTCGTCGTTCAGACTGGCCACCAGCAATGGCGTGTACAGCCGCGAATCGGCGTACCAGCACAGACCCGCCGCGCCGGCCACGTGTTCGGTGAGTTTCTGCGCCACCGCTTCTTCGGCGCCGAGTTTCACCAGCAACGGTTTTTGCGGCTCGGCCGCCACCGGCAAGGTCACGCAGGCACTGGCGCCCAGCGGCATGGCTTGCCAGACCGGTTTGAAATCGAAGTCCGGCTGGTTTTCCAGTTCATCCATGGCCAGGAAGCTGTGCCAGCCCTTGTCGTCCATATCGAAACGCAGGCCGGCGAAGTTCGGGATGAAGCGCTGGTAACCCATGGCCAGAACGCTGGAATTGACCGACAGGCGCTGCTTGGTTTCAGGTGTCTTGGCCGTGAGCCCGAACGCTTCGGGGAACAGTTTTTCACCGTTGAGCAGCGCAGCGAGGGCTTGCGGCGAGACGTGGCCGGACTCCTCGGAAGCACCACTTTCCGGGTCGTAGAATTTGGTCGGATTCGACAGCACCACCAGTTTGTCGCCACGGGAGGCGAACAACAGGGATTTGCCGGCGTTGTAGGTCAGCTGATACAGCGGCACTTCATCGCCGCCGACCTTCAGGGTGCTGAACACACTCAGTTGCGAATCATCCAGCGCGACTTTCGCCAGCGGCTCCAGCACTTTGGCCAGCCCGCCGCGATCCATCACCAGCAGGAAATCCTTCAAGCGACCGTCGGCGCCACGCCACAACGCCACGTCTGCCGGTTGATCGAAGAGCTGCTCGATCAGGCTGTCCTGCAGCTTCAGATCATGCTCGTAAATGATCCGCCGCAGGCTGCCGATCAGCCCGAGACGGTCGGCGTGGGTTTCGTAATAGAAGACGAAATCCTCGGTGAGCGTGGCCTTGAGGAACGGCACCGTCAGCAGGTCCTTGGGCAACTGGCTCAGGGAGCGGGTTTCCAGCAGCGCATCCGGGCGGCTCAAGCCAAGTTTGTCACTGGCCAACTCCGCCGGCGGCGCCTTCGGCTTGTGCATCAGCCAGCCGAGCCCACCCGCCACGCCGGCCACCAGGCACAGCCCGACCGCCAGCAACGGCCAGCGCCGGGAAGGTTTGCCCGCAGGTGTTACGGCGGCCGGTGTAGCAGTGTTATCGCTCATCTTTCCAGAACCCGAGTTCATCCGTGGCGGGATGCTTAATAGTTGAAAGTCTTGACCAGCAGCAGATCACCGATGGCCCGCAGGGGCACGATGAACGTTTCGCGTTTTTCGTCGACGGTGTTTTCGTTGAGTACCAGCGTGATCTGCGAGGTGATGACCTCGTTCTGGTTGCTGGTCTCCTCGAAGTTATAGCCGCCGTTACCGAAGTTGCCCCAATAGTTGACGTAAACCAGATAGGTGCCGTGCAGCGGCGCGGTCATGGTGAACATTTCCGGGCCAGGGCCATCGACGCCGTCCGGATCGAGGCCGCCGCCGTTGCTCATCGCCGGACGCGCCCAGAAGGCGTGCTGGCCGTCAGGCGTAATGACGTGCAGGTCGAGTTCGGCTTTAGGGTCGTCCCAACCGAGCACCACGCGGATCCGCGCCGGCGTGCGCAAATTGTTGGCTTCGTAGAATTGAACGCGCTTGAGCGACTGGCCGTCGGCGCTGATCACCTCGACGCTGTTGGAACCGGCGCCGAACGCATACGGCCGGGCGAAACGGCCCTGGTCGTCGGTGTACAGATTCAGTGGATTGCCATTCACCGCCAGGCTATGAGGCGGGCGCAGATGTCCGATGGCCTTGAGCTGACCCTCGATCATCGTGCGATTGCGCTGGATGCCGCGATCAATCGGCGGCGTGGGATAGGCGACTTGCGGGTTTTCCGTGCGATCGAGCAGACCGTGATAGCGCCAGCCGCCCACCGGTTCCGACAGCTCCGCGCTCGGCGCCGCCAGCAGCGCGGGCGCGCAGGCCAACCCGATCAGCAGCAAAAGAAGTGAACGCATGTGATGCCTCCTGCCATGCCTGACGAAACCTTGCACCCGATCCTCGGCGCTTCACAGTGGGCGATACTGCGTTTCGTCTGAAAGACCCGTGACTGTCGGGTCGTAGAAGGCGCGAAGGTTAGCGATTCGGCAGTTTTTTAACAATCGGATACATCTGGATTTGCGGTGGGAATCACGGCGTCCAGTGGACGATGAGCCGAATAGGCGTCATATTCGGCTCACGAAATGAGCCGAATAGCGGTTTTAATCGGCTCACGCACTCAGGAACAGCAATAAATGGCGACTCAGTGGATCTGGCAGCAACCTGATTGGCCCGACTTCAACTGGCAGGCGGAACGCCTGTCACCGTTGTTGCGCGAGTGTGTTCAGGCACAAGGTCAATTGATGGGCATGGCGGGATCAGTGAGCCGTTCACTGAGTGCGCAGACAGAGCTGGACGCTTTGCTGCAAAACATCGTGACCTCCTCGGCCATCGAGGGTGAGCAGTTGAATGTCGGATCCGTGCGATCTTCACTGGCACGGCGCCTGGGGCTGGAATTACCCGATGGCGACAAAGTCAGTCAACGCAGCGAGGGGCTGGCGCAGCTCATGCTTGATGCGACCCGGCGCTTCGCCGAACCGCTGACGCTGGAGCGTTTGCTGGAATGGCATTCGTGGCTGTTTCCAGAACAGGAAAACGGATTCTTCGCGCGCGCGATCAATGTCGGCGCTCTACGCGGCGATGAGCCGATGCAGGTGGTTTCCGGGCGAATCGACCGCCCGACCGTGCATTTCGAGGCGCCACCGCGACAAGGGCTTGAGCGACAACTCGACAGTTTTCTCAAATGGTTCGACGCCAGTCAGCATCAGGCAGGCCTCGATCCTTTACTGCGAGCAGGCATCGCGCATTTCTGGTTCGTCACCTTGCACCCGTTCGATGACGGCAACGGCCGTCTTACCCGCACTCTCACCGATCTGGCACTGGCTCAGGGTGAAGCGCAGGCGATTCGTTTTTATGCGATGTCCGCCAGCATTCTCGATGACCGCACGGGCTACTACCGAATTCTAGAATCCAGCCAGAAAGCCACGCTGGACATCACCGACTGGCTCGCATGGTTCCTGCAAACCCTGCTGCGCAGCCTACAACAGGCCATCGCGCGGATTGAAGGCGTACTGGGCAAGTCACGCTTCTGGCAAACACACCGGGAATCCGAGCTGTTGGTGGAGCAGATCAAAGTGCTTAACCGCCTGCTCGACGGTGGTGAACGCGGTTTCGAGCACGGTATCAGCGCGGCGCAGTATCAGGCCGTGGCGAAAGTCTCCAAGGCCACGGCGACCCGACATCTGGCGGAGCTGCTGGAAAAAGGTTGTCTCGAACGCCTGCCCGGCGGTGGGCGCAGCACGCGCTATCAGATCAGTTTTCCAGGCAAATCCGCGGAGTGATCCAAGGCCCCGCTCATTTGCCCATACCCCCCCTATCTGCTAGTGTCGCGCCGGTTTAACGTCAACCGGAATTAGCCGCCATGGCCCGCAAAAAAGCTGCACTGGATTTCGAACAGTCCCTCGCCGACCTGCAAACGCTGGTGGAGCGTCTGGAGAACGGTGAATTGTCGCTGGAAGACTCGCTGACCGCTTTCGAGCAGGGCATCGGCCTGACCCGTGACTGCCAGGCGGCGCTGGCCCAGGCCGAGCAGAAGGTTCAGGTGTTGCTGGAGCGCGATGGCGAACTCGCCGAGGAACCCTTCGACGCGGATCAGCCAGAATGATTGCAGCGTATTCGGCCACCAGCCAGGCGCGGGTCAACGCGGCACTGGAAACCCTGTTCAACGCCCCGCTGCCAGAACTGGCGCGCCTCTATGAAGCCATGCGCTACAGCGTGATGAACGGCGGCAAGCGCGTGCGCCCGCTGCTGGCCTACGCGGCATGCGAAGCCCTCGGCGGCAAGGCCGAACAGGCCAACGGCGCGGCGTGTTCGGTTGAGCTGATCCACGCGTATTCGCTGGTGCACGACGATTTGCCGGCGATGGACGACGACGATCTGCGTCGCGGCCAGCCGACCACCCACAAGAAATTCGACGAAGCTTGCGCGATTCTGGCCGGCGACGGCTTGCAGAGCCTGGCGTTCAGCGCCCTGCTCGACCCGCGCCTGAGCGACCTGAGCGCGGACATCCGCCTGCAACAGGTCACAGCGCTGGCGCACGCGGCAGGCCCGGCCGGGATGGTCGGCGGTCAGGCCATCGACCTCGGTTCGGTCGGCCTCAAGCTTGATCAGAAAGCGCTGGAACAGATGCACCGGCACAAAACCGGCGCGCTGATCGAAGTCAGCGTCAAGCTCGGCGCCCTGGCCAGCGGCCGTGCCGAGAAGGATGAACTGAAGTCCCTGCAGACTTATGCACAGGCTATCGGCCTGGCATTCCAGGTCCAGGACGACATCCTCGACGTCGAAAGCGATACCGAAACCCTCGGCAAACGCCAGGGCGCCGACATTGCCCGCGACAAGCCGACCTACCCGGCGCTGCTCGGCCTCGACGCCGCCAAGGCTTACGCGCTGGAACTGCGCGATCAGGCCCTGCACGCGCTGCGACCGTTTGACGCGGCTGCCGAGCCATTGCGCGATCTGGCCCGGTATATCGTCGATCGGCGTAACTGAAGGCTAATCAGCCAAAAAAGACCAACGCGTGGGCAGGGGGCGATGCATCAGGTAAACTGCCGCATCTTTTATACCTATAACGATTCGCCTGATGCCCACGACGTTTCATGAGATTCCCCGCAAGCGCCCGACCACGCCCCTGCTCGACCGCGCGAACACGCCGGACGGCCTGCGCCGGTTAGGCGAAGCCGAGCTGGAAACCCTGGCTGATGAGTTGCGCCTGGAATTGCTCTACACGGTCGGCCAGACCGGTGGGCATTTCGGTGCCGGCCTGGGCGTCATCGAGCTGACCATCGCGTTGCATTACGTCTTCGACACCCCGGACGACCGGCTGGTGTGGGACGTCGGTCATCAGGCCTATCCGCACAAGATCCTCACCGGTCGTCGCGAGCGCATGGAATCCTTGCGCCAGAAGGACGGCATCGCCGCCTTCCCGCGCCGCTCCGAGAGCGAGTACGACACTTTTGGCGTCGGCCACTCCAGCACCTCGATCAGTGCTGCGCTGGGCATGGCCATCGCCGCCCGCCTGCAGAACAGTGATCGCAAGGCGATTGCGGTGATCGGCGACGGCGCATTGACCGCCGGCATGGCGTTCGAGGCGCTGAACCATGCGCCGGAAGTCGACGCCAACATGCTGGTGATCCTCAACGACAACGACATGTCGATCTCGCGCAACGTCGGCGGGCTGTCGAACTATCTGGCGAAGATCCTTTCCAGCCGCACTTACGCGAGCATGCGTGAAGGCAGCAAGAAAGTGCTGTCGCGCCTGCCCGGCGCCTGGGAAATCGCCCGTCGTACCGAAGAATACGCAAAAGGCATGCTGGTTCCCGGCACCCTGTTCGAAGAGCTGGGCTGGAACTACATCGGCCCGATCGACGGCCATGATCTGCCGACCCTGATCGCCACCTTGCGCAACATGCGCGATCTGAAAGGCCCGCAGTTCCTGCACATCGTCACCAAGAAGGGCAAAGGCTTCGCCCCGGCGGAAGTCGACCCGATCGGTTACCACGCCATCACCAAACTCGAACCGCTGGACGCCCCGGCCGCTGCGCCGAAAAAGGCCGGCGGGCCGAAGTACTCTGGCGTGTTCGGTGAGTGGCTGTGCGACATGGCTGCTGCCGACCCACGCCTGGTGGGCATTACCCCGGCGATGAAGGAAGGCTCGGATCTGGTGGCGTTCAGCGAACGTTTCCCGCTGCGCTACTTCGACGTGGCGATTGCCGAGCAACACGCCGTAACCCTCGCCGCCGGCATGGCCTGCGAAGGCGCGAAACCGGTGGTGGCGATCTACTCGACGTTCCTGCAACGCGGTTACGATCAATTGGTGCATGACGTCGCGGTGCAGAACCTCGACGTGCTGTTCGCCATCGACCGCGCCGGTCTGGTGGGCGAAGACGGCCCGACCCACGCCGGCAGCTTCGATCTGTCGTTCCTGCGCTGCATCCCGGGCATGGTGATCATGACCCCGAGCGATGAAAACGAACTGCGCAAGATGCTCACCACCGGCCATCTGTACAACGGCCCGGCGGCGGTGCGTTACCCGCGCGGCACCGGCCCGAACGCGACCATCGAGAAAGACCTCGAACCGATCGAGATCGGCAAGGGTGTGGTGCGTCGTCAGGGCAGCAAAGTCGCCCTGCTGGTGTTCGGCGTGCAAATGGCCGAAGCCCTGAAAGTCGCCGAGACGCTGGATGCGACCGTGGTCGACATGCGTTTCGTCAAACCGATGGACGAAGCGCTGGTACGCGAAATCGCCAACAGCCACGAGCTGCTGGTGACCATCGAAGAGAACGCGATCATGGGCGGCGCCGGTGGCGCGGTCAGCGAATTCCTCGCCCGCGAGAACATCCTCAAGTCGGTGCTGCACCTGGGCTTGCCGGACGTTTACGTCGAGCACGCCAAGCCGGCGCAGATGCTGGCCGAGTGCGGGCTGGATGAAGTGGGGATCGAAGCGGCGGTGCGTGAGCGCCTGACTCTGCTCAACAAGTAATCACCATCCCTGTGGGAGCGGGCTTGCCCGCGATGAGGTCGGCACAGTCAACATTGATGTTGGATGTACCGACGCCATCGTGGGCAAGCCCGCTCCCACAGTGTTTTGTGTCGCTAGAAATTTTGTGCACACCAGAAATACCAACGGAATACCGATGAACCTCTCGCGCCTCGCCCTGCCCCTCCTGCTGCTGCCCACCGCCAACGCCCTCGCCGACACCTTCGAACGCGATCAGGCCCTGAAGCTGCCGGACGTGCTGATCAGCGCCAACCGCCAGGTCGAAGCGCGCAACGACAGCAGCGCCGCCAACACCGTGTTCACCCGCGAAGACATCGAGCGTCTGCAACCGCGCAGCGTCACCGATCTGCTACAACGGGTACCGGGCGTACAAGTCGCACAAACCGGCGGACGCGGCAGCCTGCCGGGGGTCTACATTCGCGGCACGCAATCGGCGCAGAGCCTGGTGCTGGTCGACGGCCAGCGCATCGGCAATTCGACGTCCGGCGACAGCAACCTGCAACACCTGAACATCGAGCAGATCGAGCGCGTGGAAGTGCTGCGCGGTTCGCGTTCGGTGATCTACGGCAGCGATGCAATTGGCGGGGTGATTCAGATCTTCACCCGGCGCGGTGGCGAGCAAGGCTTGCAGCCGCGGATGCATGTCGGATTCGGCAGTAACCAGACCTGGGAGCGCAGTGTCGGTCTGTCCGGAGGCGATGAGAAAACCCGCTTCAACCTCGGCGCCAGCCTCGATGAAACCGCCGGCCTCGACCGCACCCACGAGTCGTACTCCAGCGACAGCGATCACGATGCCTACCGCAACAAATCCATCAGCCTGAGCCTCAGCCATGCGCTGACCGATGACATCGAAGTCGGCGCCAACCTGCTGGATAACCGTGGCAAAAGCGAGTTCGACAACCCGTTCGGGCGCTTTGACCCGGTGACCTTCGACTCCGTTCAGCAGCAGCCCTACAGCGATTTCACCGTCAGCAGTTTCAGCAGCTACATCGACGCGCGGATCAACGAGCGCTGGAAGTCGCGCCTGGAACTCGGCCACAGCGAAAACCGTGAAAAAACCTTCGACAAGCTCAGCGACGAACGCTCGGTGTTCAACACCTACCGTGATTCGGTGACCTGGCAGAACGACCTGACCCTCGATGCGCGCAACAGCCTGATCCTTGGCGGCGACTGGTACGAAGACCGGATCAACAGCAGCACCGCGTTCGACGAAGACAGCCGCTGGAACCGCGCCGCGTTCATCCAGCATCGCTTCCAGGCCGACAGCTTCTCTACCGAACTGGGCCTGCGCCGCGACGACAACCAGCAATTCGGCGGCCAGAACAGCTGGAGCGGCACGCTGACGTTGCCGGTCAATCCGGACAACGATCTGCTGCTCAGCTACAGCGAAGGCTTCCGCGCGCCGACCTTCAACGATCTGTACTACCCGGACTTCAGCAACCCCGACCTGAAACCGGAAACCTCGAAAAGCTACGAGCTGCAATGGCGCAGTCAGTTGAGCGACAGCACTCACCTCGAAGCCTCGCTGTATCGGACCGATCTGGAAGACGCGATCATCTTCGGCAGCAACTCACGCCCGGAAAACGTCGCCTCGGCGCGGATCAACGGTTTCGAAGCAGCGCTGAAACAGGAGCTGTTCGGCTGGCAGAGCAACCTCGGCGTGGCGATCATCGATCCCCGCGACCGCGACACCGGCCACACCCTGGCGCGGCGTGCCCGTCGCACCTTGAGCTGGGATCTGGACCGACAATTCGATCGCCTCGGCCTCGGTGCCAGTTGGCAGGCCGTCAGCAGCAGTTATGACGACCTGAACAATCAGCAACCATTGGGCGGTTATGCACTGCTCGGACTGCGCAGCAGCTGGGCGCTGAACCGCGAGATCAAACTGGATTTCAAGGTCGATAACCTGCTGGACAAGGGCTACAGCCGGGCACTGTACAGCCATGACGGCAGTCAGTATGGCTATCGAGAAGAAGGTCGGGCGTTCATGTTCGGGGTGACCTGGACGCCGCAGCTCTGATCCAGAACTTCCACTGATCTGACGGGCCCCATCGCGAGCAAGCTCGCTCCCACAGGGATCACGCTGAACCTGTGGGAGCGAGCTTGCTCGCGAAATAGACGCCGAGGTCTCAGCGGTCTGGCGCGATCAGCTGGCAGAGCTTGGCAGTCGCCTCGATCATCTGCCCGCTGGGGCGCTCAAGGCCTTTATCGGTGACCAGCAGCAATTGCCCGTGCTTGACCGCTGCCACCTGCGGCCAGGCTTTCCACGCATCCAGTTGCGGCTGATCGCTGGCCAGAATCACTTCGGGATCACGCTGTAAAACCGCTTCGATGCTCACCTGCGGCGCCGGTAGGCTCAGGTCGCCGAACACATTGCGCGCGCCGCACACTTCAAGCGCATCGCTGATGATCTGCTCGCCGCCGATGGTGTACAGCGGCTTGTCCCAGACCTGATAGAACACCCGCAGCGGCACTGCCCGCCAGTAGCGCTGACGCAGCTCATCGAGGTTTTGCCGCAACTCGCTTGCCCGCGCGCTCCCACGCTCAGGACGACCGAGCTGTGTCGCGATGGCCTCAATCTGCGCGGTCAGTTGTTCGAGACTGTGGGGCTCGGCAACAAAGGTCGGGATATTCAGTCGTTTGAGCTGGTCGCGCTGAGCCGGGCCGACACTGCCGGGCCACAACAGCAACAAGTCAGGCTTGAGGCTGAGCAGCCGTTCCATGTCGAGCTGGCCGTAACGGCCCACCGAAGGCACGTCCTTAATTGCGGATGGCCGCTCACCGGCATCCAGCACGCCGACCAGCAGGTCGGCCGAATCCAGTTCAACCACGATTTCAGACAGGGATGGCGCGAGGCTGACCACCCGCAGGGCGGCCAGCGTTTCACCGCTGACGGCCAGCAGCAGAACCGCCAGCCAGAGGCGCCGCATCAAGCGAGTTGACGCGGGATACGGTAGAGGTAGAACAGCACCGCCGTGGACAGCGCCAGCAACATCAGCGGCACCGCTTCAAGGCCGACAAACACCGCCAGCGCGCCGATCCATGCCGGCAGCGCCGCGACCACGAATGCACTGCGAAGGCAGGCCGCCAGGGCGATCCAGGCAGCGGGTTCTTCAGGGGTATTGAGGGCTTTTTGCGTGGCGATCAGCGCATGTTTGTAGCGCCCGAAAAACTTCAGGCTGACAAACATCGAGGCCACGCCAGCGATAAAGAAAGGCATCGCCAGCACCGGCAGAATGGCCTCGCCCTGGCCGAACACAGCGTTGATCACGAACAGCGGCACCAGTGCCAGCGCCAGGTATTTCCACCAGGTGATCGACAGACGGCGCCGCACTTGCCCGCGGGTCACGCCCGGTCTACCTCGCCCTGATGCTCGTTGCCCATCATGTGGTCGAGCTTGCTGGCCTTGGTCGCCAGATAGAGTTTGTTGTGCGGGTTGTGGCCGGTGTGCAGCGGCACGCGCTCG
The DNA here is from genome assembly GCF_028657055.1 of Pseudomonas aphyarum. Taxonomy (NCBI): domain Bacteria; kingdom Pseudomonadati; phylum Pseudomonadota; class Gammaproteobacteria; order Pseudomonadales; family Pseudomonadaceae; genus Pseudomonas; species Pseudomonas aphyarum. Next base: position 215,701 of record NZ_JAMDGS010000013.1, read on the forward strand.
GCGACGACGATACCCATGTCGGTCAAGGCTTTGACCTTACGCGGGTTGTTGGTCATCAGGCGCAGCGATTTGACGCCCAGATGCTCGAGCATCGGCAGGCACATGGCGTAGTCACGCTGGTCGGCGGCAAAGCCCAGACGCTCGTTGGCTTCAACGGTGTCGGCGCCGCCGTCCTGCAATTCGTAGGCACGGATCTTGTTCAAAAGACCGATGCCGCGTCCTTCCTGACGCAGGTACAGCAACACGCCACGACCTTCGCGAGCGATGGCCTTGAGGGCGCCTTCAAGTTGCGAACCGCAGTCGCAACGCTGGCTGAACAAGGCATCGCCGGTCAGGCATTCGGAGTGCAGACGGCCGAGTACCGGGGCACCGTCGGCAATCTCACCCAGGCTCAGCACGACGTGCTCGCGGCCGGTGGCTTCATCGAGAAAACCGTGCATGGTGAATTGCGCAAAAGGCGTTGGCAGCTTGGAAGCGGCGACAAAAACGACAGGCACCGGTGTGCTCCTGATCTGAAAAGTCTGAAGATTCGCTGGGCGGCATTGTAACAGCAGGTTCCCGCAGGCGCTTAGGCTGAATTATCGGCCATAACGATCAAAAAGTTTGATAACAGGCTCGCCCTTATCGCGTTCATTCGAAGGGATATGGTTGTTTCCAGCGCTCGAAGATCGGCTTCAACTCGCCGCTCTTCACCAGTTGCTCCATGCGCTGGTCGTAGATCGACATCAGTGCGCGGGCTTGCGGGGTGTCGGCGAAACCGAGGTACAGCGGCAATTCCGCCAGATGCGAATAACGGTACTGCGACGGGTCGGCGGCGTTTCTCACCACTGCTTCGATTTCCGTCAGCGCATCAATGTAGTAATCCGCCCGCCCCTGCTTGAGCATCGACAGGATGCCGGTGCGGCGCTCGATCTGGTTGAAGCGTTTGACATTCGGCAAATAGGTTTCGTAGCGATAGCCGCGTACCCAGGCCAGTCGGTATTTACCCAGCGTCGCCTGGGTCGGCGAAGGATTGCTGGCCAGGCCGAGCGCGTAGATGTGGTCGGAGTCGAAATTCCATTTCGGGTACAGCACCTGCTCGGCTTCACCGCGATAGGAACCGACCAGCGCGTCAGCTTCCTTCAACTGCACCAACCCCACCGAGCGGGTGTAGGGCACGGTGCGAATATCCAAGGTCACGCCGGCTGGCTCGAACACTTTGCGCAACACATCCCAGCCCAGGCCATGGCCGTCGGCGGCGGTGTAGTCTTCCCACTCTTCGCTGGCCAGGTGAATGACCGACGGCGGCGCGTCCTGTGCCTGGGCCATGGCGCCAAGCAAGGTCAAAACCACTATCGCCAACCAGCGTCGAGTCATCCCTGTGTCCCTCATCCACGCCTGGAAATCAGGCGAAAATCCACACCAGTCCCTGCATCGCCAGCCAGGCAAACACGCCGGCCAGCACGTCGTCGAGCATGATGCCGACGCCGCCGTGAACATGCCGGTCGATCCAGCGGATCGGCCATGGCTTGAGAATGTCGAAGAAGCGGAACACCAGGAACCCGGCGAGCAACCAGTACCAGCCCTCCGGCACCAGCCACAGGGTGATCCACATCCCGACCATTTCGTCCCAGACGATGCCTTCGTGGTCGTGCACCCGCAGATCGTCGGCCACTTTGCCGCACAGCCAGAAGCCGAACAGCATGGTGATCCCGAGCATCAGCCAGTAACCCCAGTCCGGCAGCATCTGCCACAACGGGATAAAGGGTAGCGCAACTAACGAGCCCCAGGTGCCCGGCGCCTTGGGCAAGGTGCCCGAGCCGAAGCCGAACGCGAGGAAATGCCAGGGATTGCGCCAGACCGACGGCGGAACGAATTCGGCCGGAACCTGTTTCGGGTGATCTGTCACGGTGACTCCTGAAAATGTTGATAACCCCGGATTTGCGGGGTGATGTCGTGCCCGTCGCGATCCAGCAGCACCACGCCCTGACCCTGCGTCACGCGGCCGATCACATGGATCGGCCAGCCATCGGCGAGCAGCGCCGGTAACTCGACGGACGGCAAGGTGAAGGCCAGCACGTAATCATCGCCACCGCTCAACGCCGCACGCTCGGCGCCGCGCTGACCGAGAAACGCCACCAGCGCATCCGACAGCGGAACACGCTCGCGCTCGACTTCGAGGCGAACCTTCGAGGCCAGCGCAATGTGACCGCAATCGGCGAGCAGGCCATCGGAGATGTCCAGCGCCGAGGTGGCCTTGCCACGCAGGGCCTGGCCGAGGGCGAGTTGCGGTTGCGGCGACCAGTAATGATCGAGCAGCGGCTGGGCGATATGGGGTTCGGCGTCACGCTGGCCCAGCACCAGCGGCAAAGCGCCGGCGGCATTGCCCAGCTCACCACCGACACACAGCAGATCGCCCGGTTGTGCGCCGCTGCGGGTCAGCGCTTTGCCGGCCGGGACGCGGCCGAACACGGTGACGGTCAGGCTCAACGGCCCGCGCGTCGTATCGCCGCCAACCAGTGCCACGCTGCAGCCCTGCGCCATGCGGTTCAAACCGCGGGCATAGGCTTGCAGCCAATCGGCAGTCACCGTCGGCAGAGTCAGGGCAAGGGTAAAGGCGACGGGCGTGGCGCCCATGGCAGCGAGGTCGCTGACCGCCACGGCCAGCGAGCGCTGACCGAGCAGAAACGGATCGCAGGGATCGGCGAAATGCACGCCGGCCACCAGCGTATCGGTGGAAACCGCCAGCTGTTCCCCGAAAGGAACCGCCAGCAAGGCGCAGTCGTCGCCGATCCCCAGTGCAACGCCTTCGCCGCCCTGCGCACAAGGCGCGGCGGCGAAGAAATTGCGGATCAGCTCAAACTCGCCCATGGCCGAGAAAAAGTATTCAAGCGCGGATCAGCGCTTGAACGCCTTCACTTCAGCTTCACGCAGGCGCGGAGCCAGCTTGTCGAGCACGCCGTTGACGAACTTGTGGCCGTCGGTCGAACCGAACACTTTGGCCAGTTCGATACCTTCGTTGATCACAACGCGGTACGGCACGTCGACGCGCTTGAGCAGTTCCCAGGTGGACAGCCGCAGAACCGCCAGCTCAACCGGGTCCAGCTCTTCGATCGCCAGGTCCAGGCAAGGCGTGAGCGCGTTGTCGATTTCGGTCTTGAACTGCGGAACCCCGTGCAGGATTTCGCGGAAGTAAGCACCGTCGACATCGGTGAAATCGTTATCGACCCGGAACTGCGCTTCGATCTCGTTCAACGACTGCCGAGCCATGTGCCATTGATACAGGGCCTGGGTCGCGAGCTGACGGGCTTCGCGGCGCTTGGCGCTTTTCGATGGCTTGCCGGCATCCGCAGGTTTCGGATCGCGCGGGTTGAAACGATCGCTTTCGTCGCTAATCACTTGGCCTCCAACTGCGCCAGCAGGCTGACCATTTCCAGAGCGGACAGGGCAGCTTCAGCACCTTTGTTGCCGGCCTTGGTGCCGGAACGTTCGATGGCTTGCTCGATGGAATCAACGGTCAGGACGCCGAAAGCGACCGGTACGCCGAACTCCATGGACACCTGGGCCAGGCCCTTGGTGCACTCGCCAGCCACGTATTCGAAGTGCGGAGTACCGCCACGAATGACCGCGCCCAGGGCGATGATTGCTGCGAACTCGCCTTTCTGGGCGACTTTCTGCGCAACCAGCGGGATTTCGAAGGCGCCAGGTGCGCGGATGATGGTGATGTCGCTTTCGCTCACGCCGTGGCGAACCAGGGCATCAACTGCACCGCTGACCAGGCTTTCAACCACGAAGCTGTTGAAGCGGCCCACTACCAAAGCGTAGCGGCCTTTAGGGGCGATGAAGGTACCTTCGATGGTCTTCAGGGTCATTCGTCAGATCTCTTAAAGAGCCGGGACGCGTCTGTTTCGCGTCCCTCAGTGATTTATTTGCCGCGAATTCGGAGCCGGAAACAACCGGTCATTATTCGGAGGGCACGTATTCTACAACTTCCAGATCGAAACCGGATATCGCATTGAACTTCATCGGCGCAGACATCAAGCGCATTTTGCGCACGCCGAGGTCACGCAGGATCTGCGAACCGGCACCGACGATGCTGTAGGTGGTCGGTTTTTTCACCGCCGCCTGATCGCCGGTTTCGCGGATGTGCGCCAGCAACACGTCGCCATCCAGCGGGTGACCGAGCAACAGCACCACACCGCTGCCGGCCTCGGCGACCGCAGCCATGGCGGCGCGCAGGCTCCAGCGGCCAGGTTGCTTGACCATCAGCAGGTCGCGCAGCGGGTCCATGTTGTGCACGCGAACCAAGGTCGGTTCTTCGGCGCAAACGGTGCCCAGGGTCAGTGCCATGTGCACGTCGCCTTCCACGGAATCACGATAGGTCACCAGGTTGAATTGGCCCAGTTCGCTGTCCAGTGGCTGCTCGGCAATCCGCTGAACGGTACGTTCGTGGATCATCCGGTAGTGAATCAGGTCAGCGATGGTGCCGATCTTGATGTCGTGTTCGGCCGCGAAAGCTTCCAGCTCGGCGCGACGGGACATGGTGCCGTCGTCATTCATCACTTCGCAGATCACGCCGCTCGGCTCGAAACCGGCCATGCGCGCCAGGTCGCAGGCGGCTTCGGTATGACCGGCGCGGGCCAGGGTGCCACCGGCCTGGGCCATCAGCGGGAAGATGTGGCCCGGGCTGACGATGTCTTCGGCTTTCGCGTCCTTCGCAGCGGCCGCTTGCACGGTGCGTGCGCGGTCAGCGGCGGAGATGCCGGTGGTCACGCCTTCGGCGGCTTCGATCGAGACAGTGAACTTGGTGCCGAAACCGGAACCGTTGCGCGGCGCCATCAGCGGCAGCTTCAGGGTTTCGCAGCGCTCGCGGCTCATCGGCATGCAGATCAGGCCACGGGCGTGCTTGGCCATGAAGTTGATGTGCTCGGCCTTGCAGCATTCGGCGGCCATGATCAGGTCGCCTTCGTTCTCGCGGTCTTCGTCATCCATGAGGATGACCATCTTGCCTTGGCGGATGTCTTCAACCAGTTCTTCGATGCTATTGAGCGCCACAAGGCACCCCCTTCAGTCAGGATTTGAGGTAGCCGTTGGCGGCCAGAAAGCTTTCAGTGATGCCACCGGACGTTGGCTCTGCAGCCTTGTCGCCCAACAGCAGACGCTCCAGATAACGCGCCAGCAAGTCGACTTCCAGGTTCACCCGGCGACCTGGCTTATAGGACGCCATGATGGTTTCGCTCAGGGTGTGCGGAATGATCGTCAGCAGGAATTCGGCGCCATCGACCGCGTTCACGGTCAGGCTGGTGCCGTCCACGGTGATCGAGCCTTTATGGGCGATGTACTTGGCCAGCTCTTTCGGCGCGCGGATGCGAAATTCCACGGCGCGGGCATTATCGCTGCGCGAGACCACTTCGCCGACACCGTCGACGTGACCGCTGACCAGATGTCCGCCGAGACGGGTGGTCGGGGTCAGGGCTTTTTCCAGGTTGACCGGGCTGCCGCTTTTCAGGTCATTCATGGCGGTGCAGTCGAGGGTTTCGCGACTGACGTCGGCGGCGAAGCCGTTGCCCGGCAGTTCAACCGCGGTCAGGCACACGCCGTTGACCGCGATGCTGTCGCCGAGTTTGACGTCGCTCAGGTCGAGCTTGCCGGTTTCGACATGCACCCGCACATCACCGCCCTTTGGGGTCAGTGCGCGGATACTGCCGATGGATTCGATGATGCCGGTAAACATGGGGTTCTCCTTGAGAACGAAGCCAGCGCTAACGCGATGGCCGGGAATTATACGCTCGCCGATGAGACAGGGATTGCAGTGACTCGCCAGTCATCGCCAACCGCGCGAATTTCAGTGATTTTCAGCTCCGGCGCATCCTTCATATAGGCCAGCGGCCAGTCCAGCAGCGGACGCGCCGTGGAGCCGAGGAACTTGCCGGCGATAAAGATCACGAACTCGTCGACCAGACCGAGCTGGGCAAACGCGCCGGCCAGTCGCGGACCGGCCTCGACCAGCACTTCATTGACGCCACGGTTGGCCAGCTCGATCAGCAATTGATGCAGATCGACCTGACCGTCATCGCCCGGCACGATCAGGCATTCCGGACCGTGGGCGTACTGTTCTTCGATGGCCACGCAGGTGGCGACCAGCGCCGGGCCGGCCTTGAAGAACGGCGCATCCAGCGGCACCCGCAGACGTCCGTCGATCAGTACCCGCAGCGGCGGACGGCTCAGGGCCAGCGCGGCTTGTTCGGCATCCAGCCCCAGCTCATCGCCGCGAACAGTCAGGCGTGCGCCATCGGCCAGCACCGTGTCGGCGCCGGTCAGCACTACGCTGGCCTGGGCGCGCAGACGCTGCACCGCCGAACGCGCGGCAGGGCCGGTGATCCATTGGCTCTCGCCGCTTTCCATCGCCGTGCGGCCGTCGAGGCTCATGGCCAGCTTGACCCGCACGAACGGCAAGCCGTGTTCCATGCGCTTCAGAAAACCTTGATTGAGCTTGCGCGCCTCAGCTTCCAGCACGCCGCTTTCGGTGGCGATGCCGGCATCGCTCAAGCGCTGCAGACCGCGTCCGGCGACTTGTGGATTCGGATCACGCATCGCCGCAACCACCCGGCCAACGCCGGCATTCACCAAAGCATCGGCGCACGGCGGTGTGCGGCCGTGGTGGCTGCAAGGTTCGAGGGTCACGTAAGCCGTGGCGCCCCGGGCCAGTTCACCGGCGGCGCGCAGGGCGTGGACTTCGGCATGGGGTTCGCCGGCGCGTTCATGCCAGCCTTCGCCGACAATCTGCCCGTCACGCACGATCACGCAGCCAACCCGTGGATTGGGATGAGTCGTGTAATGACCCTTGCGCGCCAACTCCAGGGCCCGGGCCATGAAGTGGGCGTCGAGGATGGCCTGCTCGGCGGCGGTGGTCATTCTTTCACCGGTTCGCGGGCGAGGCGGTCGATCTCTTCGCGGAATTCGTTGAGGTCCTGGAAGCGGCGGTACACGGAAGCGAAACGGATGTAGGCCACTTCATCGAGCTTTTGCAGCTCGGCCATCACCAGTTCGCCGACCACGAGGGACTTGACCTCGCGCTCGCCGGTGGCGCGCAGCTTGTGCTTGATATGGACCAGCGAGGATTCGAGGCGCTCGACGCTCACCGGACGTTTCTCCAGGGCGCGTTGCATGCCGGCGCGGAGTTTTTCTTCGTCGAACGGTTGGCGGCTGCCGTCGGTTTTGATCAGGCGCGGCAACACCAGTTCGGCCGTCTCGAACGTCGTGAAACGTTCGCCGCAGGCCAGGCATTCACGCCGGCGGCGCACCTGTTCGCCCTCGGCGACCAGACGCGAGTCGATGACCTTGGTGTCGTTGGCACCGCAGAAGGGACAGTGCATGGTGGCTGGCAACAAAAAAAGGGAGGGCCATGGTAGCGCATCCCGGTGGCAAGACAAGCCATAGGCTTTGCGGTATACAGACTGCCATGATCGTTTGATCCATGGATTTCATTTTGCTGGAGCCGCCAATGTCCCTACGACCGCTCGTTTTGCTCAGTGTTTTCAGCCTGCTGGTGGCCTGTGGCAGCGATGCGCCCAAGCCTCAGCCGCCCACGCCGGGCCCGGCGCCGCAACAGGCGCAGAAAAAAGCCCGGGAAGCCGCCGATCTCGGCCCGCTGCCCGCGTATCAACGGGAACTGAGCGGCACCCTGCAAGGCGTGCCGGCCGGCGCCGAAGTCGAACTGGCGCTGCTGGTGATCGACGCAAAGGATCGTCCGCAACAATTGCTCGCCAGTTCCAGCCTGATCGGCAACAACCAGATTCTGCCGTTCCACTTGCGCTTCAACCCCGAGGCTTTTCCGGCCGGGGCGCGGGTTGAACTGCGCGGCCGCGCCAGCCAGTCCGGCCAGTTGATCCTGCACCTGCCGTCGCAGACCATCACTCAGCCGACCACCCAGGCGTTGGGCCAGCTGCAATTTGTCAAAGCACCATGAATGCTCCGCTAGACCTGCAACAGTCGCTGGGCGAATTGCTCGGCGACGCGCGACTGAAAGCCTGTGCGTTGCCGGACACCGATTTGCAGCTGTGGCTGATTGACGGCGACAACATGGCGCGCGAATTCAGCCAGGAGGAAACCCAACGAATCCTGCATGAACCGCCCTACTGGAGTTTCTGCTGGGCCAGCGGTCTGGCGGTGGCACGCTATCTGGCGGAGTTTCCCGAATGGGTTCGGGGCAAGCGGGTGCTGGATTTCGGCGCCGGTTCCGGAATCGCCGGCATTGCAGCGGTGAAAGCCGGCGCGCTGGAGGTGGTGGCCTGCGATCTCGATCCGTTGGCGATTGCCGCCTGTCGGGCGAATGCCGAACTCAATGATGTGCAGATGAGCTATTCCACGGATTTCTTCGCCGAGGCGGATCGCTTCGATCTGATCCTGGTGGCCGACGTCTTGTACGACCGGGAAAACCTGCCGTTGCTCGAGGCCTTCCTGAGCCGTGGCCGCGAAGCGCTGGTGGCGGATTCGCGGGTCCGGGATTTCCGTCACCCGCTGTACCGGCGCATCGAAATGCTCGAAGCCATGACCCTGCCGGATCTGGCCGAGCCCGAAGAGTTTCGCCATGTCAGCCTCTACCATGCGGCCCGCGCCTGACCGTATAGTTGCCCCATTCACGCTTTTACGAGATACCCCATGAGTCAGCAAACGCCGTACATCTTCGACGCCACGACGGCCGACTTCGACCAGTCGGTGATCGAGGCTTCCTTTCAAAAACCGGTGCTGGTGGATTTCTGGGCCGAATGGTGTGCGCCGTGCAAGGCGCTGATGCCGATGCTGCAAGGCATCGCCGAGAGCTATCAGGGCGAGTTGCTGCTGGCCAAGGTCAATTGCGATATCGAACAGGACATTGTTGCCCGCTTCGGTATCCGCAGCCTGCCGACCGTGGTGCTGTTCAAGGACGGTCAACCGGTGGACGGCTTTGCCGGTGCGCAACCGGAATCCGCCGTGCGCGCCCTGCTTGAACCGCATGTGCAGATGCCCGCGCCGTCCGCCGCCGATCCGTTCGAACAGGCTCAGGCCTTGTTTGACGAAGGCCGTTACGCCGACGCGGAAGCGACACTGGTTACGCTGCTGGGCGAAGACAACACCAACGCCAAGGCGCTGATCCTCTACGCTCGCTGCCTGACCGAACGCGGTGAGCTGGGCGAGGCGCAAACCGTGCTCGACGCGGTCAAGAGTGACGAGCACAAGGCTGCACTGGCCGGTGCCAAGGCGCAGATCAAGTTCCTTGGTCTGGCCCGTGACCTGCCGGATGCCGCCGACCTGAAAAGCCGTCTGGCGCAGAACCCGCAGGACGATGAAGCGGTGTATCAACTGGCGATCCAGCAACTGGCCCGTCAGCAATACGAAGCGGCGCTGGACGCACTGCTCAAGCTGTTCATCCGCAACCGCAGCTACGGCGAAGGCCTGCCGCACAAGACCTTGCTGCAAGTGTTCGAACTGCTGGGCAACGATCACCCGCTGGTGACCGCTTACCGGCGCAAGGTGTTTGCGGCGCTGTACTAAGCGCTTACTCGATCCAGCTGTAGAGCGGCGTATCCCCGCCGCTCAGCACTTTCACATCGGCCGAATGACGCAGGCGCACCAGCAAGCGCTTGCCCGCCGCCGCACTGCCGGTCAGCCCTTCGAGCTGATCCAGCAATTCCGGCCCGCTGAGTTGTCCGGCCTTGCGCAACAGATCCCTGGCGACCTGCCACAACGTATCATCCTGATTCACCGGTTTCGCCACAGGCGCCGCCGCTGCTGTCTGCGGCTGGGCCGTCTGCACCTGCACGCCAAACTGCGCACCGAGCCGCGCCCAGTCGCTTTCATCCAGTTCCAGGGTCAAATCCACCGGCAACTCGCCGACGGTTCCGCGTATCCGCAACATAAGCTTCGCTCCCGCACATTTCTGACCTGCATGCTCCCATGGGACTTGTGTAACGCCAAGCGGGCGGGCAAACTCTGCGCACTTTCGTTATAAGATTACATAACAAACTCTTCACTTTACTTCCCGGAGACCGTCATGCGTCGTCTGCTGCTCGCTTTGCCGTTTGCCCTGTTGCCGCTGGCCATCGCCCATGCTGCCGATGAGCATGATCACGACCATGAGCACGGCAGCCTCGGTGCCCACGAACATGGCGTGGGTCGCCTGAACGCTGCCCTCGACGGCCAGACCCTGGAACTGGAGCTGGAAAGCCCGGCGATGAACCTCGTCGGTTTCGAACACATCGCCACCAGCGATGCCGACAAGGCCAAGGTCGCAGCCGCGCGTGCGCAGCTGGAAAAACCGCTGGCGCTGTTCAGCCTGCCGGCCGCCGCCGGTTGCAAAGTCACCAGCCAGGAGCTGGAAAGCCCGCTATTCGGCGACAAGCCGGATGCCGACGACGACCACGACGAAGAGGAAGCCGGCAAGGACGGTCACGAGCATCATCACGACCACAGCGAAATCCACGCCCACTACCAGTTCAGCTGCGCGGCGCCGGGCGCGTTGAAAACCCTGGATCTGGCGAACCTGTTCAATACCTTCCCGGCCACCCAGAAAATTCAGGTACAACTGATCAGCCCGAGCGGCCAGCAAGGCACGGAAGTGACGGCCAAGGCCGCCGCCCTGAAGTTCTGACACGAAACGGCGCCATGACCCAAGCACTCATCGAACTGTCCGACCTGGGCTTCAACTGGCCCGGTCACCCGCCGCTGCTGGACATCCCGGCATTTCGCCTGGAAGCCGGCGAAACCCTGTTCCTCAAGGGCCCCAGCGGCAGCGGCAAGACCACTCTGCTCGGTCTGCTCGGCGGGGTGCAGAAACCCGGTCGCGGCAGCATTCGCCTGCTCGGCCAGGAACTGACCGAATTGGGTGCCGGCGCCCGTGATCGCTTTCGCGTCGATCACACCGGCTACATTTTCCAGCAGTTCAACCTGCTGCCGTTTCTCTCGGTGCGCGAGAACGTCGAGCTGCCGTGCCACCTTTCGAAGCTGCGTGCAGAACGTGCGAAGCAACGCCACGGCAGCGTCGATCAGGCCGCCGCCACCCTGCTCGCCCACCTGGGTCTGAAGGACGAAAGCATCCTGAGTCGCCGCGCCGATTCGCTGTCGATCGGTCAGCAACAGCGGGTCGCCGCGGCCCGTGCGTTGATCGGTCAGCCAGAACTGGTGATCGCCGACGAACCGACCTCGGCACTGGATTACGACGCCCGGGAAAACTTCATTCGCCTGCTGTTCGCCGAGTGCCGCGAAGCCGGCTCGAGCCTGTTGTTCGTCAGCCACGACCAGAGCCTGGCGCCGCTGTTCGACCGTCACCTGTCCCTGGCCGAACTCAATCGCGCCGCCACGTCTGCCGAGGTCTGAGATGTATCTGTTCCGCCTGGCCATGGCCAGCCTCGCCAACCGGCGTTTCACCGCCCTGCTCACCGCTTTCGCCATCGCGCTTTCCGTCTGCCTGCTGCTGGCGGTTGAGCGGGTGCGCACCGAAGCCAAGGCCAGTTTCGCCAGCACCATCAGCGGCACCGACCTGATCGTCGGCGCCCGTTCGGGCTCGGTGAACCTGTTGCTGTACTCGGTATTTCGCATCGGCAACGCCACCAACAACATCCGCTGGGACAGCTTCGAACATTTCGCCAGCAACCCGAAGGTGAAGTGGGCGATTCCGATGTCCCTCGGCGACTCCCATCGCGGCTACCGGGTGATGGGCACCACCGAAGCCTATTTCGAGCATTACCAGTACGGTCGCCAGCAGCATCTGGAACTGGCCGACGGCCGCGCGTTCGCCACCGATCCGTTCGAAGTGGTGCTCGGTGCCGAAGTGGCTGAGGCGCTGCATTACAAGCTCGGCGACAAGCTGGTGCTGGCCCACGGCGTGGCGGCGATCAGTCTGGTCAAGCACGATGACAAACCGTTCACCGTGGTCGGGATTCTCAAGCGCACCGGCACCCCGGTAGATCGCACGTTGCACATCAGCCTCGGCGGCATGGAGGCGATCCACATCGACTGGCACAACGGTGTGCCGGCCCGTGGCAACGGACGGATCAGCGCCGATCAGGCGCGCAACATGGACCTGACGCCGCAAGCGATCACCGCGTTCATGCTCGGCCTCAACAGCAAGATTTCGACCTTCGCGTTGCAACGGGAGATCAATGAATTCCGTGGTGAGCCGATGCTGGCGATCCTGCCGGGCGTGGCCTTGCAGGAGTTGTGGAGCCTGATGAGCACCGCTGAAAAAGCGCTGTTCGTGGTCTCGCTGTTCGTGGTGCTGACCGGATTGATCGGCATGCTCACGGCGATTCTCACCAGCCTCAACGAACGCCGCCGCGAGATGGCGATCCTGCGTTCGGTGGGCGCGCGGCCGTGGCATATCGCGAGCCTGCTGGTGCTGGAAGCGTTTGCCTTGGCGCTGACCGGGGTGATCGCCGGACTGGCGTTGCTGTACCTCGGCATCGCTGCGGCACAGGGTTATGTGCAGGCCAATTACGGGCTGTATCTGCCGCTGGCCTGGCCAAGCGAGTATGAATGGACGCTGCTAGGTGGCATTCTGGCTGCCGCGCTGCTGATGGGCAGCGTGCCGGCCTGGCGCGCGTATCGCCAATCCCTGGCCGATGGCCTGTCGATCCGTTTATGAGGATGTTCACCATGCCCCGCGCCGTGCTTGCGCTACTGTTGCTGGTCGCCCTGCCCGTGTGGGCGGCGGCGCCGAAAGACCTGACCTGGTCGGAGATGATCCCGCCGGACGCGGCGCCGGAAGTGCCGAACATGACGCCGCTGCACGACCTGTCGAAGATGAGCGATGCACTGTCGGCGGAATCAGCGCCGGCAGCCAAACAAGACATGCCCAACGCACCGGTAGTGCAAAGCCTCGACGGCCAGAACATTCGTCTGCCGGGTTACATCGTGCCGCTGGAAGTCAGCGAAGAAGGCCGCACCACGGACTTCCTGCTGGTGCCGTACTTCGGCGCCTGCATCCACGTGCCGCCACCGCCGTCGAACCAGATCGTGCACGTGAAAAGCGAACTCGGCGTGAAGCTCGACGAGCTGTATCAGCCGTACTGGGTGGAGGGGCCGTTGCAGGTCAAGCAGTCCACCAGCGAACTGGCCGACGCCGGGTATCAGATGGATGCGGACAAGATTTACGTCTACGAACTGCCGGAGTAAATCTGCTGGTTCTTTATGGCTTGTCAGGGCCCTATCGCTGGCAAGCCAGCTCCCACAGGTTTTGTTGGTGATCACAAAGTTTGTGAACGACTCGATCACTGTGGGAGCTGGCTTGCCAGCGATGAGGCCATGAAAGTTCCACAAAAACCCGGGGCATCACTGTTTCATTGAGCTGAGTCAAAAGACCGTATCAGACGGATTCGTACCATAGGACATCAAACATTTTTAACGTCCTTTGGGAGCTTCCATGAACAAGTCCTTGCTCAGCGCCTCGCTGTTTGCCCTCGCGCTCGCAGCCCCGCTCGCCCACGCCCACGAAGCCGGCGACATCATCGTTCGTGCCGGTGCGATCACCGTCAACCCGAAGGCCGACAGCTCCAGCGTCAAGGTCGATCAGGGTCCGCTGAGCGGCACCAACCTGGGCGGCAAGGCGACCATGAGCAGCGACACCCAACTGGGTCTGAACTTCGCCTACATGCTGACCAACAACATCGGTATCGAGCTGTTGGCCGCATCTCCGTTCGAACATGACGTGAAGCTCAAGGGCACTGCCCTGCCAGCCGCCAACGGCAAACTCGGCACCCTGAAACACCTGCCGCCGACCCTGAGCGTCGTCTACTACCCGCTGGACGCGAAGTCGGCCTTCCAGCCGTACATCGGCGGTGGCATCAACTACACCTGGATCTACGACGAGCACGTCGGCAGCGAAGCCCAATCCAACGGCTTCAGCAACTTCAAGGCGAAAAACTCCTGGGGCCTGGCCTGGCAGGTCGGCGCCGACTACATGCTGACCGACAACATCATGCTCAACGCCCAGGTGCGCTACATCGACATCGACACCCGCGCCACCGTCGAGAACAACGCCGTGGCTCCGGGCACTCGCGCAAAAGTGAATGTCGACGTCGATCCATTTGTGTACATGGTCGGTCTGGGCTACAAGTTCTAAGCAGCAATCAAAGAACGTTCACGTGGTGGTGAATGAGGCTTGGTGGCGGGCAGGCTCAGAACTGACGGCGATGTTACGCCATCGACCGGGGAGCAAGCTCCCTCGCTACAGGAAACCGGTTTGAAACCCGAATTCCGGCCGTGAAAAAGGCGCCTGTCAAAAGGCGCCTTTTTCATGTCTGCGAGAAGCTCAGCGGCCGAGCAAACGGGCCAGGCCGACGTTCATCGGCGTTGGCGTCGGGCATTTGAATCGCTCAAGCAACCGGCGGTTGTTCGCCCGCGAATGACGGATGTCACCGGAGCGCGCCGGGCCGTAGCTGACGGGCGGCAACTCGCCGACCACCGCTTCGAGCGCGGCCAGCATCTGCTTGAGGTTGGTCGCCTGATTCCAGCCGACGTTCACCGCACCGACGTCCACTTGCGGCTTTTCGATCGCCTGCACCAGCACATCGACCAGGTCTTCGACGTACATGAAATCCCGGGTCTGCTCGCCATCGCCGAACACGGTGATCGGCAGGCCTTTCTGCGCGCGTTCGCTGAAGATGCTGATCACCCCGGAGTACGGCGAGGACGGATCCTGACGCGGGCCGAAGATGTTGAAGAAGCGGAAGATCGCCGGTTCCAGACCGTGCTGGCGGCGGTAGAAATCGAAGTACTGCTCGCCGGCCAGTTTGTCCGACGCATAAGGCGTCAACGGCGCCTTGGGCGTGTCTTCGTCAATCGACTCGCCTTCGCCATTGTTGCCGTAGACGGCTGCGCTGGAGGCGTACAGCACACGTTTGACGCCGGCCTCGCGCATGGCTTCGCAGACGTTCAGCGTGCCGATGAAATTGCTCTGGTGGGTTTTCACCGGATCGTCCACCGACGCCTGCACCGACGCCACGGCGGCCAAGTGCGCGACAGCGCTGCAACCCTGCATAGCCTGCGCGACCAAAGCGGCGTCGGCCACATCGCCAACGATCAACTCGACCTTGGGATTATCCAGCGGCAGATTGCTGCGCTTGCCGGTCGACAGATCATCGAGGATCCGCACCGAATGGCCCTTGGCAAGCAGCGCGTCAGTCAGGTGCGAGCCGATGAAACCGGCGCCGCCGGTGATGAGAACAGGGCCTTCAGCCATGACGATAAAACCTATCCAGTAAGCCCGGGAGCGCGGCACGCCAGGCGCGCGGCTTGATCCCGAAGGTGTGCAGAATTTTCTTGCAGGCGAGCACCGCGTGTTGCGGTTCTTCGGCGGCATCCGGCCGCGCGGCGTGGGCCTGGGCGGTCGGCGCTTCGATGGCCAGCGGGTGCAGGCCGCGCGCTTCGGTGAGAATCGCCTGGCCCAGCGCCAGCGGTGTGGTCGCCTCGTGGCCGGCGTAGTGGTAAGTGCCCCACAGCGGCGCGGCGCAATCGAGTTGCTTGAGCACCGAGATGATCACCCGCGCCGCATCGTCGACCGGGGTCGGATTGCCACGGCGGTCATCGGCCAGCAGCAATTCTTCCGGCTGTTCGGCACGGGCCAGGAAGCGCCCGAGGGTGCCTTCCGGGCTGTCGTCGAGCAGCCAGCCGAAACGCAACAGCACGTGTTGCGGGCAGGTGGCGCGTACGCTCTGCTCGATCCGCCACAGGGCCTGACCGCGCAGGCCCAACGGCACCGGTTCGTCCTTTTCGCTGTAGGCGGTGGCGCGGGAACCGTCAAAAACCCGATAACTGGACGGTTGCACCAGCACGATGTTGTGGTGCTGGCACAGTTCGGCCAGGCGCTCGATGGCTCGTTCTTGCCCGGCCAGACGGCTTTCGCTGACGGCCTCGGCCTGGAACCAGTCGAAATAATAGGCAAGGTTGATCAATGCATCGGGACGGGTGTCGTCGAGCAATTGGGTCAGGCTCGCGGCATCCCAGCCGTCTTCGGGCGGGCGGGGGGCGAGGAAACCGATGTCTTCCTCTGCACCGAGGCGAATCAGCGCCTGCCCAAGGGCATTTCCGCCGCCCAGTAACATAAGGCGCATTCGCATAGAGTCAGCAGGCCCAGTCTGATTGGAACGATGGCTTTGGCGACGATGTTTGGTACAGCGTCGTCGATAATTGCCGGAATCGTTGCATTTTGCGGGTTTAGTGCGCAACCGTCACCCGTAAAGTGCAGATCCCGAGCGGTACTTGCAACTTCGCCCGCCCACCCGCATAACTGAAGCCATGAATCTGCCCCTCCCCAAGGACGCGGCCCTGGCAGGCTTCCACCCCGCCGTCAGCGCCTGGTTCAGCAGCACATTCCCGACGGTGACCGCCGCCCAAGCCCGCGCATGGCCGTTGATCCGCCAGCGCCGCTCGACGCTGATCGCTGCGCCCACCGGCTCCGGCAAGACCCTCACCGCGTTCCTCGCGGTGCTCGACGATCTGGTCCACCGTGGCCTGGAAACCCCGGACGGTCTGCCGGACGAAACCCTGGTGGTCTACGTTTCGCCGCTCAAGGCGCTGTCCAACGACATCCGCATCAACCTGCAGAACCCGCTGGCCGGGATTACCAACCAGTTACGCCAGATGGATCTGCCGGCGCTGGAAATCACCACCGCCGTGCGCACCGGCGACACCCCGCAGAAAGACCGCGCCGCCATGCGCAAGAGCGCGCCGCACATTCTGGTGACCACCCCGGAATCGCTCTATGTGCTGCTGGGCTCCGAGTCCGGCCGAAAAATGCTCGGTACCACGCGCACGGTGATCGTCGATGAAATCCACGCCATCGCCGCCGGCAAACGCGGCAGCCACCTGGCCTTGAGCCTCGAACGCTTGCAGGCGCTGTGTCCTGACCCGCTGACCCGCATCGGTCTGTCGGCCACGCAAAAACCGATCGATGCGGTGGCGCGTTTTCTGGTCGGCCATGAACGCCCCTGCGAAATCATCGACATCGGCCACGCCCGCCCACGGGATCTGGGCATCGAAGTGCCGCCGGTGCCGTTGTCGGCGGTGATGGCCAATGACGTCTGGGAACTGGTTTACGACCGCCTCGCCACGCTGGCCCGGGAACACCGCACCACGCTGATTTTCGTCAACACCCGACGTCTGGCCGAACGCCTGAGCCGGCACCTGAGCGAACGCCTCGGCAAACACGCGGTGGCGGCGCACCACGGCAGTCTGGCCAAGGAGTTTCGCCTCGACGCCGAGCAAAGGCTTAAACGCGGCGAGCTGCAAGTGCTGATCGCCACCGCGTCGCTGGAGCTAGGGATCGATATCGGCGAAGTCGACCTGGTGTGCCAGATCGCCTCGCCACGTTCGATCGCCGGTTTTCTGCAACGGGTCGGTCGTTCCGGGCACCAGGTCGGCGGCACGCCCAAGGGGCGCCTGTTCGCCACCACCCGCGATGACTTGATCGAATGCGCCGCCCTGCTCGACTGCGTGCGCCGGGGTGAACTCGATACGCTGCACATCCCCGAAGCGCCGCTGGATGTGCTGGCGCAGCAGATCATCGCCGAGGTCAGTTGCCAGGAATGGGCCGAGGACGATTTGCTCGCGCTGTTCCGCCGGGCCGAGCCTTACGCCCGCCTCGACGAAAAACATTATCAGGCGCTGCTGGGTATGCTCGCCGAGGGTTACAACGGCCGTCAGGGCATCCGCAGCGCCTACCTGCACCGCGACGCCGTGAGCCGAACCCTGCGCGGACGACGCGGCGCTCGGCTGACCGCCGTCACCAGCGGCGGCACCATCCCCGACAACGCCGACTACAGCGTATTGCTCGAACCCCAGGGCCTGAACATCGGCAGCGTCAACGAAGACTTCGCCGTGGAAAGCATTGCCGGCGACGTGTTCCAGCTCGGCAACGCCTCCTATCGCATTCTGCGGGTGGAAACCGGCAAGGTGCGGGTCGAGGATGCCCAGGGTCAGCCGCCGACCATCCCGTTCTGGCTCGGCGAAGCACCGGGACGCAGCGATGAATTGTCGGCGGCCGTGGCGCGCCTGCACGCGCAACTCGATCAATTGCTCAGCGACAGCCCCGGCAACCTGCAACCGGCCCTCGACTGGCTGACCGACACCCTCGGCCTGAACCTGGCCAGCGCCGAACAACTGGTGGATTACCTGGCCCGCGCCCGCCTCGCCCTCGGCGCCTTGCCGTCGCGGGACACGCTGCTGATGGAGCGGTTTTTCGACGAGTCCGGCGGCACCCAACTGATCATTCATTCGCCGTTCGGCAGTCGCATCAACCGTGCGTGGGGACTGGCCCTGCGCAAGCGTTTCTGCCGCACCTTCAACTTCGAATTGCAGGCCGCCGCCAGCGAAGACGCGATCGTGCTGTCGCTGTCCACCAGCCACAGTTTCGAACTCGACGAGGTCTGGCGTTACCTGCACAGCAACAGCGCCGAGCACATTCTGATTCAAGCCGTCCTGGATGCACCGCTGTTCGGTGTGCGCTGGCGCTGGAATGCCGGTGTGGCGCTGGCCCTGCCGCGCTACACGGGCGGGCGCAAAGTCGCGCCGCAATTGCAGCGGATGAAAAGCGAAGACCTGATCGCCAATGTGTTTCCCGATCAGATCGCGTGCCTGGAAAACCTCGCCGGCGAACGGGAAATCCCCGAGCATCCGCTGGTGGAGCAGACCCTCGACGATTGCCTGCACGAGGCAATGGACAGCGAAGGCTGGCTCGAACTCCTGCGGCGCATGGAGCGCGGCGAAGTGCGCCTGATCGCCCGTGACCTTCCGGCGCCCTCACCGTTGGCGGCGGAAATCCTCAGCGCCCGGCCCTACACCTTTCTCGACGATGCGCCGCTGGAAGAGCGGCGCACCCAGGCCGTGCTCAACCGCCGCTGGAGCGATCCGCAGTCCACTGATGACCTCGGCGCGCTGGACGCCGATGCGATCAACGCCGTGCGCGAAGAAGCCTCGCCGACGCCGAACAGTGCCGATGAAATGCACGAAGCGCTGATGAGCCTGGCCTGCATCAGCGACTGCGAAGTCGAGGCCAATCCGCAGTGGCGCGATTGGCTGAATGCTCTGGCCGAGACCGGGCGAGCCTGCCAGTTGAAGATCGATCCCGAGCATTCGATATGGCTGGCGAGAGAACGCCTGACCTGTCTGCAAGCGCTTTATCCACAGGCACAGTCGGCACTCCCCGCGTTGCCCGGTTTCGACGAACCATGGGCAGCCGATGACGCACTGATCGAAGTGATCCGCGCGCGGCTCGGCGCATTCGGCCCGCTACCGCTGGCGGCGATTGCCGAACCGCTGGCCCTGATGCCGGCCTCTGTTCATCAAGCCCTCGCTCATCTGGAGCGCGAGGGTTACGTACTGCGCGGCCAGTTCACGCCGGGGTCGACTGTTGAGGAATGGTGCGAGCGTCATCTGCTGGCGCGCATTCACCGCTACACGGTCAAGCGTCTGCGCCGGGAAATCGAGCCGGTGGCGTTGCAGGATTTCATGCGGTTTCTGTTCGACTGGCAGCACTTGTCTCCGTCTACCCGTGGTCAGGGCAGCGTGGTGTTGCCAGCGATTGTTGGCCAGTTCGAAGGCTATCCGGCTGCCGCTTCGGCCTGGGACAGCGACCTCCTTCCCGCGCGGCTCAAGGACTACTCACCGAGCTGGCTGGACGATCTGTGCCGCAGCGGAAAACTAGTGTGGACGCGCCTCAGCGCCCGGCAAAACATCAGCGGCACGGCGTTGCGCAGCACACCGATCGTGTTGCTGCCGCGCAGTCAGGTCGGATTGTGGAGTGCACTGGCCGAGCAGACGCCGGTCAGCGAACTGTCGCCCAAGACCCGCAAGGTTTTCGACGCACTGAGCCAGCACGGCGCGCTGTTTTTTGATGAGCTGACGCATGAAGCGCACCTGCTGCGCACCGAGCTGGAAATCGCCTTGCAGGAACTGGTCGGCGCCGGTCTGGTGAATGCCGACAGCTTTGCCGGATTGCGGGCGTTGATCACTCCGGCGAGCAAGCGCCAGCAACGCAGCAGTCGACGCGGGCGCGGGGCGTTTGTCGGCGGCATGGACGATGCCGGGCGCTGGGCGTTATTGCGTCGCGGGCCGGTTGTGGAAAACCGTCAAACGGCGTCGCCCGAAACCCTCGAACACGTCGCCATGACTTTGTTGCGCCGCTATGGCGTGGTGTTCTGGCGCCTGCTGGAACGCGAGGCCGACTGGTTGCCGAGTTGGCGCGAACTGCTGCGCACCTTCCATCGACTGGAAGCACGGGGCGAGATTCGTGGCGGGCGGTTTGTCAGTGGCCTCGCCGGTGAACAATTCGCCCTGCCCGAGGCGATTCCGCTGTTGCGCGAAGTCCGCCGTCGCCCCCATGATGGCAGCCTGATCGCGGTGTGCGGCGTCGATCCGCTGAACCTCGCCGGCACCTTGTTACCGGGGGCGAAGGTGCCGGCGCTGGCGAGCAATCGGCTGGTGTATTGCGACGGCTTGCCAGTCGCTGCCGAGGTCGCGGGCAAGCCGCAATTCTGGGTGGAACTGGACTCCGCCGCCATGAGCGAAATCCGCAACAGGCTGACCCGTCACTGAGTGCGCACTTGCTCCGGCAACACCACCGACGAATGCGCCGGCGCCACCTCCTCTTCCTGGCGCTTGGGCAGCAAAACCTGCTGTGGATAAGTTTGCGCGAAATGCACCCATGGGCTGTTATCCACAAGCTTTTTCAGACGCTGGTTGAATGCGCGGCTCACCGCATATTGCCCGCCGGAAACCGTGCGAAATTGCGCGGTCAGTACCACGCCGTTGAGGTCCATCTTGTCTACGCCAAAGACATCCAGCGGCCCTTGCAGGTTGTACTTGAGGAATGGATCTTCGCGAATCGAATCCCCCGCCTCGCGGATCAGCTCGATGGCCTTGTCGACATCGGTGTCGTAGGTGAACTGCACCGAGAAAAACGCGAACGCAAACTGCCGTGATTGATTGGTCACGGCCTTGATCTGACCGAACGGCACCGAGTGCACGAAGCCCTTGCCGTCACGCAGGCGCAGGGTGCGAATGGTCAGGCCTTCGACCGTGCCGGCGTGCCCGGAATCGAGCACCACCCAGTCGCCGATCGACAGGGTGTCTTCGATGATGATGAACAGCCCGGTGATCACGTCCTGCACCAATTGCTGCGAGCCGAAACCGATGGCCAGGCCGACCACCCCGGCACCGGCCAGCAGCGGTGCGACGTTGATACCGAGATTGGCCATGGTGGTGATCGCGCAGATCACCACCAGGATGATTTTGATCGCGTTGCGCAGCAGCGGCAGGATGGTTTTCACCCGGGTGCTGGGCTGGCGCGCCGAGCGTTTGCTGACCGGCGGTTTCAGCGCTTCCTGAATCGCCGTGTCGAGCACCACCCACAACAGCCATGTCACGAGGAAGATCAGGCCGATGCTGCTCAGGGCATTGCTGATCGCCCGTCCGACCGTGCTGCTTTGCGCGAAGTCGAGCAGCGACACGCCCCAGATCCGCCCGAGAATGTCGATGAACGCAATCGCGATGACGATCCGCAGCAAGGCATGCAACAGGCTGAGGAAACGTTCCTTGTAGGCACTGCTGCGCTGGATCGCCTCGGCCTTGCGCGACTTGAACAGGTGTTGCAGCACGGTGCTGAGAAACACCGTGCCGATCAGCAGCACGGTGGTGAACAGCGCACAACGCAGGGCCTTTTGATTGTCCTCGCCGATGCCGATCAGATTGACTGCCGAGACCAGCACCATCAGCACGATCGGCCAGTACCAGAGCCCGGAAAAAATCCGCAGCGACTCCTGCAGCGACGGCTGTTTCAGACGTTGGGCCAGTGAGCGATTGCGGATCAGGTGCGCCACCGGCCGACGCAGGCGAATCACCAGCAGGCCGAAGATGATCGACGCCAGCAGACCGGTGAACACCGCGATGCTGCTGGTGATGTTGCCGCCCAGTTGCCGGGCGATCTGCGGGCTGGTCAGGGCGTCACTCAACGCAGCGAGAAAGCCGATCAGGAACAGCGGTTTCGGGCAGTAGTCGCGGATGATCTGCACGGCGCGGCGCTTGTGGCCGACGTTGAACATCACCACCACGCACAACAGCATCGACGTGGAAAATATCCCGCTGCTGGTGGCGTAGGCAAAACACAGCGCCAGCGCGCGACCGACCGAGGCCGATAGGAAGTGGCTGACATATAGGGTCAGCGGCAGGCAGATCAGCGCGGGCAGCGTGTAAGGCAACAGGTAACCGAGCAGGTCCTGACTGCGCTGGCGGGTGCGCAGCCAGCGCCCTTCGCGCAGACGTTTGCCCAGCACGCTGCCGAGCACGGTCAACACGGCAAACGTGCCCAGCCACACGCCGGAGAGCATCAGGAAATCCCCCGCCACGCTCCAGCCGGAGCGGTTCGAGGGTTGGTTGACCAGCCTGTCGACTTCATCCGCCGCCCGGTCGGCGCGCAGGCGCCAGGCGTCGACCAGATGCTCGTTGAGATCGAGTTTGTCCTGCACGTCGTCGATGCTGGAACTGATGGCGCCGAGCAGTCCGCCCTGCACGATCGGCTCCGGTTTGGCCGGCTCTTCACTGGCCGCCGGGACGCCCGGCAGGCTGGCGGCTTGCACTGCATTGCCGCCCAACAACAGCAATGCCCCCAATAGAATCGCGATCCTGAACCTGGTCAAAACGCAGAGCTCCCTTGGTTGAACCTGTAAGGAACTGATCGACATTTGACCGGCAAAGTTCAAGAGCACCCTCACCCCAGCCCTCTCCCGGAGGGAGAGGGAGCCGACCGAGGTGCCCTTTTCAGTTACATCGACCTGAGAAATCTCGGTCGAACTCAGGAATTGAATAGCGCGTAGATCGGCTCCCTTTCCCCCTCGCCCCCTTGGGGGCGGTCCGACGTTTCGGGAGGGCTGGGGTGAGGGGGTAAGCTTTTGATCTTTGCTCTCAGGTCAAATATCAAATGCCCATCCCCGTATTTTTCCACCCCCACCAAACCCCGACACTGCGCTCCATTCAATCCCCCACCGGAGTGCCGTCATGCCCATTGCCCTGCTCGCGCTGACCCTCAGCGCTTTCGCCATCGGGACGACCGAGTTCGTCATCGTTGGCCTGCTTCCTACCATCGGCGCCGATCTCGGCGTCAGCCTGCCTTCCGCCGGTCTGTTGGTCAGTCTTTATGCCCTCGGCGTAGCCATCGGTGCGCCGGTGCTGACCGCCCTCACTGGCAAAGTCCCGCGCAAACTGTTGCTGCTGTCGCTGATGGTACTGTTCACCCTCGGCAACCTGCTGGCCTGGCTGGCACCGAGTTATGAATCACTGGTGCTGGCGCGGATCGTCACGGGCCTGGCCCATGGCGTGTTCTTCTCAATCGGCTCGACCATCGCCACCAGCCTGGTGCCCAAGGAAAAAGCCGCCAGCGCGATTGCGATCATGTTCACCGGCCTGACCGTGGCGCTGGTCACCGGCGTGCCGCTGGGCACGTTCATCGGTCAGCATTTCGGCTGGCGTGAAACCTTCCTCGCGGTGTCGGCACTCGGAGTGATCGCGTTCATCGGCAGCCTGCTGTACGTCCCAAACAACATTGCCCACAGCAAACCGGCGTCGCTGTTGCAGCAATTGCAGGTGCTCAAGCAACCGCGCCTGCTGTTGGTGTACGCCATGACGGCCATCGGTTACGGCGGCTCGTTCATCGCCTTCACATTTCTGGCGCCGATTCTTCAGGACATCTCCGGCTTCAGCGCCGGCACCGTAAGCCTGGTGTTGCTGGTGTACGGCGTGTCGGTGGCGGTCGGCAACATCTGGGGCGGCAAACTGGCCGACAAACGCGGGCCGATCAGCGCACTGAAAATCATCTTCGCCCTGCTCGCCGCCGTGCTGTTCGTGCTCACCTTCACCGCCGGCAACCCATGGCTGGCGCTGGCCACCGTGCTGGTCTGGGGCGCAGTCGCCTTCGGCAACGTGCCGGGCTTGCAGGTGTATGTGGTGCGTCAGGCTGAACATCACACACCGCAAGCCGTGGACGTCGCATCGGGGCTGAACATTGCTGCGTTCAACCTCGGGATTGCCGGTGGCGCGTGGGGTGGCGGTTTGATCGTCGAGCACATCGGCCTGATCCATACCGCATGGATTGGCGGACTGGTGGTGCTGGTGGCATTGGCCCTGACCGCCTGGAGCGGTCGCCTCGATCGCCTGGGCCCGGTGTATGCCGAACCCGCCGAAGGCTCCACCCGGATCGTCACCGGGCACTGATCCGGCGCAGCCCGACCGTCCGTAATCCCGTCGAAACTTTCCCGAACCGTCCGCAGTCATCCACAGACAGAGGCCGTACGGGGACTTTCGACGGGAGGGCGGCATGGCAACGATTCATATCGGTATTTCAGGCTGGCGTTACGCCCCGTGGCGCGGGGATTTTTACCCGAAGGGGCTGGCGCAAAAACGCGAATTGCAGTTCGCCTCGCGGGCGGTCAACAGCATCGAAATCAACGGATCGTTCTACGCCCTGCAACGGCCCGAACGCTATGCCCAGTGGTACGCCGAAACGCCGGATGACTTCGTGTTCAGCATCAAGGCGCCGCGCTTCATCACCCACATCCGCCGCCTGCGCGATATCGAAAAACCCCTGGCCAACTTCTTCGCCTCCGGGGTGCTGGAACTGAAGGAAAAATTCGGTCCGGTCCTCTGGCAATTCCCGCCCAACTTCACGTTCGACCCCGAGCGTTTCGAAGCCTTTCTCGATCAGTTGCCCCACGACACCCAGGCTGCCGCCGACCTCGCCCGCCAGCACGATTCCCACCTGCACGGCCACGCGAGCATGAAGGCCTACGGCAAAAAACCGCTGCGCCATGCCGTGGAAATCCGCAACGACAGTTTCATCGACCCCGACTTCGTGCGCCTGCTCAAACGCTACAACACCGCGCTGGTTATTGCCGACACCGCCGGGAAATGGCCGTACCGCGAAGACCTGACCAGCGATTTCGTCTACCTGCGCCTGCACGGTGCCGAAGAGCTCTACGCCAGCGGCTACACACGTGTCGCGCTGCAACGCTGGGCCGAACGGATCGACGCCTGGCACCATGGCCGGCAACCGGGCGACGCCCATTTGATCGCGCCGCGCCTGAAGCCTCGTGCGCGCAAATCCCGCGAGGTTTTCTGCTACTTCGACAACGACATCAAGGTCCGCGCGCCGTTCGATGCCCGCAGCCTGTTGCAGCGTTTCGAACTGGATAAAACCCTCGAAACCGCGCCCGGCGAACCGGCCGCCGAAGGGGTACTCGCATGAGCATTCCCGAGCCGGTCGGCTTCACCGACGAGCAGACCACGGTCATTACCACGGTGCGCCGTTTCACCGTGCTGACGGTCAACACCCACAAGGGTTTCACCGCGCTGAACCGGCGTTTCATCCTGCCGGAATTGCGCGAAGCGGTGCGCAGCGTGTCCGCCGATGTGGTGTTTCTTCAGGAAGTCCACGGCACCCACGAGCACCATCCAAAACGCTACGAAAACTGGCCGACGATGCCCCAGTACGAATTTCTCGCCGACAGCCTCTGGCCGCAGTTCGCCTACGGGCGCAATGCGGTGTATCCGGACGGCGATCACGGCAATGCGGTGCTGTCGAAATTCCAGATCGTGCGCCACGACAACCTTGACGTTTCGATCAGCGGCCACGAAAACCGCGGCCTGTTGCACTGCGTGCTGCGCCTGCCGGGAGACGACCGTGAAGTGCATGCGATCTGCGTCCATCTGGGCCTGCGCGAAAGCCATCGCAACGATCAGCTGCGCCTGCTGCGAGAACGCCTGGCCGAGCTGCCTGATGACGCGCCGGTAATCGTCGCGGGCGATTTCAACGACTGGCGCCAGCGCGCCGATGCCTTGCTTGAACCCTGTGGCCTGCGCGAAGTGTTTGCGGCGCATCACGGCAAACCGGCGCGCAGCTTTCCTGCGCGCATGCCGCTGCTGCGCCTGGACCGGATCTACGTACGCAACCTCAAGGCCAGTCAGCCCAAAGTGCTGGCGAACCGTCCCTGGTCACACCTTTCCGACCACGCGCCGCTGTCGGTGGAGATTGAACTATGAGCAGTGCACCGTTGGAAAAATCCGCCGTAGAGCCGGTCAGCATTACCCCGCCCGTGCGCGAGCCGGGCACCGTCGATGTCGAGTACCGCTGGCAGGGCAACAATCGGCTGGAGCTGCTGGAAAACGGCGAGGAATATTTTCCCCGGGTGTTCGAAGCGATGCGCGCGGCGAAAAGCGAGATCCTGCTGGAGACCTTCATCGTCTTCGAAGACAAGGTCGGCAAGGAATTGCAGGAGATCCTGATCGATGCCGCCCGGCGTGGCGTGCGCACCACCGTCAGCCTCGACGGCTTCGGTTGTGGCGAACTGAGCACCGGTTACCTCACCGCGTTGAGCGATGCCGGCGTGCATTTGCAAATCTTCGACCCGGCCCCGAAACGCCTGGGCATTCGCACCAACTGGTTCCGTCGTTTGCACCGCAAGATCGTGGTGGTCGACGGGCTGATTGCGTTCATCGGCGGGATCAATTTTTTCGGCGATCACCTGGCCGACTTCGGCCCCGAAGCGAAGCAGGATTATTCGGTGGAAGTTCAGGGCCCGGCGGTGGCCGACATCCATCATTTCGCCCTGCTGCAAAGCGGCCGGCCGGGACGCGCAAGGTTCTGGTGGCAACGGCGCCGGCAGCGTCGCGCCGAGATGGCGTTCGATGATCACGACGGTCAGGTGCGCCTGGTGTTCCGCGACAACGACCGTCACAACACCGATATCGAAGACGTTTATTTGCAGGTACTGCGTCGCGCCCAACGGCGGGTGGTGATCGCCAACGCCTACTTCTTTCCCGGCTATCGCCTGCTGCGCGAAATCCGCAATGCGGCCCGGCGTGGGGTCGAAGTGCGGCTGATTCTGCAGGGGCAGCCGGACATGCTGGTGGCCAAACTCGCCGCGCGCATGACCTACGATTATTTGCTCAAGGCCGGGGTGCAGATTCATGAGTATTGCGAGCGGCCGCTGCACGGCAAAGTGGCGCTGGTGGACGAGGAATGGAGCACCGTCGGCTCAAGCAATCTTGATCCGCTGAGCCTGTCGCTGAACCTGGAAGCCAACGTGTTGATTCGCGACCGTGCCTTCAATCGCCACCTGTTCGAACGCCTCGAAGATCTCAGCCACAACCACTGCAAAGCGATGGACGCCGCGAAGTCGCCGCGCGGACGGATCTGGCACATGACCGTGGGCTTTCTGGTGTTTCACTTCCTGCGGCATTTCCCGGCGATGGCCGGCTGGCTGCCGGCGCACAAGCCACGGCTCAAACCCTTCACTCATGCCGCCGGGAGCGATCCGTCATGAGCCATTCCGAAGCCCACGCGGCGGTGCATCCGGCACCGGCGGGCAAGTCCCGCTGGACCCGTTGGAAACGTCCGCTGACCCTGCTGTTTTTTCTGGCGCTGATCGTTTTGCTGACAATGTTCGCCAGTCGCATCGAATGGGCCGAGGTGCTGCAAACCCTCGCCGACTTCAAGGTGCGCACGCTGATCATCGCCTCCAGCCTGACCCTGCTGAGCTTTCTGGTGTACGCCAGTTTCGACCTGATCGGCCGCACCTATATTCGTCAGGACCTGACGTGGAAACAGATCCTGCCGGTGGGCGTCATCAGCTATGCGTTCAACCTAAATCTGAGCGCGTGGGTCGGCGGGATCGCCATGCGCTATCGGTTGTATTCGCGGCTCGGGGTGAGCAAAAGCAACATCGCCAAGATCCTCGGCCTGAGCCTGGCGACCAACTGGTTCGGCTACATGACCATCGCCGGCGTGGTGTTCAGCAGCGGGCTGGTGCGCATGCCGCCGGGCTGGAAAGTCAGCAGCGATGCGTTGCAGGGCATTGGTGTATTGCTGCTGTTGGTGAGCGCCGGTTATCTGGTCGCCTGCCAGTTTTCCCGGCGGCGCGAGTGGTCGATTCGCGGGGTGGAAATCAACCTGCCGTCGCTGCGCATGGCGGTCCTGCAATTGCTGCTCGGGGCGCTGAACTGGTCGCTGATGGCGGCGGTGATTTTCACTTTGCTGCCGAGCAAGCTCGACTATCCGCTGGTGCTCGGGGTGCTGTTGATCAGCGCGATTGCCGGGGTCATCACCCACATCCCCGCCGGGCTCGGCGTGCTGGAAGCGGTGTTCGTGGCGCTGCTGCAACACGAGGCTTCGCGCGGCAGTCTGGTGGCGGGGTTGCTGGCGTACCGGGCGATCTATTTCCTGCTGCCGCTGCTGATCACCGTGCTGATGTACCTGGTGGTGGAAGCCAAGGCCAAGGCGTTGCGCATCGAGAAGAAACCCAAATCCTGATCAGCGCGACTGAATGATGCTCAACCGCTCGCCCACCACCATCTCGGTGATCCAGTCGACGAGGATCGAGGTGTAGGCCTGCTGCGAGGTCGGATCGCTCAGGGCGTGGTCGGCGCCGTCGATGATGCGGTGGGTCAGCGAGTGAGTCTGCTGGCACGCGGCGCGATAACTCATGATCGTCGCGTGGGGCACGTAGTCATCGGTTTCCGACTGCACCAGCAGCACGTCCCCGGTGAACTGCGAACAGGCATGCAAGGCGCGGTTGCTGTCAGCGCGCACCAGGGTGCCGCGATAATCGCGCAGGTCGGCCTTGTCCAGATCGCGTTTCGGCGTGTGCCATTGCTCGTCGCGGTACAGCGCCGGCACCCGCAGCGCCAGCCAGCGCACCGGACGCAATGAGGTGAGGATCGAGGCGAGATAACCGCCATAGCTGGTGCCCACAACCGCAATGGCCGAAGTGTCCAGCGCCGGGTGGGCGAGCAGCCGATCGTAGGCCGCCAGCAAATCACGCAGATTGTCTTCGCGGGTGACCCGGCTCAGCGGAATGCCGGTGCCGCCGGTGTGCCCGCGCAGGTCGAACGTCAGGCACACACAACCCAGGCCGGCGATGCCTTTGGCCCGTTCCAGATCCCGCTCCTGGCTACCACCCCAGCCGTGCACGAACAGCACGCCGGGGACTTTCGATTTGGGACTGAGGAACGTCCCGCTCATCTGTTCATCATCAATGTCGATCTGAATGCTTTCGCTTCTAGCCGTCATAGGATTTGACCGTTACGTATTTGAGGAGAAAGTCGCTGTTCTCGGCCGGCCCGCGATACACCTCGATGGCATCCGCCGGCAGGGCCTGATCGGTATAGGTTTCCACGGACGACACGCGGATCGCACGCATCGAGGGATCGTTGACGAAACTTTGCAGCGCCGCCACTTCCGCGCTGCTGGCGCCGCCCATGCGCCACGATTGTTCGAGTACGCCACTGCGCGGCCGGCCTTCGCTGTCCAGGCCCTGGGCGATATCGTAATTGCGCCGCGAGGCATAGAAACGCGGATAGGCTTCGTCCGCCGCCCGGTCGAACACCTGCGCCTGCTGAATGGCCAGACGCACGTCGTCGGGCAGATCCAGCGCCAGCAGATCCTCGTAACCGCCCTGCACCACCAACAGGTTCGAGCCGCCGTACACCTCTTCGCCGTGGGCGTCCTTGGTCAAGTATTGATCACCGCAGTAACTCAGCACCCGGTCGCCGATGAACGACTGCCCGACGCTGTGGGTGATCACCTGACTCAAGTCCTGCTCCAGCACCACGCCATCGCTAAACAATGCTTCAGCCTCGGGTCGGGCGAGGATTTCGTCGAACGCATCCAGGCTCTTGATCACTTCCTGCCCACGCCCGGCACAGGCGTGGATCGGCTTGATCCGGATCGGTCCGCTGTACAACAGATGTTCGGCGGCGGGCCGCGCATCCTCCAGCGCAAAGACGCTGAGCCCGTCCAGCACCACAGTGCGCACCCGCTCGGAAAACAGCGGCGACCAGCCTTGCGGCGCGTGGGCCTGATGGCTGCGCAGACCGTGGCTGATGGCTTTGGTGCAGATGAAGTCGTGCTCGACGAACCCGCCCCACAGATCGTCCGGGCCGCTCACGCCCAGCTCGCGGGCCGCCGCGCCGACAAGGGTCTGGGTCGGCAGCAGATAAATATCCCGACCGCGATGTTTCTCAGCGTCGTAACTGCCGCCGAAC
Organism: Pseudomonas aphyarum; assembly: GCF_028657055.1. NCBI lineage: Bacteria > Pseudomonadati > Pseudomonadota > Gammaproteobacteria > Pseudomonadales > Pseudomonadaceae > Pseudomonas > Pseudomonas aphyarum. Next base: position 245,743 of record NZ_JAMDGS010000013.1, read on the forward strand.
TTGAGGCCGAGGATCTGCGCCAGCCATCGCGCGAGGGCTTTATTGGTCTGCACTTCATGCTGTGGCGCGCCGGGTCGAACCGAATGGGCGACGACCACTTTCCTGCGGGATGTCGGGGTCATGCGTTCCCCCTTCCAACGGCCTGATGGATGTAGGGAGAAAGATTGCAGAGATCAGGCCAGCCAGTGCCTCAGACAAATTCGCGCCAAATCAGCTCGTTACCTTTGCAGTAGTGGCATCTCGCCTGTCTCATTCTGCACGACGTGTTCATCGCGCACGGCATTTTGCATGATTGCTCACGGTGTCGGTTTCGCTGCTGCCTTGGCCGCAGCGGCCTTCGCGGCGGCAGCGGCATCGGCGGCCGCCTTGGTGGCCGCCGGATCCTCCACCTTATAGCGGATGCGCTGAACCTGATTGCCAAGGTCGGATCCGTACACTGCAACCATCTCGTAATTGCCCGCAACCAGTGCCTTGCCACCGACGGTGTAGCAGGTATTGTTCGGCGTGGACTTCGCCTTGTTCCGGTCGATATCCGCAACTGCGAGTGCCTGCGGAACGCCTTTATTGGCGAGTTGATAAAACTTGGCGTCGATGGTTTTCACCGTGGCCGGATGGCTCAGGCAATACTCGGTGGTTGTGATGGTGGGCGCGAATTCGCCTTCGGCATTGACGGGTGATACAAATGACAATGTCGCCTGACTTTGCAACTCTTTGGCACGTGCAGCATTGAGCGCATCCTGGGCCAATTTGAAATCAGGGCTTTCCAGTCCGCTTATCGCACCTTTCTTACTCAGGCTCTGGATGGCATCTTCGGCAGTGGCCAGCAGACGACGTGTCTCCCATAGGGACGCATCGCCCCCCTTGACCACGGAGAAGCTCAGCCAGGTCTTATCGGTAAAGACGTTGCCCGAAGCATCGACCACTTGTTGATTGCGTTGCTTGATCTTGTCCAGCTCAATAGGGCTCAAGGCTTTTTGATCCGGAGTGTCGGTCAGGCCCCGACGCAAGGCCACTGGCACGAGCAACGCGGCATCCCCAAGCCAGGCGACAGGATTGAACGACCTGCCATCATGAGTCAGATAGCCGAAGCAGTTGCCCAGAGAACAACGTTCGCGATTGATCAGCACGTAATTGCCAGGCGACAGCGGGATGAAACTGCCTTGCTGACCGACCTGACCTGTATCACCGACCAGATCGAATTCGATCTGCATGACCACATCATCCTTGTTCAGGCTCAACAAGCTCTTGGCTACCTCCTTGGCGAACTTGATTTCCGCCGCGGTCACGGGATCAGCCAATGAAAGGGTCTGGCTGGCCGAGGTGATGAAATCGAGAAACGCCGCCGAGTTCTCGTTTTCACCCTGGTCATATTCCAGAACAGTCAGGCGTACATTGATGTGGTCGGACTCGAGCTTCTTAGGCCCGTACAGGAGCTTGTTGAGAAATGGCGTACCTGACCGGTCCGCCACGCCCAGGTAAGGTCCGAGGACCTTGCTGACCGTATCGGTCTTGGTTCCGGAGCTCACTTCCGTGAACTCGGCGACGATCACCACTTCATTGACACCGTCGAAATCGCGCAGGTATTTGAAATAGCCGTCGGTGAGATAAATGGAAAACACATCCTGGGACGCAAGACTGCCCTTGGCCGCTTTTTTGATTGCCGTCTCTTGCGAATTGGGGTCGTAGACATTGACCAGTTGCCGGGCCGCCGAGCGGTCGGCACCCGTTACCGTCTGCGCTCTATAAAGGTGAGCCGTACCGGTCGGCACCGCGCATCCGGCGATAGTTGCAATGCATGCAGCAAACAGCGCTGCCGACCTGTACGCCTTGGCATATTTGAAGACCGGCATGATTTTCGTCCTTGAGTGCGACTGGGGGGCATTGACCGTAAGATCAATTGGCCAGTATCAGCCTAGTTCATGGTCGCCAGCCGTCAACAAAGCCAGGAACAGCTTCCACAGGAATCAACGGGAGATGTGGGGCGGGGTCAGATTGCCGAATCGCGTCCGGTATTCACTCGGCGCCAGCCCGGTGATTTTCCTGAACGTCGCGCGAAAGGCCCCGGGGTCCTGATAGCCCACCGTCCACGCAATATGGTCGATGGTGCCGTTGGTGAACTCGAGCATTTCCCGGGCCTTGCCGACCCGCAGGTGCTGGCAGTATTCGGTGGGTTTCAGACCGGTCGCTGCACGGAAACGACGCAGGAAAGTACGTTCTTCGAGGCCCGCGCGTTCGGCCATCGCCGTCAGCGAGACATCGGTCGCGCCATTGCCTTGCAGCCAGTGCTGAACCTTGAGAATTGCCGCGTCGCCGTGATTGAGGATCGGGGCGAAATTGCTTCCGCAGGCACTGGCGCTGTCGCTGTGTTCCACCACCAGGAACCGCGCGGTTGCGCTGGCAATACTCGGCCCGAGCAGACGATCGACCAGCCGCAATCCCAGCTCCGACCAGGCCATCAAACCGGCCGTGGTGATCAGGTCGCCGTCATCGACAATCGGCGTGTCGGCCTTGAGTTTGATGTGGGGATACCGTTCGGCGAACGCCTTGGCCGACGTCCAGTGCGTGGTGGCGCTGCGACCGTCGAGCAGACCGCTTTCAGCCAGCAGCATAGAACCCACGCATACACCGCCGAGGGTGGCGCCACGGGCGTGTTGCTCGCGCAGCCAGTGAATCAGCCCGGCGGGCACCTGGGCTGCCGAAAAACCACCAATGGACGGCGGAATCACGACCGCGACCAGACCGGCGTCGGTGCCGGGATCGCTGTCGTGGTCCCGCACCGGTGGCTGATCACCCTCGACCTGCCAATGGCTGACGCGCAAGCGCGGCAGCTGCGCACTCTGGTGCTCGGCAGCGACCCGGTTGGCCACCGCGAACAGGTCGGTCAACCCATGCACCGCCGCCAGCTGCGCGCCGGGATAGATCAGCACACCCAGTTCGACGACTGCAGGTTTCGCGTCCATTGTCAGTTTTCCCCTGTGTATTGTCGGTGCGGCCAATCCTCGAAAACGTGGCCAGCGCCAATACTGAGCCCACACCCAACGTTCACTTCGAGGACACACCCATGGCCAAGCAAGCGCTCATCGTAGTCGATATCCAGAACGACTACTTCCCCCAAGGCAAGTGGCCGCTGGCCGGTGCCGACGCTGCCGCCGACAACGCCGCCCGGCTGATCGCGGCGTTCCGCGAGACCGGTGATTCGGTGGTACACATCCGCCACGAATTCACCTCGCCCGAGGCACCGTTTTTCACTCCGGGCTCCGAGGGCGCGAAGCTGCATCCGAAAGTGCTCAACCGCGCCGACGAGCCGGTGGTGCTCAAGCACTTCGTCAACTCGTTCCGCGAAACCGAGCTGCAATCGATCCTCGACGAACAGGGCATCAAGGAGCTGGTGGTGGTCGGCAGCATGAGCCACATGTGCGTCGACGGCATCACCCGTGCGGCGGCAGATCTGGGCTACACAGTCACGGTGATTCACGATGCCTGCGCCAGCCGCGATCTGGAATTCAACGGCCTGACCGTGCCGGCCGCCCACGTGCATGCGGCGTTCATGTCGGCGCTGGGGTTTGCCTACGCCAGCGTGGTGTCCACCGACGAGTTCCTCGCCGCCAGCCACTGAGCCCTGCTCGGGCACACCTGGAAAACCTGCGCCCGCCTCGTTGCGGGCGTTTTTTCGCGTGTCATGAAAATCTCACGCGTGAGCCATTGATGGCACTTTGAATTGGTTGTAGTGTGGCTCACGCGTGAGATGTTCATAACGGAGTCATCGCCATGAAAAGCCGCTCCCCCGCCACAAAGTCAGAGAGCCCAAAGGGAGTGCGCTCGACACCGTCCGCGAAAAAACCGTCGAGCTTTTATATGAAGCAGATGCGCGCGGGCCTGGCTGCCGCCGGTTATGTGAAACACGAAACTTGGGTACTTCCGGAAAACCGAAGCTTGCTCAAGCAAATGGAGCAACAGCTACGCCAACCGATTCTGGCTGGCTCTTTCATGTCGGAGAATTACATGAGCGCAGGCAACAACTGGAACATCGATAGCCTCTACAACGCCATCAAGGCGCTGGACGAGGTGGCTTCGCAAGAGATCACGCTGTCTCTGATCCAGAGCTCCGAACCCAGCCTCAAGCTGGAGATGAACGAATTCGGTGGTCTGCCGATTCACATCGCCCTCGCCGGTCAGCAGATCATCGTCGACACCGTGCTGGTGGACATCGATTCGATCACCGACGTGCGCGCCTTCAACGACGCCGTACTGCGTAGCCGGGAAATGTTCCCGCTGTCGTCGATCGGCATCGAGACCATGCCCAATGGCCAGACCGTCTACAACATGTTCGGTGCACTGAGTGCCGATTCGAGCCTGACCAACGTGGTCACCGAGGTGAAAACCCTGGTCGATAACGTGCAGCGCGCCAGCGAAGCCTTCGAACACTTCTTCAAGTAATCAACAGGGAATATCCAATGACTCAGTCCATCTGGAGCAAGTTGTTCACCGCGCTGCGCGGCGGCGCCAACGAAGTCGGCGAAGCGATCGCCGACCAACAGGCCCTGCGCATCCTCGATCAGGAAATCCGTGACGCCGACAGCGCGCTGTCCAACGCCCGTCGCGAACTGGTCACCATCATGGCCAAGCACAAACTCTCCGCCGACCGCGTGAGCGAGTACGAAGCCAAGATCAGGGACCTGGAAGCCAAGGCCGTTTCCGCCCTGAACGCCGGCCGTGAAGACCTGGCGCTGGAAGTGGCCGAAGCGATCTCGACCCTGACCAACGACCTGGGCGTCGAGAAGAAGCAGAGCGACGAGTTCGGCACCTACGCCGACAACATGCGCAAGGACATCAACAAGGCCGAAGCGCGGATCAAGAGCCTGCGCCAGCAAGTGGACATGGCCAAGGCCCGTGAAAGCGTGCAGAAGGCTCAGGTCAGTGCTTCGATCGCCAGCGGCGGCGCCAACGGCAAGCTGGAAACCGCTGTCGGTACTCTGAACCGTCTGCAAGCCAAGCAACAGCAACGCGCTGCCGAGCTGAGCGCTGCCGACGAGCTGGCCGATGCGTCGACCGGCAACGACCTGGATCGCAAGCTGCGCGAAGCCGGCATCACGCCGAACGAAGGCAGCGCCAACGCCATCCTCGAGCGCCTGAAGCAGAAGTCCGCCCAGTAACGGCGGCGAGAAAAAAGAAGGGCACCGGGTGCCCTTCTTTTTTGCCTGCTCGTTCGCCACGAGGCCGGTACACTAGCGGCGTTTTGCCAACGAATATCTCCACCCGCTTCAAGGAATGTACCCATGGGATGGTTCAAAGATTTGCTCGGCACCAGCAACTGGCAGTCGGCCGCGCCGGCGTCAGAGTCTGCCGGCGGCCCGCTCGGACTGGCGCAGGGCAAGGCGATCCGCTTCGATACGACCCTCGGCCTGTTGCTCGACGGCAGCACTTCGGTGCGGGTTCCCGATGCCCAGGCCATCTGGAGCGCCGGCTGGATCGACCTCGGTCAGTCGAACAAACTGCATCGCTACTATCTGAACGACGAAGAGTTCTGGGTACAGATCCATGTCACGGGCGACGACCAGATCGAGTCGGTGACGCTGTTCAATTACGTGAGCTATGTGACGGTCAACAGTGACGCCGAACTGCAGCGCCTGGCCGGCCCGAACAGTCAGATCGGCCTGCCGACCTATCGCCACGAAGGTGTCGAATACACCCGTGAATGGGGCACCGAACGCGGCCAGACCGAACTGGTGCCGCTCACCGAACAGGTGATCAACCCGGACGAGTCCTACACCATCAATCATCACTCGATGCTTTACGCCCGGGAGACCGGCCTGACCGATCGCCGCGAGCTCTTGCTGTTCTCCGTCGAACAGGACGAAGAAGGCACCGTCAGCCTGAGCACCTCGCTGGGCATCTCGCTGTACACCACCGATTTGAGCACCATTTAAAAGGAAGTTTTCCATGCTGGAAGCGTTGTCCATTTCCCTGAACAAAGCCGCGCTGGTCGGTTTCGTTGCCTACCTGATCGGCGCCGTGCTGCTGTTCATGCTGTTTCAGTTCGTCTACACCCGCGTCACGCCGCACAAGGAATTCGAGCTGATCCGTTCCGGCAACGTCGCTGCCGCCATTGCCCTGTCTGGCGCGATCATCGGCTTCGCGATTCCAGCCAGCAACGTGATCGCTCACTCAATCAACGTTCTCGACTTCGTCCTCTGGGCGGTGATCGCGGCCGTGGTGCAATTGCTGGCCTTCCTGGCGACCGGGCTGGTGCTCAAGGGCACGTCCCAGCGCATCGCCAACGGTGAAATCGCCGCGGGCATCTATGTGGCGGCGGTGGCGATCAGCGTCGGCATGCTCAACGCCGCGTGCATGACCCCGTCCTACTGATCGGCAGGAAGCCTGAGATGAAACGAAGCAAGTACGTTCAACTGTCGCTGGCCGCCTCGGTGGCCCTGGCGATTTCCGGTGAAGTGGCCGCCCAGGAACAGCAACGTAACTTCCAGAGCGTCGAACAATGCGTCGACGCCGAAGTGGCGCCGGATGTCTGCTCGAACGCCTACGTCGCCGCCCTGGCCGAACACCGACGGATCTCCCCGGCCTACGACGACAAGGCTGCCTGCGACGCGGACTTTGCCGCTGACTGGTGTCAGAAAAATTCCGCCGGCCGTTTCGTGCCGAAACTCGGTGGCTTCAAGGTGCCGCAGGACGGTGAGCCGGCGCAGAACCTCGATGCGATCGCCAATGCGCAGATGCCGGCCGGTGATGCGGCTGCCGTGCAAAGCAATCAGACCAGCACTTCGCACTCGTCCAGCGGTGCAGGCAACGGCTGGCTCACCGGATGGCTGATCGGCAATGCCATGAGCAACAACCGCGCGAACGACTCGCGGTCGGTTTATCGCGAGCGCAATACCCGCCAGACCTACGACACCTCGACGCTGAACCGGCGGATCGAGTCTGCACCAAGCCGCAGCCAGCGGGACTACGACAGCGATTACCGCAAACCGGTCAACGTGGCGTCGTCCACTTCCCGTGGCGGTTTCGGCAGCCAGTCCAGCGCACGCAGCGGTTGGGGCGGCTGGGGCCGTTCGAGCAGCTGACCATGAAGAAGATCCACTGCGCCGAACGCCACGACTGGAAACAGACCGCCGAAAGCCTCGGTTTTCTGTTTCACACCATCGACGACGAGCCGTACTGGGACGAGCACGCCTATTACCAGTTCACGCTCGCGCAGATCGAAAACGATCTGGAGGATCCGACCACCGAGCTGCACGAGATGTGCATGGACCTGGTCGACCGCGTCGTGCACAGTGAAGAACTGCTGGATCGTCTGAGCATTCCGGCGCCGTACTACGACATGATCCGAACGTCCTGGCTGGAAGGTCATCCGCATCTGTACGGACGCATGGACTTCTCCTACAGCGGCAACGGCCCGGCGAAGCTGCTCGAACTCAACTACGACACGCCCACCAGTCTTTATGAAGCGGCGGCGTTTCAGTGGGGCTGGCTGGAGCAATGCATCGAGCGCGGGATGCTGCCGCGCCATGCCGACCAGTTCAACAGCATCGACACCCGGCTGCACGAAGCCTTTGCCCAACTGAAACTGAAGCGGCCGTTTTACTTCGCTTCGATGAAAGACTCGGTCGAAGACAAGGGCACCACGGATTACCTGCGGTTGATCGCGGAGAAGGTCGGCATCGAATCGCGGCACATCGACATCGAAGACATCGGCCTGAGCGCTGACGGTCGTTTCGTGGATCTCGAAGATCGCTGGATCCCGCACCTCTTCAAACTGCACGCCTGGGAATTCATCTTCCACGAGCCGTTCGGCGCGGCGATTGCCGAGTGCGACACGCAGTTTTTCGAACCGGCGTGGAAATCCATTCTCTCCAACAAGGGCGCCCTGCCCCTGCTATGGGAGTTGCACAAGGGCCACCCGAATCTGCTGGCCGCGCACCTCGACCCGAACCCGGGCAGTGCGGTGCCCAAGGGCTGGGTACGCAAACCGTACTTCTCCCGGGAAGGCGCCAACATCGAGTTGCAGACCGCCGAAGGTCTGATCGTCAAAGAGGATGGGCCCTACACCGATGCGCCCTTCATCCTGCAGGAATTTGCCCCGTTGCCGAAGTTTGACGACAGCTACACGTTGATCGGCTCGTGGGTAATTGCCGATCAGGCAGCGGGGATTGGTGTGCGGGAGGACAACAGTCTTATCACCAAGGATTCGAGCCGGTTTTTGCCGCATCTGATTCTTGACTGAGCCACCAGAACCGGCGGCAAAAAAACCGTAGCGTTGTGGCACTACGGTTTTTTTATGGGCGGGTGCTGATCAGGACAGTTCGGTCGAGCGCACCGGTACGTCTTTCGCAGGTGTTTCCTTGGCGGGCTCGGCGGTGACAATTCCGGCCATTCGCCGACGGGAGATTTCAGCACCCCGGCGCCGCAATGGCGTTTCGACGAACCGGTAGTTCAACTCACTGCACACGATCATGATCGCAAACGAGGTGAGCAACAGCTCCACGGTGAACGCTGCGCCCAGCTCGACGCCGCGCTCGTGGGCGACCCGGCTCCAGATCTCGGTGCTCAGGTGGTAGGCGAACATGTGGATCACGTACAGCGCATAGGAACGCGACCCCAGCCATTGAGCGAGCCCACTCAAGATCGCCGGGCAGTAGATGTAGCCCTTCTGGTAGCTGGAGAGCCAGACCAGAATCAGCGCATTCAGCGCCAGCAATCCGACAGCGATGGGCGTTGCGATCATCTGGCCGGCAATCGCCCCCAGCAGGTAAAGCAGGAACAACGTGATGCCCAGTCGCTTGAGCAAACTGCCACCGAGTGCGACCGGTTCAATCTCCTTGTACAAGGACGTGCGGGTGAACAGGCAGAGCAGAATGCCCCACATCATGGCGTCGAGGCGGAAAGAGAAGAGCATGCTCGCCGGCGGCGCGCCAAAGGCATTGCGATCGAGCGGAAACTGCACGGCGATCAGCGCGAGCAGCGTAATCACCCGCCAGCGGGTCGAGGTGATCAGCAGCAGGAACAGCGGGAAGATGAAGTAGAACTGCTCCTCCAGCGCCAGGCTCCAGTACACCGAATTCGGCCCCAGAATCACCCCGTACTGGTTCGCCAGGTTACCGGTGAACGTCGCAACGGCGGTGAAACTGCGCAGATTGTCGTACCACGACTGGAAGGCATTCGACTGGTTGAAAAAGATCGAGAACGCCAGCGGAATCAGCACCCACAGCCACGCGGTGGGCAGCAGGCGGTACGCCCGACGGATCCAGAATGAAGTGGCGGCGAGGCCGTAACGGTTCTGCTCGCGGTTTTTGTCGAAGTAATCGAGATAGGCCTTGCTGACGACATAGCCCGAAATGCAGAAGAACAGATCCACACCCGACCAGGGGGAATAGACGTTGAACAGTTTCTCCATGAAGGCGCCGTGGAACGGCAATAACAGCGCGCTATGGGCAAGGACCGTCATCAGGATGGCCACACCGCGCAGATACTCGATTTCCTTGTTCTTGCTACTGCTCATCGGTTTCTCTTGTTCTTGTGGGTGAACAGGCTGCCAACGCCGGGAAGCCTGCTTGCAAAAGAGCGGCGCAACGTCAGGCGCCGACGCCGATCATGGAGTGACCGGGCGCGGCCTTCAAGCCTTGGGACGAAACTTTACGGCCCTGATGATGGAGACCGAGCAGTCAGTTGATGAGCAGCAAAGACAAGTACTACCCCTCAGAAACGACGAAGCCCCCGCAATGCGGAGGCTTCGGATCTAAACCGGTCGCGGTTCAGCGCAACAATCAGAACGGGATATCGTCATCGAAGCTGTCGAAATCCGGAGCCGGTTGCGGTGCGGCCTGCTGTGGAGCCGGGGCCGGACGCTGCTGAGGTGCCGACTGCTGCGGACGCGGAGCCTGCTGGCGTGGCGCCTGCTGCTGATAGTTGTTGCCACCGCCTTGTTGGTCGCCCTGTTGTGGACGGCCGCCGAGCAGTTGCATGGTGCCTTGCATGTCGACCACGATTTCGGTGGTGTAACGCTTGATACCGTCTTTTTCCCACTCACGGGTCTGCAGCTTGCCTTCGATGTAAACCTGCGAACCCTTGCGCAGGTATTCGCCGGCGATTTCGGCAACCTTGCCGAACATCGATACACGGTGCCACTCGGTCTTCTCGACCTTTTGACCGGTCTGCTTGTCGGTCCACTGCTCGCTGGTCGCCAGACTCAGGTTGGTCACGGCGTTACCGTTGGGCAGGTAGCGTACTTCGGGATCCTGGCCGCAAGTACCGACCAGAATGACTTTGTTAACCCCACGGGCCATAACGTTCTCCTAGGCTTCGCACGCAGTCTGCGCCGGGTTGTTCACCAGGCGTTCGAGAGTGGTGCGATCCATTAATTCGGTGTCCAGTTTGATGTAGATCGCCGCTTCATCAGCGACTATCACTGCATCAGTTACCCCTACGAGGGCCTTGAGACGCTCGACCAGACCCGCTTCGCGGATCGCTTCGGGCGACAGCGGCAGGCGCAGGCTCGTCACGTAGGGAGGTTCGCGCATGGTAACAGCAAAGGCCAGCCAAAGTGCAGCCAGCCCGGCACATCCGAGGAACACAACCGACAGACCGCCATGCTGGAACATCCAGCCGCCGAGAATCCCGCCGAGTGCCGAACCGAGGAACTGACTGGTGGAGTACACGCCCATGGCCGTGCCCTTGCCACCTGCCGGTGAAACCTTGCTGATCAGCGACGGCAGCGATGCTTCCAGCAGATTGAACGCGGTGAAGAACACCACTGTCCCGATCACCAGAGCCCGCAGGCTGTCGCCGAACTGCCAGAAGAATAGCTCAGTGAGCATCAGCGTCATCACGGCGCCGAGCAAAACTCGTTTCATTTTGCGTTTCTTCTCGCCGTAGATAATGAACGGGATCATGGCGAAGAAAGAAATCAGCAGCGCGGTGAGGTAGACCCACCAGTGCTGCTCCTTGGGCAGACCGGCTTTTTCGACCAGCGCCAAGGGCAGTGCAACGAAGCTCGACATCAACATCGCATGTAACACAAAAATGCCCAGGTCCAGCCGCAACAGGTCCGGGTGCTTGAGCGTCGGCATCAACGCCTGACGCGCAACGCCGGACTCGCGATGACTCAGCGGCCCGGTGGATTTCGGCACCATGAACATCACGATCACGATCCCGACCAGTGCCATGCCACCGGTGGCGAGGAACAGGCCGGACAAGCCGAATGCACGGGTCAGCAGCGGGCCGACCACCATGGCCACGGCGAACGACAGGCCGATGGTCATGCCGATCATGGCCATTGCCTTGGTGCGGTGCTGTTCGCGGGTCAGGTCGGAGAGCAAGGCCATGACCGCCGCAGAAATAGCGCCGGCGCCCTGCAGGATCCGCCCGGCAATCACGCCCCAGATCGAATCGGCCTGGGCCGCCAGCACGCTGCCGAGGGCGAAGACGATCAGCCCCAGGTAAATCACCGGGCGCCGGCCGATGCGGTCGGAAATGATCCCGAACGGAATCTGGAAAATCGCTTGGGTCAGGCCGTAAGCGCCGATCGCCAGCCCGATCAGGGCCGGGGTCGCTCCCGCCAGATCCATGCCGTAGGTCGCCAGTACCGGCAACACCATGAACATGCCAAGCATACGGAAGGCGAACACCAGGGCCAGACCGCTCGCCGCGCGGGTCTCGCTGCCACTCATGCGTTCGCTGTGGGGATCGTGCATGGAAAAACCTCGTGTGAACCGGCGGCGATTCTACCAGTCCCATCGAGAGACGGGGTATATCGCGACGCTTTGACGCGTACAGATGAAACTCTCTTCATGTAAGGCAAAAAACCCTTCACTTGATAGTGTGCATCCATCCAGTATTTGGCCGTATACTCCTGTGTTTTCGACGCCCGCCGAGCGAGGCCATTTTGGACAAGATCCTGATTCGTGGGGCCCGCACCCACAACCTGAAGAACATCGACCTGACCCTGCCACGGGACAAACTGATCGTCATCACCGGCCTGTCCGGATCCGGCAAGTCGTCCCTGGCCTTCGACACGCTGTACGCCGAAGGTCAGCGCCGCTATGTCGAATCCCTGTCGGCCTATGCCCGGCAGTTCCTGTCGATGATGGAAAAACCCGACGTCGACACCATCGAAGGCCTGTCGCCGGCGATCTCCATCGAACAGAAGTCGACCTCGCACAACCCGCGCTCCACGGTCGGCACCATCACCGAAATCTACGACTACCTGCGTCTGCTGTATGCACGCGTCGGTACGCCGCGTTGCCCGGATCACGACATCCCGCTGGAAGCGCAGACCGTCAGCCAGATGGTCGACCTGGTGCTGGCCCAGCCGGAAGGCAGCAAGCTGATGCTGCTGGCGCCAGTGATTCGCGAGCGCAAGGGAGAGCACCTGTCGGTGTTCGAAGAACTGCGCGCCCAAGGCTTCGTCCGGGCCCGGGTCAACGGCCGACTCTGCGAGCTGGACGAGTTGCCGAAACTGGATAAACAGAAGAAGCACACGATTGAAGTCGTGGTCGACCGCTTCAAGGTTCGTGCGGACCTGCAGCAGCGTCTGGCCGAATCCTTCGAAACCGCGCTGAAGCTGGCCGACGGCATCGCGCTGGTGGCGCCGATGGACGACGAGCCGGGCGACGAGATGATCTTCTCCGCGCGCTTCGCCTGCCCGATCTGCGGCCACGCGATCAGCGAGCTGGAACCCAAGCTGTTTTCCTTCAACAACCCGGCCGGCGCCTGCCCGACCTGCGACGGTCTGGGCGTGAAGCAGTTCTTCGACATCAAGCGACTGGTCAACGGTGAACTCACGCTGGCCGAAGGTGCGATACGCGGCTGGGACCGGCGCAACGTCTATTACTTCCAGATGCTCGGCTCACTGGCCGCGCATTACGGTTTCAGTCTGGAGCAGCCGTTCAACGAATTGCCGTCCGATCAACAGAAGTACATCCTGCACGGCAGCGGCTCGCAGAACGTCGACTTCAAATACCTCAACGACCGGGGCGACATCGTCAAGCGCTCGCACCCGTTCGAAGGCATCGTACCGAACCTCGAGCGTCGCTACCGCGAAACCGAATCGGCGAGCGTGCGCGAAGAACTGGCGAAGTTCCTCAGCACTCAGTCGTGCCCGGATTGCCGTGGTACCCGCCTGCGTCGCGAAGCGCGGCACGTGTGGGTTGGCGAGAAAACCCTGCCGGCGGTGACCAACCTGCCGATCGGCGACGCCTGCGATTACTTCGGCGCGCTGAAGATGACCGGCCGCCGTGGCGAAATCGCCGACAAGATTCTCAAGGAAATCCGCGAGCGCCTGCAATTCCTGGTCAATGTCGGTCTCGACTATCTGTCGCTGGATCGCAGTGCCGACACGCTATCTGGCGGCGAGGCACAGCGGATTCGTCTGGCCAGCCAGATCGGCGCGGGCCTTGTGGGTGTTCTCTATATCCTTGATGAACCGTCCATTGGTCTGCACCAGCGCGACAACGATCGCCTGCTTGGCACCCTCAAGCACCTGCGCGACATCGGCAACACGGTCATCGTGGTAGAGCATGACGAAGACGCGATCCGCCTGGCCGACTACGTAGTGGATATCGGCCCGGGCGCCGGGGTTCACGGCGGGCAGATCGTCGCCGAAGGAACGCCGGACGAAGTCATGGCGCACCCGGACTCGCTGACCGGTAAATACCTGTCGGGCCGGGTGAAGATCGAAGTGCCGGCCAAACGCACACCGCGCAACAAGAAGCAGGTGCTGTCGCTCAAGGGCGCGCGGGGCAACAACCTGCGCAACGTCGACCTGGAAATCCCGATCGGCCTGCTGACCTGCGTGACCGGCGTTTCCGGCTCCGGCAAATCGACGCTGATCAACAACACGCTGTTCCCGCTGAGCGCCACGGCACTCAATGGCGCGACCACCCTGGAAGCGGCAGCCCACGACAGCATCAAGGGCCTGGAGCATCTGGACAAGGTCGTCGACATCGACCAGAGCCCGATCGGCCGTACGCCGCGCTCCAACCCGGCGACCTATACCGGGCTGTTCACGCCGATCCGCGAACTGTTCGCCGGCGTGCCCGAGTCCCGCTCCCGTGGTTACGGCCCGGGGCGTTTCTCGTTCAACGTCAAGGGCGGTCGTTGCGAAGCCTGCCAGGGCGACGGTCTGATCAAGGTGGAAATGCACTTCCTGCCGGACATCTACGTCCCGTGCGACGTGTGCAAGAGCAAGCGCTACAACCGCGAAACCCTGGAGATCAAATACAAGGGCAAGAGCATCCACGAAACCCTCGAAATGACCATCGAGGAAGCGCGAGTGTTCTTCGACGCGGTGCCGGCGCTGGCGCGCAAGCTGCAAACGCTGATGGATGTGGGCCTGTCCTACATCAAGCTCGGGCAATCGGCGACCACGCTGTCCGGTGGTGAAGCACAGCGGGTCAAACTGTCCCGCGAGCTGTCCAAGCGTGATACCGGCAAGACCCTTTACATCCTCGACGAGCCGACCACCGGTCTGCACTTCGCGGACATTCAGCAACTGCTCGACGTACTGCATCGCCTGCGCGACCACGGCAACACCGTGGTGGTGATCGAGCACAACCTCGACGTGATCAAGACCGCCGACTGGCTGGTGGATCTCGGCCCCGAGGGTGGTTCGAAAGGTGGCCAGATCATCGCCACCGGTACGCCGGAGGAGGTGGCCGAGATGAAGCAATCTCACACCGGTCATTACCTCAAGCCGCTGCTGATCCGCGATCGGGCCTGATCGCCGGGCATGAAAAAGCCCCTGTCACTTCGTCAGTGACAGGGGCTTTTTTGTATCGGCTGCAATCAGGACGCGTGGGACTGCAGGTAGTTCTGGATACCGATCAGCTTGATCAGGCCCAACTGCTTTTCGAGCCAGTAGGTGTGATCTTCTTCGGTGTCGTGCAGTTGAAGCTTGAGGATATCGCGGCTTACATAGTCGCCATTCTTTTCACACAGCTCGATGCCTTTGCACAGTGCAGCACGAACCTTGTACTCAAGGCGCAGATCCGCTTCGAGCATGGTCTCAACCGTGGTACCGACATCCAGGTCATCCGGGCGCATGCGCGGAGTGCCTTCGAGCATCAGAATCCGGCGCATCAACGCATCGGCGTGACCGGCCTCTTCTTCCATCTCGTGGTTGATTCGTTCGTAGAGCTTGGTGAATCCCCAGTCCTCATACATCCGCGAGTGAACGAAATATTGGTCACGCGCGGCCAGTTCGCCGGTCAGCAACGTGTTGAGGTAATCGATAACGTCTGGGTGGCCTTGCATCGCCCTACATCTCCCTGCTTGAAAGTCTGTAGTTTGAACCAACCTGACTGGAAGGTCACTCACTTCGCGCAATAAAAGCGAAGATATTCTGAGAAAAGCAGCCTAAATAACGCAAAAACCGCCCGAATGAGGGCGGTTCTGCTTCTCGTTTAGACTTCGTTAAGCTGTACGTTGAGCAGCTTTGCGATTGCTTCTCCGTACGCCGGGTCGGCCTTGTGGAAATGCTGCAACTGACGGTCGACGACATCACTCGACACACCCGCCATCGCGCCGGCGATGTTGCTGACCAGCAACGCTTTCTGTTCGTCGCTCATCAAGCGGAACAGCGCACCAGCGTGACTGTAGTAGTCGGTGTCTTCGCGGTGATCGTAGCGATCAGCCGCGCCACTCAACGCCAGCGCAGGCTCGGCATAGTGCGGCGCTTGTTTCGGCGACTCTACATAGCTGTTCGGCTCATAGTTAGGCGCTGCACCACCATTGCTGCCAAAAGCCATCGAACCATCACGCTGGTAAGTATTCACCTGGCTGCGCGGGGCGTTCACTGGCAGTTGCTGGTGGTTGGTGCCTACACGGTAGCGGTGGGCATCAGCGTATGCGAAGACACGACCTTGCAGCATGCGATCCGGTGACAGACCTACGCCAGGCACCATGTTGCTTGGACCGAACGCAGCTTGCTCGACTTCGGCAAAATAGTTGAGCGGATTACGATTCAGTTCCAGTTCACCCACTTCGATCAGTGGAAACTCCTTCTGCGACCAGGTTTTGGTCACGTCGAACGGGTTCTCGTAGTGAGCAGCAGCCTGGCCCTCGGTCATGATCTGGATGCACACACTCCATTTCGGGAAGTCACCACGCTCGATGGCTTCGAACAGATCGCGCTGGGCGTAATCGGGATCTGTGCCCGCCAGACGTGCCGCGTCTGCCGGCGCAAGGTTCTTGATCCCTTGCTTGGTCTTGTAGTGCCACTTCACCCAGTGACGCTCGCCTTGAGCGCTGATCAGGCTGTAGGTGTGGCTGCCGAAGCCGTGCATGTGGCGATAGCCGTCCGGAATGCCGCGATCGGAGAACAGGATCGTCACCTGGTGCGCCGCTTCAGGCGAATGCGACCAGAAGTCCCACATCATCTGCGCGCTTTTCAGGTTGCTTTGCGGCAGGCGTTTCTGGGTGTGGATAAAGTCAGGAAACTTCAGCGGATCGCGAATGAAGAACACCGGCGTGTTGTTGCCGACGATGTCCCAGTTGCCTTCTTCGGTGTAGAACTTGAGGGCGAAGCCACGCGGATCGCGCTCGGTGTCGGCCGAGCCCCGCTCGCCACCGACCGTGGAGAAACGCAGGAAGGTCGGCGTCTGTTTGCCGACAGCAGAGAACAGCTTGGCGCTGGTGTACTGCGTGATGTCGCGAGTGACCGTGAAAGTGCCGTATGCGCCCGAACCTTTGGCGTGTACACGACGCTCAGGAATGTTTTCCCGGTTGAAGTGAGCAAGCTTCTCGATCAGGTGGAAATCATCGAGCAGCAACGGGCCACGAGGGCCGGCGGAGCGAGAGTTCTGGTTATCAGCGACAGGTGCGCCACTGGCGGTCGTAAGCGTCTTGTTCTGGCTCATGCGATCTTCATCCTCTATCGGTCTTGAACTGCCGGCTAATCGGCTTGTTGGGGAGTATCGATCATCAATATGACAGCCACAAATTCATTAACTTGTGGTCATCAATAGAGAAAAACTAACATTGAATCCCCGCACATAGTGCAGACCCAAACAGGGTAGAAGCTTGTACGAACCGCGCATTTCCTACAGGCACAAAAAACCGGGCACTAGGCCCGGTTCCTTGTTTCAGACTGATGTCTTACTCAGCGGATACAGCTTCACCGCCGACAGCACGATCAACCAGTTCGACGTACGCCATAGGCGCGTTGTCGCCAGCGCGGAAACCGCACTTGAGGATGCGCAGGTAGCCACCCTCACGGGTAGCGTAACGCTTGCCCAGGTCGTTGAAGAGCTTACCAACGATAGCTTTCGAACGAGTACGGTCGAAAGCCAGACGACGGTTAGCAACGCTGTCTGTCTTGGCCAGAGTGATCAGCGGCTCGGCAACGCGGCGCAGTTCTTTGGCTTTTGGCAGAGTAGTTTTGATCAGCTCGTGCTCGAACAGCGACACCGCCATGTTCTGGAACATGGCCTTGCGGTGCGAGCTGGTGCGGCTCAGGTGACGCCCACTTTTACGATGACGCATGGTTCATTCCTTACCAAACACTACGTTCGGTGATTACGACGATCAGGCAGTCGCCTTGTCGTCCTTCTTAAGACTTGCAGGCGGCCAGTTGTCGAGGCGCATGCCGAGGGACAGACCGCGGGAGGCCAGAACGTCCTTGATTTCAGTCAAGGATTTCTTGCCCAGGTTCGGAGTCTTCAACAGCTCTACTTCGGTACGCTGAATCAGGTCGCCGATGTAGTAGATGTTTTCCGCCTTAAGGCAGTTAGCCGAACGTACAGTCAGTTCCAGATCGTCAACCGGGCGAAGCAGGATCGGATCGATCTCGTCTTCCTGCTCGACAACCACTGGCTCACTGTCACCTTTGAGGTCGACGAACGCAGCCAACTGCTGTTGCAGAATGGTTGCAGCGCGGCGGATAGCCTCTTCAGGATCCAGAGTACCGTTGGTTTCCAGATCAATAACCAGCTTGTCCAGGTTGGTACGCTGCTCGACACGGGCGTTTTCCACCACGTATGCGATACGGCGAACCGGGCTGAACGAAGAGTCAAGCTGCAAGCGACCGATGCTGCGGCTTTCGTCTTCATCGCTCTGACGCGAGTCTGCTGGTTCATAACCACGACCACGAGCTACGGTGAGCTTCATGTTCAGGGCGCCGTTAGACGCCAGGTTAGCGATTACGTGATCGGGATTAACGATCTCGACATCATGATCCAGCTGAATATCGGCAGCGGTAACCACCCCCGAACCCTTCTTCGACAAGGTCAGCGTAACTTCGTCACGACCGTGCAGCTTGATGGCCAGACCTTTAAGGTTCAACAGGATTTCAATTACGTCTTCCTGTACACCTTCGATGGCGCTGTACTCGTGGAGCACACCGTCAATCTCGGCCTCGACTACTGCGCAGCCGGGCATTGAGGACAACAGGATGCGGCGCAGCGCGTTGCCCAGGGTGTGGCCAAAACCACGCTCGAGAGGCTCGAGAGTGATCTTGGCGCGGGTTGGACTGACAACCTGCACATCAATGTGGCGGGGTGTCAGGAACTCATTTACCGAAATCTGCATGGATGCACCTATTTTCTAGCCCTTACTTGGAGTAGAGCTCGACAATCAGGCTTTCGTTGATGTCGGCGGACAGATCACTGCGAGCAGGAACGTTCTTGAAAACGCCCGACTTCTTCTCAGTGTCTACTTCTACCCATTCTACGCGGCCACGTTGGGCACACAGATCGAGAGCTTGGACAATGCGAAGTTGGTTTTTTGCTTTCTCGCGAACAGCAACCACGTCACCAGCACGAACCTGGTAGGACGGAACGTTTACGGTCTGACCGTTAACGCTGATCGACTTGTGCGATACCAGCTGGCGGGATTCGGCACGAGTCGAACCAAAGCCCATACGGTATACAACGTTGTCCAGACGGCATTCGAGCAGTTGCAGCAGGTTTTCACCGGTTGCACCTTTCTTGCCAGCAGCTTCTTTGTAGTAGCCGCTGAACTGACGCTCGAGAACGCCGTAGATACGACGGACCTTCTGCTTTTCACGCAGTTGGGTGCCGTAGTCGGACTGGCGACCGCGGCGTTGGCCGTGGATACCAGGTGCTGCTTCAATGTTGCACTTCGATTCGATCGCGCGCACGCCGCTCTTCAGGAAGAGATCGGTGCCTTCGCGACGAGCGAGTTTGCATTTTGGACCAATGTAACGAGCCATTCTTTACAATCTCCTGGATTACACGCGGCGCTTCTTCGGCGGACGGCACCCGTTGTGCGGGATTGGCGTCACGTCGGTGATGCTGGCGATCTTGTAGCCACAGCCGTTCAAAGCGCGGACTGCGGATTCACGACCTGGACCTGGACCCTTGACGTTCACGTCGAGGTTTTTCAGGCCGTATTCCAGCGCAGCTTGACCAGCACGCTCAGCAGCTACTTGAGCAGCGAACGGGGTGGACTTGCGGGAACCGCGGAAACCCGAACCACCGGAGGTAGCCCAGGAAAGAGCGTTACCTTGACGGTCGGTGATGGTCACGATGGTGTTGTTAAAAGAAGCATGGATGTGGGCGATGCCATCAACCACTGTCTTTTTAACTTTTTTACGAGGACGAGCAGCAGGTTTTGCCATGATTAAATTCCTGTCGATTCGCTGGGGCGATTACTTGCGGATCGGCTTACGCGGACCTTTACGGGTACGCGCGTTGGTCTTGGTACGCTGACCGCGTACTGGCAGACCACGACGATGACGCAGACCGCGATAGCAACCGAGGTCCATCAAGCGCTTGATTTTCATGTTGATTTCGCGACGCAGGTCACCTTCAGTGGTGAACTTCGCCACTTCGCCACGCAGCTGTTCAATCTGCTCGTCGCTCAGATCCTTGATCTTTGCGGCTGGGTTTACCCCAGTCTCTGCACAGATCTTCTGTGCAGTAGTGCGACCAACACCATAGATGTAGGTCAGCGAGATAACAGTATGCTTGTTATCTGGAATGTTAACGCCTGCAATACGGGCCATTCAGTGGGACTCCAATTGACAGCTACCTACGCCCCGGAAGCCAAGAAATAGGGCGCGAGATAATATCGCTGTAATAACAAATAATCAACCCGGTAGCGCACTAGCTACCGGGCTTGAAGCACAATCACACTCAGCCTTGGCGCTGTTTGTGACGCGGTTCCGCGCTGCAAATTACTCGAACAACACCTTCGCGGCGAATAATCTTGCAGTTACGGCACAGCTTTTTCACCGATGCACGAACTTTCATCACCAACTCCTCGAACCTTATGGGTACTCAGCGCAACATGCCGCTGCCGTAACCCTTCAGGTTGGCTTTCTTCATCAGGGATTCGTACTGGTGCGAAACGAGGTGCGATTGTACTTGGGACATGAAGTCCATCACAACCACGACCACGATCAGCAACGAGGTCCCGCCAAGGTAGAACGGAACGTTTGCTGCAACCACCAGGAACTGGGGCAACAAGCACACGGCCGTCATGTAAAGAGCACCGAACATGGTCAAGCGAGTCAAAACGCCATCAATATAGCGTGCGGACTGCTCACCTGGACGGATGCCCGGAATAAAGGCACCGGACTTCTTCAGGTTTTCCGCTACGTCTTTCGGATTGAACATCAACGCCGTATAGAAGAAGCAGAAGAAAATAATCCCTGCACTAAACAGCAGAATATTCAACGGCTGACCAGGAGCGATCGACTGCGAGATGTCCTGCAACCAGCCCATACCTTCAGACTGACCGAACCAGGCACCCAACGAAGCCGGGAACAGCAAAATGCTGCTCGCGAAAATAGCCGGAATAACACCGGCCATGTTCACCTTCAGCGGCAAGTGGCTTGTCTGCGCAGCAAAAACCTTGCGGCCCTGCTGACGCTTGGCGTAGTGAACAGCGATACGACGCTGACCACGCTCAATGAACACCACGAAACCGATAATCGCTACTGCCAGCAAACCGATGGCAACCAAAGCGAAGATGTTGATATCGCCCTGACGCGCAGACTCGAAAGACTGCCCGATTGCTCTCGGAAGACCGGCGACGATACCCGAAAAAATCAACATCGAGATACCGTTGCCTACACCACGCTCAGTAATCTGCTCACCCAGCCACATCATGAACATCGCGCCAGCCACAAACGTGGAGACCGCGACGAAATGGAAGCCAAAGTCACCAGTGAACGCAACGCCCTGCCCCGCCAGACCAATGGACATGCCAATGGCCTGAACGAGAGCGAGAACGACGGTGCCGTAGCGGGTGTACTGGCTGATCTTGCGACGGCCAGCTTCACCTTCCTTCTTCAACTGCTCCAGCTGCGGGCTGACGGCGGTCATCAGCTGCATGATGATCGATGCCGAAATGTACGGCATGATCCCCAACGCAAAGATGCTCATCCGCTCCAGCGCGCCGCCGGAAAACATGTTGAACAAGCTAAGAATGGTCCCCTCATTCTGTCGAAACAGGTCTGCGAGTCGGTCCGGGTTGATACCTGGAACCGGGATGTGTGCGCCTATTCGGTAGACGATAATCGCCAGGAACAGAAAACGCAGACGAGCCCAAAGTTCAGACATACCGCCTTTGCCGAGCGCAGAGAGAGCACCTTGCTTAGCCATTTATTCCTCGAACTTGCCGCCAGCTGCTTCGATAGCCGCACGCGCACCTTTGGTGGCGCCGATTCCCTTGCCGATAGTGACAGCGCGAGTCACTTCACCGGACAGCATGATTTTCACACGCTGTACGTTGACGTTGATCACGTTGGCATCTTTCAGGGACTGCACGGTGACGATGTCGCCTTCCACTTTAGCCAGCTCGGACAGACGCACTTCTGCGCGGTCCATGGCTTTCAGGGAAACGAAACCGAACTTCGGCAGGCGACGATGCAGCGGCTGTTGACCGCCTTCAAAGCCTGGAGCAATGGTGCCACCGGAGCGGGAAGTCTGACCTTTGTGACCACGGCCACCAGTCTTACCCAAACCACTACCGATACCACGGCCCGGACGATGCTTTTCGCGACGGGAACCCGGCGCTGGACTCAGATCATTGAGTTTCATCGATTAACCCTCGACACGCAGCATGTAGTAAGCCTTGTTGATCATCCCGCGATTCTCGGGAGTATCCTGGACTTCTACAGTGTGACCGATGCGACGCAGACCCAGACCCTTAACGCACAGTTTGTGGTTAGGGATGCGGCCGGTCATGCTTTTGATCAGCGTAACTTTAACGGTAGCCATGATTACTTGATCTCCTCAACACGCAGGCCACGTTTGGCTGCAATGGATTCAGGAGACTGCATAGCCTTCAGACCCTTGAAAGTGGCGTGAACCACGTTTACAGGGTTAGTCGAGCCGTAGCACTTGGCCAGAACGTTCTGAACGCCAGCAACTTCGAGGACAGCACGCATAGCGCCGCCAGCGATGATACCGGTACCTTCAGAAGCAGGCTGCATGTACACCTTCGAAGCGCCATGGGCGGACTTCATTGCGTACTGCAGAGTGGTGCCGTTCAGATCAACCTGGATCATGTTGCGGCGAGCAGCTTCCATTGCCTTCTGGATCGCAGCAGGCACTTCACGCGACTTGCCACGGCCGAAGCCAACACGCCCTTTACCATCACCAACCACGGTCAACGCGGTGAAAGTGAAGATACGGCCGCCTTTAACGGTTTTGGCTACGCGGTTAACTTGAACCAGCTTCTCAATGTAGCCTTCGTCGCGCTTTTGGTCGTTATTTGACATAACTTAGAACTCCAGCCCAGCTTCACGAGCAGCATCAGCCAGCGCTTTCACGCGGCCGTGGTACTTGAAGCCAGAGCGGTCGAAAGCCACTTGCGAGACGCCAGCGGCCTTAGCACGCGTAGCGACCAGCTGGCCAACCTTAGTGGCCGCGTCAATGTTGCCAGTGGCACCATCACGCAGTTCTTTATCCAAAGTCGAGGCGCTTGCCAGGACTTTGTTGCCGTCGGCCGAGATGACCTGGGCGTAGATGTGCTGCGACGAGCGGAACACGCAGAGACGCACGACTTCGAGTTCGTGCATTTTCAGGCGTGCTTTGCGAGCGCGACGCAGTCGAGTAACTTTTTTGTCGGTCATTTGCTATGCCCTACTTCTTCTTGGCTTCTTTACGACGGACGACTTCGTCCGCGTAGCGCACACCTTTGCCTTTGTACGGCTCTGGTGGACGGAAGTCGCGGATCTCAGCGGCCACTTGACCTACCAGCTGCTTGTCGATGCCCTTGATCAGGATATCGGTCTGGCTAGGGGTCTCAGCGGTGATGCCTTCCGGCAGTTCGTAATCCACTGGGTGCGAGAAGCCAAGGGCCAGGTTCAAAACCGTGCCTTTTGCTTGCGCCTTGTAACCAACACCGACCAGCTGGAGCTTACGCTCGAAGCCTTGGCTTACGCCTTGGACCATGTTGTTTACCAACGCACGCGTGGTACCGGCCATTGCGCGAGTTTGTTGATCGCCATTGCGAGCAGCGAAACGCAGCTCACCAGCTTCTTCAACGATCTCAACGGACGAATGGATGTTCAGTTCAAGAGTACCCTTGGCACCCTTCACCGAAAGCTGTTGGCCTGCGAATTTTACTTCGACACCGGCTGGCAGCTTAACGGGGTTCTTAGCGACGCGAGACATGCTTATCCCCCCTTAGAACACAGTGCAAAGAACTTCGCCGCCGACACCGGCAGCGCGCGCAGCACGATCCGTCATCACACCTTTGTTGGTGGAGACGATAGACACGCCAAGACCGCCACGAACTTTCGGCAGATCTTCAACGGACTTGTACTGACGCAGGCCTGGACGACTAACGCGCTTCACTTCCTCGATGACCGGACGGCCTTCGAAGTACTTCAGCTCGATGGACAGCGACGGCTTAGCGTCGGTGGTGATCTGAAAATCCGCGATGTAACCTTCGTCCTTCAGGACTTTAGCTACAGCCACCTTCAACGTGGAAGACGGCATGCTTACGACAGACTTTTCAGCCATCTGGGCATTACGGATTCGAGTTAGCATGTCCGCTAACGGGTCCTGCATACTCATGGGCTAGACGCTCCTAATACAGAAAAATTAGCCTTGCGGCTACTACTTGTCGCCGAGAAATTCCGGGCATAAAAAACACGGGCTCAGGCGAGCCGGTCATTCTAGACATACCCCAGAAATGAATCAAGCCCCAAAAGGGGCTTGATTCAAGTTCAAGGCCACCGATGGTCAGGTTCTTGCGAAACCGACCATCAAGGCTTTGACAGCAATTACCAGCTGGCTTTAACCAGACCTGGTACGTCACCACGCATTGCCGCTTCACGCAGTTTGTTACGGCCAAGGCCGAACTTGCGGTAAACGCCGTGCGGACGACCAGTCAGGCGGCAACGGTTACGCATGCGCGAAGCGCTTGCGTCACGTGGTTGCTTCTGCAGAGCTACGGTAGCTTCCCAACGCGCTTCTGGACTTGCGTTCAGATCAACGATGATAGCTTTCAGCGCTGCACGCTTGACGGCGTACTTGGCAACGGTGAGCTGACGCTTCAGCTCACGGTTTTTCATGCTCTTCTTGGCCATTTTCCTACTCCAATCAGTTGCGGAACGGGAATTTGAAAGCACGCAGCAGAGCGCGGCCTTCATCATCGTTCTTGGCAGTGGTGGTCAGGGTAATGTCCAGACCGCGGAGAGCATCGATCTTGTCGTAGTCGATTTCCGGGAAAATGATCTGCTCTTTCACGCCCATGCTGTAGTTGCCACGACCATCGAAGGACTTGGCATTCAGGCCGCGGAAGTCGCGAACCCGAGGCAGGGAGATCGACAGCAGACGATCCAGGAACTCGTACATACGCTCACGGCGCAGGGTCACTTTGACGCCGATCGGCCAACCTTCACGGACTTTAAAGCCAGCGATGGATTTGCGAGCGTAGGTCACAACGACTTTCTGGCCGGTGATCTTTTCCAGGTCAGCAACAGCGTGCTCGATGACTTTTTTGTCGCCGATCGCTTCGCCCAGACCCATGTTCAGGGTGATTTTGGTAACGCGCGGAACTTCCATCACGTTCGAAAGCTTAAGTTCTTCCTTAAGTTTCGGAGCGATTTCCTTCCGGTAAATCTCTTTTAGTCGTGCCATGGTCTTCTACCTAGCAGTGTTCAAGCATCAACCGCTTTTTGGGTCGACTTGAAGACACGAATTTTCTTACCGTCTTCTACTTTGAAACCAACGCGGTCAGCCTTGTTGGTTTCGCCGTTGAAGATGGCGACGTTGGAAGCGTGCAGTGGCGCTTCTTTCTCGACGATACCGCCCTGTACGCCCGACATCGGGTTAGGCTTGGTATGACGCTTGACCAGGTTCAGACCACCAACAACCAGACGGTTGTCAGCAAGAACCTTCAGCACCTTACCGCGCTTACCTTTGTCTTTGCCGGCGATCACGATGATCTCGTCGTCACGACGAATCTTTTGCATGTCGGATCTCCTTACAGCACTTCTGGGGCGAGCGAGACGATCTTCATGAACTTCTCAGTACGAAGTTCACGGGTCACTGGCCCAAAGATACGGGTGCCGATCGGCTCTTGCTTGTTGTTCAGAAGAACAGCAGCGTTGCCATCAAAGCGGATAATGGAGCCATCAGCACGACGTACGCCGTGACGAGTGCGGACTACAACAGCAGTCATCACTTGGCCTTTTTTCACCTTACCGCGAGGAATTGCTTCCTTCACGGTAACTTTGATGATGTCACCGATACCAGCGTAACGACGATGGGAGCCACCCAGCACCTTGATGCACATAACGCGGCGAGCGCCGCTGTTATCGGCCACATCGAGCATGGATTGAGTCTGAATCATATAATTTCTCCGACCCCTAGCCCTTAGACTTCCACAGCGCGTTCGAGAACATCAACCAGCGCCCAAGACTTGGTCTTGGCCATCGGACGAGTTTCACGAATAGTGACTTTGTCGCCGATGTGGCACTGATTGGTTTCGTCGTGCGCGTGCAGCTTAGTCGAACGCTTAACGTATTTACCGTAGATCGGGTGCTTAACGCGACGCTCGATCAGAACGGTGATGGTTTTGTCCATCTTGTCGCTGACAACACGGCCAGTCAGCGTACGGACAGTTTTTTCGGCTTCAGCCATGATCACTTACCTGCCTGCTGGTTGAGCACAGTCTTCACGCGAGCGATGTCACGCTTAACTTGCGAGAGCAGATGAGACTGCCCCAACTGGCCAGTTGCTTTCTGCATGCGCAGATTGAACTGGTCGCGCAGCAAGCCGAGCAGTTGCTCGTTCAGCTGCTGTGCGGATTTTTCACGAAGTTCATTCGCTTTCATCACATCACCGTCCGTTTAACAAAGGAGGTGGCGAGCGGCAGCTTTGCAGCAGCCAGGGCGAAAGCCTCACGCGCCAGCTCTTCAGAAACACCCTCGATTTCATACAGGACTTTGCCTGGCTGAATCTGGGCAACCCAGTACTCCACGTTACCCTTACCTTTACCCATACGAACCTCGAGAGGTTTTTTGGAGATCGGCTTGTCCGGGAATACACGGATCCAGATCTTGCCGCCACGTTTTACGTGACGGGTCAGAGCACGACGCGCTGACTCGATCTGACGAGCGGTGAGACGACCACGAGCTACAGACTTCAGCGCGAACTCGCCGAAGCTGACTTTGCTACCGCGCAGTGCCAGACCACGGTTGTGGCCGGTCATCTGCTTGCGGAACTTCGTACGCTTAGGTTGCAACATTTGGCGTACCCCTTACTTAGCAGCTTTTTTACGAGGCGCTGGTGCTTGTGGCTTCAGCTCTTCTTGGCGACCACCAATTACTTCGCCTTTGAAGATCCAAACCTTTACACCGATCACACCGTAAGTGGTGTGAGCTTCGTAGTTGGCATAGTCGATGTCGGCACGCAGGGTGTGCAGTGGCACACGACCTTCGCGATACCATTCAGTACGTGCGATTTCAGCACCGCCGAGACGACCGCTCACTTGGATTTTGATGCCTTTGGCACCAATGCGCATGGCGTTCTGTACAGCGCGCTTCATGGCGCGACGGAACATTACACGACGCTCCAGCTGCTGAGCTACGCTCTGCGCAACCAGCATACCGTCGAGTTCCGGCTTGCGGATCTCTTCGATATTGATGTGCACAGGCACACCCATTTGCTTGGTCAGGTCCTGACGCAGTTTTTCAACATCTTCACCTTTCTTCCCGATAACAATACCTGGACGAGCGGTGTGGATGGTGATGCGTGCAGTTTGGGCCGGACGATGGATATCGATACGGCTTACGGACGCGCTTTTTAGTTTGTCTTGGAGGTATTCACGCACCTTCAGATCAGCGAACAAGTAGTCCGCATAAGTCCGACCGTCTGCGTACCAGACGGAGGTGTGCTCCTTGACGATTCCCAGGCGAATGCCAATGGGATGTACTTTCTGACCCATCTCTTCGACTCCGTTACTTGTCAGCAACCTTGACAGTGATATGGCAAGACCGCTTGACGATGCGATCAGCACGGCCTTTGGCACGTGGCATGATGCGCTTCAGCGAACGCCCTTCGTTGACGAAAACGGTGCTGACCTTCAGGTCATCAACGTCTGCGCCTTCGTTATGCTCGGCGTTGGCTACGGCCGACTCCAGCACTTTTTTCATGATCTCGGCGGCTTTCTTACTGCTGAAAGCCAACAGGTTGAGCGCTTCGCCCACCTTCTTCCCGCGGATCTGGTCGGCGACCAAGCGGGCTTTCTGGGCGGAGATTCGAGCGCCCGACAACTTAGCGGCTACTTCCATTTCCTTACCCCTTAACGCTTGGCTTTCTTGTCTGCCACGTGCCCGCGATAAGTGCGGGTACCGGCGAACTCGCCCAGTTTGTGGCCGACCATGTCTTCGTTTACGAGAACTGGGACGTGCTGACGACCGTTGTGTACAGCGATGGTCAGACCGACCATTTGTGGCAGGATCATCGAACGACGCGACCAAGTCTTAATTGGTTTGCGATCGTTCTTTTCCGCCGCCACTTCGATCTTCTTCAGTAGGTGAAGATCAATAAAAGGACCTTTTTTCAGAGAACGTGGCACTGTCGTATCCCTCTATTTACTTGCGACGACGGACGATCATTTTGTCGGTACGCTTATTACCACGAGTCTTCGCGCCCTTAGTCGGGAAGCCCCATGGCGATACCGGATGACGACCACCAGAGGTACGACCTTCACCACCACCATGTGGGTGGTCAACCGGGTTCATGGCAACACCACGAACGGTTGGGCGAACGCCACGCCAGCGCTTGGCACCAGCTTTACCCAGCGAACGCAGGCTGTGCTCGGAGTTCGAGACTTCGCCCAGGGTCGCACGGCACTCAGCCAGTACTTTACGCATTTCACCGGAACGCAGACGCAGGGTCACGTAAACGCCTTCACGAGCGATCAGCTGAGCCGAAGCACCAGCGGAACGAGCGATCTGTGCGCCTTTACCTGGCTTCAGTTCGATGCCGTGCACGGTAGAACCGACTGGAATGTTGCGCAGTTGCAGAGCGTTACCTGGCTTGATTGGAGCCAGGGCACCTGCGATCAGCGTGTCGCCAGCACTCACGCCTTTAGGGGCGATGATGTAGCGGCGTTCGCCGTCTGCGTAGCAGAGCAGTGCGATGTGAGCAGTACGGTTTGGATCGTATTCGATACGCTCGACAGTGGCGACGATGCCATCTTTGTCGTTGCGACGGAAATCGACCATACGGTAATGCTGCTTATGACCACCACCGATGTGACGAGTGGTAATACGGCCATTGTTGTTACGACCACCAGACTTCGATTTTTTCTCGAGCAGCGGTGCGTGAGGAGCGCCTTTATGCAGCTCCTGGTTGACCACCTTGACCACAAAACGGCGGCCAGGGGAAGTCGGTTTGCATTTAACGATTGCCATGATGCACCCCTTCCTTACTCAGCACTGCTGCTGAAATCGAGATCTTGGCCTGGCTGAAGGGAGATAACTGCCTTCTTCCAGTCATTACGCTTGCCCAGACCGCGAGCGGTGCGCTTGCTCTTACCCAGAACGTTCAGGGTAGTAACACGCTCAACTTTCACGCTGAACAGGCTTTCGACGGCCTTCTTGATTTCCAGCTTGGTTGCGTCAGTAGCAACCTTGAAAACGAACTGGCCTTTCTTGTCTGCCAGAACCGTAGCCTTCTCGGAAACGTGCGGGCCAAGCAGAACTTTAAATACGCGTTCCTGGTTCATCCCAGCAGCTCCTCGAATTTCTTCACGGCCGACACGGTGATCAACACCTTGTCGTATGCGATCAGACTAACTGGATCGGAACCTTGCACGTCACGTACATCTACGTGTGGCAGGTTGCGAGCAGCCAGGTACAGGTTCTGATCAACAGCGTCCGACACGATCAGAACGTCGGTCAGGCTCATGTTGTTCAGTTTGCCCAGCAGGTCTTTGGTTTTCGGAGTTTCAACTGCGAAATCCTGAACCACGACCAGACGATCAGTACGCACCAGCTCAGCAAGGATGGAACGCATTGCTGCGCGATACATCTTCTTGTTCAGCTTCTGGGAGTGATCCTGTGGACGAGCTGCGAAAGTGGTGCCGCCGCCGCGCCAGATTGGGCTACGGATGGTACCAGCACGAGCACGGCCAGTACCTTTCTGACGCCATGGGCGCTTACCGCCACCACGAACGTCGGAACGGGTCTTTTGCTGCTTGCTACCTTGACGGCCGCCGGCCATGTAGGCCACGACTGCTTGGTGAACCAGCGTCTCGTTGAATTCGCCGCCAAATGTCAGTTCGGAAACTTCGATCGCTTGAGCGTCATTTACATTTAATTGCATGTCAGCTTCCCCTTAACCGCGAGCCTTGGCTGCTGGACGTACAACCAGGTTGCCGCCAGTAGCGCCAGGAACAGCACCCTTGACCAGCAACAGATTGCGTTCAGCGTCCACGCGCACTACTTCCAGGGACTGCACGGTCACGCGCTCAGCGCCCATATGACCGGACATTTTTTTGCCCTTGAATACACGACCAGGAGTCTGGCACTGGCCGATAGAGCCTGGGACGCGGTGGGATACGGAGTTACCGTGGGTGTTATCTTGCCCGCGGAAATTCCAACGCTTGATCGTACCCTGGAAGCCTTTACCTTTGGACTGACCGGTTACATCAACCAGTTGACCAGCAGCGAAGATTTCAGCGTTGATCAGATCGCCGGCCTGGTACTCGCCTTCTTCAAGGCGGAATTCCATTACGGTACGACCAGCGGCAACGTTCGCCTTGGCGAAGTGGCCAGCCTGAGCAGCTGTTACACGGGAAGCACGACGCTCGCCGACAGTGACTTGCACTGCACGATAGCCATCGGTTTCTTCAGTTTTGAACTGGGTGACGCGATTCGGCTCGATCTCAATGACCGTGACCGGAATGGAGACACCTTCTTCGGTGAAAATACGGGTCATACCCGCTTTACGACCGACTACACCAATAGTCATGTTGTAAACCTCATGAGTGTACGGGGCTTTCACCCGCTATGGCCGCCCATTTCAGAGCGTTACACGACCAAGACCGAGTCTTAGCCGAGGCTGATCTGCACTTCCACACCGGCCGCAAGATCAAGCTTCATAAGTGCATCAACGGTTTTATCCGTTGGCTGGACGATGTCCAGAACGCGCTTATGAGTGCGGATCTCGTACTGGTCGCGCGCGTCTTTGTTGACGTGCGGGGAAACCAGAACGGTGAACCGCTCTTTACGGGTAGGCAGTGGAATTGGACCACGCACTTGAGCACCAGTACGTTTCGCGGTTTCCACGATTTCCTGGGTTGATTGGTCGATCAGGCGATGGTCAAAAGCCTTCAACCTGATACGGATTTGCTGATTTTGCATTGGATTTCAGACTCCGGCTGCTATTCCCACCGGGCGCAATACGCCCGTTAAAAGGAGGCGCAATTCTATAGACGCCCCAGATAGGTGTCAACCCAATAAAAAAGCCCCCGCTAAGCGGGGGCTTTTTCAACTCATCGAAGCTGACTCAATAAAGAGATCACTCGATGATTTTAGCTACGACGCCAGCACCAACGGTACGGCCGCCTTCACGGATTGCGAAACGCAGACCGTCTTCCATCGCGATGGTTTTGATCAGGGTAACAGTCATCTGAATGTTGTCACCTGGCATTACCATTTCAACGCCTTCTGGCAGCTCGCAGTTACCAGTCACGTCAGTAGTACGGAAGTAGAACTGTGGACGATAGCCTTTGAAGAACGGAGTGTGACGACCGCCTTCTTCCTTGCTCAGAACGTAAACTTCTGCGGTGAACTTGGTGTGCGGCTTAACCGAACCCGGCTTAACCAGAACCTGACCACGCTCAACGTCGTCACGCTTGGTGCCACGCAGCAGAACGCCGCAGTTCTCGCCAGCACGACCTTCGTCCAGCAGCTTGCGGAACATCTCAACACCGGTGCAGGTGGTGGTGGTGGTGTCACGCAGACCAACGATTTCCAGGGCGTCTTGAACGCGAACGATACCGCGCTCGATACGACCGGTCACAACAGTACCGCGACCCGAGATCGAGAATACGTCTTCGATTGGCATCAGGAATGGCTTGTCGATCATACGAACTGGCTCTGGGATGTAGCTGTCCAGAGTTTCAACCAGTTTACGAACGGCAGTGGTGCCCATTTCGTTGTCGTCTTTGCCTTCCAGCGCCATACGAGCCGAACCGATGATGATCGGAGTGTCGTCGCCTGGGAAGTCGTAGGTGGACAGCAGGTCGCGAACTTCCATCTCAACCAGTTCCAACAGCTCAGCGTCGTCTACCAGGTCAGCCTTGTTCAGGAAAACCACGATGTACGGAACGCCTACCTGACGGGACAGCAGGATGTGCTCACGGGTTTGTGGCATCGGACCATCAGCGGCCGAGCAAACCAGGATCGCGCCGTCCATCTGGGCAGCACCGGTGATCATGTTCTTCACGTAGTCAGCGTGACCTGGGCAGTCAACGTGAGCGTAGTGACGAATAGTCGAGTTGTACTCAACGTGCGCGGTGTTGATGGTGATACCACGAGCTTTTTCTTCTGGTGCGCTGTCGATCTTGTCGAAGTCAACGATTGCCGAACCGAAAACTTCGGAGCAAACGCGAGTCAGAGCAGCAGTCAGAGTGGTTTTACCGTGGTCAACGTGACCGATGGTGCCAACGTTGACGTGCGGTAGGGAACGATCAAATTTTTCTTTAGCCACGACAATTAACTCCTAGCCTAAAGGGGCTGAATCAGCCTTGTTTTTTGGTAACGGATTCGACGATGTGCGACGGAGCCGTATCGTATTTTTTGAATTCCATAGAGTAGCTTGCGCGACCCTGGGACATGGAACGAACGTCGGTCGCATAACCGAACATCTCACCCAGTGGAACTTCGGCACGGATAACCTTGCCGGACACTGTGTCTTCCATACCCTGGATCATGCCGCGACGACGGTTAAGGTCGCCCATCACATCACCCATATAGTCTTCAGGCGTAACAACCTCTACCGCCATGATCGGCTCGAGCAACTCACCACCGCCCTTCTGGGCCAGTTGCTTGGTCGCCATGGAAGCAGCCACTTTAAACGCCATCTCGTTGGAGTCGACGTCGTGGTAAGAACCATCGAACACGGTAGCCTTCAGGCCGATCAGCGGATAGCCGGCAACAACGCCGTTCTTCATCTGCTCTTCGATACCCTTCTGGATAGCCGGGATGTATTCCTTAGGAACCACACCACCCACTACTTCGTTCACGAATTGCAGACCTTCCTGACCTTCGTCAGCAGGAGCAAAGCGAATCCAGCAGTGACCGAACTGGCCACGACCGCCGGACTGACGAACGAACTTGCCTTCGATTTCGCAGTTCTTCGTGATGCGCTCACGGTACGAAACCTGTGGCTTGCCGATGTTGGCTTCGACGTTGAACTCACGGCGCATCCGGTCAACCAGGATGTCCAGGTGCAGCTCGCCCATGCCGGAGATGATCGTTTGACCAGTCTCTTCATCAGTTTTAACGCGGAAAGACGGGTCTTCCTGAGCAAGTTTGCCCAGAGCGATACCCATTTTTTCCTGGTCATCCTTGGTCTTAGGCTCTACGGCAACCGAAATAACCGGCTCCGGGAAGTCCATGCGAACCAGGATGATTGGCTTGTCAGCGTTGCAGAGGGTTTCACCAGTGGTGACGTCCTTCATGCCGATCAGGGCCGCGATGTCGCCAGCGCGCACTTCCTTGATCTCTTCACGGGCGTTTGCGTGCATTTGCACCATACGACCCACGCGCTCTTTCTTGCCTTTAACCGAGTTGATCACGCCGTCGCCGGAGTTCAACACGCCCGAGTAAACGCGGACGAAGGTCAAGGTACCCACGAATGGGTCGGTAGCGATCTTGAACGCCAGAGCGGCGAACGGCTCGTCGTCGCTTGCATGACGCTCCATCTCTTCTTCCTCGTTATCAGGGTTGGAACCCTTGATAGCAGGAATGTCGGTCGGAGCAGGCAGGAAGTCGATAACGGCGTCGAGAACCAGGGGAACGCCCTTGTTCTTGAACGAAGAACCGCAAACAGCCAGAACGATTTCGCCGGCGATAGTACGTGCACGCAGAGCAGCCTTGATCTCTTCGATCGACAGCTCTTCGCCTTCCAGGTACTTGTTCATCAGATCTTCGTTGGCTTCGGCGGCGGCTTCAACCATGTTGTTGCGCCACTCTTCAGCCAGCTCGAGCATGTCCGCAGGGATTTCCTTGCGAACTGGAACCATACCCTTGTCAGAGTCATTCCAGTAGACAGCTTGCATGTTGATCAGGTCGATCTGGCCCTGGAAGTTGTCTTCCGAACCGATAGCCAGCTGGATCGGCACCGGAGTGTGACCCAGACGCTGCTTGATCTGACCGATCACGCGCAGGAAGTTGGCACCAGCACGGTCCATCTTGTTTACGTAAACAAGACGTGGAACGCCGTATTTGTTGGCCTGACGCCATACGGTTTCCGACTGAGGCTCAACACCCGAAGTACCGCAGAACACAACGACAGCGCCGTCGAGTACGCGCAGGGAACGTTCTACTTCAATGGTGAAGTCTACGTGGCCCGGGGTATCGATTACGTTGAAGCGATGCTCGTGCGGGTACTGCTTCTCGGAACCTTTCCAGAAGGCGGTAATGGCAGCAGAAGTAATGGTAATACCACGCTCCTGCTCCTGAACCATCCAGTCTGTGGTCGCGGCGCCGTCATGCACCTCGCCCATTTTGTGACTTTTGCCAGTGTAAAAAAGGACGCGCTCGGTGGTGGTGGTTTTGCCAGCATCCACGTGAGCGACGATACCGATGTTACGGTAGCGACTAATCGGAGTAGTACGAGCCATAAAGCCCTCGCAAAATTAGTGAAGCTAAAATTAGAAGCGGTAGTGCGAGAAAGCTTTGTTAGCTTCGGCCATACGGTGCACGTCTTCACGCTTCTTAACAGCAGCACCTTTACCTTCAGCAGCATCCAGCAGCTCGCCAGCCAAGCGCAGAGCCATAGACTTCTCGCCGCGCTTGCGGGCGAAGTCTACCAACCAGCGCATTGCCAGAGCGTTACGACGGGACGGACGAACCTCGACCGGAACCTGGTAAGTAGCACCACCAACGCGGCGCGACTTCACTTCGACCAGCGGAGCGATGGCGTCGAGTGCTTTTTCGAAGAGTTCCAGGGGATCGGTGCCGGTCTTGCGAGCCGCAACGGTTTCCAGGGCACCATAAACGATACGCTCGGCAACGGCTTTCTTGCCGCTTTCCATAACGTGGTTCATGAATTTGGCGAGGATTTGGCTTCCGTATTTCGGATCGTCCAGAATCTCACGCTTTGCTGCTACGCGACGTCTTGGCATTGATAAGCCCTCAAACGGTCTTCAGGTTAGCTCGGGACAGATCCAGTGGATGCGCGCCCGACCTTACTCTTATCGACTCAATAAAATGAAAATCTGCAAAACGGCCGATTACTTCGGACGCTTGGTACCGTACTTCGAACGACCTTGGTTACGACCTTTAACGCCGGAAGTATCCAGGGAGCCGCGAACGGTGTGGTAACGAACACCTGGCAAGTCTTTTACACGACCGCCGCGGATCAGTACCACGCTGTGCTCTTGCAGGTTGTGGCCTTCACCACCGATGTACGAGGAAACCTCGAAACCGTTGGTCAGACGCACACGGCATACTTTACGCAGTGCCGAGTTAGGTTTTTTCGGCGTAGTGGTGTACACACGGGTGCACACGCCACGACGTTGCGGGCAGTTCTGCAGCGCAGGTACGTCGGATTTCTCGACGATACGCTTACGCGGCTGACGTACCAGCTGGTTGATAGTTGCCATCTACTAGCTCCACTGTTGTCTTGCGACGCTATTGTCTTGCAAGAAAAGCAAAATGGCAGGAACGAATTCCCGCCAAATTTAGGGGATCAAGAGTCTAAAGAGGATCTTGTCCCCAGTCAAGGCAAGGCCCCGACCTCCCCGCTCGTCGAACCTCGACAAATTGTCTCGATTCGATGAACGGCTTGATCAGGGCCTCAGCTCATTTTTCGCAGAACTCAGTTACCGCTCGAGTTCAGCGCTTCGGTCAGTGCAGCTTCCACTTCACTGGCGCTTACGCGCAACGGCTTGTCTGCATCACGACGACGCTTGCGCTCGCTGTGATAAGCCAGACCGGTACCGGCCGGGATCAGACGACCCACAACCACGTTTTCTTTCAGGCCGCGCAGGTAATCGCGCTTGCCGGTTACGGCCGCTTCGGTCAGTACGCGGGTGGTTTCCTGGAAGGAAGCCGCCGAGATGAACGATTCGGTCGACAACGACGCCTTGGTGATACCCAGCAGAACGCGGGTGAACTTGGAGACAAACTTGTCTTCCGCATTCAGACGCTCGTTCTCTACCAGAACGTGAGTCAGTTCCATCTGGTCGCCCTTGATGAAGCTGGAGTCGCCGGACTCGGAGATCTCAACTTTACGCAGCATCTGACGCAGGATGGTCTCGATGTGCTTGTCGTTGATCTTCACGCCTTGCAGACGGTAAACGTCCTGGATCTCGTTGACGATGTACTTGGCCAGCGCGCTCACACCCAGCAGACGCAGGATGTCGTGCGGATCGCTCGGACCGTCGGAGATAACTTCGCCGCGGTTTACCTGTTCGCCTTCGAACACGTTCAGGTGACGCCACTTCGGAATCAGCTCTTCGTACGGATCGCTACCGTCGTTCGGGGTAATGACCAGACGGCGCTTGCCTTTGGTCTCTTTACCGAACGCGATGGTGCCGCTGACTTCAGCCAGAATCGACGCTTCTTTCGGACGACGGGCTTCGAACAGGTCGGCAACACGCGGCAGACCACCGGTGATGTCACGGGTTTTCGAAGTTTCTTGCGGGATACGAGCGATAACATCACCGATCGCGATCTTCGCACCGTCCGCAACACCGACCAGGGCGTTGGCTGGCAGGAAATACTGAGCGATAACGTCAGTGCCTGGCAGCAACAGATCCTTGCCGTTGTCATCAA
Source organism: Pseudomonas aphyarum (assembly GCF_028657055.1). Classification (NCBI taxonomy): domain Bacteria; kingdom Pseudomonadati; phylum Pseudomonadota; class Gammaproteobacteria; order Pseudomonadales; family Pseudomonadaceae; genus Pseudomonas; species Pseudomonas aphyarum. Next base: position 282,194 of record NZ_JAMDGS010000013.1, read on the forward strand.
CCATCTTCACCGCAGGACGGATGTCCTTGCCGGCAGCCGGACGATCTTTGGCATCGAGTACTTCAATGTTGGTCATACCGGTCAATTCGTCAGTCTGACGCTTGATCGTGATGCCTTCTTCCATGCCCACGTAGGTCACGGTACCTTTCATTTCGGTAACGATCGGGTGAGTGTGCGGATCCCACTTGGCCACGATTGCGCCAGCGTCGACCTTGTCACCTTCTTTAACCGAAATCACGGCACCGTACGGCAGCTTGTAACGCTCGCGCTCACGACCGAAGTCGTCAGCGATTGCCAGCTCACCGGAACGGGACACAGCAACCAGGTTGCCATCCACACGCTCAACGTGTTTCAGGTTGTGCAGACGGACGGTACCGCCATTCTTCACCTGAACGCTGTCGGCTGCGGAAGTACGGCTTGCCGCACCACCGATGTGGAACGTACGCATCGTCAGCTGGGTACCCGGCTCACCGATGGACTGGGCAGCGATAACGCCGACCGCTTCACCGATGTTCACCTGGTGACCACGAGCCAGGTCACGGCCGTAGCACTTGGCGCAAATGCCATAGCGGGTTTCGCAGCTGATCGGCGAACGCACGATCACTTCGTCGATGCTGTTCAGCTCGATGAACTCGACCCACTTCTCGTCTACCAGGGTGCCAGCAGGAACGATGACGTCCTCGGTACCCGGCTTGAATACGTCACGGGCAATGACACGACCCAATACGCGCTCACCCAACGGCTCTACAACGTCACCGCCTTCAATGTGCGGAGTCATCAGCAGACCGTGTTCGGTGCCGCAATCGATCTCGGTCACGACCAGATCCTGCGCCACGTCTACCAGACGACGAGTCAGGTAACCGGAGTTCGCAGTTTTCAACGCGGTATCCGCCAGACCTTTACGAGCACCGTGAGTCGAGATGAAGTACTGGAGTACGCTCAGACCTTCACGGAAGTTCGCAGTAATTGGCGTTTCAATGATGGAACCGTCCGGCTTGGCCATCAGACCACGCATACCTGCCAGCTGACGAATCTGTGCTGCGGAACCCCGCGCACCCGAGTCGGCCATCATGTACATCGAGTTGAACGACTCTTGCTCGACTTCGTCGCCATGACGGTCGATGACTTTCTCTTTCGAGAGGTTGGCCATCATCGCCTTGGAGACTTCGTCGTTCGCTTTCGACCAAAGGTCGATCACTTTGTTGTACTTCTCGCCCTGGGTTACCAGGCCGGAGGCGTACTGGCTCTCGATCTCTTTCACTTCGTCGGTGGCAGCACCGATGATGCGGGCTTTTTCATCCGGGATAACGAAGTCGTTAACACCGATGGAAACGCCGGAAATGGTCGAGTAGGCAAAACCGGTGTACATCAACTGGTCAGCGAAGATCACGGTCTCTTTCAGACCAACCACGCGGTAGCACTGGTTGATCAGCTTGGAGATCGCCTTTTTCTTCATCGGCAGGTTGACGACGTCGAACGACAGACCTTTTGGCACAACCTGGAACAGCAGCGCACGGCCGACAGTGGTGTCGACGATACGGGTGTTGTTCACGCTGTTGCCGTCACGATCGTTCACGGTTTCGTTGATACGAACCTTGATCTTGGCGTGCAGTGCGGCTTCGCCGGCACGGAACACACGGTCAACTTCCTGCAGATCCGCGAACACACGACCTTCGCCCTTGGCGTTGATCGCTTCACGGGTCATGTAGTACAGACCCAATACAACGTCCTGCGACGGAACGATGATTGGCTCACCGTTGGCTGGCGACAGAATGTTGTTGGTCGACATCATCAACGCACGCGCTTCGAGCTGGGCTTCCAGCGTCAGCGGTACGTGCACGGCCATTTGGTCGCCGTCGAAGTCGGCGTTGTACGCGGCGCAGACCAGCGGGTGCAGCTGGATAGCCTTACCTTCGATCAGTACCGGTTCAAACGCCTGGATACCCAGACGGTGAAGGGTCGGTGCACGGTTGAGAAGAACCGGGTGTTCGCGAATCACTTCAGCGAGAACGTCCCAAACTTCCGGCAGCTCGCGCTCGACCATTTTCTTGGCCGCTTTGATGGTGGTCGCCAGACCACGCATTTCCAGCTTGCCGAAAATGAACGGCTTGAACAGCTCGAGAGCCATCTTCTTCGGCAGACCGCACTGGTGCAGACGCAGGGTCGGACCTACGGTAATTACCGAACGACCGGAGTAGTCAACACGCTTACCGAGCAAGTTCTGACGGAAACGACCTTGCTTACCCTTGATCATGTCAGCCAGGGATTTCAGAGGACGTTTGTTCGAACCGGTGATAGCGCGGCCACGACGACCGTTGTCGAGCAGGGCATCGACAGCTTCCTGCAACATACGCTTTTCGTTGCGCACGATGATGTCCGGAGCGGACAGATCCAGCAGACGCTTCAAACGGTTGTTACGGTTGATCACTCGACGATACAGATCGTTGAGGTCGGAAGTCGCGAAACGACCGCCATCCAGCGGAACCAGTGGACGCAGATCTGGCGGCAGAACCGGCAGAACGGTCAGCACCATCCACTCTGGCAGGTTGCCGGAACCCTGGAAGGCTTCCATCAACTTCAGACGCTTGGACAGCTTCTTGATCTTGGTTTCGGAGTTGGTTTGCGGAATTTCTTCACGCAGACGGCCAATCTCGTGTTCCAGGTCGATAGCGTGCAGCAGTTCACGGACAGCTTCGGCACCCATGCGGGCGTCGAAATCGTCACCGAACTCTTCCAGCGCTTCGAAGTACTGCTCGTCGTTCAGCAGCTGACCTTTTTCAAGAGTGGTCATGCCCGGGTCGATAACGACATAGCTCTCGAAGTAGAGAACGCGCTCGATATCACGCAGGGTCATGTCCATCAGCAGGCCGATACGGGACGGCAGCGATTTCAGGAACCAGATGTGGGCAACCGGCGAAGCCAGTTCGATGTGCGCCATGCGCTCACGACGAACCTTGGCCAGTGCAACTTCAACGCCGCACTTCTCGCAGATCACACCACGGTGCTTCAAGCGCTTGTACTTACCGCACAGGCACTCGTAATCCTTTACCGGGCCAAAGATCTTGGCGCAGAACAGACCGTCACGCTCAGGTTTGAACGTACGGTAGTTGATGGTTTCCGGCTTTTTAACTTCACCGAACGACCACGAGCGGATCATCTCAGGCGAGGCCAATCCGATACGGATGGCGTCGAACTCTTCGACTTGACCCTGGTTTTTCAGCAAATTCAGTAGGTCTTTCAAGGCCTTTCCTCCTGGCGGAGCAGAGAGCGGGCAATCCTGCCCCGCTCTCGATCGCGTCACGTGTTATTCGGTTTCCAGATCGATATCGATGCCGAGGGAACGAATTTCCTTGATCAACACGTTGAAGGACTCGGGCATGCCCGGCTCCATACGGTGATCGCCGTCCACGATGTTTTTGTACATCTTGGTCCGGCCGTTCACATCGTCCGACTTCACTGTGAGCATTTCTTGCAGAGTGTAAGCAGCACCGTATGCTTCCAGTGCCCAGACCTCCATCTCCCCGAAACGCTGACCACCGAACTGCGCCTTACCACCCAGCGGCTGCTGGGTAACCAGGCTGTACGAACCGGTAGAACGCGCGTGCATCTTGTCGTCTACCAAGTGGTTCAGCTTCAGCATGTACATGTAGCCAACGGTAACTGGACGCTCGAACTTGTTGCCGGTACGGCCGTCGGTCAGCTGCATCTGGCCGCTTTCTGGCAGGTCTGCCAGTTTCAGCATGGCCTTGATTTCGCTTTCCTTGGCACCGTCGAACACTGGAGTGGCCATTGGAACACCGCCACGCAGGTTCTTCGCCAGATCCAGGATTTCCTGATCGGAGAAGCTGTCCAGATCTTCGTTACGACCGCCGATCTGGTTGTAGATCTCGTCCAGGAAGGTACGCAGCTCAGCGACTTTGCGCTGCTCTTCGACCATCCGGTTGATCTTCTCGCCCAGACCTTTGGCCGCGAGGCCCAGGTGGGTTTCAAGGATCTGACCAACGTTCATACGCGAAGGTACGCCCAGCGGGTTGAGGACCACGTCGACCGGTGTGCCATTGGCATCGTGCGGCATGTCTTCAACCGGCATGATCACGGAGACCACACCTTTGTTACCGTGACGACCGGCCATCTTGTCGCCCGGCTGGATGCGACGACGGATTGCCAGGTAAACCTTGACGATCTTCAGCACGCCCGGAGCCAGGTCATCGCCCTGCTGCAGTTTGCGCTTCTTGTCTTCGAACTTGTCGTCCAGCAGACGGCGACGATCAACGATGTAGGCCTGAGCCTTCTCGAGCTGCTCGTTCAGAGCATCTTCAGCCATGCGCAGTTTGAACCACTGACCATGCTCAAGACCGTCGAGTACTTCGTCGGTGATGTCCTGACCTTTCTTCAGGCCCGCGCCGCCTTCAGCCTTGTGGCCTACCAGAGCGGAACGCAGACGTTCGAAGGTCGCGCCTTCAACGATGCGGAACTCTTCGTTCAGATCCTTGCGGATCTCGTCCAGCTGGGACTTCTCGATCGACAGTGCACGAGCATCACGCTCAACGCCGTCACGCGTGAAGACCTGTACGTCGATGACAGTACCTTTGGTACCGGTTGGCACGCGCAGGGAGGTGTCTTTAACGTCGCTGGCTTTTTCACCGAAGATCGCACGCAGCAGTTTTTCTTCCGGAGTCAGCTGGGTCTCGCCTTTCGGAGTGACCTTACCTACCAGGATGTCGCCTGCGCCGACTTCAGCACCTACGTAAACGATACCGGCTTCGTCCAGCTTGTTCAGTGCAGCTTCACCCACGTTCGGGATGTCCGCAGTGATTTCCTCTGGGCCAAGCTTGGTGTCACGAGCCACGCAGGTCAGTTCCTGAATGTGGATCGTGGTGAAGCGGTCTTCCTGAACCACACGCTCGGACAGGCAGATGGAGTCTTCGAAGTTGAAGCCGTTCCATGCCATGAACGCGATGCGCATGTTCTGACCCAGAGCCAGTTCACCCATGTCGGTTGACGGGCCGTCGGCCATGATGTCGCTGCGCTGAACGCGATCACCCTTGCTCACCAGCGGACGCTGGTTGATGCAGGTGTTCTGGTTCGAGCGGGTGTATTTGGTCAGGTTGTAGATGTCGACACCAGCTTCGCCGGTTTCAACTTCGTCATCAGCAACACGAACCACGATACGGCTGGCATCAACGGAGTCGATCACGCCGCCACGACGAGCCACGACGCAAACGCCGGAGTCGCGAGCCACGTTACGCTCCATGCCGGTACCGACCAGCGGCTTGTCAGCACGCAGGGTTGGTACAGCCTGACGCTGCATGTTCGAACCCATCAACGCACGGTTGGCGTCGTCGTGCTCGAGGAACGGAATCAGCGACGCTGCAACCGAAACTACCTGCTTCGGCGAAACGTCCATCAAGGTGACGTCTTCAGGCGCCTTGACGGTGAATTCGTTCAGGTGACGTACGGCCACCAGTTCGTCGATCAGGACTTTCTGCTCGTTCATGGTCGCCGAAGCCTGCGCGATCACGTGATCGGCTTCTTCAATGGCGGACAGGAACACGATGTCGTCGGTGACCACACCCTCTTTCACCACGCGGTACGGGCTCTCGAGGAAGCCGTACTGGTTGGTGCGAGCGTAAGCAGCCAGGGAGTTGATCAGACCGATGTTCGGACCTTCCGGCGTTTCAATCGGGCAGACACGACCGTAGTGAGTCGGGTGTACGTCACGGACTTCGAAGCCCGCGCGCTCACGAGTCAGACCGCCAGGGCCGAGTGCAGAGACACGACGCTTGTGGGTGATCTCGGACAACGGGTTGTTCTGGTCCATGAACTGCGACAGCTGGCTGGAACCGAAGAACTCTTTCACCGCCGCAGCCACTGGCTTGGCGTTGATCAGGTCTTGCGGCATCAGGCCTTCGCTTTCAGCCATCGACAGACGCTCTTTGACCGCACGCTCAACACGTACCAGGCCAACGCGGAACTGGTTCTCGGCCATTTCGCCTACGCAGCGAACACGACGGTTACCCAGGTGGTCGATGTCGTCGACGATGCCTTTACCGTTACGGATGTCGACCAGAGTCTTCAGTACCGCGACGATGTCTTCCTTGCACAGCACGCCCGAACCTTCGATCTCGGTACGACCGATACGACGGTTGAACTTCATCCGGCCGACCGCAGACAGGTCATAGCGCTCAGGGCTGAAGAACAGGTTGTTGAACAGGGTCTCGGCAGCGTCTTTGGTTGGCGGCTCGCCTGGACGCATCATGCGATAGATCTCGACCAGCGCTTCCAATTGGTTGCTGGTGGAGTCGATCTTCAGCGTGTCGGAGACGAACGGACCGCAGTCGATGTCGTTGGTGTACAGAGTTTCGATGCGTACGACGCCGGCCTTGGCGATTTTCGCCAGGATCTCGGTCGACAGCTCGGTGTTGCACTCTGCCAGGATCTCACCGGTAGCCGGGTGCACGATGGCCTTGGCGGTGGTACGACCCAGAACGTAATCCAGAGGCACGTCCAGCTCTTTGATCCCGGCTTTTTCCAGCTGGTTGATGTGGCGGGCAGTAATACGACGGCCCTGCTCAACGATCACCTTGCCTTTGTCATCCTGGATGTCGAGAACCGCAACTTCACCACGCAGGCGCTGAGGCACCAGCTCCAGGCTCAGGCCTTCGCCTTTCACGTGGAATACGTTGGTGGTGTAGAACGCGTCCAGCACTTCCTCGGTGGTATAACCGAGCGCGCGCAGCAGTACCGAGGCCGGCAGCTTGCGACGACGGTCGATACGTACGAATACGCAATCTTTCGGGTCGAACTCGAAGTCCAGCCACGAACCGCGGTAAGGAATGATGCGCGCGGAGTACAGCAGTTTGCCGGAGCTGTGCGTCTTGCCACGGTCGTGGTCGAAGAACACGCCCGGGGAACGGTGCAGCTGGGAAACGATAACACGCTCGGTACCGTTGATTACGAAGGTACCGTTCTCAGTCATCAATGGGATTTCACCCATGTAGACTTCTTGCTCTTTGATGTCCTTGATCGCTTTGTTCGACGATTCTTTGTCGAAAATGATCAGGCGCACTTTTACCCGCAAAGGTACGGCGAAAGTTACACCGCGCAATACGCATTCTTTGACATCAAATGCCGGTTCGCCCAGGCGATAACCGACGTACTCCAGCGCAGCATTGCCGGAGTAGCTGATGATCGGGAAAACGGATTTGAAGGCCGCATGCAGGCCCACGTCGCGGAACTGATCTTTAGTCGCTCCCGCTTGCAAGAATTCACGATACGAATCCAGCTGGATGGCCAGGAGGTAAGGCACATCCATGACGTCCGGCAACTTGCTAAAGTCCTTGCGGATACGTTTTTTCTCAGTATATGAGTAAGCCATCAGCGTTCCCCAGCTTGGTCACCTGCTTGTTTGGCCCCTCCCGACGGGAGCAGCCAGAAAATCGTGCAAACCCCATGGTTTGCGCCACCGCATCGGGTGGTTACAGCTCGTTATCGACACCGACCCAGTCGGCTGCCAATAACGGAAAAAGGCCGGTGGCAAGAGCCACCAGCCATCAGCCTGTCGCTTGACGCTCGGGCTGGAGGAGCAAAGTCGATGCTTATTTCAGCTCGACTTTAGCGCCTGCTTCTTCCAGCTTCTTCTTAGCGTCTTCAGCAGCTTCTTTCGAAACGCCTTCAGCTACAACCTGAGGAGCGCCGTCGACTTTCTCTTTGGCTTCTTTCAGGCCCAGACCGGTCAGTTCACGAACTGCCTTGATCACGTTTACTTTCTTCTCGCCGGCTTCAACCAGAACAACGTTGAACTCGGTTTGCTCTTCAACAACAGCGGCAGCAGCAGCTGGACCAGCAGCAGCAACAGCAGCGGTCACGCCGAAGGTTTCTTCCATTGCTTTGATCAGCTCAACAACTTCCAGAACGGTTTTCTGGCCGATTGCTTCGATGATTTGTTCGTTAGTCAGAGACATGACTCAATTCCTGATTTGGTGGACAGCCTGTACGGCCGTCGAAATAAACAAAAATACGCGAGAGTGGAAACGCTCAGCCTCAGGCTGCAGCTGCTTCTTTCTGATCGCGAATTGCCGCCAGAGTACGAGCCAGCTTGCTGGTAGCGCCTTGAATCACGCTCATCAGTTTCGCAATAGCTTCGTCGCGAGTTGGCAGGCTTGCCAGCACGTCGATCTCATTCGCTGCGAGGAACTTGCCCTCGAACGAAGCTGCCTTGATCTCGAACTTATCCTGACCCTTGGCAAATTCCTTGAACAGACGAGCAGCAGCGCCCGGGTGTTCGTTGGAGAATGCAATCAGGGTCGGGCCGGTGAACACGTCGTTGAGGACACTGTAAGGAGTGTCAGCAACAGCGCGCTTGAGCAGGGTGTTACGTACAACACGTACGTAAACGCCAGCTTCACGAGCCTCTTTACGGAGTCCGGTCATTGCGCCTACTGTTACGCCACGGGCATCAACCACGACAGCGGACAGAGCGACTTTGGCAGCCTCGTTGACTTCAGCGACGATGGCCTTCTTGTCTTCGAGATTAATTGCCACGGGTTTAACTCCTGCTTGTTACCGTTTCATTCGATCGAAACCGAATGTCGTTTTGGTGTCTGATTCGGTAAGGAACCGGGAGCACCATCTGCGTAGGCTTGAGGTTTAAGACTTGCGTCGCCTACGGTCTTGGATAGCCCCCGCCAGGCAGGGACCCCAATCTTTCAACTGGCGCAGTCAACTGCGCCAATTTTTGTCTTACGCGTCCAGCGAGCTCTGGTCGATGACCAGACCTGGGCCCATAGTGGTGCTCAGGGTAACGCGCTTGACGTAGATACCTTTCGAAGAAGCTGGCTTGATACGCTTCAGATCAGCGATCAGGGCTTCAACGTTTTCCTTCAGCTTGACGGCATCGAAGCCGATCTTGCCAACGGAAGTGTGGATGATGCCGTTTTTGTCGGTGCGATAACGAACCTGACCAGCCTTGGCATTTTTAACCGCGGTAGCGACGTCTGGGGTAACAGTGCCGACTTTCGGGTTAGGCATCAGACCACGTGGACCGAGGATCTGACCCAGTTGACCTACAACGCGCATTGCATCCGGGGATGCGATCACTACGTCATAGTTCAGGTCGCCGCCTTTCATTTCGGCAGCCAGGTCGTCCATACCTACACGGTCAGCGCCGGCAGCCAGAGCGGCCTCAGCAGCTGGACCCTGGGTGAACACAGCAACGCGAACAGTCTTGCCAGTGCCGTGTGGCAGCACAGTAGCGCTACGAACGACCTGGTCGGATTTACGCGGGTCTACGCCCAGGTTTACAGCTACGTCGAACGACTCGCTGAACTTGACAGTCGACAGCTCGGCCAGCAGCGCAGCGGCGTCTACAATGTTGTAGGCCTTGCCTGCTTCGATTTTGCCGGCGATAGCCTTTTGACGCTTGGTCAGCTTAGCCATTACACACCCTCCACGTTAAGGCCCATGCTACGAGCAGAACCGGCGATAGTACGCACGGCTGCATCCATATCAGCTGCAGTCAGATCCGCGTTTTTGGTTTTCGCGATTTCTTCCAGCTGAGCACGGGTAACAGTGCCAACCTTAACGGTGTTCGGACGAGCGGAACCGCTGGTCAGACCGGCCGCTTTCTTCAGCAGAACCGAAGCAGGGGTGGATTTGGTTTCGAAAGTGAAGCTACGGTCGCTGTAGACAGTGATGATCACTGGAGTCGGCAGACCAGCTTCCAGACCCTGGGTACGGGCGTTGAAAGCTTTGCAGAATTCCATGATGTTCACGCCGTGCTGACCCAGAGCAGGACCAACAGGTGGGCTTGGGTTAGCCTGAGCGGCCTTCACTTGCAGCTTGATGTAAGCGGTAATCTTCTTGGCCATGAGGCACTCCAATTACGGGTTCGAACGCCTCGAAAGGCTCCCCGGTTACTTGCGCGTTTATCCCAGTGACGACAAAACCCCACAGCCTAGGGCTGTGGGGTTGGGATGCTTGCTCAGCTAGACCTTTTCGACCTGACTGAACTCCAACTCTACCGGAGTAGAGCGTCCGAAAATGAGCACTGCCACTTGGATCCGGCTCTTTTCGTAGTTAACTTCTTCAACAACACCGTTAAAGTCAGCAAACGGACCGTCATTGACCCGAACGGTTTCGCCTGGCTCGAACAACGTTTTCGGCTTCGGCTTGTCACTACCGTCAGCAACGCGACGCAGAATCGCCTCAGCTTCTTTATCAGTGATTGGTGCTGGCTTATCAGCAGTACCGCCGATAAAACCCATCACCCGAGGAGTATCCTTGACCAAGTGCCAAGTACCCTCGTTCATATCCATCTGAACCAGCACATAACCTGGGAAGAATTTGCGCTCGCTTTTGCGTTTCTGGCCATTACGCATTTCAACCACTTCTTCAGTGGGAACCAGAATTTCGCCGAAGCCATCTTCCATGCCAGCCAGCTTTACACGCTCGATCAACGAACGCATGACATGCTTCTCGTAACCCGAGTAAGCATGCACAACGTACCAACGCTTAGCCACGGGACACCCTTAGCCGACAATCAAGGAAACAAGCCAGCCGAGCAGGGAATCAAGACCCCACAACAGCAACGCCATAACCAGAACAACAGCCACAACAATCAGCGTGGTCTGCGTGGTTTCTTGGCGAGTTGGCCATACGACTTTACGAATCTCGGTGCGAGCTTCCTTAACCAGTACAAAGAAAGACTTGCCCTTGGCAGTCTGTAGGCCTACAAAGGCAGCTACAGCAGCAATAACAAGCAATGCGAGTACACGGTACAGGATCGGCGAAGCAGCGTAATACTGATTACCGACAACGCCAACGATTACCAAAGCGACTACTACAAGCCACTTGAGCAAATCGAAGCGAGAGCCTTGAGCTTCAGCTTTAGGAGTCATCTATGAAGATCCTGTGAAAAGAAAGCCAGACACACCGAGTGAATCTGGCAGGTCAGGAGGGAATCGAACCCCCAACCTACGGTTTTGGAGACCGTCGCTCTGCCAATTGAGCTACTGACCTAAAACAAAATCAGGCCGACCATTATGCCGGCCTGAAAAAGACATTACAACTGTTTACTCGATGATCTTGGCTACGACGCCAGCACCAACGGTACGGCCGCCTTCACGGATTGCGAAACGCAGACCGTCTTCCATCGCGATGGTTTTGATCAGGGTAACAGTCATCTGAATGTTGTCACCTGGCATTACCATTTCAACGCCTTCTGGCAGCTCGCAGTTACCAGTCACGTCAGTAGTACGGAAGTAGAACTGTGGACGGTAGCCTTTGAAGAACGGAGTGTGACGACCGCCTTCTTCCTTGCTCAGAACGTAAACTTCTGCAGTGAACTTGGTGTGCGGCTTAACCGAACCCGGCTTAACCAGAACCTGACCACGCTCAACGTCGTCACGCTTGGTGCCACGCAGCAGAACGCCGCAGTTCTCGCCAGCACGACCTTCGTCGAGCAGCTTGCGGAACATTTCAACACCGGTGCAGGTGGTGACGGTAGTGTCACGCAGACCAACGATTTCCAGTGGATCCTGAACGCGAACGATACCGCGCTCGATACGACCGGTCACAACAGTACCGCGACCCGAGATCGAGAACACGTCTTCGATTGGCATCAGGAACGGCTTGTCGATCATACGAACCGGCTCTGGGATGTAGCTGTCCAGAGTTTCCACCAGCTTCTTAACAGCGGTGGTGCCCATTTCGTTGTCATCCTTGCCTTCCAGAGCCATACGAGCCGAACCGATGATGATCGGAGTGTCGTCGCCTGGGAAGTCATAGGTAGACAGCAGGTCGCGAACTTCCATCTCAACCAGCTCCAGCAGCTCCGCGTCGTCTACCAGGTCAGCCTTGTTCAGGAAAACCACGATGTACGGAACGCCTACCTGACGGGACAGCAGAATGTGCTCACGGGTTTGTGGCATCGGACCATCAGCGGCCGAGCAAACCAGGATCGCGCCGTCCATCTGCGCAGCACCAGTGATCATGTTCTTCACGTAGTCAGCGTGACCTGGGCAGTCAACGTGAGCGTAGTGACGAATGTTCGAGTTGTACTCAACGTGCGCGGTGTTGATGGTGATACCGCGAGCTTTTTCTTCTGGAGCGCTGTCGATCTTGTCGAATTCAACTACGGCCGAACCGAAAACTTCGGAGCAGACGCGAGTCAGAGCAGCGGTCAGCGTGGTTTTACCGTGGTCTACGTGACCGATGGTGCCAACGTTGACGTGCGGCAGGGAACGATCAAATTTTTCCTTAGCCATCGATATCACCCCTAACAGAAGAAATTGAGCAAACAACACAAGCCATTAAAACAAAGGCAGATATTTTCATATCTGCCTTGTTATATGGAGCTCTTGAGCGGATTTGAACCGCTGACCTCACCCTTACCAAGGGTGTGCTCTACCAACTGAGCTACAAGAGCGTAACACCTTGCACAACCTGCAAACTTGGAGCGGGTAGCGGGAATCGAACCCGCATCATCAGCTTGGAAGGCTGAGGTTCTACCACTAAACTATACCCGCGGAGCCTGCAGCTCACGCTAAAATCTGGTGGAGGGAGAAGGATTCGAACCTTCGAAGTCGTAGACGTCAGATTTACAGTCTGATCCCTTTGGCCGCTCGGGAACCCCTCCTAATCAGGCCGGCATTCTATACTATGCCAAACCCCTGTCAAGCATTTTCTCATTTAAAAACCTGAGGTTAGCTGCATTGACACCGCCCCGCTGCTGCTACCTTTTCAGGTCTTCGCTGTGGAGCGGGCGCCATTCTATGCAAACTATTCAGTAGGTGCAACCCCCTCGCACAGCATTATTTTATGTTTTAACTCATTGAATTCCTTGGAAAGGTTTTGTAGCTGAGCATCACCCAGCAAACGCTGGGTTTCGGGCGTAATCTGGAACCAATATGAGCCGCCGGAAGACTCTTTTGATGAAGGAAGAGCTTTTGCTCCAAGCTCCGTCAAACGCTGCTCCAACGCCTGAACGGACTCGGGGCGCGCCAGACCACCTACATAAAGGCACTGCCCATCAGACCTTCCCCCAGTCCTTTTTTCACGGGAAGCATCACCACCAGCCTCACTCAGCAAGCGAATATCCTGTTGCGAGCCGCGATAAAGACTGAGCGGCGTGACATCCTTTGCGCGTAGCGGGGCCTCCTGCTGATGCCAGACGTAATAAAACACATTGAGTACCAGAAGCAGAAGGAACAACCAACGCATACAAACCTCAGGACAAAGGACACGCCATAGCCAAACCCACGAACACCAAATCGGCAACAACCCGAGCCTCAGGCGCGACATCCGAGACCAACTCGGCATCACCACCCGTAATGAAGACACTGTAGTCATCACCCCAGTAAGAACGAGCCATCTCCAGCTGCGTCAATACGAATCCTCTTAGCATCAACGAACAGCCACGCTCGACAGCCTCAGCTGTGTTGCGCCCAGGAGCCTGACTCGTCAATGCTCGCTCCGCCGCCAGGTCTCCATAGCGAATTTTTCGAGTATGCGTACGCAACTGATTACGCATCAGCGGCATGCCAGGACAAATGAAGCCTCCCAGATGTTCACCGCCCGCGGAGATAAAGTCCGCAGTCACTGCCGTCCCGAAGTCAAGAACCAGACAAGCACCTTTAGCCAGGTGAAAACCACCAAGCATCGCCAGCCAGCGATCGAGACCAAGGCGCTCATAGTCGTCGTAACCATTCTTTACGCCGGACATCTCGCGAGCGGGCGCCGCACAGACAACGGAAATGCCGAACTCGTGCTTGAGCAAGCCAATCAGCAAATTGGTCTCATCTTCAGTTCTTACGCTGACAAGGCGACATTTACCGAGAGATACCTTCTCAAGCGACCGAAGACTGTCGACCAAGGCGCCATCAGAGTCGACCACACCTTCTGCGACCAAGGCGCCCAACGCTGCACTCAGCACCCGCCACTTGATAAAACTGTTTCCACAATCGAGCTCAAGAATCATCACGCAACCTCAAGCTGAGCTCACCACCACTAAAGACCTTTTCCACACCATCTACCTTTAGCCGCAGCGCGCCTTGATTATCGATTCCCAGCACCACACCCTCTACCTGATTGACACCGGCAGTGAGAGAAACCGGCTGCCCCTGCCACAAATGGCTCGCCTCCCACTCCGCCTGAAGCGCAGAGAAGCCACCTGACTGGTGACGTCGCAGATAGAGTTGCAACTGCTTACTCAGCTCAACCGCCAGAATATTGCGATCACAAGATTTACCCGACTCTAGACGCATTGAAGTCCATTGCTGATCGACTTCGTCTGTAGCCTGCATGTTCACATTAATGCCCACGCCCAACACTACATGACAAACGTCCGCTGGATCTCCGACGAGCTCCAGCAGGATGCCTGCAATTTTTTTTCGCCCAACCAAAACATCATTGGGCCATTTCAGCCCCGCACCTGGCACCCCAAGCGTGCGCAGTGTCTGCATGACCGCGAGACCGACAACGAGACTTAGCCCCTCGAGCTGACGCATCCCACCATCGATACGCAACACGAGGCTGTAATAGAGATTTTCAGCAAACGGACTCACCCATTTACGGCCTCTGCGCCCCCGCCCTAAGCTCTGGCGCTCAGCCAGCACAAGAAAGGGAGCCGCCCGCCCCCCATCCACCGCGCGCAGCGATTCAGCATTAGTAGAGTCGACGGAATCCAAGACACTGACAGACCAGCCGGCAAGACCTTCCTCTATTGCGAGCGAGTCAAGCAACGCCAGTGGCGATGCCAATTGATAGCCCCGCCCTCGAACTTTATGTATGGATAACCCAAGCTCTGCCTCCAGATGCTGAAGCTGCTTCCACACCGCACTTCGACTAATTCCCAGAGCAACACCCAGGGCCTGACCGGAATGGAATCGACCATCCTTCAGAAGGTTCAACAACGTCAGCATGCAGGTCTCGCCTCAGAATGAGGCCCGAATAATAGCCATGCACCGGGCCGCTGCATAGAATTCAAACAATCCATTTTCCTGCGGGCAAAACAAAACCCCAACTGCTTTCGCAATTGGGGTTTCGGAATTTAATCTTGACGATGACCTACTCTCACATGGGGAAACCCCACACTACCATCGGCGATGCATCGTTTCACTTCTGAGTTCGGG
This sequence comes from Pseudomonas aphyarum, assembly GCF_028657055.1. NCBI lineage: Bacteria > Pseudomonadati > Pseudomonadota > Gammaproteobacteria > Pseudomonadales > Pseudomonadaceae > Pseudomonas > Pseudomonas aphyarum. The sequence continues at coordinate 297,325 of NZ_JAMDGS010000013.1, forward strand.
ATGGGATCAGGTGGTTCCAACGCTCTATGGTCGTCAAGAAATTCGGGTACTGAGTCGTGGCCGGATGGCCTCGCTTCAGCAAATTGGGTATGTGACAGCTAGGTGTTTTGTGAGCGTCGAACTTTCGGTTCATTGCGTCTTCACACACCGCAATC